>JAFLDB010000001.1 GCA_017302615.1 Sphingomonadales bacterium
GGCAGGCGCTGCGCCGGCCGGCGGCCCGCCGCGTGCCGGTGGTGGCGGTGGAGGCGGCCGAGGCGGCTTCATGGGCGCAATGTTTGGTGGTGGTGGCGGTCCGCCGGGACGCTGGAGCCTGGGCGTCTATCATTCCGCGCAGCTCGAAAACCGCGTGCTGATCGCTCCGGGCGGTCCGACGCTGGACCTGCTGGACGGCGACAGCCTCAGCGCCAGCGGCAGCCCGCGCCACTCGGTCGAATTCAACGGCGGCCTGTTCTACAAGGGCTTCGGCACCTTCTTCCAGGGCAGCTGGACCGGGCCGAGCACGATCGAGGCGAGCGGCCTGCCGGGCACCAGCGACCTGCGGTTCGGCAGTGCGACCAACGTCAATATCAACTTCTTTGCCGAATTCTCGATGATGCCCAAGCTGACCAAGCAGGTCCCGTTCCTGAAGGGATCGCGGGTGTCGCTGCGTTTCGAGAATCTGTTCGATTCGGTCCAGACCGTGACCGACGGCAGCGGCACCGTGCCGCTGTCCTATCAGCGCGATTACCTCGCTCCGCGCGGGCGCGTGATCGAACTGGAATTTCGCAAGATGTTCTGATCGAAACCCCCGGCCGGGCAGCCCGGCCGGGGGGATCGGCTTAGTGGAACAGCGCCAGCAGCAGGTGCAGCGTCAGCGCCATCAGGCACAGGCTGGACAGCGCGAACAGCAGGAACCGCACCGCCACCTTGTTGACGGTCGACTGCCAGATCGAGTGGACGATCCGCAAAGCCACATAGGCCCAGGCAATCTGGGCATTGAGTCCGTCACCCTGTCCGATCACCGCCAGAGCCAGGGCGACGGCATAGAACACCGTGGGTGCTTCGTGCAGGTGGTTGTAATTGTGGGCTTTCCACTGCACCTCGCGGGCGATCAGCCCTTCCAGCATGGCCCCGGTCCAGCCCTGGTCGGCACCCGGTTCGGTCGGCTTGGGCAGTTTATTGATTGCGGGAATCCGGGTGGCGTACATCCAGATCCACATGATCATCGTCCAGCCGGCCAGCACGGCCAGCGGTTTCAGGATTTCCATTCCGGTCATTGGTGTTTCTCCCCCTTCAGGCGGCCAGCAAAGTCAGCTTGGCCGCGTGCAAAGCCAGCAGGATCAGGCAGAACGTGGACAGCAGGAACAGGGTGAAGCGCACCGGGATGGTGTTCACCGTGGCCTGCCAGATCGAATGGACGATCCGCAGTCCGACATAGGCCCAGGCAAACAGCACGTCGTGCGCCACGGGCCCCATGATCGCCAGGATCGCCACCGTGGCATAGAACAGCGTCGGCTGCTCCATCAGGTGGTTGTAGTTATGGGCTTTCCAGTTGACGTTGTCCGGCAGCACCCCTTCCAGATCCTGTCCGCGACCGCCCGGCTTGGCCTTGTCCAGCCCGCCGCCGACCTGCTTCATTGCGGACAGGCGGGTTCCCGCAGTCCAGAACAGCATGACCAGCGACCACAGCACCAGCACCGCAGCCGGTGCAAGAACTTGTGCCTGCATCGATTCCCCCTTTGTCTCGTGTGACCCGAGAATGGCAGGGTGTGCTTGCTGCGACCGATTGTCAAATGCAACTAATCTTGGGTTGTCAGTACTTTGGCAAAGGCCTCGGCGTCGGTGTTGCCGCCGGATAGAACTACCACCGTCTGCCCGTCCGGCTCGATCTTGCCGGCCAGCACGGCAGCGAGGCCAGCCGCTCCGCCAGGTTCGACCACCAGGTGCAGGTTGGCAAAAGCCCAGCGCTGGGCCGCGCGGATCTCGGCCGGGCTGGCGACCAGCACGCGCGATACCCGGTTCCGCAGGACGGCGAAGTTGATCGGTTTGGTGGCCGGGGTTTGCAGCGAATCGCAGGCGGTCGGCACCGAGGGATCGGGCACGCCGACGATGTGGCCGGCCTCCAGGCTCAGGCGCACGTCATCCCAGCCTTCGGGTTCGACCGGGACGATTTTCGCGTCGGGGCAGGCAAGCGCAAGGCCGGCCGTCAGCCCCGCGCCGCCGCACGGGCAGACGATCCGGCTCGGGCCGGGCAGGCCGCGCGCGGCGAGCTGCGCCGCGATCTCGATCCCGGCGCTGCCCTGGCCTTCGATCACCCACGGATCGGCAAAGGCATGGACCAGCGTTGCGCCGCTTTGCTCAACCAGCCGCGCGGCCACTTCATCGCGGTCCTCGCCGCCGGGGCGGTCATACAGGACCACGTTCGCGCCCAGTGCGCGGGTTGCCTCCAGCTTCACTTTCGGCGCGTCGACCGGCATGACGATGGTGGCGGCAATGCCCAGCCGCCGCGCCGCCCAGGCCACGCCCTGGGCATGGTTGCCGCTGGACACCCCGACCACGCCGCGCGCTTGTTCCTCGGGTGAAAGGTCGCTCAGCCGGTGCCACGCGCCGCGGATCTTGAACGCACCGATCGGCTGCAGGCACTCGGCCTTGAACCACACCGCGCGGCCGTTCACCGCCGCCTCGATTAAAGGTGTGTTTGGCAGCAGATCGGCTATCTTGGCGGCAGCGCGGACTACCCCTTCGGGAGTCGGGGTTCGCATTTGTTGTGCGGTCATGAAACAATCCTATATGCGCGCAATTCTGCGGCAAGGAGATTCGAGCAGTGAGCAAGGTTCTGGTGATCGGCGCGGGCGGCGTAAGCTCGGTCTGCGTGCACAAGATGGCGATGAATGCCGGGATTTTCAGCGAGATTCACCTCGCCAGCCGCACCAGGGCAAAGTGCGACGCGATTGCCGCCTCGGTGCTGGAACGCACGGGCCAGACCGTCCAGACCTATGAGATCGATGCCGAGGAAGTGCCCGCGCTGACCCGCCTGATCGAGCAGATCGGACCCAAGCTGGTGGTCAACCTGGCCCTGCCGTATCAGGACCTGCCGATCATGGACGCGTGCCTGGCCGCCGGGGTCGATTACCTCGACACCGCGAACTACGAGCCGAAGGACGAGGCCAAGTTCGAATACAGCTGGCAGTGGGCCTATCATGATCGGTTCAAGGAAAAGGGCCTGATGGCGCTGCTCGGCTCCGGCTTCGATCCGGGCGTGACCAGCGTCTTCGCGATGTGGCTGAAGAAGCACAAGCTCAAGACCATCCGCCAGCTCGACATTCTGGACTGCAACGGCGGCGATCACGGTCAGGCCTTTGCCACCAACTTCAACCCGGAAATCAACATCCGCGAAGTGACCGCCCCGGCGCGGCACTGGGAAAACGGCCAGTTCGTCGAAACCCCTGCCATGAGCAAGAAGGTGGCGTTCGAGTTCGAGGGCGTCGGCCCCAAGAACATGTACATGATGTACCACGAGGAGCTGGAAAGCCTCGCCAAGTTCATCCCCGAGCTGGAACGCGCCCGTTTCTGGATGACCTTTGGCGATGCCTACATTACCCACCTGACCGTGCTGCAGAACGTCGGCATGACCCGGATCGATCCGGTGATGTACCAGGGCAGGGAAATCATTCCGCTCCAGTTCCTTGCCGCCGTGCTGCCCAAGCCCGAAACGCTGGGGCCGACCACCAAGGGCAAGACCAACATCGGCGACATCGCCACCGGCGAGGCGCTGGACGGTAGCGGCGAGAAGACCTTCTACATCTACAACATCTGCGACCATGAAGACGCCTATGCCGAAACCGGCAACCAGGCGATCAGCTACACCACCGGCGTCCCGGCAATGATCGGCGCGGCCATGATGCTGACCGGCGCATGGCAGGGCGAGGGCGTGTTCAACATGGAGCAGATGGACCCTGATCCGTTCATGGACATGCTGAACACGCAGGGCCTGCCGTGGCAGGTCAAAGAACTGCCGGGGCCGGTGGAGTTCTGATGGAAACCAGGGCCGGCGATCCGGGCGCATTTGCCCATTTTGACCTGTCGCGTGTCGATAGCCCCGCATTCGTGGTCGATGCCGCGCGGCTGCGGCAGAACCTTTCGATCCTCGCCGACATCCGCGACCGGGCCGGGGTGAAGGTGCTGGCCGCGCTCAAGGCCTTTTCGATGTGGTCGGTGGCACCGATCGTCGGCGAATACCTCGACGGGGTCTGCACCTCCGGCCTGTGGGAGGCACGACTGGCTTCCGAGTTCTACGACGGTGAGATCGCGACTTATTGCGCGGCCTACAAGCCGGAGGACCTCGACGAGATCCTGCGCCTGTCGGACCACGTGATCTTCAATTCCCCGCAGCAGATCGTGCGCTGCAGCGCGATCATCGAGGCAGCGCGGGCGCGGGGTGAAAGCTTCGATATCGGCCTCAGGATCAACCCCCTGCATCCCGAAGGCGAAGTGCCGCGCTATGATCCGTGCGCGCCGCATTCGCGCCTGGGCTTTCCGATCGACCAGCTGACTGAAGAGCATCTTGCGCTGGTCGACGGGATCCACATGCACACCCTGTGCGAACAGGATTTCGAACCGCTGCGCCGCACCTGGGATGTCGCGTTCGACTATCTCGAGCCCTATTTCGGCCAGTTCAAGTGGATCAACCTGGGCGGCGGACACCACATCACCCGCGCCGATTACCAGCGCGATGAACTGGTCGAGTTCCTGAAGGACCTGAAGGAAGATACCGGGGCCGAAGTCTATCTTGAGCCGGGCGAAGCCGTGGCGCTCGATGCCGGGATCCTGGTCGGCACCGTGCTCGATCTGGGCCACAACGGGATGCCGGTCGCCATCGTCGACATTTCCGCCACCTGCCACATGCCCGATGTGATCGAGGCGCCCTATCGCCCGGCCATGCTGGGCGAACTGCCGCAGATCGATACCGATATCGACGAGGGCGCGGGCGGGGCGATGCGCCTCGGCGGGCCAAGCTGCCTGGCCGGCGACGTGATCGGCGATTACCGCTTTGCGCAAGGGCCGCAGGTCGGCCAGCGCTTCGCCTTCCTCGATCAGGCGCACTATTCGATGGTCAAGACCACCACCTTCAACGGCGTGCCGCTGCCCTCGATCTGGCTGTGGGACAGCGAGACCGACAGTCTCGAATGCATCAAGCGCTTCGGCTACGAGGACTTCCGCGACCGGCTTTCCTAGGGCATGGTCCGGCAAAACAAGGCCGGAGAGTGCAATGCCCGACAAGATCCTGGATGCCCAAAGTTCCGATCCCGTCGTCATGGGCTGGATGGAGGGGCTGCCGCCGCCGCCGGACAAGCGGCTGGCATGGAGCCGGGCAGATCACATGCGGTTTCCGACCCATCGCTATGCGTACTCGAACATGCGGGAGTTTCTGCCGACGGTGCGGGTCTCGCGCGGGCAGGGGCCGGTCTGGGACCTGCCGGTGGCGCTGCGGGATGACATCGATGCGGTGCGCTTCAATGCGATGGACGACGGGCGCGAACTGACCTGGGAACAGGCGCTCGCCGTTAATTTCACCGATGCCGTGCTGGTGCTGCACCGGGGCGCAATCGTCTATGAGCGCTACCTTGGCGTCACCCGCCACGACACGCCGCATATCGCCTTTTCGGTGACCAAGAGCTTTGTCGGCACGCTGGCCGAGATGCTGGTGGAGGAAGGCCGGCTCGATCCCGCCGCGCCGATGGGCGATCTGATCCCGGAACTTGCCCGCAGCGGTTTTGCCGATGCCACGCTGCGGCAGGTCATGGACATGACCACCGCGATCGATTTCAGCGAGGAATATACCGATCCCAATTCCGGCATCGGCGCGATGAGCAATGCCCTGGGCCTGACCCCGCGCGCACCGGGCTATGCCGGGCCGACCGACGTCTATGCCTTCCTGCCGACCATCGGCAAGAACGGGACGCATGGGGAGCGCTTCACCTACCGCACCGCCAATACCGAAGTGCTCGGCTGGCTGGTCGCGCGAACCGAGGGCAAGCGGCTCGACAGGGTGCTGAGCGAGCGAATCTGGCAGCCGCTGGGGATGGAACAGGACGCCGATTTCCTGATCGATTCGACCGGGATGCCCTTCGCCGGGGGCGGGCTGAATCCGGTGCTGCGCGACATGGCCCGCTTCGGCGAGGCGATGCGGCTGGACGGGGCCGGCGGCGGCGGCCAGGCAATCGCCCGCGAAGTGGTGGCGCGGGTCAAGGCCGGGGGCAGCAAAACCGAGTTCAAGCCGGCCGGATACGTCTGGCTGCCGGACGGATCCTACAAGAGCCAGTGGTGGTCAATCGGTGGAAATCATGGCGCTTTTTCCGCCCGCGGGATCCACGGGCAGGCGATCTGGGTGGACCCGGTGGCCGAAGTTGTGATTGCCCGGTTCGGCTCGCATCCGGTGGCGGCCAACAGCGCATTCGACCCCACCTCGCTGCCCGCCTATCGGGCAGTTGCCGAGCATCTGATGCGAGGGTGATTTGTAACAAATCGGTCATGAAAATTCATTTGCACTTAAGGGCCGAATCTTTATAGCGACCCCCCGCTGCCCCAAGGGGACTTCCAATAACCGCAAGGCAGCCTCGTCTTCGTGTTACCTGGCCAGCAGGCCTATTGGGGGTCCCTTGAGTTGCAGAATTATCCTGACGCTCTGTCCGTAGTTCGCGCGCTCGCGCCCGACGAACCGGTCATCCTGAACCGCCCGCACGCCGCAGCGCGCGCCGCCCGCTTCTTTGCAGAGAAGTTTCCGGGCAAGTCGCTCTATGCGGTGAAGGCCAATCCCTCGCCGGATCTGCTTGAGGTCCTGTGGGCCTCGGGCATTACCCATTACGATGTCGCCTCGATCTCTGAAGTGCGGCTGGTGCGTGAAACGCTGCCCGAAGCCGTGCTGTGCTACATGCACCCGGTGAAGCCGGCCAGCGCCATTGCCGAGGCTTACAAGGTCCACGGCGTGCGGACCTTCAGCCTCGACAGCCGCGAAGAGCTCGACAAGATCGTCAAGGCGACCGCGGCCGAGGACGGCACCCCTGCAGCTGACCTGCGCCTGTGCGTGCGGCTGCGCGTCTCGTCGGACTATTCGGAGCTGAGCCTCGCTTCCAAGTTCGGGATCGATCTGGCCGATGCCGGGGAGCTGCTCCAGGCGACCCGCCAGGTGGCGGACTGGCTGGGCGTGTGCTTCCACGTCGGCAGCCAGGCGATGACCCCGTTTGCCTATGTCCAGGCGATGGAGCGGGTTCGCGCCGCGATCGTCGATGCCTCGGTCACGGTCGATATCGTCGATGTCGGCGGCGGCTTCCCGTCGATCTATCCGGGCATGGAGCCTCCGCCGCTGGGCGATTACTTCGATGTCATCGCCCGCGCGTTCGAATCGCTGCCGGTGTCCTACTCGTCCGAACTGTGGTGCGAGCCGGGCCGCGCCCTGTGCGCCGAGTACAATTCGATGATCGTCCGCGTCGAAAAGCGCCGCGATGACGAACTGTACATCAACGACGGTGCCTATGGCGCGCTCTACGATGCGGCCCACGTCGGCTGGCGTTTCCCGGTGAAGTGCCTGGCCGAAGGGCGGGTCGATGCACTGGGGACCTATTCGTTCTACGGCCCGACCTGCGACGATGCCGACTATATGGAAGGCCCGTTCCTGCTGCCGGCCGATATCCAGCCGGGCGACTATATCGAAGTCGGCATGCTGGGCGCCTATGGTGCGGCGATGAAGACCCGCTTCAACGGGTTCGGCACCGGCAGTGTCGTCACCGTCGACGATGAGCCGATGGCCAGCCAGTACCGCGGTGACCGCCGCGATCCGCGCCAGAGCGACAACGTCGTCTCGCTGCGCTGAGCCGCACAGGCAAGGCCGGAAACAGACAAGGGGGCGACGGCCGGTCCGTCGCCCCCTTTCCTTTGCACCGGTTGTGCGGGATCAGAAGGTAATGCTGAACGATCCGACCAGCCGGGCCTTGCCCAGGCGGCCGAACAGTACCCCGTCATCATCGGTATCGTGATAGCGCACATCGATGCTGGCGCCCTTGAACACGGCATAGGACGCGCCAAGGTTCCAGGTGTTGTAATTGAACAGCCCATCGACGGTCTGATGGCCGAATGCGCCTGACAGGCTCAGCTTGTCATTGACCGGCATGGCGGCCGAAGCTTCGAAATAGGTCGCATCGGCATCCGTGCCGAAATAGTCCCAGGTATGATAGACCGCTCCGGTCAGCGAGACCTTCCCGACCGGTACGGTCAGGGCGCCCTTGATCTCGGTGGTGTCGATGTTGGTCGGGGCGTCGACATAGCCATAGCGGACCACGCCCAGGTCCAGCTTGGCCTTGCCCAGCGGCAGGGCATAGCCGGCCCACAGATCGTATTCCTGATCGATCCCGGCAAAGTCGACGTTCTCGGTTCCGGCCCCGGCGTAGAAGCCCTTGTAGCTGGCGCTGACGGCGGCAAACATCGCGGGTTGGTTGTCGGTCTGGCTGACGCCGCGCCATTGATAGTTGGTGGACCCGGTCAGCGTGACGCTGACGTCGATCCCTTCGCCCTCTTCGGCAAAGGCAGCGCTGGGCAGGGCAAGGGCGGCAAGGGCCGCGCCGGCAAGCAGTTTCTTCATCGGTATTCCCCTGATTGAGCCGGGCAAAGCCGCTCCCGTCGCGCCGCAAACAGATTTGCGGCACGCGGCCTGGTCCGGATGACATGATGCGGCCCGGCGGGAGCGGGGTCGGGAGAGGGAGGGTTCCCCGCGCGCCCGCCGGACCTGTGCGACCCTGAAGGGTTCCGTGGTTAGAAGAAGCCGAGCTTCTTCGGGCTGTAGGACACCAGCAGGTTCTTGGTTTGCTGATAGTGTTCCAGCATCATCTTGTGGGTTTCACGCCCGATGCCGGACTGCTTGTAGCCGCCAAAGGCTGCATGGGCCGGATAGGCGTGATAGCAGTTGGTCCAGACCCGCCCGGCCTCGATTGCGCGGCCGAAGCGGTAGCAGGTATTGACGTTGCGGCTCCACACGCCCGCGCCCAGGCCGAACATGGTATCGTTGGCGATGGCCAGGGCCTCTTCCTCGGTCTTGAAAGTAGTGGTGGAAACGACCGGGCCGAAAATCTCTTCCTGGAAGATCCGCATCTTGTTGTGGCCCTTGAACACGGTCGGCTGGATATAGAACCCGCCGGCCAGGTCCCCGGGCAGCTGGGCCACGCCGCCGCCGATCAGCACTTCGGCGCCTTCGTCCTTGCCGATCTGCAGGTACTTCAGGATCTTCTCCTGCTGTTCCTGGCTGGCCTGGGCCCCGATCATGGTGGCGGGATCGAGCGGGCTGCCCTGGACGATTTCGCCCACCCGCTTCAGTGCGCGTTCCATGAACCGGTCATAGATGCTCTCGTGGATCAGCGCGCGGCTGGGACAAGTGCAGACCTCGCCCTGGTTGAGCGCGAACATCACGAAACCCTCGATCGCCTTGTCGAAGAAGTCGTCATCGTGGTCGGCCACGTCGGCGAAGAAGATGTTGGGGCTCTTGCCGCCCAGTTCCAGCGTCACCGGGATCAGGTTCTCGCTGGCATAGCCCGCGATCAGGCGGCCGGTGCCGGTCTCGCCGGTGAAGGCGATCTTGGCGATCCGCTTGGAACTGGCCAGCGGCTTGCCGGCTTCCAGCCCGAAACCGTTGACCACGTTGAGCACGCCCGGGGGCAGCAGATCGCCGACCAGGTCCATCAGCACCATGATCGAGGCCGGGGTCTGCTCGGCGGGCTTGAGCACCACGCAATTGCCCGCGGCCAGGGCCGGGGCCAGCTTCCACGCGGCCATCAGGATCGGGAAGTTCCACGGGATGATCTGGCCAACCACGCCCAGCGGTTCGTGGATGTGATAGGCCATCGTGTCATGGTCGATCTCGCCGATCGAACCTTCCTGCGCGCGGACGCAGCCGGCGAAATAGCGGAAGTGGTCGATCGCCAGCGGGATGTCGGCGGCCATGGTTTCGCGGATCGGCTTGCCGTTGTCCCAGGTTTCGACCAGCGCGAGCCGCTCCAGATTGGCTTCCATCCGGTCGGCGATGCGGTGCAGGATCAGCGCCCGTTCGGCCGGGCTGGTGCGACCCCAGGCCGTCTTGGCGGCATGGGCGGCATCCAGCGCCAGCTCGATGTCGGCCGCGTCGCTGCGGGCGATCCTGCAGACCGGCTGGCCGGTGATCGGGCTGATGTTGTCAAAGTACCGGCCGTTCACCGGCGCGGTCCACTTGCCGCCGATGAAATTGTCATAGGTCGCGGCGAAGGGGGATGCCAGTTTCGCGGCGGCATCCGCGGTCATTACGTTCATGGCCTTTGCTCCTCTCGGGTCAGGCCGGATTGGGTTCCGGCCTTGGCAAGAGAGGTGTCAGGTCAAGCGTTGCGGGGGTAGGGGGGTGGAAAGGCCGACAGGGCGAAGGTGTATCGCTGGTGAGACAGATGCGCGCTCAGTGCATTCCGCCCATGCCGGCGCGTTCCATCCGCCGGTACATGGTGGCCCGGCCAATGCCGAGCAGACGCGCGGCTGCTGCCACGTTGCCGCCGCTGCGGGCCAGCGCCTGACGCAGGACGGCGCGGTCGCCATCCTCGAACCCGGCCCGTTCGCCGGTGCCAAGCACGTCGGCCAGGGGGCGCGGATTGCCCAGCGCGGCGGCATCGAGATGGAACTGGCGGCGTGCGGCGCGGGTGGCACCGATCACCAGATCGTCGCGGTCCACCGCCAGCAGGGCCGATCCGCGTCCGGCGGCTTCCGGGGCATAGACGATCCGCGCATCGGCAAACCGGCGGCAGAAGAAATCGCGTTCGATCTGGCGCGCGGCATCCTGCACCAGGGCGGCAATCATCGTCGCCATCGCCTCGCCATGATCGGCGCGGCAGGTCGACACATCCAGCGCGGCGACGAGTTGCCCGTCGGGATCGAACACCGGTGCGTCCATGCAGGACACATCGACATTGCGGCTGGCGAAATGCTCGGCCCGCAGGATCGTGACCGGCCGGCCCTCGACCAGGCAGGTGCCGATCCCGTTGGTGCCTTCGGCGGCTTCGCTCCATTCCGCTCCCGGGGCCAGTCCGATCGCGTCGAACAGGCCGTGATCGCCCTGCTGCGAGCGTGCTTCCAGGATCACGCCGCGGGTGTCGGACAGAACCACGGCGCAGCCGGTCCGCCCGACGCTGCCATAGAGGCGGTCAAGCACCGGCGTGGCAGCGGCAAGCAACTCGCCGTTGGCTTCGCGCAGGCGGTCAAGCTCAAGCCCGCCAAGGCGCTCTCCGCGCCGTCCTGCGGACGGATCAAGACCGTGATGAAGGGCGGAACGGCACCATGATGCGGCAACCGCGGATGTGGCTGCGGCCGTGCCGGACTGGACCGTGGCCAGCACCCGATCCGAATGGTTCTGCCTTGAGCCCGCCATGGCGCTCTCCTCTCAACAGCGGTGCGGTCTCTGCCGGATCGCCACCCTGCGAGGGACGATGACGGTTGAGCGGAGCGAAAGCAAGCCTTGCCCCAAAGTGCAGCGGCCCGGTGTCTCGCTTTTGAGACACCGGGCCGGTCACGCCTTGAGCGGGATTGGGAATCAGGTGAGCTGCCACCAGGCTAGGAACGCCAGCGCGAGGACCGCGAGGACCCACCACAGCCAGCCAAGGCCGGTATCTTCCTCCACGGCGCCCGGACGGGCCACCGGAGCGGCCTTGGCGGCGGGAGCCGGGGCAGGGGCAGCGGCAGCGGCCACCGGAGCTGCCGGAGCCGGTTCGGCCGCCGCTGCAGGTGCGGTTTCCGGCGGCGTGGCGACGGGGGCAGAGGCCAGCGCCTGCGGAGCCGTTGCCGCAGATGCGGCGGCAGCGACCGGTGCGGCGGCAGCCTTCTTGGCGGGGGACGCTTTCTTGGCCGGCGCGGCCTTGGCAGCGGGTTCCTTCTTGGCCGCTGCCGGCTTTGCCGGAGCGGCCTTTGCGGCAGGAGCCTTGGCCGGTGCCGCCTTCTTCGCGGCGGGCTTCTTCTCGGCGGCAGGCTTGGGATCGGCGGCAGACTTGGCCTTGGCAGAAGCCTTGGCGGGGGCATCCGCCTTGGCCGGCTTTCTCTCGGCCGCGGGCTTGGCCGCAGCCTTGGCCGGTGCTGCCTTGGTCTTGGGAGCGAACAGGTCCAACGCCTTGTAGTGCGCGGCCAGCAGGTAATAGACGGTGACCCGGTTCTTGGTCCGGTCTGCCTTCATCTTGGTGCCGACCTTGGCAATCGCGGCATCAAGTTCGGCGTCGCTTTCGGTGCGGCCCAGCTTCTTCTTGAGGAAGTTGTTGCGGACCCGGTCGAGTTCCTTGGGATCGCTGAAGGCGACCAGCGCGGAATCCGGCTTGCTCAGTGCAATGCCGCAATAGCGGACAATCCCGGCGATGATCGCGTCATCGGCCTTGGCGGCGTATTTCTTGACGTCTGCGGCCCAATCGGTTGCCATGTTCCACTCCCTGAGACCCTCACACCGGCCCGCGGCCGATGGCTCCGCGACCCGGAGCACGGGCGCGGAACCTAACGGGTTTTCATCGCCGGTCTAGGTGGAATTCTTGCCCGGTCAGGCCGCGCGGCGCAGGTCCAGCCGGGCCCAGATCTCAACCAGGGCCTTGGTCAGGTCCTGCATCATTGGCTCGGTATGGGCCGGACCCGGCGTAAAGCGCAGACGTTCGGTGCCGCGCGGAACGGTCGGGTAGTTGATCGGCTGCACATAGACGCCATACTCGGCCAGCAGGATGTCCGAGATCTTCTTGGCCTTGACCGGATCGCCCACCATCAGCGGAACGATGTGGGTGGTCGAATCCATCACCGGCAGACCGGCATCCCGGAACAGCTGCTTGAGCATAGCGGCGGCAGCCTGCTGGCCCTCACGCTCGACGCTGGAGTTCTTGAGGTGGCGGACCGAGGCGAGCACGCCGGCGACCAGCACCGGCGAGAGCGAGGTGGTGAAGATGAAACCCGGGGCATAGGAACGGATCACGTCGATGATCCGGGCGTCCGCGGCGATATAGCCGCCCATCACGCCAAAGGCCTTGCCCAGCGTGCCTTCGATGATGTCGATCCGGTGTGCGGCTTCGTCCCGGTCGGTGATGCCGCCGCCGCGCGGGCCGTACATGCCGACGGCGTGAACTTCGTCGATATAGGTCAGCGCGTTGTACTTTTCCGCAAGGTCGCAGATCGCGTGGATCGGGGCGACATCGCCTTCCATCGAATAGACCGATTCGAACGCGATCAGCTTGGGCGTTTCGGGCGCTTCGGCGGCCAGCAGCTCTTCCAGGTGTTCCAGGTCATTGTGGCGGAACACCCGCTTTTCGGCGCCGGAATTGCGGATCCCGGCGATCATGCTGGCGTGGTTCAGCTCGTCGGAAAAGATCACGCAGCCCGGCAGGATCTTGGCCAGGGTGGAAAGCGTGGCATCGTTCGAGACATAGCCCGAAGTGAACAGCAGTGCGGCTTCCTTGCCGTGCAGGTCGGCCAGCTCGGCCTCCAGATCGACGTGATAGTGCGTGTTGCCGCCAATGTTGCGGGTGCCGCCGGAACCCGCGCCGACATCGTGCAGCGCTTCTTCCATGGCGGCGATCACCTTGGGGTGCTGGCCCATGGCGAGGTAATCGTTGGAACACCACACGGTGATGTCCTTCGGCCCGTTGTGCCCGGCAAAGCAGCGCGCGTTGGGATAGGCGCCCTTGTTGCGCAGAATGTCGATGAACACGCGGTAGCGGCCTTCGGAATGAAGCCGATCGATCGCCTGGTCGAAAATCTGGTCGTAGTTCACGTGACTAAGTTCCCCCGGCTGAGCGCCGTGTTTGGGCGCGCTCTACGCCAGTCTGTGCCCGATTGCCAGAAATAACACCTTGCGCTGGATCAATCCGCAGGCGGCGAAAAGCCGCGCACGATGCCGGTCGGACGTTCAGTGCTGATCATGAATTCGAAGTCATGCCCGGGCACGATCATCAAGCCGGGGGCCTGCTCCTTCCACGCCTTGATCGTTCTCAGCCAGGCGAAAACCTCTCCGCGCACCTCGGGAGCGAACCAGTCGCCAACCAGCCGCGAGCGGGCGCGGGTCTCGCGCCAGTTCTGGGCGAAGGTGGCGATATCACCGGCGAACAGGAACTCGCGCCCGTCGGACAGGCGGACGAAGATCATCTGCGACCCCGGTGTATGGCTGGGGGCGGGGATCACGACCACCCCCGGCGCGACGGCAACCGGCTCCGATCCGGCCAGCGACGGCTGGGGCCGCGCGCCTTGCGGCCAGGGCAGCATTTCGGTCCAGCGGTTGTCCTCGATCTGGTTGGCATTGAGCCGCGCCCGGGCCAGCACTTCGGGCTTGCCCAGCGCCACCAGGCCGCCTTCGTGGTCCATGTGCTCGTGCGTGATCAGGGTCGTGCCGGCCCGCTCCATGGCGGTGTTGATCCGGGCCTGGGCCTGACGATCGTAAGCCTCCATGCCCATCTCTGTCGCGGCCGGTTCGGACAGGCCGCTGTCGATGACAACAGCCTTGCCTCCATCGACCGGGAGCTGCCAGGCCATCACGCCAACCAGTTTGCGTTTCATGCCTGCTCCGGCCACGAACAGGTTGCCCGGCAGGCGGCGGTAGGCGACGATCTCCAGCTCGACCCGGTCGGGGGCATTGCCCGGCATCGCGGCGGCAAGCTCGCGCAACTGGGCCATGGTCACCGGTTTGGCTTCCGCTGCCCCGGGGCGATTATCGAGCAGCAGCCAATAGTAGGGCGCACCCAGCAGCACGGCCATGAACAGAACGAACAGGTTGAACCGCTTGGTCATGTCAGGATCTCCATCGCGGGGGTGCGGTCCGGGCCAAGGCCGTATTGTGCCAGCGCCGGGGCCAGCGCGGCAAGCCCCGGTTCGTCTTTCGTGAACAGGGCGAAGTCGGGTCGGCTGCGGGTCAGCGGCTGGCCCTGGGTCAGGTGGGCAATCCGCCGCGCAATCCCGGCCGCGCCATCGACAAAGCGCACACCGGGGCCAAAGGCCTCGCCAAGTTCGTCTGCCACCAGCGGGAAATGGGTGCAGGCCAGGACCACGGTGTCGACTTCCATCCCGCCCGGTTGATCGCGCAAACCGGCGGCAGCCCGAGCATAGATGGCGGGGTCGACCGGCAGGCCGCGCAGCTTCGCTTCGGCTGCCCCAACCAGTTCCCCCGCGGCGTGGCGCAGCAGGCGCTTGTCAGCAGCGAATTCTGCGGCCAGCCGGTCAACATAGGGCTGGCGGATCGTGGCCGCCGTGCCCAGCAAGCCGATCACGCCGCTGCGGGTCTGCTCCGCCGCCGGCTTGATTGCCGGTACCGTTCCCACGATCGGCACGTTCAGCACGTCACGGACCATGGCCAGCGCGATGGTGCTGGCAGTGTTGCAGGCGATGCAGATCAGACGCGGGCGGTAGCGCTCGCTCATCCGTCCCAGCAGGCCGCAGACCCGCGCCGCGACTTCGGCCTCGGTCTTGGTGCCATAAGGCAAGCCGCCGTTGTCCGCGGCATAGATCACCGGCGCATCGGGCAGCAGGCGGCGCACTTCGCCCAGCACCGACAGGCCGCCGACACCGGGATCGAACAGCAGGATCGGCGCGCTTGCGTCCATTTCCGTGGCATTCCCCCAAAGCAGGCTTGTGATCGGCCCTGCCTTGTAGCTACGGTTGGGTCAGGAAGGGAAGGTGCCGTGATGGAATGGCTGTACGCGCTGGGGCTGGGCTATCTGCTGGGGTCGGTCCCCTTTGGCCTGATACTCACCAACCTGTTCGGGGAAGGGAACCTGCGCCAGATCGGATCAGGCAACATCGGCGCCACCAATGTGCTGCGCACCGGCAACAAGGGGCTCGCGGCCGGAACGCTGTTGCTGGACGGACTCAAGGGTTTCCTGGCGGTCTGGCTCGCCTGGCGCTGGTGGCCGGAAGTGGCCGGCCTGGCCGCCTTGGGGGCGGTGCTGGGGCATTGCTTCCCGGTCTGGCTGAAGTTCAAGGGCGGGAAGGGAGTGGCCACCACGCTGGGGGTCACTTTTGCGCTCGGCTGGCCGATCGGGCTGGCCTATGCCGGCACCTGGCTGGTCATGCTGGCGCTGACCCGCATCTCCTCGCTTTCAGGCATGACCGCGGCCGTGGCCGCGCCGGTTGCCGCCTGGACCTTCGGCCTGCCACAGGTCGCGCCGGTGCTGGCGGCGATTGCAGTGCTGGTGCTGTGGCTGCACCGCGGCAATATCCAGCGCCTGCGCGCCGGGACCGAACCGAAGGTGGGCCAGAAATCGTGACCGCGCTGTCGCAGGAGGAAGCCTTTGCCCGCATCCGCCTGCTGCGTTCGCCCAATGTCGGTCCGGTATCCTATCGCCAGTTGCTGCGCAGGTTCGGCACGGCCGTCGCCGCGCTGGAGGCCCTGCCGGACCTCGCTGCGCGCGGCGGCGGCGGTTACCGCGTGGCCGATGAAAGCCGCGTCGCTGATGAAGTGGCCCGCGTTCGCGCCGCCGGGGCGCGCTACCTGTTCCATGACAGCGCGGACTATCCCGCCCTGCTGGCCGAACTTGATACTGCTCCCCCGATCCTGACCTGCCGGGGCGATGCCGCGCTGGCGGCGCGGCCCTGTGTCGCCATCGTCGGCGCGCGCAATGCCTCGGCCGCCGCGGTCAAGCTGGCGCGGCAGTTCGCCGTGGACCTGGCCGAAGCGGGGTTCGTCGTCGTCTCGGGCCTGGCCCGCGGCATTGATGGTGCGGCGCATCAGGCCGCGCTGTCCGGCGGCACCATCGGCGTGATCGCCAGCGGGATCGACATTGCCTATCCCCCTGAGCATCGCAACCTGCAGGAACAGGTGGCGGCAGAAGGCCTGCTGCTGGCCGAACAGCCCCCGGGGACGGAACCTCTGGCTCGCCACTTTCCCAGCCGCAACCGGATCATTGCGGGCCTCGCCTCCGGCACCGTGGTGGTCGAAGCCGCGCCGAAAAGCGGCTCGCTGATCACGGCGCGGCTGGCGGCAGAGGTGGGGCGCGAAGTGATGGCCGTGCCCGGCTCTCCGCTCGAGCCGCGCTCGCAGGGCTGCAACCAGCTGATCCGCGAAGGGGCCGTGCTGGTGCAATCGGCCGCCGACGTGGTGGAACTGCTGACCGGGTTCGATGGCCAGCCGCGCTCCACCTTCCGCGAGACGGCGGCGGACTTCGCGGCGCTGCCCGACGATCTGGCCGATGCCCCGGCCGATGTTGCGACTCTTCTGACCACCGCGCCGGTCGCGGTCGACGAACTGATCCGCCAGAGCGGGGACAGCCCCGCCGCCGTCCAGCTCGCCCTGCTGGAGCTGGAACTGGGCGGGCGGCTGGTCCGCCATGCCGGCGGCCGCGTCAGCCTGGCGGGTTAGGTCAACGACCCGGGTTGCGCGGGCGGGCTATTGGCGCAAGACTGACCGGATGACCGATGCCAGCCGTTTCCCCTCCCGCATGTTCCGCTGGGCCGCGATCTATGGCCTGATCGTCCTGACCCCGATGTATTTCGCACCCCTGCCGCCGCAGTTGGGCGAGACGCTGCTGGGCTTCATCGGCCTTGCGCTGGTGTTTCAAGGGGTGTTCTGGGTGATCGGCAGCGATCCTGTGAGGTACCGCGCACTGATGCCGCTGGCCGTGACGGAAAAGCTGGCCTTCGGCGTTCCCGCCCTGGCACTGTTCGCGCAGGGCTACCCGGTCGCGCCGCCGGTGGCCGTGTTCGCGGGGATCGATCTGCTGCTGGGGCTTGGCTTCTTCCTCGCCTGGCGAAGAACGCCGTCCGCCTAACAGCCCTTGGCTTTGCTGCCCGGTCTGCACAGCCGGGTGGCGGCGATGACGCCTTCGGCCCAGGCGGTGTCGGCAGCAGTCGGGATCCGGCGAAAGGCGACCTGGCGGGAATGCATGTCGCGCTCTCCGGCGATCAGCACGATCCAGAACACTTCGGGTTTGCCGGTATCGGGATTGCGGGGGCAATCGGCCCGCATCCGCGCTGCGTTGCGGCCATCAACCTTCAGGCTGATCACCGCGCTGGCCTTGCCGCCGGGGCAGCCCTTGGGAAGACTTCTTGCCATTTCCTCGGCAAATTCCTGCGGCGTGGCCAGTTCGACGAAGTCGATGAAGCGCTGGTCGGTCACCATTCGCGTCCAGTTATGCACCGTTTCGCCCTGCGGTACATATTCGCGGATCGATTGCTGGCTGTCGCCGGCCTCATGATCGACGACGAACCCGGTCACAGCGGGCCTGGTCAGCCAATCGGCTGGTGTGGCTGCGGTGGCAGCGGCGGAGAGCAGTCCGAGCAGCACCAATGCCAGCTTCATTCCAACCCGCTCCTCTCAGCCTCTTGACGGCTTGCCGGTGAACCTCTCACCCTCGCGCACGTACACATACGCGTAGAAGGGCTCAGCGCCAAGCAATGCAACTCGTCATCGTTGAATCCCCGGCCAAGGCCAAGACCATCGAGAAGTACCTGGGCAAGGACTACAAGGTTCTCGCCTCCTACGGCCACGTCCGTGACCTGCCGCCCAAGGACGGCTCGGTCCGCCCGGACGAGGACTTCGCGATGGACTGGGACCTCTATGGCGACAAGGCCCGCCAGGTGAAGGCGATCACCGATCTGGCCAAGCAGGCCGACCGCCTGATCCTCGCCACCGACCCTGACCGCGAGGGCGAGGCGATTTCGTGGCACGTGCGCGAACTGCTGGCCAAGAAGAAGGCCCTGCCCAAGGAGGTGGAGCGCGTCACTTTCAACGCGATCACCAAGGACGCGGTGACGACAGCGATGAAGGCCCCGCGCGAGCTCGATCAGGATCTGATCGACGCCTATCTGGCCCGCCGCGCGCTGGATTACCTGTTCGGCTTCACTCTCTCGCCGGTGCTGTGGCGCAAGCTGCCTGGCGCCAAGAGCGCGGGCCGGGTGCAGTCGGTCGCGCTGCGGCTGATCTGCGAGCGCGAGCATGAGATCGAGAAGTTCCGCCCGCAGGAGTACTGGTCGGTGCTGGCCCGGCTGGAACACCTCGGCACCGAATTTGCCGCGCGGCTGGTCAAGTTCGACGGGCAGAAGCTCGACAAGCTGAGCCTCGGCGACGAGGGCAGCGCGGCCCGGGCCAAGGCGGCGGTCGAGGGCGCGACCTTCCGGGTGGAAGAAGTCGATACCCGGCCGACCCGGCGCAATCCGTACCCGCCGTTCACCACCTCGACCCTGCAAATGGAGGCTGCCCGCAAGCTCGGCTTCTCGGCTGCGCACACCATGCGGGTGGCCCAGACGCTCTATGAGGCCGGTGCGATCACTTACATGCGGACCGACGGCGTACAGATGGACCCCAGCGCCATTTCCGCCGCGCGGCTGGCGATCAGCGAACGCTATAACAACGGCCACTACCTGCCTGAAAAACCGCGTCATTATGAAACCAAGGCAAAGAACGCGCAGGAAGCCCACGAGGCGATCCGGCCGACCGATTTCGGCAAGGACCGCTATGGTAGCGGGGATGAGGCGCGGCTCTATGAATTGATCTGGAAGCGCGCGATTGCCAGCCAGATGGCCAGCGCCAGCATCGAGCGGACTACTGTGACCCTGCGCGATGGCACCGGCCAGCACGAGCTGCGCGCCACCGGCCAGGTGGTAAAGTTCCCCGGCTTCCTCGCGGTCTATGACGAGACGCTCGACCAGAAGCCGGGCGATGACGAGGACGACAGCGGCCTGCTGCCGGCCATGGCCCAGGGCGATACCCCGGCCAAGCGCGCCGTGGAGGCCAGCCAGCACTTCACCCAGCCGCCACCCCGCTACAGCGAAGCCACGCTGGTCAAGCGGCTGGAGGAACTCGGCATCGGCCGGCCTTCCACCTATGCCGCGACGATCCAGGTGCTGAAGGACCGCAACTACGTCCGCACCGAGAAGAACCGCTTCTTTGCCGAGGAATCTGGGCGGCTGCTCACCGCCTTCCTCGAACGGTTCTTCCCGCGCTATGTCGCCTACGATTTCACTGCCGGGATGGAGGAAGAGCTGGACGACGTGTCCGGTGGGCGAATGGAATGGAAGGCGCTGCTTGAAGCCTTCTGGAAGGATTTCAAGCCCAAGAGCGACGAGGTGATGGAACGCAAGCCTTCGGAAGTGACCGAAGCGCTGGACGAATACCTCGACGATTACCTGTTCCCGGCCAAGGACGATGGCAGCGATCCGCGCCAGTGTCCGGCCTGCGCGGCAGGGCGGCTGTCTTTGCGCGGCGGGCGGTTCGGGGCCTTTGTCGCCTGCTCGAACTATCCGGAATGCAAGTTCACCCGCAAGTTCGCGCAGCCCGGCGGCAGCGCTGCCGGCGAGGAAGGGGAGATCGGCAAGCACCCCGAAACGGGCGAGCCGATCACCCGCAAGGTTGGCCGGTTCGGCCCCTACATCGAAATGGGCAGCGGCAAGGAAGCGGCGCGCAGTTCGATCCCCAAGGACATTGGCGAGCTCGATCTGGACTGGGCGGTCAAGCTGCTCAGCCTGCCGCGCACGATCGGCAACCATCCCGATACGGGCGAGGTTATCACGGCATCCATCGGACGTTACGGGCCGTACCTCGCTCACAATGGCAAGTACGCCAAGCTGCGCAGCACTGCCGAAGTGTTCGAAACCGGCATGAATTCTGCCGTCGCCAAGCTGGCCGAGGCTGCGAATGGCGGGGGCAGGGGGCAGCATACTCCGGCCGAGCCGCTCAAGACCTTCGGCCCGCACCCCGAAAGCGGCGGCGAAATGAAGCTGATGGCGGGCCGCTATGGCCCCTACGTTACCGACGGCACCACCAATGCCACCTTGCCGCGTGACAAGAAGCCCGAGGACCTGACGGCCGAGGAGGCCGTGGTGCTGATCACCGAGAAGGCCGCCAAGGGCCCGGCGAAGAAGGGCGGAAAGAAGAAGGCCGCCCCCAAGAAGAAGGCTCCGGCCAAGAAAGCGGCGGTGAAAAAGAAGGCTGACTGATGTCCGACAAGTTCGCCAAGCACAAACAGCCCTGGAAGGCCGACGAGGTTGCCAAGCTGCGGACCCTGGCCTCCAAGGGCAAGGGCCTCAAGGAAATCGCCAAGGCGCTAAACCGCAGCGAGGAATCGACCAAGGAACGCGCCAAGATCGACGGGATCGGGATCGCGAAGCTGCGCTAGCTGATTTTCCTGCAAGCCAGCATTTCGCCGATCTGCCGGGTCGAACCGGGGTGGAAGCCCGCTTCCTCCTGCCAGCTGTCCGCATTGCGGAACGTGCCGAACATGATGTCGAAGATTGGCAGATCGCCGTAATTGTAGGCGTGCAGCCCGCGCTGGTGGTGGATCGAGTGGCTTTCCGGCCGCTGGACGATGTACCCCAGCCATTTGGGCGTGCGGATGTTGACGTGCTGGAACATTGGCGGGAACGTGCCGATGACGTTGATAATCAAGGCCGCCTCGGCCGAAACGCCGACGATCCAGACCAGCGAGAGCGAGCCGAGCAGCGCCCAGGCCAGCGAATCCAGCGGGTGGAACCAGAAGGCACCCCAGATATCGACCCGTTCGGCGCTGTGATGCATCTGGTGGGTGTGGCGCCACAGCCAGTCGAACCGGTGCATCGTGCGGTGCCACCAGTAGACCCCCAGTTCATAGACGAACAGGCCGCCGATCACCTGCGCCCAAAGCGGGTAGGTGTCGGCCGGGATCAGGCGGTATTGGCCCAGCACGCTGTCCCACAGCAGCGGGGCATAGGTGAGGATCGCGAAGTAGCTGAGCGCCGACAGGGTGCCCAGCAGCCGCCACTGCGGCACTTCCGGGGCCTCGTGCCCGCGCCCGAAGTGATCGAGCAGCGCAAGCACGGCGAACATGCTCAAGGCGATGTAGTGATAGGTGTTCATCGGCAGCCCCCCACGGAAACTGCGACCCCTGTTTTCCGGCAGACTAACCCGATCGGCCTCGATCGGCAATCGGTCTTGCTTCCAGGACTAACGCACCCACTCCAGCCCCAGTTCCTCGTAGATTTCCTTGTCATCGGTCCAGCGTTCATCGACCTTGACGTGGAGGAACAGATGGACTTTCACGCCCAGCAGTTCGGCCAGTTCCTTGCGCGCGGCTTCCCCGATGGACTTGAGGCGCGCGCCGCCCTTGCCGAGCACGATGCCCTTCTGGCTGTCCTTGGCGATCACGATCTGCTGGTGGATCTCGACCGAGCCGTCCTTGCGGGTCTGATAGCTTTCCGGCCGCACGGTGCTGTCATAGGGCAGTTCGTCGTGGAGTTGGCGGTAGAGCTGTTCGCGGGTGATTTCGCAGGCCAGCAGGCGCTCGCTGGCATCGGAAACCTGGTCTTCGGGATAGTGCCAGGGGCCTTCCGGCATCAGCGCGGCGAGGCGGGTTTTCAGTTCCGGCACGCCGTCTCCGGTCAGCGCGGAAATGAAGAACACCTCATCGAACTGGCCTTCTCCGGCCAGCGCCTGCGCCGTGACCAGCAGCGGCTCCTTGGCCACTTCATCGACCTTGTTGAGCACCAGGATCTTGCGTTCCGGGCGGCCTTCCAGGCTGGTCAGGATCGGCTGAAGGTAATCGAGCTTCTTCTTGCGGCCATCGACCACCAGCAGGATCGCGTCGGCTTCTGCCGCGCCTTCCCAGGCGGCGTTGACCATCGCCCGGTCAAGCCGGCGCTTCGGCTCGAACAGGCCGGGGGTGTCGGCGAGGATAATCTGGGTATCGCCTTCCAGGGCAATCCCCATCAGCCGGGCGCGGGTGGTCTGGGCCTTGGCGCTGACAATCGCCACCTTCTGCCCGACCAGCGCGTTGACCAGAGTGCTCTTGCCCGCATTGGGCGCGCCGAGAACGGCGATCAGGCCACAGTGCTGGGTCATCCCGGGTAGCACTTGCCAATGACGACATCACCGCTTCCGCTGACCAGCAACCGCAGGATCAGGTTTCCGTTGTCATCATAGTTGAGCAGGCCTTCGGCGAAAGCCGGATAGCGCCTGGTATCGCCAGCCGAGCGGGTGATTCCGAGGTAGGTCATCCTGATAACATCCCGTCCTTTTGCATCGCGTTCCAGATTGGCGCTGGGCCGGTATTCGACCACAGTCTTCGCGCCGAAAGTCCATTGTTCAGAGACAATACCCACTTGAACCTTTCCCGAACTGGGCGGTCCGACGACGATCCTGAACTGGGCATCAAAGCCCTGGCGGTGGTTTAGCCGATAACCTGCGTCATTGCGCATGTCCGACGAGCCACTGCATGACCAGCTTGATCCGGTCAGCTGCTGCGCAAAGGCGGCGCCTGGCAAGCAGGTCAGGATTGCTGCTGTTGCCGAAAGCCTAAGCGCAATGGGGGCAAGCCTGTTCATCCAAACCTCTTCATGAAAGCCTCTGCCGCCAGGGTTTCGGCATCGCGCATCGAACTGGCGGTAGCGTCCGCCTCGCCCACGCCCTTGATGCTGACGGCGACG
The DNA here is from genome assembly GCA_017302615.1 of Sphingomonadales bacterium. Lineage (GTDB taxonomy): Bacteria > Pseudomonadota > Alphaproteobacteria > Sphingomonadales > Sphingomonadaceae > Novosphingobium. Next base: position 23,185 of record JAFLDB010000001.1, read on the forward strand.
GTGAAGCGGGCGGCATGGTCGGGGCCGCTGCGTTCGACCAGGCGGTATTCGGGCATCTTGCGGCGGTTGCCCGCGGCCCATTCCTGCAAGGCGGACTTGGGGTGCTTGGCCTTTCCGGCCTGACCGCCAACCAGATCGGTCCACAACCGGCGGACCATTTCGGCCGTGGTTTCAAAACCCTGCGTCACGAAGCTGGCGCCGATCAGGGCTTCCATGACGTCGCCCAGGATATTGTCGCTATCCACCCCGCCATCGTCGCGGGCCTGCTTGCCGAGGCGGATATGCGGGCCCAGCCCGATCTGCCGCGCCACCCGCGCACAGGCGGTGCGGCTGACCAGGGCGTTGAGGCGCTGCGAAAGCTTGCCCTCGTTCCCGGTGTCGAGCTTGTAGAGCCATTCGGCAATCACCATGCCGAGCACCCGGTCCCCCAGGAATTCGAGCCGCTGGTAATCGCGCGCCGCCCCGGTGCTGCCGTGGGTCAGGGCTTCCAGCCACAACGCCTCGTCAACCGGGGGGCGGCCCGCCAGGCCGGTCAGGAATTCGTGGGTTTCGGTTCCCAGCACGGCCCTAGAACGTGCCGCCGATGCGGTCCCAGCGGGCAGCGGTGAACCAGGTCCACGGCTTGAGCCATTCGGCCGCGCCGTCGGTCGACCACATCATCACCGTGGCCCGGCCGATCACGTTGTCGATCGGCACGAACCCGATCCCGCCACCGACTTCGGCCGGGAAACGGCTGTCTTCGGAATTGTCGCGGTTGTCGCCCATCAGGAACAGGTGGCCTTCAGGCACCACGAACGGCGGGGTGTCGTCGGACGGCTTGTTGTAAAGGTCCAGCACTTCATAGCTGCGCCCGCCCGGCAGGGTTTCCTTGAACCGGGGATAGCGGCAGACGTCCTGCCCGGCCGCGTCTTTGGCTTCGAAGGCGGTGGACAGGCAGTGGGTGTTGGGGCTGACCGGAACGTCGAACGGGGCGAGCTGTTCCTTCGGCACCGGCTTGCCGTTCAGCCACAGCTGGCCGCCCTTCATCTGCACCGTATCGCCGGGCAGGCCGATCACGCGCTTGATCCAGTCCTGCTCGCCCAGCGGCGGAGCCTTGAACACCACCACGTCGCCGCGTTCCGGCGTTGAGGCCAGTACCCGGCTTTCCGGCAGCAGCGGCACGCCCATCGGCAGCGACTTGCGCGAATAGCCATAGGGCCACTTGGCCAGCAGCAGATAGTCCCCGTTCAGCAGCCGTGGCAGCATGGATTCGCTGGGAATATAGAACGGCGCAAAGACGAAGCTGCGGAACAGGATAACGATCACGGCCAGCTTCAACACGAAGACCGGGAAGGAATCTTCCTTCTTGGCGGGCTTGGCCGATCCGGGGGCGGGGTTATGCTCGGTTGGGGTATCCATCATCGGCTAGTCCATGTTGGCCAACGGGCCGGTCGTCAAGGGGCAAACCTGTATTGCCATGATATGACACCGGATCGCGAAATTGTCCTCTTTGCATACGATTTCCCTTCTTGGCCCAAGCCCCGGCGGCAGGCATAGGCGCAATCGACCAAGGACAGGAGCAAGACGATGAGCGAGGCAGTGGCAGCGGCGTGGAACGCATTGGCGGCATTGCCTAAGCCTGTGCTGAAGGACCTGTTCGCCGATCCGGCGCGGGTGGCGGACTGGTCGGTGCGGCTGGACCTGCCGGGCGGGGCGATCCGGTTCGACTGGTCGAAGACCCACCTCGATGCCGCGCATGGGGCTGCGTTCGAAGCGCTGGCCGAGGCGGTGGGCTTCAAGGCCCGGCGCGGGGCGATGTTCGCGGGCGAGGCAATCAACGTCACCGAGGGCCGCGCCGTGCTCCACACCGCGCAGCGCGGGGTGGGGCTCGACACGGCCTGCGAGGAAGCCTTCGCGCTGCACCTGCGCATGAAGAGCCTGGTCGAGGCGATCCACGGCGGCGCGCTGGGGGACGTGAAGCACCTGATCCACATCGGCATCGGCGGTTCGGCGCTGGGCCCGGCGCTGGCGCTCGACGCGCTGACCCGGGATGGGGCGAAGGTCGATGTCCACGTGGTATCCAACATCGATGGCTGCGCGCTGGAAGCGGCCTGCAAGGCCTGCGATTCGGCCACCACCCTGATTGCCGTGGCCAGCAAGACCTTCACCACCACCGAGACGATGACCAACGCCGAATCCGCGCTGGCCTGGCTGCGCGATGGCGGCGTGGCCGATCCCTATGGCCGGGTCGTGGCGCTGACTGCCAACCCGGACAAGGCGGTGGAATGGGGCGTCGACGAAACCCGCGTCCTGCCGTTCCCGGAGAGCGTCGGCGGGCGATATTCGCTGTGGTCGTCGATCGGCTTTCCGGTCGCGCTGGCGCTGGGCTGGGATGACTTCGCCGAGTTTCTGGATGGCGCTGCGGCGATGGACCGGCACTTCCTGGAAACCGATGGCCTGGCCAACCTGCCGCTGCGCGCGGCCTTTGCCGATCTCTATTACGCCCGCCTGCTGGGCTGCCAGTCGCGCGCCTGCTTTGCCTATGACGAGCGGCTGCGGCTGCTCCCGAGCTATCTCCAGCAGCTGGAGATGGAATCGAACGGCAAGGCGGTAAAGGCCGATGGTTCGCCGGTTGATGGCGCGACCGCGCCGATCACCTGGGGCGGGGTAGGGACCGACGCACAGCACGCGGTGTTCCAGCTGCTGCACCAGGGTACGCACCTGGTTCCGGTCGACTTCATCGCCGCGATCATTCCTGGCGACAGCCTCGATCCGGCGCATCATCGCAACCTCCTGGCCAACTGCTTTGCCCAGGGCGCGGCGCTGATGGCGGGGAAAGCCAGCAAGGACGGCGCCCGGGCCTATCCGGGCGACCGGCCTTCGGCGACGATCCTGTGCGAAGACATCAATCCGGCCACTCTGGGCGCGCTGATCGCCTTCCACGAGCATCGCACCTTCACCAATGCCGTGCTGATGGAGATCAACGCCTTCGACCAGTTCGGAGTGGAACTCGGCAAGGAAATCGCCAAGTCGATCCTCGGCGGCGGAACCAGTTTCGATGCCAGCACCGAAGCGCTGCTGGCCGAAGCCGGGATCAAGTAGTCCATCTATCGCCCTGACCAGCAAAACCGTTTGGCAAAGCGGGCTGCATCGCCCCATATCCGGGGCATGACAGACTTTGACTATGACCTGTTCGTAATCGGTGCCGGCAGCGGCGGGGTGCGGGCCAGCCGGATTGCTGCCAGCCATGGTGCCCGCGTGGCCGTGGCCGAGGAGTTCCGCGTTGGCGGGACCTGCGTGATCCGGGGCTGCGTGCCGAAAAAGCTGCTGGTCTATGCCAGCCACTTTGCCCATTCGCTGCTCGATGCGCCGACCTATGGCTGGACGCTGGGCGAGACTTCGTTCGACTGGAACAAGCTGCGCGATTTCGTCGCCAGCGATGTCGACCGGCTGGAGCGAGCCTATACCTCGACGCTCGATAGCAACAAGGTTGAGCATTTCCACGAACGTGCCGTGGTGGCCGGGCCGAATACCGTGCGGCTGGCGAGCGGGCGCGAGATTACCGCCAGGGTCATCCTGATCGCGGTCGGGGCCTGGCCGGTCATGCCGGAGATCGACGGGGCGGAGCATTGCATCACGTCCAACGAGGTGTTCCATCTGCCCGAACTGCCCAAGCGGATCGTGATCCAGGGCGCGGGCTATATCGCGCTGGAATTTGCCGGCGTGTTCAATGCGCTGGGCAGCGCGGTGACGGTGGTCAACCGCAGCGACAAGATCCTGCGCGGCTATGACCACGACCTGACCGATCGCCTGCTGCCGATCCTGCAAGGCCGGGGGATTGAGTTCGCCTTCAATCATCCGATCGAACAGGTCACCCGCCAGGCCGACGGCTCGCTGCTGGTCCGCACGGCCGGCGGCAAGGTGCTGGAGGCCGATGCCGTGCTGGTCGCCACCGGGCGCAAGCCGAAGACCGATGGGCTGGGGCTGGAAAACGCCGGGATCGCGCTGGGTGCGGGTGGCGAAGTGCCGGTCGATGAATACAACCGCACCTCCTGCCCCAGTATCTATGCCGTGGGCGATGTGACCGACCGGGTGCAGCTGACCCCGGTGGCGATCCGCGAGGGCCATGCCTTTGCCGATACCGTGTTCGGGAACATGCCCCGCACCACGGCTTACGATCATATCCCCAGCGCGGTCTTTACCCAGCCGCCGATTGCCGCCGTCGGGCTGACCGAGGAACAGGCGCGGCTGGTCCACGGGCAGGTCAAGGTGTTCAAATCGGACTTCCGGCCGATGCAGAACATGTTCTCCAGCGTGGCGGAGCGGGGCTATTACAAGCTGGTGGTCGATCCGGTGACCGACGTGGTGCTGGGCGTCCACATGCTTGGTCCGGATTCGCCCGAAATCCTGCAGGCCGCGGCCATCGCCGTGAAGGCCGGGCTGACCAAGGCGCAGTTCGACGCGACCGTCGCACTGCACCCCTCGATGGCTGAAGAACTGGTGCTGATGCGCTGACCGGTCGGCCGAGTAGTCTTGACCCGAAGTTCACTCTTGTCATCCCCGCGCAGGCGGGGATCCATGATCTGACCTCGCGCCATGGATCCCCGCCTGCGCGGGGATGACATCGTTTGGATCAGGCGCTCCAAACCCGGTCCACGCCCATTGCATTCCCGGCCCGCACCTCTAGGCTCCCCGTCAAATAGACAGGGGAGAATTCCATGCAACTGCGGGGCAAGACCGCGCTGGTCACGGGCGGGACCGACGGGATCGGCGCGCAGCTGATCCGCCAGCTGCGCGACAAGGGGGTTACCGTCATCACCCAGGGCCGCAATGCGGAGCGCTGCGCCGCGACGCGCGCTGACGGGTTCGAAGTGGTCGAGGCCGATCTCAGCAGCAAGGCCGGGGTCGATCCCGTGATCGCGGCAGTGCAGGGACGGGAAATCGACATCCTGATCAACAATGCCGGGGCCGGAGCGGATCATGATTTCCGCAATCCCGGTGTGCCGGACCTGGTGACCAGCGATGCGACGGTGTTCCTCAACCTCAATGCGCCGATCCACCTGATCACCGGGCTGATGCCCATGCTGAAAAGTCGGGGGCAGGCGATGATCGTCAACGTGACTTCGGGCCTGGCGATTGCGCCGCGGGCCGGAGGGCCGGTCTATTGTGCCACGAAGGCCGCGTTGAGATCCTATTCTCAGGCGCTGAGGTACCAGTTGAGTGGTACCGGTGTGCATGTGCTCGAAGCGCTTCCGCCGGTGGTCGAGACAAAGCTCACCGCCGGGCGCGGCAGCCGCAAGATGCCGGCCGAGGAGTGCGCGCGCCAGATCGTCTCCGCCATGGAAGACGATGCCGACGAGGCCAATGTCGGCATGGTCAAGCTGCTACAGCTGGTCCACTCGATCTCGCCCGCACTGGCGCGGCGGATCATGTTGAAATTCTAGGGAGAACAGGCACATGGCAGGGACGGTCTTCGTTTCGGGCGGCAGCGGCTATATCGCCGGGTTCCTGATCCGCCAGCTGGTCGAAGCGGGCTGGACAGTCCACACCACGGTCCGCAACCTGGCGCGCGAGGCGGAAGTCCGCGCCAGCATCGGCACCGACAACAGCAAGCTGCGCTTCTTCGCCGCGGATCTGATGAGCGACGCCGGTTGGGCCGAAGCCATGGCCGGCTGCAGTCACGTCGCCCACGTCGCCTCGCCGCTGCCCTCGAACGCGCCGAAAAGCGACGATGAACTGATCGTCCCGGCCCGCGACGGGGCGCTGCGCGCGCTCAAGGCGGCCAAGGCTGCGGGGGTGAAGCGGTTTGTCATGACCAGTTCGATGGCAGCGATCGCCTATGGCCACCCGCGCAGCCAGACTGTCTTTACCGAGGCCGACTGGACCGATGTGACCAGCCCGGACGCCTATGCCTACGTCAAATCGAAGACCATCGCCGAACGGGCCGCGCGCGATTGGGTGGCGGCCGAGGGCGGGGACATGGAATATGTCTCGGTCAACCCCTCGCTGGTGCTTGGGCCCCTGCAATCGGGCGACTTCTCGACCTCGCTGGTGGCAATTCAGAAGCTGCTCGAAGGCTCGATGCCGGGCCTGCCCAATCTCGGCTTCGGCGTGGTCGACGTGCGCGATGTGGCCGATATGCACGTGCGGTGCCTGGATCTGCCGGACCTGGCCGGAGAACGTTTCATTTGCTCCGGCCCGTTCCTGATGATGGCCGATATCGCCGCGATCCTGCGCGAAGGGCTGGGCGAACAGGCCCGCAAGGTCCCGCGCCGCCGCCTGCCGGACTGGCTGATGCGGATCGTCGGGCGGTTCGATCCGGTGGTGCGTCAGGTGCTGGGCGAACTCGGCAAGGTGCGAGATACCGACATTTCCCATGCCCGCCAGCGCCTCGGCTGGAACCCGCGCCCGGTGGAGGAAAGCGTCCTCGATACCGCGCGCGACATGATCCGGCTGGGGATCGTGAAGGTCTAACCCACCCGGTAGGGCACCACGCCGCGCTGGTCGGGATCGACACTGATCGGGCGGTCGCTGGGCGGGAAGGCGCGCTGATCACAGTCCGCCCGCGGGCAGATGCGGCAGGATATGCCGATCCGGGTAGCGGCAGGGGCGGCGGTCAGATCGAGGCCGTCGGCATAGACGAATTCGCTCGCGTGTTCCGCCTCGCAGCCTAGCGCGACGGCATAGCGCCGCGGCGCGCGCTGATAGGATCCGCTCGGCTTCACGAGCCCCTTGGCCATTGAGACATAGCGAACCCCGTCGGGTGTCTCGGCCAGCTGGACCAGGATCCGGTCGGGAATCGCCACCGCTTCGTGCACGATCCACAAGGGACAGGCTCCGCCGAACCGGGCGAATTGCAGGCGGGTGGCGGAGTGGCGCTTGGTGATGTTACCGGCCATGTCGACCCGGCAGAAGAAGAACGGGACGCCGCGCGCATCCTCGCGCTGGAGAGTGGAAAGGCGGTGGCAGGTCTGCTCGAAACTGGTGCCGAAGATCTGGGCCAGCCGGTCGATATCATGCCGCACGGCCCGGGCCTCGGCCCGGAACCGGCGGTAGGGCATCAGCAGCGCTCCGGCGGCATAGTTGCACAGCCCGACGAACAGCAATTGCCGCGATGCCGCGCTGATCAACCGGGCATTTTCGACCACGGCGGCAATCTCGTCCTTCAGCGCCAGCGCGGCGAGCTGGTGGGCCAGCTGGAACCGGCGGCTTTCCGATGGCTGACCCGGATCGACCGTGAGGTGGCCCATTTCCGCATCGAAACTGCGCAGCCCGGTGTGGGCGGAATAGATGAGCGAGATCGACAGCGCGTCCTTGAGGTAAGCCTCGATCGCGCCGGTTTCCGGGGACAGGCCGCCAAGCTGCCCGGCCAGCGCTTCGGCTGCGCGGTCCAGGCTGTCGACATAGTTGTTTTCCAGATGGAACCAGTCGCGCACTTCCTCCCACGGCAGGCGCGCTGCCGTGCCGGTTTCGGCCGAGAGCGCTTCGTCCACCATGGCCAGGCGCTGCCCGGCGCGGCGATAGGCTTCGTGCAATGCAATGAACCGCTCGGCCAGTGCCGGTTGCTGTTCTGCGAAACGGGCGAGGTGGGCGGCGTCCATCGGCTCGGCGAACAGCGGATCGGCATTGGCTTCGCGCAGGGCGGCCAGCCGGGTTTCGGCGTCTCCGGCGCCAATTTCCTGCCAGTCGAGCGGGAAGGCGCGCGATAGCCGCTCGACCAGCGCCGGGGTGAGGGGGCGGTCGTCGTTCTCAAGCTGCGAGAGATAGCTGGTCGAGATAGCCAGTGCGGCGGCCAGCTCTGACTGCTTCAGTCGCCGATCGGTGCGGATCGCGCGAAGTCGGCTTCCGGCAAAGATGCGGCGCTGGGACATCGTGCCACTCTACTTTGCAAAGTGTCACTTCGCAACTTTGCAAATTCACATTGGACATTGCTTCGACTGCGGCCCATCCAGCACGCTTCGCATTCCAAGATTGGGGCCCCAATGTCCGCAAATATCGCCGAAATGGAAAAGCGCCGCGCCGCCGCCCGCATGGGCGGGGGGCAAAAGCGGATCGACGCGCAGCATGCCAAGGGCAAGCTGACCGCGCGCGAACGGCTTGAGGTGCTGCTGGATGAAGGCAGCTTTGAAGAGCTCGACATGTATGTCGAGCACAACTGCGTCGATTTCGGCATGCCGGAAACGACCATTCCCGGCGACGGGGTGGTGACCGGCAGCGGCACGATCAACGGCCGGCTGGTCTATGCCTATGCCCAGGATTTCACCGTATTCGGCGGCGCGGTTTCGGAACGCCACGCGATGAAAATCTGCAAGATCATGGATGCGGCGATGAAGGTCGGCGCGCCGGTGATCGGCCTGAACGATTCCGGCGGCGCGCGCATCCAGGAAGGGGTCGCCTCGCTGGGCGGCTATACCGAGATTTTCCAGCGCAACGTGCTTGCATCGGGCGTGGTGCCGCAGCTTTCGCTCATCATGGGGCCTTGCGCGGGCGGGGCGGTTTACTCGCCGGCGATGACCGACTTCATCTTCATGGTGAAGGACAGCTCCTACATGTTCGTGACCGGCCCGGACGTGGTGAAAACCGTGACCAACGAGATCGTGACGCAGGAGGAACTCGGCGGGGCGGTGACCCACTCCACCAAGACCTCGGTCGCGGACCTCGCGCTGGAAAACGATATCGAGGCGCTGCTGACCGCGCGTGACCTGATCGACTATCTGCCGCTCAGCAACCGCACCGGCGTGCCGGAACGGCCGACCAGCGATCCGTGGGACCGGATCGAGGACAGCCTCGACACCCTGATCCCGGCCAATGCCAACCAGCCCTATGACATGCACGAAGTGGTGCGCAAAGTGCTGGACGAAGGCGATTTCTTTGAAATCCAACCGACCCATGCCGCCAACATCATCGTCGGTTTCGGCCGGATCGAAGGCCGTACCGTTGGCGTGGTCGCCAATCAGCCGATGGTGCTGGCGGGCGTGCTGGATATCAACGCCAGCAAGAAGGCCGCGCGCTTCGTGCGGTTCTGCGATGCCTTTGAAATCCCGATCCTGACCTTTGTCGACGTGCCCGGCTTCCTGCCCGGCACGGCGCAGGAATACGGCGGGATCATCAAGCACGGCGCCAAGCTGCTGTTCGCCTATGCCGAAGCGACCGTGCCCAAGATCACCGTGATCACCCGCAAGGCCTATGGCGGCGCCTATTGCGTGATGAGCTCAAAGCACCTGCGCGGTGATCTCAATTACTCCTGGCCGACCGGCGAAATCGCGGTGATGGGCGCCAAGGGCGCGGTGGAAATCATCTTCCGCCAGGACCTGGGCGATCCGGAAAAGATCGCTGAGCGCACCGCCGAATACGAAGACCGCTTCGCCAATCCCTTCGTGGCGGCGAGCAAGGGCTTTATCGACGAGGTGATTCACCCGCACTCGACCCGCCGCCGGATCGCGCTGGGGCTGCGCAAGCTGCGGAACAAGAGCCTCGAGAACCCGTGGAAGAAGCATGACAACATCCCGCTGTGAGCGACCTCGTCTCGCTAGGTTCTGGGATTGCTGTGGTGGCGGCAATAACGGCGCTTGAGACGATTGTGCGAAAGGGAAGCAGCGTTGGTATTGCACCTTTCGTTAGATTCCGGATCGCTCTGAAGATCGCGCTGCCAATCTATTGCTTTCTTATATTGCTTGGACTGATTTTGCTGATGATTGGACTATCACAATGAAGCTCGGCCGTCTTAACCACATCGGTGTCGCTACACCCAGCATCGCCGACTCCATCGTCTTCTATCGCGACGTCATGGGCGCAACGAAGATTCATGAACCGTTCGATCTCGAATCGCAGGGCGTGAAGGTCTGCTTCGTCGATACACCCGGCGCTGATGGCGAACTGAACGGCACGCAGATCGAGCTGATCGAGCCGCTGCCGGGCAATACCTCGATCGCCGGCTTCCTTGAGAAGAACCCGGCCGGCGGGCAGCACCACATGTGCTATGAAGTGCCCGACATCCACGCCGCCAAGGCCGAGTTCGAAGCCATGGGCAAGCGTGTGCTGGGCGAGCCGCGGATCGGCGCCCACGGCACGCTGATCTTCTTCGTCCACCCCAAGGACATGGGCGGGGTGCTGACCGAAATCATGGAAACGCCCAAGGGGGACGAGCACTGGTCGAACTGAGGCCCCGCACCGTTCGCCCGGTGCGAAATCGAGCGGCAGGTTGCGAGGCGGTCCCTCGCCAGCGCTCGGGACGATCGGAAAAAGGTTCAAGGAACTGAGAGAGGATCAAACTGCATGGCTTACGATACCATCACCGTCGATGTGACCGACAAGATCGCCACCATCACGCTCAACCGGCCTGAGCGGATGAATGCCTGCAGCCTGGAAATGGCGGGCGAGATCAACGATGCGCTGTCCGCCGACCTGGGCGATGCGCGCTGCCTGATCATCACCGGCGCGGGCCGGGGCTTCTGTTCCGGCGCGGATCTTTCGGCGCGGGGCGAGCGCTCGATCTCGGGCGGGGAGGGCAGCTATGTCGCGCTGACCCGGCACTACAACCCGCTGATGATGAACCTTGCGCGGCTGAACATTCCGGTGATCACCGCGGTGAACGGAGCGGCGGCCGGGGTCGGCTGCTCGATCGGCCTGTGCGGCGATTTCGTGATCGCGGGCAAGAGCGGGTACTTCCTCCAGGCCTTCGTCAACATCGGCCTGGTGCCGGACGGCGGGGCCAGCTGGATGCTGCCGCGCATGATCGGCAAGGCCCGCGCCACCGAAATGATGATGCTGGGCGAGAAGATCGGCGCGGAAAAGGCGCTAGAATGGGGCATGATCTACAAGGTGGTGGAAGACGCCGACCTGCTGGCCGAGGCCCGCGCGCTGGCCACGCGCCTCGCCAATGGTCCGACCATTGCCTATGCCACGATGCGCAAGAACATCCTGGTGGCGATGGAAAACAGCTACTCCGAACAGCTGCTGGCCGAAGCCGAAGGCCAGCGCATTGCCGGTTCTTCCGCCGACGCGATGGAAGGCGGGCTGGCCTTCCTCGAAAAGCGCAAGCCCAACTTCCAGGGCAAGTAAGCACACCAAGGGTACCCGAAATGGCAAAGATCGAAGACTGGCAGGCCGCCGCGGCCAAAGAGGTCAAGGGCAAGGACCTGACCTGGAAGACCCCGGAAGGGTTCGACATCAAGCCGCTCTATACGGCGGAAGATGCGGGCGACCCGGGCCTGCCGGGCTTCGCGCCGTTCACCCGGGGCGTGCGCGCATCGATGTATGCGGGCCGCCCCTGGACGATCCGCCAGTACGCCGGGTTCTCGACCGCCGAGGAATCGAACGCCTTCTACCGCCGCAACCTGGCGGCGGGGCAAAAGGGCCTGTCGGTCGCTTTCGACCTTGCCACGCACCGCGGCTATGACAGCGACCACCCGCGCGTGGTCGGCGATGTCGGCAAGGCCGGGGTCGCCATCGACTCGGTCGAGGACATGAAGATCCTGTTCGACGGCATTCCGCTCGATCAGATGTCCGTCAGCATGACCATGAACGGCGCGGTGATCCCGATCCTCGCGTTTTTCATTGTTGCCGGCGAAGAACAGGGGGTTGAGCGCAAACTGCTCGATGGGACCATCCAGAACGACATCCTCAAGGAGTTCATGGTCCGCAACACCTACATCTACCCGCCCGAGCCGAGCATGCGGATCGTCTCGGACATCATTGCCTATACCTCGGCTGAAATGCCCAAGTTCAACTCGATCTCGATCTCAGGCTATCACATGCACGAGGCCGGGGCGACGGCGGTGCAGGAACTGGCCTTCACCATCGCCGACGGCAAGGAATACGTGCAGCGGGCCATGGCTGCCGGGCTGGATATCGATGCCTTTGCCGGGCGCCTGAGCTTCTTCTTCGGCATCGGCATGAACTTCTTCATGGAAGTGGCCAAGCTGCGCGCCGCGCGTACCCTGTGGCATCGGGTGATGGACGGGCTGGGGGCGAAGGACGAGCGCAGCAAGATGCTGCGCACCCACTGCCAGACCTCAGGCGTGTCCCTGCAGGAGCAGGACCCTTACAACAACGTCATCCGCACCACGATCGAGGCGATGGCCGCGACGCTCGGAGGCACCCAGAGCCTGCACACCAATGCGCTGGACGAAGCGATCGCACTGCCCACCGATTTCTCGGCCCGGATTGCCCGCAACACCCAGATCGTGCTGGCCGAGGAAAGCGGGATCACCAAGGTGGTCGATCCGCTCGGCGGCTCTTACTATGTCGAGGCGCTGACCTCGACGCTGGTCGATGAAGCCTGGAAGATGATCGAGGAAGTCGATGCGCTGGGCGGCATGACCAAGGCGGTGGCCTCTGGCATGCCCAAGCAGCGGATTGAACAGGCCGCCGCTGCCAAGCAGGCCCGGATCGACCGGGGCGAGGACGTGATCGTCGGCGTCAACAAGTACAAGCTGGCTCAGGAAGAGCAGCTCGAAACGCTGGAAGTGGACAACCACGCGGTGCGCGACGCGCAGATCGCGCGGCTGAAGGCGGTGAAGGCGGCGCGCAACGAAGCGGCCTGCCAGGCTGCGCTGGCCGCGCTGACCGAAGGTGCGAAGGGCGGGGCGAACTTGCTGGCCCTCGCGGTCGAGGCCGCCCGCCAGCGCGCGACGTTGGGCGAGATTTCCGACGCGATGGAGGCTGCCTTCGGGCGCTATGGCACCCAGCCGGTGCCGGTGACAGGCGTCTATGGTCCGGCCTATGCCGAAGACAATCGCTATGCCCAGGTGATCGAAGGCGTCGAAGCCGTCACCCGCCGCCTCGGCCGCAAACCCCGCCTGCTGGTCGCCAAGATGGGCCAGGACGGGCATGATCGCGGTGCCAACGTGATCGCATCCGCCTTTACCGACATGGGCTTTGACGTGACCAGCGGTCCGCTGTTCCAAACCCCGGAAGAAACCTGCGCGCTGGCGCTGGAGAAGGACGTCGACGCGGTCGGCGCCTCTTCGCTCGCCGCCGGGCACAAGACGCTGGTGCCTTCGCTGATCCGGCTGCTCAAGGAAGCCGGCCGGCCCGATATCAAGGTCGTCGCCGGCGGCGTGATCCCGCCGCAGGACTATGACTTCCTGCGCGAAGCGGGGGTGCAGGGCATCTACGGCCCGGGTTCGAACGTAGTCGAATGCGCTGCCGACATGCTCCGCCTGCTGGGCCACAACATGCCGCCTCTCGAGGCCTAAGGAACGACACGATGTTCAAGAAGATCCTCATTGCCAACCGTGGCGAAATCGCATGCCGGGTGATCAAGACCGCCCGCCGGATGGGTATCCAGACCGTTGCGGTCTATTCCGATGCCGATGCTCGCGCGCCGTTTGTGCAGATGGCGGACGAGGCGGTGCATATCGGTCCGTCACCCGCCGCGCAAAGCTACCTGATCGCGGACAAGATCATCGCGGCCTGCAAGGCAACCGGGGCAGAGGCGGTCCATCCGGGCTATGGCTTCCTGTCCGAACGCACCAGCTTTGCCGAGGCGCTGGCCGCCGAGGGGATCGAATTCATCGGTCCTCCCGTGGGCGCAATTGCCGCGATGGGCGACAAGATCGAATCCAAGAAGCTGGCCAAGGAAGCGGGGGTGAACGTTGTCCCCGGCTTTGTCGGTGAGATCGAGGATACAGAGCACGCGGTGCGGATCTCGAACGAGATCGGCTATCCCGTGATGATGAAGGCCAGCGCCGGCGGCGGCGGCAAGGGCATGCGCCTGGCCTATAACGAAAAGGACGTGCGCGAGGGCTTCGAGGCGGTGAAGCGCGAAGGCTTGAACTCGTTCGGCGATGACCGCGTATTCATCGAGAAGTTCATTCTCAACCCGCGCCACATCGAGATCCAGATCCTCGGCGACAAGTACGGCAACATTCTTTACCTCAACGAGCGCGAATGCTCGATCCAGCGCCGCCATCAGAAGGTGGTCGAGGAAGCCCCGTCGCCCTTCGTTACCCCGAAGATGCGCAAGGCGATGGGCGAGCAGTGCGTCGCCCTGGCCCGTGCGGTGGGCTACTACAGCGCGGGCACGGTCGAGCTGATCGTTTCGGGTGCGGACCCTAGCGGCGAGAGCTTCTACTTCCTCGAAATGAACACCCGCCTGCAGGTGGAACACCCGGTGACAGAATGCATCACCGGGGTGGACCTGGTCGAGCAAATGATCCGCGTTGCCGCCGGCGAGAAGCTGGCGATGACTCAGGACGATGTGAAGATCGACGGATGGGCGATCGAGAACCGCGTCTATGCCGAAGACCCCTATCGCGGGTTCCTGCCTTCGACCGGCCGTCTGGTGCGCTATCAACCGCCGGTGCCGGGCTGGGAAGACGACGGCGCGGAGAACGGCCGGCGCGGGATCGATGGCGTACGGATCGACGACGGCGTCTATGAAGGCGGCGAAGTCTCGATGTTCTATGACCCGATGATCGCCAAGCTGATCACCTGGGGCGCAACCCGCGACGAAGCGGCCGACAAGCAGATCGAGGCGCTCGACAAGTTCGAGATCGAGGGACTGGGCCACAACATCGATTTCGTCAGCGCGATCATGCAGCATCCGCGCTTCCGCTCGGGCGAGCTGACCACCGGTTTCATCGCCGAAGAGTATCCCGACGGCTTCACCGGCGCGGCGACTTCGGACGAGGCAAAGCGGCACCTTGCCGCCATTGCCGGGTTCATCGCCACCGCCCGGGCCGATCGCGCCCGGCAGATCGACCAGCAGCTCGATGGCGAACTGGAGCCGCCCTATGACTGGTCCGTCACCATCGGCGGGCAGACCTTCACGGTCGAACTGGAGGCCGAAGTGCTGGTCGATGGCACCCCGGTCGATATCGGCATCAGCTACACCCCCGGCGACCGGCTGGTCGAAGCCCATGTCGAGGGGCGCACCTACGGTGTGAAGGTGGAACCGACCCGCACTGGCCTCAAGCTGACCACCCACGGCGCGATCCACCAGGTTCAGGTCCTGCCGGCCCGGCTGGCGCAGCTGACCCGGCACATGATCGAGAAGGTTCCACCGGACCTCTCGAAGTTCCTGATCTGCCCGATGCCCGGCCTGCTGGTCGCGCTCCACGTGGCCGAGGGCGACAAGGTCGAGGCCGGTCAGCCGCTGGCCGTGGTCGAGGCGATGAAGATGGAGAACATCCTCCGCGCCGAAAAGGCCGCGACGGTCAAGAAAGTCAACGCCAAGGCCGGTGATAGCCTGGCGGTGGATGCGGTGATCCTGGAACTGGAATAACCGGCGTCGTCATTGCCAGGGCATGGCCGGCAGCAATCCAGGGCAGTTTGTGCGGCTCTGGATTGCTTCGCTTCGCTCGCAATGACGAGAGAGCTATTGGTCAGTCCTCCACCAGCGCCACGGCCCGGATCCACCCGGCGCTGGCCCCTTCGATCTTCACCGGGAAGCAACTGAGCGTGAAGCCGAAGGGAGGCAGAGCGGCCAGGTTCATCAGCTTTTCGATTTGCCAGTAAGGACGGATGCGGCCGGCCTTATGGCCTTCCCAGATGATCGCCGGATCGCGGTTTTCGGCCCAGCGGCGGGCGGTGTGGCTGAAGGGTGCGTCCCACGACCAGGCATCGGTGCCGACCACTTCGACGCCGCGTTCCGTCAGGTAGAGCGTGGCTTCCGCGCCAAGGCCGACGCCTTGATCGGTGAAGTTATCCGTGCCATAGACCGCGCCGGACTGGACCAGCACGATGTCGAGCGGTTGCAGCTCGTATCCGATCCGCGCCAGCTCCGCCTCGACCTCGTCCGCGGAGACGACGTGGCCGTGGGGGAGGTGGCTGAAGTCCAGCTTCACGCCGGGGCGGAAGAACCGGTTGAGCGGTGCCTCGTCGATGCTCGGCGCGCGCCGTGCGCCGCTGTCGGTTGTCGAATGGTAATGCCACGGCGCGTCCATATGGGTGCCGTTGTGGGTGGATAGCGTCAGCGTTTCCACGGCCCAGCCTTCGCCATCGGGCAGGTCGTCCTTTTCCAGACCCGGGAAGAACAGCGCGATCTGCGCCCAGCTGGTTTCGTGCGTCACGTATTCGATCTGCGGCAGCATCACGGGCGGATCGGACACCACCTTGGTGGTGATCGGGATCGAGAGGTCGATGAACTGGGTCATGGCCTGAAGTGTTGACCTCCTTTCCGTTTACGTCAATGGAAACCACTATGAGCCTGCCTGACACTCTCTCGAACATCCGCCGGATCGACGGCGGTTTTGCTACTTCCATCCCCGAGGACTGGATGCAGGGCCGCACATCCTATGGCGGGTTCAGCGCCGCGCTGGCGCTGGAAGCGGCGCGCGGGCTGGCCCCTGATCTGCCGCCGCTGCGCTCTGCCCAGGTCAGTTTCGTCGGCCCGCTTTCGGGCGAGGTCGAAGTCCGCGCCCGGGTGCTGCGGCGCGGCAAGAACGCCAGCTGGATCAATGCCGAGGTTACCGGAGCGACCGGGGTCGGCCTCACTGCGACTTTCGTCTTCATGGGCCCGGTCGACAGCAGCCTGCACCTCCACGATGTTCCGCCGCCCGCCAATCTGGTCCCTGTGGCCGATGCCAAGCAGCTGCCCGAGGGGCGGGGACCGGGCTTTGCCAGCCATTTCAACCGCCGCTTCGGCCTGCCGCGCACGGCCGAGCCGGAGCCGCAGATCGGCTGGTGGGTCCAGCTCAAGGACCGCGAAGGGCTCGATCCGATGGTCGAGCTGATGCTGTGCGGCGATGCCCTGCCGCCCGGCGTCCTGTTCATGATGGACGGGTCCGCACCGATCAGCTCGATGACCTGGCTGGTCAACCTGCTGACCCCGCTGCCCGCCACCACGGATGGCTGGTGGCTGCTCCGCTCGGCCGGCAACTATGCCGAGAAGGGCTGCTCCAGCCAGGACATGGCGATCTGGAATGCCGATGGCGAAGCCGTCGCCGTCGGCATGCAGTCGATCGCCCTGTTCGGCTAGGCCACGTCGCCTGACGCGGCCGCCTCGGCCTCGTCGCGCAGCAGGCGCGGGGTAAGGGCGATCCGATAGATGATGAACACCGCCCCCGCGACAGCGGCGAAACCGGCGTGCATCAGCCAGAAATCGGTCACCTTCATGTCCTCGAACCAGCCACCAACCCAGCCGACCAGCGAATTGCCGGCGAAGAAGGCCAGGTAATAGAGCCCGATCACCGTGGCGTTGATCGCCTTGGGCGCCAGCCGCGCGAACAGCGCCAGGCTGACCGGTAGCATGTGGGCAAAGCCGATCGAATTGAGGACGTGGAACATCACCGGCCAGAACAGCCCGATCTTCTCGCCCGCCGGGGTGGTCGAGGCGGCAGTCCACAGGCACAGCATGCCCGCCACCGAAAAGGCCGAGCCGATGATCATCTTGCCCAGCTCGTCCGGTTCGTTGAAGCGCTTGCCGTACCAGCGATAGAACAGCGCGACGATGGCAAGGAAGCTGACCGAAACCACCGCGTCGAGCGTGACCAGCCAGGTCGTCGGAAGCTTCTCGCCGTTCCAGCTCAGCGCAAAGTCGCGGTCACCCCAGACCAGGTAGGCGTTGAAAATCTGGTTGTTGGGCACGATCGCGATCGCCATCACCGGGATCAGCGCGATCAGCGCGAAAGTCGCGAACCAATCCTTGCCGGTCATCGGTGCCCGGGCCTCGGCCTTGGCATGGGGAACGTCGAAATGTTCCTTGGGCAAGTGCTTTTGCCCGGCGACATAGATGGCCAGGCCGATCAGCATTCCGACCCCGGCCGCGCCGAAGCCCCAGTGCCAGCCGACCGTTTCGCCCAGCGTGCCGACAACCAGTGGTGAGGCGATCACCCCGGCGTTGATCGCCAGGTAGAAGATCTGGAAGGCATCGGCCCGGCGCAGGTCTTCCGGCTTGTAGAGGCTGCCGACCTGGCTGGCGATGTTGCCCTTGAACATGCCCGATCCCAGGATCAGGCAGAGGAGGGCGAGCAGGAAGGTGACATTGAAGGCCATCAGGAAATGGCCAAGGCTCATGGTCACTGCGCCCAGCAGCACCGTGCGGCGCTTGCCCAGCACCCGGTCTGCCAGCCAGCCGCCGAGGATCGGGGTGAGATAGACCGTTGCGGCATAGGTGCCGAAGATCGCGCTGGCGAACTTCTGTCCGTCGATCCCGCCGTAAAGCGCGCGCAGTTGCTCGATCCCGGCGACGGTTTCGACCTGACCGGGCAGCAGCAGGTGCTTGGTCATGTACAGCACCAGCAGCGCCTGCATCCCGTAATAGGAGAACCGCTCCCACGCCTCGGTAAAGGCCAGATAGCCAAGGCCGCGCGGGTGGCCGAGGAAGGCCCGGTCATCCGCGGCCGCCTGGTGCTTGGCGGGATCGAGTTCTGGGGTGGCTTCGGCGATCGTCATTCTGCGCCCTCGGAGTAGTTGCAATCGCAACGGGTTAGCGTTCCTGCGGCAGCGTGCAAGCAAATCCTCAGATTGCGGAACCTGACAAAGTTCACAGGGTTCACAGGACAAAAAAGAGCTGAGGCCCACTTGCCCGGATGAACCGGGTATCATGCTGAAAATTCGTGCTTATGCCGCCGGATTGGGAAAAGCCTGATTGTGCCAGCGCTCGGCCGAGTAGGAAAGCCCTATCGCGCCAGCTCCGCGTCGAGGAAGGCAGCCACTTCGGCCAGATCGACGTCCCTGGCCAGAAACGCATCGCCAATCCCGTTCAGCAGAATGAAGGGCAGGGTGCCTGCATCCATCTTCTTGTCGTGCAGCATGTGCGCCACCAGCGCATTGCCATCGCAATTGAGGCCCAGCGCGGCGATTTCGCTCATCATGCCGACTTCGGCAAAGTGCGCCGCAATCACCTCTGCACTGGCCGCCGGGATCAGCCCGCGCCGGGCCGAAAAGCGCGCGGCGAGGACCATGCCCAGCGCTACGCCTTCGCCGTGCAGCAGGCGGTCGGAAAAGCCGGTCTGGGCCTCCAGCGCGTGGCCGAAAGTGTGGCCAAGGTTGAGGAGAGCACGCAGGCCCAGCGTTTCCTTCTCGTCCGCTTGTACGATCCGGGCCTTGGCCGCGACCGAATGGGCCACGGCGTACTCGCGTGCGGCACCGTCGCCGGCCAGCATCGCCGCGCCATTGGCCTGGCACCAGTGGAAGAAATCGGCATCGCCCAGCAGACCGTACTTCACCACTTCGGCATAGCCCGCAAGGAGCTCGCGCCGGGGCAGGGTATCGAGCACGGCCAGGTCGGCCAGCACCAGCGCGGGTTGATGGAACGCGCCGACCAGGTTCTTGCCGGCCGGGCTATTGATCGCGGTCTTGCCGCCGACGCTCGAATCGACCTGGGCGAGGAGCGTGGTGGGCAGCTGGATGAACTTGCAGCCGCGCTTGAGGATCGCGGCGGCAAACCCGGTCAGGTCGCCGATCACCCCGCCGCCCAGCGCCAGCACGCTGTCGCCGCGCTCCACTTCCTCGGCCAGCAGCCAGTCGACCGTCGCGGCGAGCTGCTCCCAGCTCTTGCTGGCTTCGCCCGCCGGCAGGATCCGCCAGACCGCTTCATGCCCGGCCTCGTGCAGTGCGTTTTCCACCACTGCGCCCCAGGCGGCATGGACCCGCTGGTCGGTGATCACCGGCACCCGGCGCTTGCGCAGGTGGCCCTGGCATTGCTGGCCCAGATTGGCGAGCAGACCGGTGCCGATCCGCACTTCATAGGGGCTGCCCGCGATATCGACCGGGATCACAGCCATTCGCTTATTCCTTTCAGCACCTTGCCGACCGTGCGGCTTTGCGGGCCGAAGCCGCTTTTGACGTGGATCGGGGCCTGGGCATAGGCCGGTTCGCGCTCAGCCTTCAGCCGGGTCAGGATTTCGCGCGGGTCGCCCTGGCGCAGGAGGGGGCGAGTGTCCTTGCGGCCGACCCGTTCCACCAGCACTTCGACATCGCTGTCGAGCCAGACGGCAATCGCCTTGTCGAGGATCAGCGCGCGGGTTTCCGGATTGACGAAGGCTCCGCCGCCGGTGGCGATCACCCGGCGGGTCCCGGGGCCGTCGATCAGGCGCGCGATAACCCGGCGCTCGCCATCGCGGAAATATTCCTCGCCGAACTGGGCGAAGATTTCGCTGATGGTCATCTGGGCGGCCTGCTCGATTTCCTCGTCGGCATCGACAAAGGGCACGTGCAGCAGGGCGGCCAGCTTGCGCCCGATCGAGGTCTTGCCCACGCCCATCATCCCGACCAGCACCACCGGTCGGTCGATCCGCCGGGCCAGCGCCTCGATTTCGGCGGCAGAAAGCGTGGAGTCGTCAAGTTCCATTGCGGCCCCGCCTATAGATAGGCTAACCGGCAGTGCAAGTTTCCCGGCGGAGAGGTCGCGTGGCCCTGAACAGGCGCAAATCGGTGATGAAGGTGGCGGCGGCGCTTTTGCTGGCCGCCGGGCTGGCCTGGGCCTGGGCCGATAGCGGAGAACGCCCGCTCGCCCCGCTGAGCGCGCCCGCCATGCTGCCGGGAGATACGCAGTGAGGCGCGTTGCCCTTTATACCGCCGGTCTGACCATGGCGCTGACTTCGGCCCTAGCCATGGCCCAGGGCTCACCCGAATCGCTGCTGCCGCCGGGCTTTGAACGCCCCAAGGCGCGGCCTGCCACCCCGGCACCCGCGCCGGCCCCGGGCGCAACGCCCGTGGTGCAGCCGGTACCGGGCGCCGAAGGGGCCGCTGCCCCCAAGGCCCTGCCGAAAACCCTGCCCAACGGCCGCCCGATCCCGACGCTGAAAGAGCTGGAGGCGATGACGCCGGACCAGCTTGACGAGCTGCTCGGCCTGAAGCCCAAGTTCGACATGCCGCCCGCCGCCCGCCGGGCGATGAAGCGGGTTGGCGTGCTGGCCGAGGACGAGGGCGGCTTCCCGGCTGCTTCGCTCGGCAAGCAGGATCCCCGTCTGGTCCAGGCCGTGCTGACCGGCAACAAGGGGCGGCTGGTTTCGCGCTGGGGGCATATCCTGCTGCGCCGCGGCCTTGCCTCGCGGCTGGATGCCCCGGCGGGAATGAACCCGGCCGACTTTGCCGGCTGGCGCGCCGCACTGCTGGTGCGGATGGGCGAAGGCCAGCTGGCCCGGGCGCTGGTGCAGGATGTCGATGCCGGCAATTATACCGATCCGCTGACCAATGCGGCGATCGATGCCTATGCCTTTACCGCCGACTTTACCGGGATCTGCCCGGTGGTGGCGGTGCAGGGCGGCGCGCGCAAGGATGCCGACTGGCGCACCCTGCGCGCGATCTGCGCCTCGTTCCAGGGGGATGGGGCGGCCGGCATGGCCCAGCTTGACCGGCTGCTCTCGGAAAATGCCTGGCCCAAGATCGATCTGCTGCTGGCCCAGAAATATGCCGGTGCGGCCGGCAAGACCCGCCGCGCGGTAAAGATCGAATGGGACGGGGTCAGCGACATGAACCCCTGGCGCTATGGGCTGACCATCGCGGTCGGGCTGGAGCCGCCGGCCGAACTGATGCGCGATGCCCCGGTGCGCTATGCCTGGGCCGCCGCAACCGCGCCGATGCTGGGGCTGGAAGCCCGCGCCGCCGGGGCGGACCGGGCTGCGGCAGCGGGCATCCTGTCGAGCGCGGCGATGGTCGACCTTTACAGCCAGATCTATGGCCAGAGCGACATCAAGGGCGATTGGGCCGCTGCCGCCGCAAGCCTGCGCACAGCCTATGTCGGCGAGAGCCCGGGCGAGCGGATGGCGGCGATGCGCAGCCTGTGGGATGGCGCGCCCAATGCCGAAGTGCGCTATTCGCGCCAGGTGCTGACCGCCTATGCCGCCGCGCGGATGCCGGTTTCGGCCGAGTTTGCCGACGATGCGCCCGACCTGATCGCTTCGATGCTGGCTGCCGGGCTGGACGCCAACGCCCTGAAGTGGGCCGGACAGGTCGATTCGGGTTCGCTGGCCTGGGGCATGCTGGCGCTGGCCGCACCAGGGCGGGGCACCCCGGTCGATGGCGGCACGCTGGACAGCTTCTACGGCAACGATCCCAGTGACGATTACCGCAAGAGCGGGTTCCTGCTGGCTGGCCTGGCCGGCCTGGGCCGGGTCGACGATGCCACCCGCCAGGACTTTGCCGGAAAGCTCGACATCGATCTGGGCCGCAAGACCAATTGGACCCGCCTGATCGACCAGGCCGCCGATGCCAACAACCGTCAGCTGGTTGTGCTGCTGGCGGGCGTGGGGATGCAGGGCAGCAAGTGGGAACAGATGACCCCGCTGCACCTCTACCACATCGTCGCCGCCCTGAACCGCGTCGGCCTTACCGCCGAGGCGCGGATGATCGCGGCCGAAGCGGTGGCGCGGGGTTGAGCCATAGCCGCCGCGATCGAGTCCTTCCTTGCCATGCTTGCCGCAGAGCGCGGCGCGGCCGCCAATACCCTGGCGGCCTATCGCCGCGATCTGGAGGGGGCGGAAGAAGCGATCGGCGATCTCGTCACGGCGGACAATGCCGCGCTGGCCTCGCTCGGTGCGGCCTGGGCCGGGCTGGCACCGTCGAGCCTGTCGCGCAAATGCTCGGCCCTGCGCCAGTTCTACGGTTTCCTGCTTGATGAAGGCTGGCGAAAGGACGATCCATCGCCCGCCCTGCCGCGCCCGCGCGCGCGTCGACCGTTGCCCCGGCTGCTGTCCCAGGCCGAAGTCGAGGCGCTGTTCGCCCGGGCCGAGGAGGAAGCGGCCGGGGACAAGGCCGAGGCGGTGCGGATGCTGGCGCTGCTGGAACTGCTCTACGGTTCCGGCCTGCGCGCGACCGAACTGGTTTCACTGCCGCTTTCCGCCGTACCGCGCGATGCGCCGTTCCTGACCGTTACGGGCAAGGGCGGGCAGCAGCGGATGGTCCCGGTCAGCAGCCGGGCCCGAACCGCGCTGTCGCGCTGGCTGGCGCTGCGGATGGACGCCGGCAAGGCGCTGTTTCCCTCAACCGGGCGCAGCGGGCATCTCACCCGGATCCGGCTGTTCCAGCTGCTGCGGGCGCTGGCGGCGCGGGCCGGGATCGATCCCGAGAAGGTCAGCCCGCACGTGCTGCGCCACGCCTTTGCCACGCACCTGCTGGAAGGCGGGGCGGACCTGCGGGTGCTGCAGACCCTGCTGGGCCATGCCGACATTTCGACCACCCAGATTTACACCCACGTCGATGCCGCGCGGCTGGTTGCACTGGTCAATGCGCGGCATCCCCTTGCCCTCAAGGCCGGGTAGGGCTAGCGCGAGCGGATGATTTCCTATCTCGAGTTCGAAAAGCCCGTAGCGGCGCTCGAAGCCCGGATTGCCGAACTGCGCCAGACCGCGCAGGACGGCGATGTCGATCTGGCCGCCGAAATCCGCCGTCTCGAAATGAAAAGCGCGGACCTCTTGGCGGCAACCTACAAGGCGCTGACCCCGTGGCAGAAGACCCAGGTCGCCCGCCACCCGATGCGCCCTCACTTCTGCGATTATGTCGCCAGCGCTTTCAGCGATTTCATGCCGCTGGGCGGGGACCGCTATTTCGGCGACGATCAGGCGATCATCGGCGGTTTCGCGAAACTGGGCGACCGCCGGGTGATGTTGATCGGGCATGAAAAGGGCAACGACACCCAGAGCCGGATCAAGCACAATTTCGGCATGGGCAAGCCGGAGGGCTATCGCAAGGCGATCCGCCTGATGGACCTCGCCGGGCGGTTCGGTCTGCCGGTGGTGACGCTGGTCGATACCTCGGGCGCGTTCCCGGGGATCGAGGCCGAAGAGCGCGGCCAGGCCGAGGCCATCGCCCGTTCGACCGAGGCCTGCCTTGGCCTGCCGGTGCCGATGGTCGCAGTGATCGTGGGGGAAGGCGGATCGGGCGGTGCGGTCGCGCTGGCCAGCGCCGAACGCGTCCTGATGCTGGAACACGCGGTCTATTCGGTGATCAGCCCGGAAGGCTGCGCCTCGATCCTGTGGCGCACCAACGAGAAGGCCGCAGAGGCCGCCGAGGCGATGAAAGTCACCGCGCAGGACCTGCTTTCGCTGGGCGTGATCGACCGGATCGTGAAGGAACCGGTCGGCGGCGCGCACCGCGATCCGGCGCTGACCGCACAGGCGCTGGCCAAGGCACTGGGTGAAGAGCTCGACACGCTGGGCAAGCTGCCGGCCGACAAGCTGCGCGCCATGCGCGAGGAACGGTTCCTGCGGATCGGCGAAGGCTGAGCCGGTCACGGCTTGCGATAACAGGGCTTTTCAATTGCTTGCCAAGGGCCTAGCCCTGCGGTTGGTTAACGACCGCCGGAGGATCCCTGTCATGCCGCTCAGCCCCAAGACGCACCGCTTGTTCGCCACTGCCGCCGCGGCGGCTTGTGCCGCCGTGCCGCTGGGTGGGGTCACGGCCCAGTCCTCCACCGGCACGGTCCAGGCGATCACCGCCAAGGAAAAGGCGCAAGGGGCTGAATATCACCCGCAATTGCTGGCCGAATTCGGCGGCGGGATGACCGGGCCGCAAGCGCTTTATGTCGAATCGGTCGGCAAGAAGATCGCGGTCCAGTCCGGGCTGTCGAACGCCCAGGGCGATTTCACCGTGACCCTGCTCAACTCCTCGGTCGACAACGCCTTCGCCATTCCCGGCGGCTATGTCTACGCCACCCGCCAGCTGGTCGCGCTGATGAACAACGAGGCCGAACTGGCCGGGGTCATGGGACACGAGGTTGGCCACGTCGCCGCGCGGCATTCGGCCAAGCGGCAAAGCGCGGCAACCCGCAACCAGGTGATCGGGATCCTGGGTGCGGTCGTCACCGGGGTGTTCCTGGGCAACAGCCAGGCCGGGCAGATCCTGCAGCAGGGCTTCCTGCAGGGATCGCAGATCCTGACGCTGAAGTATTCGCGCGGGCAGGAGAACGAGGCCGACAAGCTGGGAATCGAGTACCTGCGCCGCGCCGGATACGATCCGCGGGCGATGTCGACCGTACTGGCCAGCCTGGCGAATCAGAACGCGCTGTCGGCCCGGCTGATGGGGGCTGGGGCAGACCGGGTGCCGGAATGGGCCTCGACCCACCCCGATCCGGCCAAGCGGGTTTCGACCACCGCCAGCCTCGCCGGGGCCGCTGCCAAGGGTGTAACGAATCGCGACACTTTCCTGACCCGCATCAACGGTCTGCTCTATGGCGACGATCCCAAGCAGGGGATCGTCGAGGGCGGCAAGTTCGTCCACCCAGTCGACAAGTTCGCGTTTCAGGCACCCCAGGGCTTTTTCCTGATGAACGGAACCCGCGCGGTTTCGATCAACGGACAGTCGGGCAAGGGCCAGCTGACGGCGGCTCCGTTCAATGGCGACCTCGATGGTTATGTCCGCTCGGTCTTCGCCACCCTGGGCCAGCAGAACAAGATCACCATCACCCCGGGCGCGGTGCAGCGCACCACCGTGAACGGCATTCCCGCTGCCTATGCGACGGCGCGAGTCGCGCAGCAGGGCGGCAGCGCGATCGACGTGACGGTGTTTGCCTATCAGATGGGGCCGACCAACGCCCTGCATTTCCTGACCATGGGGCAGGCGGGACAGACCGGCGTGTTCGATCCGATGTATGCCTCGATGCGGCGGATCAGCGCGGCCGAGGCGGCGGCGGTCAAGCCGCGCAAGCTGGTGGTGGTGACTGTAAAGAAGGGTGACACCGTCCAATCGCTGGCCAGCCGCATGGCCTATACCGATGCGCCGCTGGACCGGTTCCTGGTGCTGAACGGTTTGAAGGCCGATGCCCGCCTGACGCCTGGCGCGCGGGTGAAGATCGTCACCTACTGAATTTCTGCGGCTTTCGGCCAAAAAGAAAGGGCGGCAGGTTGCCCTGCCGCCCCATCTGTTTCGTACCTTGCGGCTGCGATTAGGCGTTGGCGCCCTGCATGGCCGACGAGGTGGTGTTGAAGGTGGTCTGCAGTTCGTTGCCCAGACCCTGCATGGCAGTGATGGCGGCAACGGCGATCAGAGCAGCGATCAGGCCATATTCGATGGCGGTCGCACCAGCTTCTTCACGGAACAGCTTCTTGATGAACTTCATGGTCAGTCTCCTGTTGGCAGTCATTTACCCGGCTCTTTCCCTGTCACCCGGATCGAGCAATCACCGAGCTAAGGGGAAATTCTTGAAAAATGTTTAACTGGCCGAACCCGAAATGGCGTCGGCGGTACGGGTGGACACGTTGTTCCACATCGAGATGCTGCCATCGGCGAAGGACTCGAGAGCGCTGATCATCACCAGCACCATCAGGCTGAGGATCAGGCCATATTCGATCGCGGTTGCGCCGGCATCGTTGCCGATCAGCCGCTTGATCACACTCTTCATTGGTCCGCATCCCCACTTTTGGCAGATTTCGCCTGAAATACCGGGATCGTCCCTAAGAATTCGTTTAAGCGGAATCCTAACATGAAAAATATCCCGACACTGGTGCCGGTGGTGGCCGCCGCGCTGATCGCGCCCGATGGCCGCGTGCTGATGCAGCAGCGCCGCGCGGGCGCGCAGCACGGCGGTCTTTGGGAGTTTCCCGGCGGCAAGGTGGAGGCCGGGGAAGGGCTGGAACAATCGCTCTGCCGCGAGCTGGAAGAAGAGCTGGGCATCCGGGTTGATCCGGAGGCATTGACCCCGTTCAGCTTTGCCGCGTTGCCGGGGGAGCCGGTCCTGCTGCTGCTGTTCCTGTGCCGGTCCTGGCAAGGCGACCCGCAATGCCTCGATGCTGCAGCGGTCGGCTGGTTCGATCCGGCAGCCCTGCTGGAACTGCCGATGCCGCCGCTGGATGTGCCGCTGGCGCGGGCTGTGCGGGACCTTTCAAAAAAGGCAAATTAGCCGCTTGCCAAGCCTGCGCAGCGCTCCTAATAGCGCCTCTCCAACGCGCCCGTAGCTCAGCTGGATAGAGCATCAGACTACGAATCTGAGGGTCGGACGTTCGAATCGTTCCGGGCGCGCCATTACCAAAAAGGGCTCACCGCAAGGTGGGCCTTTTTGATTCCGGCGATGGTTGCTGCACCGAAAAGGGGCCCTCCTTGCGGAGAGCCCCCTGATATTGTTCCGAACGCTCCGGTTCAGCCTTATAACCAGCCGGCTGCCGCTTCGATCCGGCTGCGAACCCGGTCGGCGCCCATCACCTGCATGATCTCGCACAGGTCGGGCGTATTGCGGCGGGCCGTCAGCACGATGCGCAGGGCCGCGGCCATATCGCCGAAGTGGCCGCGCCAGGCTTCCTTGTCGGCCTTGTAGATCTTCATCGACTGGGCATAGCCGTGCCGTTCGCCGATGGCGCGCAGCCATTCCAGCCATTCGTCGCGGCTCAGGGCCGGGTCGTATCCGGCCGCAATTTCGGCCAGCAGCGCGGCCGGCGGGGCCGGCTCCAGGCTGGCGAGCAGTTCGCGCGCCTGCGGTTCCAGCACGCCGTATGCCGGGTCGAAGAAGCAGGAAATGTCGGCCGGAACCTGCGCCCAGTGGGCAATGTCCTTGCGCACCCGCTCGCCGTGGCGCTCGATCCCGAGGATCGCGGTCGAATAGGCCGGTTCGGCATCGAGCAGCAGGGCGAAGGCCGGATCGTGGCGGTGCGCCCAGTCCGAAACCGCGGCATAGACGGCGGCATCATCCATCGAGCCGATCAGCTCGCGCGAGATCGAATCGAGCTTGTCGCCATCGAACAGCGCGCCGGACCGGTTCATCCGATCGAGTTCCAGCGGATAGGTCAGGGCATCGGCTGCAGGATTCTCCTTGCGCCAGTCCTCGAACCGGCCATCGGCCAGATTGATCAGGTATTCGATCACCGCATCGCGGGGATAGCCCTGTTCAAGGTAGTATTCGACCGAGGCTTCCGGATCCTTGCGCTTCGACAGCTTGCGGCGCGAAGAGCCGTCCATCTTCTCGATCGGCGAGATGTGGGCGAAGTGCGGGCGCTCCCAGCCGAGCAGGTCGAAGATCTGGGCGTGGAGCGGATAGGAGCTGAGCCACTCATGCCCTCGGATCACATGCGTGGTGCGCATCAGGTGATCGTCGACCACATGGGCCAGGTGATAGGTCGGCATCCCGTCGGCCTTGAGCAGCACGGCATCCTGGCGGTTGGTATCGAGCACCAGATCGCCGCGCACCACGTCGGGCAGGGTCACCTTGTCCGGTCCGCTGGCCGGGCTGCGCAGGCGGATCACGAAAGGCTTGCCGGCGGCGAGGGCCGCTTCGGCCTCGGCCGGGTCCTTGTCGCGCCAGATGGCCCACTTGCCGTAGTAGCCCGGCGGGATCTTCAGCGCCTGTTGCTGTTCGCGCAGCGCCTGCAGTTCCTCGGCCGAGGCGAAACAGGGATAGGCGTGGCCCTGTTCCAGCAGGCGGCGAACCACCGACTGGTAGATCGCCTTGCGCTCGCTCTGGCGATAGGGGCCATGGCTGCCTCGCACTTCGCCGTGGGCAAAGTTGCCTTCGTCGGCTTCGAGACCCCAATCGTGCAGCGAGGAAATGATCAGGTCTTCGGCGCCGGCCACTTCGCGCTTCTTGTCGGTATCCTCGATCCGCAGGAAGAACACGCCGCCGGTCTGGCGCGCCAGCCGCCGCGAGATCAGCGCGGTATAAAGGCCGCCGATGTGGACAAAGCCGGTCGGGCTGGGGCCGAAGCGGGTCACGGCCGCGCCTGCGGGCAGATCGCGGGCGGGATAGGCCGCCTCCAGTTCTTCGGGCGTGCGGTCGGCGTGGGGGGTCAGGATTTCCGGGGTCATGGCGCGGGCCTATAGGGGCAAAGCCATGCGGGTGGCAATCTGCAAGCAGGGCGTGACGCGCTGCGCGCGGCGGGGTAGAACGCCGCCATGGCCCCCGCCGATCCCGACTTGCCGAACAGCCCATCGGTCTGGCGTTTCGCCCGGGCCAGCCGGGCCCATGTGGTGATCGACGCGGCGGCCTATTTCACCCTGATGCAGCAGGCGATGATGCGCGCGCGCCAGCGGATCCACATGATCGGCTGGGATTTCGATACGCGGGTGCGGCTGGGGCCGGGGCGCAAGCTGTACAACCTGCCCGACCGCGATGTGCAGCCGGCCCGGCTCGGGCCTTTCGTGCTGTGGCTGGTGCGGCGCACCAGGGGGTTGCAGGTGCGGGTGCTGAAATGGAATTTCGGCGCGCTGAAGTTCATTTTCCGCGGCTCGATGATCCTTGACCTGGTGCGCTGGTTCTTCAATCCGGCGATCGATTTCAAGTTCGATGCGGCCCATCCGCTGGGCTGCAGCCACCACCAGAAGATGATCGTGATCGACGACAACTTCGCGGTCTGTGGCGGGATCGACATGACCAGCGATCGCTGGGACACGCCCGAGCATCTTGAGGAGGACCCGCGTCGGCGGCGGCCCTATGGCACGCGGCTCTATGGGCCGTGGCACGACCTGTCGATGCTGGTCGAGGGGGAGGCCGCGGCCGCTCTGGCCGAGTTGGGCCGCGAACGCTGGGTCACGGCCGGAGCCGCGCCGCTGCTGCCCTGTGCCCCGCAGGCGGAAACCGCCTGGCCGCCGATGCTGAAGGCCGAGTTCCGCGATGTCGAGGTGGGCATTGCGCGGACCCGCACGGCCTGGGCCGGGCTTGGCGAAGTGCGCGAGATCGAGGCGCTGTTCGTTGAACACATCCACCGCGCCCGGCGCTTCATCTACGCCGAAAGCCAGTACTTCGCCTCGCGCGCAGTGGCCGAGGCAATTGCCGAGAAAATGGCCGAGCCCGATCCGCCCGAAGTGGTCCTGATCAACCCTGACAGCGCCGACGGATGGCTGGAGCAGACCGCGATGGACGGCGCCCGGGTGCGGCTGGTCCATGCCATTTCCCACCGCGATCATGCCAACCGGTTCCGCATCTTCATTCCGCGCAATGCCGCGGGTACGGCGATCTATGTCCATTCCAAGATGATGATCGTCGATGACGAAATCGTCCGGGTCGGTTCCGCCAACATGAACAACCGCTCGATGGGTCTGGACAGCGAATGCGACCTGTTCATCGATGCCGCGCGCCCCGGCAACGATCACGCCGCGCCGGCGATCCGGAAACTGCGGATCACGCTGCTGGCCGAGCACACCGGCCTGCCGCGCGAGGAAGTGGAGCGGCTGCTGGGACGCGATCCGTCGATGATCGCGCTGATCGAGAACGCGCCGCAGGATGGCAAGCGGCTGGAACCTTTTGCCTTGCGTCCGCTGACCGATGCAGAGAAAGCGGTGGCCGATAGCGCGCTGTTCGATCCGGAACGTCCGGAAGAACTGTTCGAACCGTTCAGCACGCGGCGCGGACTGTTCCGGCGCGGCGGAAGGCTGCTACGGCCGCGATAGGGAGGAAGTCGATGTCCTGTGCTCACGATGGCGGCGATGAAGGGCCGCTGGCCAAGCTGCCGGTGCCGGAGGAAGTGCAGGAGGCGATCCGCACCCTGATCCGCTGGTCGGGCGACGATCCGACCCGCGAGGGCCTGATCGACACGCCCGCCCGCGTGGCCCGCGCCTGGAAGGAATATTGCCAGGGTAACGAGGAAGACCCGGCCTATCACCTCTCGCGCCAGTTTGCCGAAGTGGGCGGCTATGACGAACTGGTGCTGCTCAAGGAAATCCCGTTCCAGTCGCACTGCGAACACCACATGGCCCCGATTACCGGCAAAGCCGCGATCGCCTACATGCCGCGCGACCGGGTGGTGGGGATCTCCAAGCTGGCCCGGGTGCTGCACGGTTTTGCCCGGCGCCTGCAGATCCAGGAACGGCTGACCGCCGAAGTGGCGCAGTGCATCTGGGACAATCTCCAGCCGCAGGGCGTGGCCGTGGTGATCGAGGCGCAGCACGGCTGCATGACCGGGCGCGGCGTGCGCACGCCGGGGGTCGGCATGGTGACCAGCCGGATGATGGGTTGCTTCCTCGATGACGAGCGCAGCCGCAAGGAAGTGCTCAGCCTGATGGGCTACTGACGGGCATGGCGCTGCAGCCGGTGATGAGCGTGGAAGCGCTCGAAGCGTTCTTCCGCCAGGCTTTCCCCGATGTGGCGGAAGAACAGCACGCCAGGATCGATTCGATCGAGCCGGGCCGGGTGCGACTGACCTTGCCGCAAGCGGCGCTGGCGCTGCGGCCCGGCGGAATCGTCTCAGGACCGACCCAGATGGCCCTGGCCGACCGCGCGGCCTATGCCGTGATCCTGGCCCATATCGGCCCGGTGGCGATGGCGGTGACCAGCAATCTCAACTACAGCTTCCTGCGCGCGGTGGAGGCAAAGGCGGTCCATGCCGACGCGTTGCTGCTCAAGCTGGGCAAGCGACTGGCGACCGTCGACGTGCGGCTGTGGCAGGACACCGAAGCGGTGGTGCTGGGTCAGGCCACAGTGACCTACGCGATCCCCGGTTAGACCGGCCAGCCGAAGCGCCGGCCGAATGTCTGCATCAGCCAATAGCCAAGCCAACCGGCCAGGATGAAAGCCATCAGCGCAACCGGGAAGGTGATGCCCTTGCGCAACAGCAGCGCAATCAGGCCAAAGGCCGGGAGCGAGGCCAGCACATAGAGGCTGGAGGAAAGGGCCATCTCGGCTACCCGCGCGCCATCGCCGGTGTCGCGCCACAGCCAGATCATCGCCAGGGTCGAAACCAGCGGCAGGCTGGCGATCAGCCCGCCCCAGCCGGGGCTGCGGCGGGCCATTTCGGAGGCAGCGGCAATCAGCACGCCGGATATCAGCGCCTTGATGGCGAGCTGCCCCCAGTCCATCGGATCAGAGCTGTTCGAGCATGTACTCGGCGCTGCTGACCTTGAATTCGCCCGGACCCTCGATGTGCAGCTGCTCGACGGTGCCGTCGTTGACCACCATCGAGAAACGCTGGCCGCGCTTGCCCAGGCCAAAGGCGCTGCCGTCCATCACCAGGCCCAGCGCTTCGGCAAAGTCGCCATTGCCGTCAGCCAGCATGGTCACGTCGGCGCTGCCGCCAGCCTTGCCCCAGGCCCCCATCACGAAGGGATCGTTGACCGCGGTGCAGGCGATCTCGTCGATGCCCTTGGCCTTGAGATCAGCCGCCTTTTCCACAAAGCCCGGCAGGTGCTTGGCCGAGCAGGTGGGGGTGAAGGCACCCGGCACCGAGAACAGCGCCACGCGCTTGCCGGCAAAGTAATCGGCGCTCTGCACCGCTTCGGGGCCGGCTTCGGTGGCCTTGACCAGCTTCACGTCGGGCAGCTTGTCGCCAACTGCGATCGTCATTCCATCTCTCCTTGGGTGGGGTACTTGCGAAACTCTCGCAACATATAGGCGTGCGGCGGCGCGGCACAAGGCAGGCGATCATGCTTAATTTGGCTTTACTGGCCCGCTTTAAGATTGGGTAAACCCGATCGGCGAAGCTCCGGAATGCGGGGATCAGGCCCCGCACGGAGACTGCTCATGCACATTGCCAAAAGGGTCGCGGCAGGGATTGCCGCAATGTCGCTGCTTACCTTTTCTCCTGCCACGGCCAATCCCGGCCTGCGCGAGGCCGAGATGATCCGCAAGCTGGACATCATGCTGATGGTCACGGGCCTGCGTTGCCGTCACACGGCGGACAACTTCCAGCCGGACTATGGCCGCTTCACCACCAACCACATCGCCACGCTCAACGCCGCCAGCAACGCGCTGAAGGCCGACTATGCCCGCCGGTTCGGTCCGGCCGGGGCCAACCGCGCGCTCGACAAGCTGAGCGTGCAGATGGCCAACGAATTCGGGCAGGGCCACCCTTGGCTGAGCTGCAGGCAGCTCAAGCAGGTGACACGGTCGCTGGCCGACATGCGCGGCGCCGCGCCGCTGGTGGCAGCGGCCGATGAACTGCTCGATCGCGGGCCACGCCAGCTGGCCTGGCTGCCGCGCTGAGGCAGTCCGGCCGTGCAGGGTCGCCGCGGCCGGACTGTTGCTCGGGAAAGAGGATATAAAGCTATCGTTATATTTGCTTCGGACGAGGCAAGCGGCTAAGGGCGGCGCAGGATCTGTGCCGCCCGCTGCATTGGCGGCACTGTTTTTCGCTGCAAACAGGAGTAGCCCGCCGTGGCCCAAGCCCCCGATTACGTGATCGCCGACATCGGTCTTGCCGACTTCGGTCGCGCCGAAATTGCCATTGCCGAAACCGAAATGCCCGGCCTGATGGCGCTGCGCCAGGAATTCGGGGCCAGCCAGCCGCTGAAGGGTGCGCGGATCACCGGTTCGCTGCACATGACGATCCAGACCGCCGTGCTGATCGAAACGCTGGTGGCGCTGGGCGCCGAAGTGCGCTGGGCGACTTGCAACATCTATTCGACCCAGGATCACGCGGCCGCAGCGATTGCCGCCGCGGGCATTCCGGTTTTCGCGGTGAAGGGTGAAAGCCTGGCCGAATACTGGGACTATGTCGGCAGCATCTTCGATTGGGACGACGGCACCGGCCGCACCGCCAACATGATCCTGGATGACGGCGGCGATGCCACCATGTTCGCGCTGTGGGGCGCGCGGGTCGAAGCGGGTGAAGACCTGTTCGAACCCAGCAATGCCGAGGAAATCGAGTTCTGCCGCGCGCTGAAGGCTTTCCTCAAGAAGAAGCCCGGTTATCTCACCATGTCGGTCGCCCACATCAAGGGCGTGTCGGAAGAGACCACCACCGGGGTCCACCGCCTTTACCAGATCGCCAAGGACGGCAAGCTGCCGTTCCCCGCGATCAACGTGAACGACAGCGTTACCAAGTCGAAGTTCGACAACCTCTATGGCTGCAAGGAATCGCTGGTCGACGCGATCCGCCGCGCCACCGATGTGATGCTGGCCGGCAAGGTGGCCTGCGTTGCCGGGTTCGGCGATGTCGGCAAGGGCAGCGCCGCTTCGCTTCGCCAGGGCGGCGCGCGCGTGATGGTCACCGAAATCGACCCGATCTGCGCGCTGCAGGCCGCCATGGAAGGCTATGAAGTGGTCACCATGGAAGAAGCGGTGAAGCGCTGCGACATCTTTGTCACCGCCACCGGCAACGAAGACGTCATCACCGCCGAACACATGAAGGCGATGAAGCCGATGTCGATCGTCTGCAACATCGGCCACTTTGACAGCGAGATCCAGATTTCGGCGCTCGACAACTACAAGTGGACCGAAGTGAAGCCCGGCACCGACCTGGTCGAATTCCCCGACGGCAAGCAGATCATCGTGCTGGCCAAGGGCCGCCTGGTGAACCTGGGCTGCGCCACCGGCCACCCCAGCTTCGTGATGTCGGCCAGCTTCACCAACCAGACGCTGGCCCAGATCGAGCTGTTCACCAAGAGCAGCCAGTACAAGAACGAAGTCTATGTCCTGCCCAAGCATCTCGACGAGAAGGTCGCCGCGCTGCACTTGGAAAAGTTGGGCGTCCAGCTGACCAAGCTCAGCGACAAGCAGGCCAAGTACATCGGCGTGCCGCAGGCCGGTCCGTTCAAGCCGGATCACTACCGCTACTAAGCCGCGCAAGGTCCCGGACCCGGTCCGGGCTGCGCCAAGGCGGGCCGTCCACGATATCGTGGGCGGCCCGCTTGCGTTCCGGGCCGGTCGCGCATAGCTGGAAGGCATGACTTTCACCCCCACTGCGCTGGCCCTGATCGGGCTGCTGCTGGCCGGCTGGACAATCGCTGCGGCGATTGCACTGGTCGCCGCGCGGCGGCGCGAGCGGCGGGCCGAGGCTGGCCAGCGCCACGCGAGGCGGCTCGCGCGGATGGTCGATGAAAGTCCGGCGCTGCCGCTGCTGGTGCGGGTTGATGGCCGGATCGAGGCACCGCAGCGGCTGGCCGGCTGGCTGGGGCTGGACCAGGTTCCGCAGTTCCTGACCGAGCTGGACGGCGGACGGATCGATGGCGGCGGTGGCGGGCTGACGACTGACAAGCTGGAGGAACTGACCGAGGCGGTACGGCGCTGCCAGCGCACCGCTGCGCCGTTCCGGATGGTCGCCACGCCGCGCGGGTCGAAGCGCAGCCTGGCGCTGCGCGGCCATCTGGCCGATCCGCAAATCTCTCCCGGCGGGGCGGCGCTGGTCTGGGTGTTCGACTTTTCCGATAGCGAGAGCGAACTGGTCCAGCTGCGCGACGAGGCGGCGCGGGCGCAGGCCGACTTTGCCGCGCTGGTCGGACTGATCGAGGCCGCGCCGATGCCGATGTGGTTCCGCGGACCGGACGGGTCGTTGCAACTGGTCAACCAGGCCTATGTCCGCGCCGTGGGTGGCGACGATCCCCGGGCCGTGGTGGCCGAGGGGCTGGAACTGGTCGAAAGTGTCGATGGCCTGACCGCGCGCCAGATTGCGCTGCAGGCCGCGGCCAAGCAGCTGCCGATCGAACGGGTCGTCTCTGCCACGATCGACGGCATGCGCCGCGCGCTGCGGGTGTCCGACCTTCCGCTGGGGCAGGACGGGATTGCCGGATACGCTGTCGATATCGAGGAAATGGAAGAGCTGTCGCGCACCCTGCGCGCCTTTGGCGAGGCGCAGCGGGCGATGCTCGATCAGCTTTCCGCCGGGGTCGCCCAGTTCGATGCCAAGCGCCGCCTGAGCTTTGCAAACCTGCCGTTCCAGCGGATCTTCGCGCTCAAGGGATCGATCATGCTCGATCCGCCGCAATTCGAACGCTGGCTCGACATGGCCCGTGATGCCGGTCGGGTGCCGGAAGCGCGCGATTTTCCGGCCTGGCGACGCGAGCGGACCGGCTGGTTCACCGCCGGGGCGGCGCAGGAGGAATCCTGGGTGCTGGGCGATGGCACCCATGTGCGGATCGTCGCTCAGCCGCTGCCCGATGGCGGCCTGATCCTGATTGCCGAGGACCGGACCGAGCAATTGCAGCTTTCCGCCGCGCGCGACACCCTGCTGCGCACCCGCACCGCGACCTTCGACAGCCTGTTCGAATCGGTTGCGGTGTTCGCCCCTGATGGCCGCCTGCAATTGTGGAACCGGCGCTTTGCGGCCGACTGGGGCCTGGAAGAAGCGTTCCTGGACCAGCACCCGCGGATCGAAAGCCTGCTGGAACAGCTGGCCCGGCAATTGGCGAAGCCGGTGCGGGTCAAGGCGGTCGGCGACGTGGTGCGCGCGGCCACGCTCGACCGCAGGCAGACCGGTGGCCGCGCGGTGCTGGCCGATGGACGCACGCTGGAATTTGCCGGGGTGCCGCTGCCCGATGGCAACGGGCTGCTGACCGTGCTCGACATCACCGATTCGCAAAAGGCCGAGGAAGCCCTGCGCCAGCGCAACGCCGCGCTGGAAGAGGCCGATGCGATGAAGACCCGCTTCCTTGCCAACATGAGCTATGAATTCCGCACGCCGCTGACTTCGATCGGCGGCTTTGCCGAACTGCTTGAAGCCGGGCTGGGCGGCGAACTGAGCGACAGCGGCAAGGAATATGTCGGCGCGATCCTGCAATCGGTCGAGCGGCTGGGCGAGCAGATCGAAAGCGTGCTCGACCTGTCGCAAAGCGAGGCCGGGATGCTGCCGCTGGCGCGCGAGGAGATCGACCTGCTGTCCTTCGTCACGACCCTGGTCGAGGACCGGGCGGAACGGATCAAGGCGGCGGGCCTCACGCTCGACCTGCGCGGCGACAAGAGCGCGGGGCGGATCGAGGGGGATCGGCGCCGTCTTGCCCGGGCGATCGGCCACCTGATCGACAATGCCATTGCCGCCACGCCGGCTGGCGGCCGCGTTCTGGTGGAACTGGGCGCGCACAAGGGCAAGGCGCGGATCGTCATTTCGGATAACGGTGCCGGGATGGATGCGGCAACGCTGGCCCGCGCGCTTGAAGGGATCAAGGTCAGCGCCGACGGCAAGGGCGTGGAACGCCGCCAGGGCCTGGGCCTGCCGCTTGCCCGCCAGCTGATCGAGGCCCACGAGGGCACGCTGGAACTGATGTCCGAACCGGGGCAGGGGACCGCGGCGATCGTGGAACTGCCGTGACGGTCGATCTGCCCGATCTGGCCGCGATGGAGGCTTTTGGCGCGCGCATTGCTGCGGCCTTGCAGGTTGGCGACGTGGTGGCGCTGTCTGGCGGGCTGGGTGCGGGCAAGACCACGCTGGCCCGCGCGATCATCGCCGCGCTGGGACACCAAGGCGAGGTACCGTCGCCCAGCTTCGCGATCATCGAGACCTATGATCCTCCGGCGCTGCGCCTGCCGCTGGTTCACGCCGATTTCTACCGGTTGAAGGACCCGCAGGAGGCCGAGGAGCTGGGGCTGGACGATTACCGCCACGGCGCGGCGCTGCTGGCGGAGTGGCCGGAAATGGCGGGCGGTTTCGCCCACGAACCGGGTTGTCTTGCGATCCGTCTGGAAACTGCGGAAACGGGGCGGATTGCGATTGTCGAGCCGGGGGCGGATTGGCTAGGGCGGTTGCCATGAGCGACCATCTCCCTGCCGGAATCGAACCCTTCCTTGCTGCCTCCGGTTGGGGTGATGCCGTGGTTGAGCCGCTGCCGGGCGATGCCTCGTTCCGCCGCTATTTCCGTCTGCGCCGGGCCAGCGGAAAAACCGCGATGCTGATGCACGCGCCGCCCCCGCACGAGGATCCGCAGCCGTTCCTGCGCGCGGCGAAATGGCTGGATGCCAACGGTCTGCGTGCACCCCGCATCCTGGCTGAAGATGCCGCCGCCGGGCTGGTCCTGCTGGAAGACTTCGGCGAAGTGCGGATGCGCGAATATGTCGATGCCTGGCCGGCCGACGAGACCGAAGTCTACCGCGCCGCGATCGACGCGCTGGTTGAACTACACCGCCTGCCGGCGGGTCCGTTCCTCGACTATTCGCTGAGCGAATATATGCGCGAAGTTCGGCTGTTCACCGATTGGTACTGTCCGACCCGCGGGCTTTATGTCGATGCCGCCGGCTATAACACCGCCTGGGAAAAGGTGCTGGGCGAACTCTTGCCGCGCCAGCGCCCCGGGGTCTGCGTGCTGCGCGATTACCATGCCGAAAACATCATGCTGCTCGGCTCGCTTGGCAGCCAGGGCCTGCTCGATTTTCAGGACGCGCTGAACGGGCACAAGGCCTATGATCTGGTCTCGCTGTTGCAGGACGCGCGCCGCGATGTCTCACCCGAGCTGGAGATCGCGATGTTCGACTATTACGTCGAAAAGACCGGGGCCGGGCCGGAATTTCTGGCCGACTATGCCCGGCTCGGTGCGCAGCGGAACGCAAAGATCGTCGGCATTTTCGTGCGGCTGTGGAAGCGCGACGGCAAGCCGCGCTACCTTGATTACATCCCCCGCGTCTGGGCGCTGCTGGAACGCGATCTGACCCACCCGGCCCTGGAACCGGTCGCGGCGTGGTTCGATGCCAACATCCCGGCCGAGTACCGCAGCGCGGGCGGAGGCAGGTTCGAGGTATGAGCCGCGCGCCGCTGGTCAGCGATACGGCCATGGTCATGGCGGCGGGGCTGGGCAAGCGGATGCTGCCGCTGACCGCCACCACGCCAAAGCCGCTGATCGAAGTGGCCGGCAAGAAGCTGATCGACCACATGATCGATCATCTGGCCGATGCCGGGATCGCCCGCGCGGTGGTCAACGTCCATTACCTGCCCGAACAGATCGAAGCCTATCTGGCCGGGCGCACCGATCCGTCGGTGGCCTTTTCCGATGAGCGGGACGAACTGCTGGAAACCGGCGGCGGTATGGTCAAGGCCTGGCGCGCGGGGCTGCTGCCCGATCCGTTCTTCTGCGTGAACAGCGACAACATCTGGATCGACGGGCCGCGCAATACCCTGCTCGATCTGTCCGATGCCTGGGATCCGGCGCGGATGGACGCCCTGTTGCTGCTGGTGCCCAAAGAGCGCGCCCACCAGCACCATGGCAAGGGCGATTTCCATCTGGAGTCTGATGGCCGCCTGCGTCGCCGCGGCAAGGACGAGGACAGCGCGCCCTATATCTTCATCGGTGCCCAGATTGCCGCGCACCGCCTGCTGCGCGATGCGCCGGATGGGCCGTTCTCCACCAATCTGCTGTGGGACAGGGCAATAGCCGAAGGGCGGTTGTTCGGCGTGGTCCATGCCGGAGAGTGGTTCGATCTCGGCACGCCGCAGGCCATTGCCCCGGCCGAGGCGCGCCTCGCGGCGCTGGCGGGCGATGCCTGACCGGCCGGGCCCCCGGGTCTATTCCATCGCCGCGCACCGCGGCTTTGCCGATGCCCTGGTTGCGGGCTTGATCCCGCGCTACGCCGACAAGGACCTGGGCCTTGCCCGCCTGACCCTGCTGCTGCCCAACCGCCGCGCCGTGCGGATCGTGACTGAAGCCTTCGTGCGCCTTTCCGGCGGAGGCATGCTGCTGCCGCGAATGGCCGTGGTCGGCGATCTTGACCTGGATGAAACGCTCGGGCCGCTGCTCGATCCCCTCGGGGCGGGGGCAGAGGTGCCGCCGGCAGCCGATCCGGTACGGCGCTGGCTGCGGTTGGCGGAGTTGCTCAAGGCCGAAATGGGCCGGGACGCACCCAAGGCTTCGGGCCTGCTGCGGCTCGCTTTCGAAACCGGGCGGACGATGGACCGGCTGGCGGTCGAAGGGATCGAACTGGGCGACCT
The DNA here is from genome assembly GCA_017302615.1 of Sphingomonadales bacterium. GTDB lineage: Bacteria > Pseudomonadota > Alphaproteobacteria > Sphingomonadales > Sphingomonadaceae > Novosphingobium. The sequence continues at coordinate 62,532 of JAFLDB010000001.1, forward strand.
GCTGGATGAACGGGTGGCCGGCATCGTCGGCGACCTCGCCGGACACTGGCAAGCCTCGACCCGTACCTTTGCGCGGGTGCAGGCGCGCTGGCTGGCCGAACTGGCCGCGCGGGGCGAGGTGGACGCGCCGGTCCGCCGCAACCTGCTGTTCGATCACGCGGCGCGGCGCTGGCGTGAAACGCCGCCGGATCAGCCGATCGTGGCCGCCGGGATTACCAGTGCTTCACCGGCATTGGCGCGACTGCTGAAAGTCGTTTCCGAACTGCCGGGCGGGGCGGTGATCCTGCCCGATCTTGACCTCTCGCTGGATTCGGCGGTGTGGGATTCGCTGGGCAGTGCCGGAATCCCGCAGGAACCCGGCGGCCCGCCGTTCGGCCCGCGCGATGCGCTGGCCCACCCGCAGTATCACCTCAAGCTGCTGCTCAACCGGATGGGGGTGAACCGGGATGAGGTCGATCCCTGGCACCGCGCCGGCCTGGGCGCCGCACCGCCCGCGCGCAGCAAGGCGATTTCGAACCTGTTCCTGCCGCCAGAGGGCAGCGCCGGGTGGGTCGATCTGAAAGCGGAGCAGCGCCGCCTGTCCGGCGTGCGATTGATGGAATGTGCCCATCCGGGCGAGGAAGCACAGGCCGTGGCCCTGTTGATCCGCCGCGCGCTGGACGAACCGGAAAAGCGCATTGCCCTGGTCACGCCCGATCGCGGGCTGGCGGGCCGCGTCGTGGCGCACCTCAAGCGCTGGAACGTTTATGCCGATGATACCGCCGGTGCGCCGCTGCCGCAGACTCCGTCCGGGCGGGCGCTGCTGCTGCTGGCCGAACTGGCCGCCAGCCAGGCTGCGCCGGTGCCGCTGCTGGCGCTTCTGACCCATCCGCTGGTCGGTGCGGGCGAGGGGCGGCCGCGCTGGCTGGACAACGCCCGCGCGCTCGATCTGGCGCTGCGTGGCCCGCGCCCGCAGCCGGGATTCGGCCCGATCCGGGCCGCGATTGCCAAGCTGGCCCAGCGCGCCCGGGGCGAAGACATCGCGGCATGGTGGGACGGAGTGGAGCAGGTGCTGGCCCCGCTGCTCGACCTGCCGGAGGAAGTGCCGCTGGCCGAGGCGCTGGACCGCCTTTCTGCCGCCGGGGAAGCGCTGTGCGGCGCGCGGCTGTGGGGCGAGGCCGATGGCCGCGCGCTGGCCGCCTGGCTGGAAGAGCTGCGCGAGGCCGCCGCCGAGGTCGGCACCAGCCTCGCACCAAGGGACCTGACGCGGGTGCTGCGCGATGCGATGGACCGCGTCTCCGTCCGCCCGCCGTGGGGCGGGCATCCACGCGTGGCGATTTACGGCTTGCTGGAAGCGCGGATGAGCCGGGCCGATCTGGTGATCTGTGCGGGTCTTACCGAAGGCAGCTGGCCGGCTGCGCCAAGCCCGGAACCGCTTCTGCCCCCGGCGGTGCTGCGCGCGCTGGGCGTTCCGGCGGGTGAATTCCGCATCGGTCTTGCCGCGCATGATCTGGCCGGTGCGCTTGGCGCACCAGAGGTCGTGCTAAGCTGGTCGCAGCGCAACGAGGGCGGCCCGGTAATTCCCAGCCGCTTCGTTCTGCGGGTCGAGGCGATGTTGGGCGAACTGGCCAAGGACCACCGCGAAACCGAAGCGCTGGAACTGGCGCGGACGATCGATCATGCCGTCCAGGCGCCGCGCTATCCGCAGCCCAAGCCTGAGCCGAGCGCGCAGCAGCGCGACGTGGCGCTGTCGGTCACTGCGATCGACCGGCTGCGGGGTGATCCCTATCAGTTCTATGCCAGCGCGATCCTGCGGCTGAAACGGCTCGATCCATTGGATGCGGAGCCCAGCGCGGCCTGGCAGGGCACAGTGGTGCATGCGGTGATGGAGCGTTGGCACAAGGCCGGGGGCGGGCCGGGCGAGCTGATTGCGATTGCCCAGGCCGAACTTGCGAGCATGCAGGCCCATCCGGTCACCGCGAGGCTGTGGTGGCCGCGACTGTCCCGCGGGCTGGAATGGATCGACGACGAAATCACCCGCGCCAAGGCCGAGGGCCGGGTTGTGCTGGCCAGCGAAATCAAGGGCGAGATGGTGCTAGCCGGGGTTCGCGTCCACGGCCGGGCCGACCGGATCGACCGGCGCGCGGACGGGGGGCTGGTGATGGTCGATTACAAGACCGGCAAGCCGCCGTCGGGCAAGCGGGTACAGGACGGTTTCGCGCTGCAGCTTGGCACACTGGGACTGATTGCGGCGGCGCGCGGGTTCAAGGACGTGGACGGCACGCCCGACGGGTTCGAATACTGGTCGTTCTCCAAGCGCGACAAGCCGGGCAGCGACGGTAACGAGTTCGGCTTTGTTTCCGAGCCGATCCCCGAAAACGGCAAACGCAGCGGCATCCCCCGGGCCGAGTTCCTGAGCGAGACCGAACGCTATCTGACCGAAGCGATTGCGCGGTGGATCAAGGGCGATGAGCCGTTCGTGGCGCGGCTCAATCCCGACATCGGCGGCTTCAACGACTATGACCAGTTGATGCGGCTGGACGAATGGCAGGGGCGCGGAGGCGAGGTGGAATGAGCAAGCTCTATCCCTTGTCAGACCAGCAGCATCCGGCGGTCGATCCGGGCGAGGTCGTGTGGCTGTCGGCCTCGGCTGGGACCGGCAAGACCCAGGTCCTCTCCGCGCGCGTCCTGCGTCTGCTCCTTCAGCCGGATGTGCGGCCCGAACAGATCCTGTGCCTGACCTTCACCAAGGCCGGGGCGACCGAGATGGCCAGCCGGATCAACGAAGTGCTGGCCCGCTGGGTCCGCGCCGATGCGGTGGCGCTGGCTGGCGATCTGAAGGCTATCGGGGCGGATTATGGGCCGGAATCGCAGGCCCGCGCGCGCCGCCTGTTTGCCGAAGTGCTTGATTGCCCGGGCGGCGGCCTGCGCATCGATACGATCCACGCCTTCTCGCAGTGGCTGCTCTCCGCCTTCCCGGCCGAGGCCGGGCTGCTCCCCGGCGTCAAGGCCATGGAAGACCGCGAGCGTGACGATCTTGCCCGCGAAGTCCTGAGCGAATTGCTGCTGGAGGCGGACCGGAGCAACGATGTTTCCACGCTGCGTGCGCTGGAATTGCTCTCGGTGCGGATGGGGCCTCAGGCCGTGCCCGGCTGGCTGCTGCGCTGTGCCAAGGCGCGCGAGGCCTGGGAAGGACCAGCGGGCTGGCAACCGCCGATGCGCCCGGGCGTGCTGCGGCTGCTGGGTCTGCCCAGCGACGCCAGCCACGATGACCTGCTCGACCTGTGCAGCGACGGGGTATTCGATACCGATGCACTGGAGTGCTGCCTTTCGGCCTACCGGGCCTGGAACACCGCCAGCGGGGCCAAGATCAGCGGACCGATTGCCGCCTGGCTGGAAGAATCGCCGGAAGGTCGCCTGGCCGGGATCGATGGCCTGTATGATGCCCTGTTCAACAAGGACGAGGTGCCCAAGTACCTCAAGAATGTCCTCAAGTTCGAGGAAAGCCTGAGCGAAGCGGCCGATGCCGTGCTGGCCTGCTGCAAGGCGGTACGTGAACGTCGTGCCATGCTCGAACTGGCCGATTTCCTGGCTCCCGCGCTGGAAGTGGGGCGCAAGTTCAGCCTGGCTTGGGACGATGCCAAGGCAAGGGCCGGGTTCATCGATTTCGACGACCAGATCCGCCAGGCCGCGGCCCTGCTCGGGCGCAGCGAGCTGGCTGACTGGATCCGCTACAAGCTCGACCGGCGCTTCGACCATATTCTGGTCGATGAGGCGCAGGACACCAACGAGGCGCAGTGGGATATCTTCTTCGCGCTGATCGACGATTTCTTCAGCGGCGAGGGCGCCCATGGCGACAAGCTGCGCACCGCTTTCGTGGTCGGGGATTACAAGCAGGCAATCTTCCGGTTCCAGGGCACCAGCCCGGAAAACTTCGCCAAGGCCAAGGAGCGGGTGCGGCGACAGATGCTGGCCGTGGCCGAGAATGCGCTGGCACTGCGCGACAACCGTCCGGCTCGGCAACTGCAGGATCTGGACCTCGGCAAGAGCTATCGCACCGCGCACGAGATCCTCGCTTTCGTCGACCGCGCGATTGGCGAGATCGGGCAGGACGGGCTGGGGCTGGACAAGCCGGCCGAGCCGCATGTCGGGCAGGAACGACCGGGTCGGGTGGTGTTCTGGCGGGTTCTGGGTGGGGCGAGCGATGAGGACGGCGAACCGGGCGAGACTGCCGACGAAGGCGAAGAGGGCTGGCTGTCCCGCAGTGATCGCAAGCTGGCGGACACGATCGCGCGGCAGGTTCGCGACTGGATGGATCACGGCTTTCCGCTGGTGAAGGAGAAGAACGGCCAGACCCTGCGCCGCGCCACGCCGGGTGATGTCATGGTGCTGGTCAGGAAGCGCAAGGAACTGGCCGGGCTGATCGTTGCGCGGCTCTATGCCCGGGGCGTGCCGGTAGCGGGGGTCGACCGGCTGCGCCTCGGCGCGCCGCTGGCGGTGCGCGATCTGATGGCCGCGCTGCGCTTTGCCGCGCAGCCCTATGACGATCTCAACCTCGCCTGCCTGCTGGTTTCGCCGCTGATCGGGTGGAGCCAGGAGGACCTGCTCAGGTTCGGCTGGCGGCCCGATGGCGTGGCGCTGTTCGATCACCTCAGGAATTCGCGCGGCGAGGCCGAAGTGGACCGGGTCTGGGCGCAGCTGGGCGAACTGTTGCGGATCGCCGACTATGACCCGCCGCAGGCGCTGCTGCACTGGATCCTGACCGGACCATGGCTCGGCCGGCGCAAGCTGGTCGCGCGGCTGGGGGCGGAAGCGAACGATCCGATCGACGAATTGTTGAACGCTGCCAATACCTTCTCGGTCAACGAGGTACCCAGTCTCAATACTTTCATCCACTGGTTCGATGCCGGGGACGGGGAGCTGAAGCGCGAGGCGGGTAAGGCGCGCGACGAGGTTCGGGTGATGACGGTTCATGGGTCGAAGGGGCTGCAGGCGCCGATCGTGATCCTGGCCGATGCGGCGGACGATCCGCGGGCTTCGCGGGGGTCTGCGCTGGAGCTGAAGGATGAGCTCAGCGGCAAGGCGATTCCCTTGCCGTCCTTGCGCAAGGACGAGCAGGGCGGGCCGATACTGCCGGCCAAGGAAGCTGCGGAAATGGCGGAAATGCAGGAGCATTGGCGCCTGCTTTACGTGGCGATGACCCGGGCGGAGGAGGCGCTGTTTATTGGCGGGGCGCTGTCCGGCAAGGCGAAGGAGCCAAAGCCTGACAGCTGGTACGCCCGGCTGGAACCGCTGTTCGATGGCGACTGGCAGGAGGATCCGATCTGGGGCGCGGTCAAGGTTCACGGCACGGTTACCGGTGACACCGCACCCCCCAAACAGGCAGACGGCGGGCACTTGCCGCTATCACCACCGTGGCTTGACCGTCCGGTCGCGGCCGAACCGCGCCCACCACGCCCGCTTGCCCCTTCCTCGCTGGGCGAGGAGCTGGCCAGCGACCCGCCCTATCCGCCCGGCGCCGGATCGGTCGCGGCGCGGCGCGGGGTGCTGCTCCACCGCCTGCTTGAACGCCTGCCGGAAGTCGAACCGTCCGCCCGCAAGATTGCAGCGCAGACCTGGCTGGCGAAAAGCGCTACCGAACTCGATGCCCCGGCCCGCGAGGAACTGGCCGCTGCCGCGATCCGGGTGCTGGAGCACAAGGGCTGGACCGAGCTGTTTGCCCCCGGAGCCCTGGCCGAAGTGCCGATCGCGGCGACTGTGGGCGGACAGGTGATCGCCGGAACGATTGACCGCCTGCTGATCGAAGGGAACCGGATCCGGCTGGTCGATTTCAAGACCGCCCGCCGCCCGCCCGCCACGCTGGACGATGTGCCGGTGGCGATCCTGCGCCAGATGGCCGCCTATGCCGCCGCGCTGGAAGCGACCTATCCCGACCGCCAGGTGGAAGCCGCGCTGCTTTACACCCAGGTGCCGATGCTGCTGGAGATTCCGGCGGCGCTGCTGGCGCTGCACAAGCAGGAATTGCCCACAACCTAGCAATCCTATGGGCCGCCGGGGCTTTGCCAAAGGCGGCGGCGCGCCTAGATTGGCGGTAACCCCTTTCAAGGAGATTCCCGATGGCCACCAAAGAAGTCACCGACGCCAGCTTCAGCGCCGACGTCCTCAATTCCGACAAGCCGGTGCTGGTCGATTTCTGGGCCGACTGGTGCGGCCCGTGCAAGATGATCGCCCCGGCGCTGGAAGAAATCAGCGAGGAACTGGCCGACAAGGTGACGATCGCCAAGGTCGACATCATGGAAAACACCGACACGGCCAGCCAGTTCGGCGTGCAGTCGATCCCGCTGATGATCCTGTTCAAGGATGGCCAGCCGGTCGCGCAAAAGCTGGGCGCCGCGCCCAAGAGCCAACTCAAGGGCTGGCTGGAAAGCGTGCTGTAAATTCTCCCCGGCACGGGGAGGGGGACCACCGAAGGTGGTGGAGGGGCACGTGCCGGTTCTCGTGCCCCTTCCGGCAAGCGTTGAATGACTGCAGCGTGCCCCTCCACCATGCTTCGCATGGTTCCCCTCCCCTGAAGGGGAGGAAGCTAAAGCTGCGCCAGCCGCCCGGCCAGATCGTCCCACAGCGCTTCGCTGGCCGCGCCGATCAGGCCGGGCAGGTGGGCTTCGTCCACGCGATAGGGGCGGCCATCCGGGCGGGCGGCCTTGCCGCCGGCCTCGTTGACGAACAGCACTCCGGCGGCGTGATCCCAGGCCAGGGTGCGCTCGAAAATCGACACATCGTTGGTGCCCAGCACCAGCCGGGGATACTGCTCCGCCGCGCAGCGCGGGATATCGACAAGGCTGTAATGCGGCGCGATATGGGCCTTCATCGCCTCGCGTCTTGACGGATCCATGAAGACCAGGCTGATCGCGGCAATCGGCGGAACCTGCCCGGTGGTCCGCGCGGTTGTGCGATAATCGCCGACAAAGGCCCCCTGGCCAAGGTGCGCATGGCACAGCCGGGGCGACATCGGATCATAGATCCATCCGGCAATCGTCTCGCCAGACTGGCTGAGCGAAACCATGATCCCGAACGGCATCTTGCCGGCAGCGTAATTGTTGGTGCCGTCGATCGGGTCGATGATCCAGCATAGCGCATCGCCCAGCCGGTCGAGCAGGGCGGGGTCGGCATGGGCCGCTTCCTCGCCGACGATCGTCGCTTCGGGCAGGATCCGGGCCAGTCCTTCGGCCAGGATCAGTTCGGCTTCCTTGTCGGCGATGGTCACCACATCGTCTGCCGCCTTGGCGTCGATCTGGTGCGCGGCCAGCGATTGATAGCGCGGCAGCACGGCCCGCAGCGCCGCGTCCTCGATCACGGTCAGGACGGCATTGGTCAGGCCAAGGGTCAAGAACGGTAGTCCGCGTTGATCGAGATGTAGCCGTGGGTCAGATCGCAGGTCCACACGGTGGCGCGGCCTTCGCCGAGGCCCAGATCGACCTCGATGCTGATGTCCTGCCCCTTGAGGTGCGCGGCGACCGGGGCTTCGTCATAGTCGGCCAAGGGCTGCCCGTCCTTTGCCGCCCAGGTGCCTCCAAAACCGATCGACAGCTTGTCGCGGTCGGCCGGTTCGCCGGCCTTGCCGACCGCCATGACCACGCGGCCCCAGTTGGCGTCTTCCCCGGCAATCGCGGTCTTGACCAGCGGCGAATTGGCGATGGCCAGGCCAACCTTGCGCGCACTCTCGTCGCTCACCGCTCCGCTGACGGTCACGGCGATGAACTTCTGCGCGCCTTCGCCGTCGCGCACCACCAGGTGGGCCATCTGGCGGCAAACGTCTTCCAGCGCGGCGGCAAAGGCATCGGCGCCGGGGCAGCCTTCGCAGTTCAATTGCTGGTTCCCGGCTGCACCGGTGGCAAAGGCCAGTACGGTATCGCTGGTCGAGGTATCGCTATCGACCGTGATGCAGCTGAACGTGCGGGCATTGGCCTCGCTCAGCAGCTGTTGCAGGAAGCCCGGGGCAATCGCGCAATCGGTGAAGATGTAGCCCAGCATGGTTGCCATGTCGGGCGCGATCATCCCGCTGCCCTTGATGATCGCCGCCAGGGTCACCGTCTTGCCGCCGACCACGGCCGTGGCCATTGCGCCCTTGGCGAAGGTATCGGTGGTGCCAATCGTGTTGGCGGCATCTTCCCAGCCGCATGGCTGGGCCACCAGCGCGGCCTCGATCCCGGCTTTCGCCTTGTCCTTGGGCAGCGGCACGCCGATTACCCCGGTGGAGGAGACGAAGACCTGTTCTGCCGGGCAGCCGAGGTGCGCTGCAACCTGGCCCATGATCTGTTCCACCGCCTCGCGCCCGCGATAGCCGGTGAAAGCATTGGAATTGCCGGCATTGACCACCAGCGCCCGGGCGCGGCCCTGCGCCACATTGGCGCGGCCCAGTTCCACTTCGGAGGAACAGCAGACATTGCGGGTGAACACGCCCGCCACCGCCGTGCCTTCTGCCAGTTCGGCATAGGTCAGGTCGCACCGGCCCCAGTCCTTGTACCCGGCGCGCGCGACCCGCAGCGTAACGCCGCCGATCGGCGGCATGGCGGGGAAGGGGCGGGCGAGTGGAGAAACGGGATGGGCCATGGGCGTGGCCTTAGGATTGCCGGGGGCGGGGGGCAAGTGGTTGCCAAACAGGGCACTGCTGATAGGCTGGCGATGTGCTTGTTTTTGAGGGGCTTGAGAATGCGCGGGATGATCGTTGCCGCGGCAATTTGCGCCACGCTTGGCTGGGGCTGGGCCGATGCCCAGGCCCAAGCGGCGGATACGGTACCATCGCCGTCGGTATCCGCGCCGCAACCGGCACCGGAACCCGGGATAGTCATTGTGCGGAATGGCAAGGCCCGCGGCGCTACCCCGATCAGCAATCCCGGTTCCTGGGTTAAAACGGCTGACTATCCGCCGGAGGCATTGCGTGAACAGCGGGAAGGCGTTGTCAGCTTCCGCTTGATAATCGGGCCGGACGGGCGTGTCAGCGCTTGCCAGATAACCGCCAGCAGCGGCTCGCTTGCGCTGGATGAAGCGACCTGTCGCCTTCTGCCCGAACGCGCGACGTTTAGGCCGGGGCTGGATGCCAAGGGGCGTCCCACCGTAAGCAGCTACAGCAACCGCGTGCGGTGGATAATCCCGCAGCAACCAGTGACCTCCTTGCCAGGAAGTTTTCAGGTCGAACCTGTCACAAGGGAGATGACCTATGTAGTCGAACCCGACGGCACGCCGACGCAGTGTTCGGAAACCGAGAACGGCCAGCCATTCCCGGCCGAATTGAGCCGGTCACCCTGCAGGGTTTATGACAAGATCAAGCCTTACCTCGATGCGAAGGGCAATCCGGTGAGGAAGCGCGTGACGATCCTCTATACCGTGACCGTCGAGGACGCGCCGGAATAGCGGCTACTTCCCCAGCCCGATCAGCGCCATCGGCCCGACCTTGTCGCGCGGGGTGATTGTCCATTGCAGGCGCTTGCCGGCCGGATCGGCCTTGGGGCCTTCGTCGGTGTTGTTGGCCAGGATCTCGCCATCGGTGGTCAGCACGAAGCGACCGTCGATCTGCGGGAAATCGGGGATCTTGGCAGCTTCTTCCGGGCTGGCCTTGGCCTTTTCGGCGGCGGCCATCTGGGCGATGTTGCCGAACGGCAGGCCCATGCCGCCATCGGTGGAAACGAAGGCCGGCGAATCGAGCCGGACCGATCCGTCATTGCGTCGGTTCAGCACGAAGAACGGCACAACATTGGGCATCTTTTCCATGGTCGGGAAGACGAAGTCATGGCTGAGCGTTCCCGTTACGCGGAAATCGACCAGGTACAGCCCGTTGCCCTTGTAGGTCACGCTGGTGAAACCGTGCTGTCGGCGCAGCCGGTTGGCCAGTTCCTCGGCCGCCTTGGGATCGGTGGGGTCGAGCCCGCCCAGCATGGTGCGCAGCTGCTCGCTTTCCTTCTTGCGGCGGGCGGCGGCCTCTTGCCGTTCGGTTTCCCAGTTGGCCTTCTGCTGATCCAGTTCGTCGCGGGTGCAGGGGCGCTCCTCGGCCGAGTCTTCGGTGACAAAGCAGGGCAGGGGAACGAACTTGGCATTCGCGTCGTCCGCATCGCCGGCCATCCGGGCCAGTTCCGACAGGCCCAGCACGAAGATCTCGCCCTTGTAGGAATAGCTGAACCGCCCGTCCTTGCGCAGATCGAGCGCGGCATCGAACTTGCCGGGAGTGACGAAGCAGGCGGCCAGCAGCAGGCTGAGCGCGGCGGCAAATCCCGCAAGCGAGAATCTGCGCAGGGTGGTGGGACGGTTCATGGCAAGTCTCCCGGTCAGGTGCGGGTGGCGATGGCGTAGAGCGAGATCGCGGCGGCGTTGGATACGTTGAGGCTTTCGATCGCCTCGCTCATCGGCAGGCGCGCGAGCACGTCGCAGTGCTGGGTGATGTTGTGGCGCATCCCTTCGCCTTCGGCCCCCAGCACCAGTGCGACCGGGCCGGCCGGCAGGGCTTCGGCCAGCGTGGCCTTGCCTTCGCCATCCAGGCCGATGCGCCAGTATCCGGCCTCGGCCAGTTCATCGAGCGCACGGGCGAGGTTCACCACCCGGACCCACGGCACCACTTCCAGCGCACCCGATGCGCTTTTGGCGACCGTGCCCGATTCGGGCGGGGAGTGGCGGTCCTGCGTGACCACCGCAGCTGCGTTGAACGCCGCGGCCGAGCGCAGGATCGCGCCGACATTGTGCGGATCGGTAACCTGGTCCAGCACCACGACCGGGCGGGCCGGATCGCCGTCCATCACTTCATCCAGGAATACGTCTTCCAGCGCGTCGCAATCCAGCACCAGCCCCTGGTGCGGTGCATCGCGCGCCACTAGCCGGGCAAGGTCGGCGGGCGCGGCCCATTCCAGCGGGAAATCGGGCGGCAGCTCGCCATCCAGGCTGGCTACGCCTTCGCGGGTGGCCCACAGCTTGCGGTGGCGGCGGTCCGGGTTCTTGAGCGCGGCTTCCACCGCATGGCGGCCCCACAGCCGCACCGCGCCGGTGCTGGCCCGGCCGGAACCGCGCCCGCCCTGCATGCGCCCGGCGCGGCCGCGCTTGGGCTTTTCCTTCTTGCCTTCGGTATGGCGGCTCATGCGTGAGAATCCCCTGTGCTTTCCGGCTCTCGTTTTCCGGCTCTCGCCTTCTGGCTCTCTAGGGGATGGTGGTGGACAGGGCTAGATTCGAACTAGCGTACGCTTGCGCGGGCAGATTTACAGTCTGCTGCCTTTAACCACTCGGCCACCTGTCCACACCAGCTTGCCGGTGTCGGGTTGCCCCGATTTGCGCTGCTCCTTGGGGGGAGCCGTCCGGCCGAGGAAGCGCGCATTTGGCGAAGCATTGCCGTGCTGTCAATGGGCGAAGTGCCGCTTGTGCGACTTGCCGGGGGGAGAAAGCCCCGGTAGGACGGCCGGCCATGAGCGAAATCATCCCTGTCATCTCTGCCACCGGCCTGTTCACGCCGCCGGAGACCATCACCAACGAAGAGCTGGTCGCCAGCTTCAATGCCTACGTGGAGCTGTTCAACGCCCGCCACGCCGCCGAAATCGCGGCCGGAACGGTGGCGGAACTGGCGCCCAGCTCGGTCGAATTCATCGAGAAGGCCAGCGGCATCAAGGCCCGCCACGTGCTGAGCAAGGCCTCGCTGCTCGATCCCGAGATCATCGCCCCGCGCTGGCCGGAGCGGCCGAACGAGGAAGTCTCGGTCATGGCCGAGATGGGAATCAAGGCGGCGCAGGATGCACTGCAGCGCGCCGGCCGCGATCCCAAGGATGTCGACGCGGTGCTGTGCGCGGCGTCCAACATGCAGCGGCCCTATCCGGCCATGGCGATCGAGATCCAGGACGCGCTGGGGATCGAGGGATTTGCCTTTGACATGAACGTCGCCTGTTCCAGCGCGACTTTCGGGATCCAGACCGCGGCCGATTTCATCCGCGCCGGCAATGCCCGCTCGGTCCTGGTGGTCAGCCCGGAAATCTGCACCGGTCATAACAACATGAAAAACCGCGACAGCCACTTCATCTTCGGTGATGTGGCGACCGCCGTCCTGGTCGAGGCGCAGGACATGGCGCCGCACCCGCACTGGCAGATCATCGGCACGCGGCTGAAGACGGTCTATTCCAACAACATCCGCAACAACTTCGGCTTCCTCAACTGCGCCACGCCGGAAACGATCGGCACGCCGGACAAGCTGTTCGTCCAGGAAGGCCGCAAGGTGTTCAAGGAAGTGGTGCCGATGGTGGCGACCATGATCTGTGAGCATTCGGGCGATCTCGGGCTCGATCATGCCGGTCTGCGGCGGCTGTGGCTGCACCAGGCCAACCAGGGGATGAACCGCCTGATCGCCCAGCGCGTGCTGGGTCATGAGGCGAGCGAGGACGAAAGCCCGACCGTGCTCGACACCTATGGCAACACCTCCAGCGCCGGGTCGATCATTGCTTTCCATCTCAACAATGCCGATCTGGCCGCCGGGGACACCGGGGTGATCTGCTCGTTCGGGGCCGGCTATTCCGCCGGCACCGTCTTTATCCGAAAGGTGGCGTGATGCCCGGCGACATTCTTGACAACCGCGGCCGCGGCGAGGCGACCTGGTCCTGGCCCAGCGTCCACCCCGAAGGCCGGGTCTTTGCCCTGATCGCCGCCGGCCTCAGCGCCACGGCGGCGTTCTTTGCCTGGGAAACGCTGGCCTGGCCGCTGGGCGTGCTGGTGCTGGGCATCCTGGCCTTCTTCCGTGATCCCAAGCGCGTTACCCCGCTGGGCGACAACCTGATCGTCGCCCCGGCCGATGGCCTGGTCACCCTGATCAAGCAGATGGACCCGCCGCGCGAACTGGTGATCGACGACGGCACCGGGGCACCGGGCCTGCCGGCCGGGCCGGTCACGCGGATTTCGATCTTCATGTCGGTGTTCGATGTCCACATCAACCGCGCCCCGATCGGCGGCACGGTGCGCCGCGTGGTCTATATTCCCGGCAAGTTCCTCAACGCCGATCTCGACAAGGCGAGCGAGGAAAACGAGCGCCAGCACATCCTGATCGAGCGCGGCGACGGTGTGTCGATCGGCTTCACCCAGATTGCCGGGCTGGTCGCCCGCCGGATCGTGCCGTTCGTCAAGCCGGGCGACATGCTCGCCGCCGGGCAGCGGGTCGGCCTGATCCGCTTCGGCAGCCGGGTTGACGTCTATCTGCCTGCCGGGACCGAGCCCAAGGTGCTGGTCGGCCAGAAGACCATCGCCGGTGAGACCGTGCTGGCCGAAGTGGGCAGCGCGTTGCTGATCGAGGGCGCGCGGCAATGACCGATCTGCCCCCGCAGACCGGCGGGCTGACGCTGCGGGCGATGGTGCCCAATGCGATCACCGCCGCGGCGCTCTGCGCGGGGCTGACCGGGATTCGCTTCGCCATCACCGGCAATTTCGCCATGGCCGTGCTGGCCGTGGTGCTGGCGGGGGTGCTGGACGGGATCGACGGGCGCATTGCCCGCCTGCTGCGCGCCCAGTCGCGCTTCGGGGCAGAGCTGGACAGTCTGGCCGACAATGTCTCGTTCGGCGTGGCCCCGGCGCTGATCCTGTTCCTGTGGTCGCTGGACGAACTGCCGCGGCTCGGCTGGTTCGCTGCCCTGGCCTATGCGGTTGCCTGCGCGCTGCGGCTGGCGCGGTTCAACGCCCGGATCGACCTGGCTGACGAGCCGCGCAAGACCGCCGGTTTCCTTACCGGTGTTCCCGCGCCGGTCGGGGCGGGGCTGGTGTTCCTGCCGCTCTACCTGTGGATGGTGACCGAGAACGAACTGTTCCGCGATCCCCGGCTGGTCGGACCGTGGCTGGTCGCCATGGCCTTCCTGATGATTTCCAGCGTTGCGACGCTGACCTGGGGCAAACTGCGCCTGCGCAAGCATTTCCGGCTGGAGGCGCTGTTGTTCTTCGGGCTGGTCGGCGCGGCCGCGTTGACCGAGCCGTGGTGGACTCTGATCGGAATTTGCGTGGTCTACCTGACGCTGCTTCCGATCGGGATGATTTCCTACGCCAGGGTCAAGCGGCAGCGCGCACGGGCAGCTGACGCGGCAGACTGACCGCGCGGCGGGCGCGCAGCGGCACAACCTTGCCATCGTTGTAGCTGACTACCACTTCGCGCACGGTAAAGCGGACCTCGTGGCTTTCGGGGCAATCCTTCAGTGCCTGCCGGATCGCGGCGGCCTGGGGCAGGGCGGTGCGCAGCGCCTGGACGATCACGCCGCAGCCCACCAGGGCCAGACCAACCAGCAGCACGGCAATCTCGGTCGCAAACATCGCAAAACCCTTTCCTGTCCGCCTGTTTACAGGCTTGTGGATAACCGGTGGATGAACTAGGAAGTTCCTGTTCCGTTCCAATGCCGCTTGTGTTCCTTATTTGTTCTTCTCCGTCAAGCGGAAAAATGCACGGATTGAACCGCTGCGTTTTAGGGCTGGATTTCCGCCGCTTTCCCGGCTAGGGGCCGCCGGTCCGCAAGGTTCGGCATGTCGCCGGGTCACGGGCAAATCCACATGGGATGCGCCACATACCGGTGCCGCAGCGGAAGATGTCCGCACGGTTCCAGCGTCCCAGAGGTGAAACCGGAAAGGAAAGACCTATGGCGGCTCCCGTCGTCACCATGCAGCAATTGATCGAGGCCGGCGCCCACTTCGGCCACCAGACCCACCGCTGGAATCCGCGGATGAAGCCGTACATCTTCGGCGCCCGCAACGGCATCCACATCCTCGACCTGTCGCAGACCGTGCCGCTGATGGCCCGCGCGCTCGACTTCGTCGACGCCACCGTCCGCGCCGGCGGCAAGGTGCTGTTCGTCGGCACCAAGCGCCAGGCCCAGGATCCGATCGCCCAGGCCGCGCGCCAGTCGGGCCAGCACTTCGTCAACCACCGCTGGCTGGGTGGCATGCTGACCAACTGGAAGACCATTTCCGGCTCGATCAAGCGCCTGAAGGCCCTGGAAGAGCAGCTGGCTGGCGACACTGCCGGTCTGACCAAGAAGGAAGTGCTCAACCTGACCCGCGAGCGTGACAAGCTTGAGCTGTCGCTCGGCGGCATCCGCGACATGGGCGGCATTCCGGACGTGATGTTCGTGATCGACGCCAACAAGGAAGAACTGGCGATCAAGGAAGCCAACGTGCTGGGTATCCCGGTCGTCGCGATCCTCGATTCGAACGTGTCGCCCGAAGGCATCGCTTTCCCGATCCCGGCCAACGACGACGCCAGCCGCGCCATCGCGCTGTATTGCCAGGCCGTGGCTGCCGCCGCGACCAAGGGCCGTCAGGAAGCCGTGGTCGATTCGGGCGTCGATGTCGGCGCACTGGAAGAAGCCCCGGTCGAGCAGGCCGTGGTCGAAGTTCCGGCTGCTGAAGAAACCGCGACCGAAGCCTGAGCTTCCGTCACAAATCTGTAGCGCGCCGGGGCCAGTGGTCCCGGCCGCCAGTCTATTTTGAAAGAGGACAAGTCACATGGCCTATACCGCCACTGACGTGAAGAACCTGCGTGAGCGCACCGGCGCCGGCATGATGGATTGCAAGAAGGCTCTGGACGAGACCGGCGGCGATTTCGAAGCCGCGGTTGACGCGCTGCGCGCCAAGGGTCTGGCCGCCGTTGCCAAGAAGTCCAGCCGCACCGCGGCCGAGGGCCTGGTCGGCGTGGCCGTTGCCGGCACCAAGGGCGTTGCGGTTGAAGTGAACTCGGAAACCGACTTCGTCGCCAAGAACGACCAGTTCCAGGACTTCGTGCGCAAGACCACCGAAGCGGCCCTCGGCCTTGGTTCGGACGATGTCGAAGCGCTGAAGGCGGCTGCCTATCCGGGCGGCGGCACCGTGGCCGACACCCTGACCGCCAACGTTGCCACCATCGGTGAAAACCAGCAGGTCCGCCGCATGAAGACCGTTTCGGTCTCGAGCGGCGTGGTCGTGCCTTACATGCACAATGCCGCCGCGCCGATGCTCGGCAAGATCGGCGTGCTGGTCGCGCTGGAATCGGACGCCGGTGCCGACGTGCTGGAGCCGCTGGGCAAGCAGATCGCGATGCACATCGCCGCTGCCTTCCCGCTGGCGCTCAACGCCGAAGACCTCGACGCCGAGATGATCGCGCGCGAACGCAAGATCGCCGCTGAGAAGGCCGCCGAATCGGGCAAGCCCGCCGAAGTCCAGGCCAAGATGGTCGATGGCGCGGTGGCCAAGTTCGCCAAGGACAACGCCCTGCTCAGCCAGATCTTCGTGATGGACAACAAGACCCCGGTTGCCCAGGTCGTCGAGCAGGCCGGCAAGGCCGCCGGCACCAAGATCGTGCTGAAGGACTATGTCCGCTTCCAGCTCGGCGAAGGCATCGAAAAGGAAGTCACCGACTTCGCCGCCGAAGTGGCTGCGGCTGCCGGTCTGAACTGAGCCTTCGCGCTACAGTGAATGAAAGGGGCGCGGACCGCAGGGTCTGCGCCCTTTTCGCATGAATTTCCGGTGCAGTTCTTGGCTTTGCCAAGCCATCGGTATAAGGCCGCTCAAACCTTTCCGAGAGCGATGCAAACCCCATGTCCAAGCCCGCCTACAAACGCATCCTGCTGAAACTCTCCGGCGAAGTGCTGATGGGTAGCCAGCAGTTCGGGATCGATCCCGAATTCGTGGCCGAACTGGCCAGGGAAGTGAAGGCGGCCAAGGAAACCGGCCTTGAAATCTGCCTGGTGATCGGCGGCGGCAACATCTTTCGCGGGATGGCCGGGGCAGCCAAGGGGATGGACCGGGCCCAGGCCGATTACATGGGCATGCTGGCCACGGTGATGAACGCGCTGGCCATGCAGAACGCGCTGGAACAACTGGGGGTTCACACGCGCGTCCAGTCCGCGATCGAGATGGACAAGGTGTGCGAACCGGTCATCAAGCGCCGGGCCGAACGGCACCTGGAAAAGGGCCGGGTGGTGATCTTTGCCGCAGGCGTCGGCGCGCCGTACTTCACCACTGACAGCGGCGCGGCCCTGCGCGCGGCGGAAATGCGCTGCGATGCGCTGTTGAAGGGCACGTCGGTGGACGGGGTCTATGACAGCGACCCCAAGATCAATCCGGCGGCAAAGCGTTATGAAACCGTCGATTACGATACGGTCCTGGCAGATAACCTGAAGGTCATGGATGCTTCTGCCGTGGCGCTGTGCCGTGACAATTCGATCCCCATCGTCGTCTTCTCGATCCGCGAAAAGGGCAACCTGGCCAGGGTGCTGCGCGGCGAGGGGACTTGCACTATCGTGAAGAAGGAAGCCTGATCATGGCCAAATACGACAAGGCCGACCTTGAGCGCCGGATGAAGGGCGCGGTGGAATCGCTGCGCAGCGACCTTTCGGGCCTGCGCACCGGCCGCGCCAATACCGCGCTGCTCGATCCGATCGTGGTAGAGGTCTACGGCTCGAACATGCCGCTCAACCAGGTGGCGACCGTCTCCGCGCCGGAACCGCGGCTGCTGTCGGTGCAGGTCTGGGACAAGTCCAACGTCACCCCGGTGGAAAAGGCGATCCGCTCGGCCGGGCTGGGCCTCAACCCGATCAACGACGGCAACAACATCCGCCTGCCGATCCCCGATCTGACCGAGGAACGCCGCAAGGAACTGGCCAAGCTGGCCCATTCCTATGCCGAAAAAGCCCGCATCGCGATCCGCAACGTCCGCCGCGACGGGATGGACGCGCTCAAGGCTGACGAAAACAAGAAGGAAATCTCGGAAGACGACCGCAAGCGCGGCGAGGCCGAAGTGCAGAAGCTGACCGATGACATGATCAAGGAAGCCGACGCCGTTGCCGCCCAGAAGGAACAGGAAATCCTCGGCAAGTGAGCCTTGAGCGCGCCACCCATGGCGCGCGCCATGTCGCCATCATCATGGATGGCAACGGGCGCTGGGCCAAGAAGCGCCATCTCCCGCGCGCGGTGGGCCACCAGCGCGGGGTGGAAGCCGTCCGCACGCTGGTGCGCGCGGCGCGCGAGATGGGGCTTGAGGCGCTCACGCTCTATGCTTTCAGCACCGAGAACTGGCGCCGCAGCGAGGACGAAGTCTCGACCCTGATGGGTCTGCTGAAGCGCTATATCCAGGAAGACCTGGCCGAATTCGTCGCCAACAACGTGCGGCTGCGGATTATCGGCGATTACACCGTGCTGGCCCGCGATATCGTCGCACTGCTTGACGAGGCGCTGGCGAAGACGGCCGCGAACGACGGCACCACGCTGGTCGTTGCGCTCAACTATGGCGCACAGGACGAGATCGCCCGTGCCGCCGCCAAGGCTGCCGCGAAAGGCGCAATCACGCCCGAGGCGATCGAGGCCGAACTGGATACCGCCGGGCTGCCGCCGCTCGACCTGCTGATCCGCACTTCGGGCGAAGTGCGGCTGTCCAACTTCCTGTTGTGGCAGGCGGCCTATGCCGAGATGATCTTTACCGATGTGCTATGGCCGGATTTCAAGCCCGCGCATCTGGCTGAAGCGCTGGAGGAATTTTCGCGGCGGGAGCGGCGCTATGGCGGACGTTAAGCCGAACAAGAACGCCGATCTGCCGGTGCGGGTGGCCTCGGCCGTGGTGATGGTGCTGGTCGCCGGAACTGCGCTGTGGCTGGGCGGATGGGTCTGGACGCTGTTCGTTGCGGCGATTGGGCTGGGCGTGGTCTGGGAATGGTGGGGCCTGGTGAAAGGCTTCGTCAGCGGCATCCCCGCGCGGCTGATCTGGCTGGCCGGCGGGATCGGTTATGTCGGGCTGGCCGTTACCATGTTGCTGATGTTCCGCGGCAGCCCGACGGTCGGCTGGGCGATGTTGCTGGTGGTGCTGTTCGGGGTGATCGGCACGGATGTCGGCGCCTATTTCTCCGGTCGGGCAATCGGCGGGCCGAAGATTGCCCCCGCGATCAGTCCGTCCAAGACCTGGGCCGGTCTGGGCGGGGGAATGCTGGGGGCCGGGCTGGGCATCTTCGGCGCGGTGAACCTTGCCTATAGCCAGCCATTCATCGCTGCCGTGAACGCGGCCAGCAGCGCGGCCGGTGAACTGCCGATGCTGGGAGCGGGCGGGCAAAGCCCGTCACTGCCGGGGAGCCTGTTGGCAGGTGCCGTTCTGGCGGTGATTGCCCAGGCCGGCGACTTCTTCGAAAGCTGGATGAAACGCCGCGCAGGAGTAAAAGACTCCGGCAAGCTGATCCCCGGTCACGGCGGGCTGTTCGACCGCACCGATGGCTTCATCGCCGTACTGGCGGTGCTGGGCCTGCTTTCGGTCCATTCGTTCGTGTTCCCGGCATGACCGCGCGCACCATCACCATTTTGGGCGCGACCGGTTCGATCGGGGCTTCGACCCTCGACCTGGTCCGGCGTGAGCGGGATAAGTGGCAGGTCGCGGCGCTGACCGCCAATGGCAATGCCGCCGAACTGGCCAAGCTGGCGCGGGAATTCGGCGCGCAGCTGGCGGTGGTGGCCGATGAAGCCGCGCTTCCGGCGCTGCGTGAGGCGCTTGCCGGTAGCGGGATCGAGGCAGCGGGCGGGGCAGGGGCTCTGGTTGAAGCAGCGGCACGCCCGGCCGACATGACCATGGCCGCAATCGTCGGCTGCGCGGGCCTTGCCCCGACGATGGCGGCGATTGCCCGCGGGCAGAGCGTGGCGCTCGCCAACAAGGAAGCGCTGGTTTCGGCCGGCGACGTGCTGATGGCGGCGGTGGCGCAGAGCGGCGCGACCCTGCTGCCGACCGACAGCGAACACAACGCGATTTTCCAGTGCCTGGCCGGCAATGACCTTGGCCATGTCCGCTCGATCACGCTGACCGCCAGCGGCGGGCCGTTCCGCGAGTGGAGCGCCGAGCAACTTGCCGTCGCGACCCCGGCGCAGGCAGTCAAGCATCCCAACTGGTCGATGGGCGCCAAGATCAGCGTCGATAGCGCCACCATGTTCAACAAGGGGCTTGAACTGATCGAGGCGCACCACCTGTTCCCGGTTGGCCTCGACAAGCTGAAGATCGTGGTCCACCCGCAATCGGTGGTCCATTCGATGGTCGAATACCGCGATGGCTCGACGCTGGCGCAGCTTGGTCCGTCGGACATGCGGGTGCCGATTGCCTCGTGCCTGGCCTGGCCGGAACGGATGGATACGCCGTGCGATCCGCTCGATCTGGCCGCGCTGGGCCAATTGACCTTCCGCGCGCCGGATGAAGTGCTGTTTCCCGCCACCCGCCTGTGCCGTCAGGCGGCCGAGGCGGGCGGGGCGGCCCCGGCGGTGCTAAATGCCGCCAACGAGGTGGCCGTGGCCGCGTTCCTGTCTGGACAGATTGCATTCACCCGGATCGCGGTAATGGTAGAGGAAGTACTGGGGCGCTATGCTCCTGCCGCACCGGCCGCGCTGGGCGATGTGATCGCCATCGATGCCGAGGCGCGCAGCCATGCGCACCGCCTGTTGGAGCTTGCCTGACTTGATCGAATCCCCTTCGCTTCTGATGACCATCGGCGCTTTTCTGCTGCTGCTGGGGCCGCTGATCGTGCTGCACGAACTCGGCCACTACTGGGCCGGCCGCCTGTTTGGCGTGCGCGCGCTGACCTTCTCGGTCGGGATCGGCAAGGAACTGTGGCACACCATCGACAAGCGCGGCACCCGCTGGCGGATCGCGGCGATCCCGCTGGGCGGCTATGTGCTGTTTGCCGGCGATGCCGATGCCAGCAGCAAGCCCGATCCGGCGCTGGAAGGCAAATCGGCGGAAGAGCTGAAAGGCACGTTTCCCGGTGCGGCGCTGTGGCAGCGCACGCTGATCGTGCTCGCTGGCCCCATGGCCAACCTGCTGGTCGCGGTGGGTATCATCGCCGCCTTTGCCATGGCCTATGGCGTGCCCAACAACCCCCCGGTAATCGGGGGTTTCAGCGAGAAATCCCCGGCTCGCACGGCAGGGTTGCAAGAGGGCGACAAGATCGTTTCGATCGACGGCAACCGGATCGACACGTTCAAGGACGTGGCCGAAGCGGTGATGATCTATCCCGGGCGTACGGTCGAAGTGACGGCTGAGCGGGCCGGGCGGACCGTCACCGTGCCGGTGACCCTGGCCGAGCGGATCGTGACCGACCGCTTCGGCAACGAAAGCCGCTTCGGCATGATGGGCATTGCCGGGGGGCAGATGGAGCTGCGCGAGATCGGGCCGGTCTCCGCGATCGGATATGGCTTTACCGAAAGCGTCTCGATCATGAAGACGATGCTGATCGGGCTGAAGCAGATCGTTACCGGCGAGCGCTCGATCGACGAGATGGGCGGGCCGGTCAAAATCGCCAAATTCTCGGGCGAACGGCTCAGCATGGGCTGGCTGGCCTTTGTCGATTTCGCGGCGCTGATCTCAATTAATTTGGCATTCATCAACCTCCTGCCAATCCCGACCTTAGACGGTGGGCACCTGGCGATGTACGCCGCGGAAGCAGTCCGCCGCAAACCGCTGGGTGTCCGCAGTCAGGAATGGGCGTTCCGCGGCGGCCTGGCCCTGGTGCTTGGGGTGGCCGTGTTCGTCACTTTCAACGACGTGGCCTCGCTGTTCTTCAAGTAGGAACCACGGGCCGCCATTGCGGGAAAACTGCGGAAGGTTGCAGCAACTTGGCTTGATCGTTGGGGACGCATCGGGCAGAGGGCGGCAACGTATCTGCAAGCTGCGGACAGACTGCGTTCAGCAGGCTTGCCGGCCAGCCAGTAATTGACGGGAATGCCGTGCCAATGACTAAGACCTGTGTGGACCGCAACCGCAACGGACGCGCCACCGCGCCGATGGCAACCCTGCTGCTGGCAACCACCATCCTGGCCGGTCTGCCCGGCATGGCGCTGGCCCAGACGGCAGACGCCCCGGCGACCGCTCCGGCCGCCGAGACGATCCAGTCGATCAGCGTCGTCGGCGCACAGCGGCTGGAGCCGGATACCATCCGCACCTACATCAAGCTGCGGGTTGGCCAGCCCTATACCCAGGCTGCAGCCGACCAGGCGCTGAAGGACCTGTTCGCCACCGAACTGTTCGCCGACGTGCAGATCCGCAACAACGGCGGCAACGTGGTGATCGAGGTGAAGGAAAACCCGGTCATCAACCGCATCATCCTGGAAGGGAACAAGCGGCTGAAGGCGGACAAGATCCTGCCGGAAATCAAGCTGGCCCCGCGCCAGATCTTCACCCGGTCCAAGGTCCGCGCCGACGTCAACCGGATCATCGAGCTGTACAAGCGCCAGGGCCGTTTCGCCGCTTCGGTCGAACCGAAAATGGTGATGCTGGAGCAGAACCGCGTCGATATCGTCTTCGAAATCAACGAAGGACCCAAGTCGAAGGTCCGCAAGATCAACATCATCGGCAACGAAGCCTTCAGCGATGGCGAGCTGCGCGGCGAGATGATCACCAAGGAAACCGGGATCACCAAGATCTTCAGTTCGGGTACCACCTATGACCCGGACCGGATGGCCTTTGACCAGCAGAAGCTGCGCCAGTTCTATTTGACCAAGGGCTACGCCGATTTCCGCGTGGTATCGGCCGTGGCGGAGCTGACGCCCGACAAGCAGGACTTCATCCTGACCTACGTGGTGGAAGAAGGCCCGCGCTATAAGTTCGGCGACGTGAAGGTTGAAAGCCAGCTGCGCGACTTCGATGGCGATCGCCTGGCGGCCCAGCTGCCGATGAAGAAGGGCGACTGGTACGACGCCAAGCTGGTCGAAGACACGATCGAGCGGCTGAACCAGACGCTGGGCACTTTCGGTTACGCCTTTGCCGACGTGCGCCCCGAATATGTCCGCAACAAGGAAGAGCTCACCATGAGCCTGACCTTCCAGATTGCGGAAGCGCCGCGCGTTTATGTCGAGAAGATCGACGTCAACGGCAACACGCTGACCCAGGACAAGGTCGTTCGCCGTGAATTCCGTCTGTCGGAAGGCGATGCGTTCAACTCGCTGCAGGTCAAGCGCTCGACCGCGCGCATCAACTCGCTGGGCTATTTCCAGGAAAAGTTCGAGGTTGAGCAAAAGCCGGGCTCCGCGCCCGACCGGATCATCCTCGAAGCCAACGTCGAGGAAAAGCCGACCGGGCAGCTGCAGCTGTCGGCCGGTTATTCCAGCCTTGAAGGGCTGATCTTCCAGGGCGCGGTGGAACAGCGCAACTTCCGCGGGCGCGGCCAGACCATCGGGCTCAACATCGGCTATTCGAACTATTCCAAGCAGGTGAACGTCAGCTTCACCGAACCCTACCTGTTCGATCGCAACATCAGCCTGGGCGTGAACGTCTATCGCCGCGATCTCAACAGCTTCAACTACTTCAACAACGATCGCAACACGATCTACAAGCAAGCCACCACCGGCTTCCAGGTCCGCGCCGGGGTGCCGCTGACCGAGTATATTTCGGCCGTTGCCAGCTATACGCTGAACTATGACGACATCAGCGTCGATCGCTCGCAGTATTTCACCGACCGCCAGAACCCGCCGACGCTGGAATGCGATCCGCTGATCGCCGGGCGCTATCTGTGCGACGCGCTGGGCAAGCGGACCAGCTCGATCCTTGGTCTGTCGCTGATCTACGATTCGCTCGACAACCGCTATCGCCCGACCCGCGGCCTCTCGCTTTCGGCCACGGGCGAGTTCGCCGGCCTGGGCGGTTCGGTCAAATATGCCCGTGTGCGCGCCAATGCCGCGCGTTACTGGCCGATCGGCAAGGGCTTTGTCTTCTCGATCCGGGCCGAAGGCGGGGCGATTGCTCCGATCGGCAGCGGCAGCGGGGCAGTGGGGGTCGATCCGGTCCGCCTGACTGACCGTTTCTATCTGGGCGAACCGCAGCTGCGAGGCTTCGACATCCGCGGCATCGGCCCGCGCGTGATCCGCCAGTTCATTGTCGCCGACGGCAGCGGCAATCCGACCGTCATCACCGACCGCGAACAAGTGGTCGATGACGCGATCGGCGGGCGCTATTACTACCTCGGCCATGTCGAGCTGGAGATTCCGCTTGGCTCGGGCGCGCGCGAACTGGGCCTGCGTCCCTCGATCTTTGCCGATATCGGGGCGGTCTGGGGCGTGCGGGCACCGGTACTGCAAAGCAGCCCGTTCCCGGGCGGGATCTTCATCCCCAGCCGCGATCCCAATGGCGCCGCGCTGTACACCCAGATCGATGCCGCCTCGCTGGTGGGCACGATCTGTACCCCGACTGCAACCTCGGTCACGACCAACCCGACCAACCCGGCGCCGCCGTCGTGCCTGACCAGCGCCAGCAACACGCCGATCGGGTCGACCGTGCCGCCGTTCCAGGAAATCTTCGTGGGCAACTCCCCCAAGCCGCGCATTTCGGTCGGCATCGGGGTCAACTGGAACTCGCCCTTCGGGCCGTTCCGGATAGACTTTGCCCACGCCATCACCAAGGTTGAAGGCGACGATACCAAGTCCTTCACGTTCAACGTAGGAACCCAGTTCTGATGACCAAGTTTACCAAGCTGCTGTGCGGCGCCGCCCTGGCGCTGGCCATTTCCTCGCCGCTGGCCGCGCAAAAGAAGCCGGCTCCGGCACCCGCTCCCGCTCCGGCGGCAACGCCGACCCCGGCCATCGTACCGGGCCTTGGCATTGCCAACCTGGAAGCGGCGGTGGTCAATTCCAATGCCTACCGCACCGCCGCCCAGCAGCGGCAGACCTATTACAAGCAGTACTACGAAGCCGCTGAAGCGAAGGCCAAGCAGGTCGATGCCCAGCTGAAGGTCGCGGTGGACAAGTTCAACGCCGACAAGGCCGCGAAGAAGCCCGATGCCGTGCTGCAGCAGGACCTGCTCGCGATCCGCCAGATCGAAGAGCGCGGCAAGGAAGAGATCCGCCAGATCCTGATGCCGGTGCTGCTGTCCGAAGCCTATGTCGAAGAACAGATCACCGACAAGCTGGACCAGGCCGTGCAGAATGCCATGGCCAAGCGCGGCGTAACCATCCTGCTGCAGCCTGGCACAGTGATTGCCCGCGCCAACACCTATGAAATGACCGGGGCGATCATCACCGAACTGAACGTGCTGATCCCCACCGCCAACCTTGTCCCGCCGCAGGGCTGGATGCCGCGCGCCGTGCGTGAGCAGCAGGCTGCCGAACAGCGTGCCCGCCAGCCGCAGGCAGCGCCTGCTCCGGCCGCGCCGACTCCGGCTCCCGCTCCCGCTCCGGCCCCAACCCCGGCACCGCGTCCGGCAGGTCCGCAGCCCGACGGGCGTTGAACCGGACCAGGGGGATAACGATGAGCGACAGCGCGGCCGCTTCGGCCTACGACATCCCGAAGATCCTGGCTGCCCTGCCGCATCGTTATCCGATGCTGCTGGTCGACCGGGTGCTGGAAGTGGGCGAGGAAGCGATCACGGCCGTCAAGGCGGTGAGCTTCAACGAAGGCTTCTTCCAGGGCCACTTTCCGGGGCGCCCGATCATGCCGGGGGTGCTGCAGATCGAGGCGCTGGCCCAGGCTGCCGGGATCCTCGCGATCGAAAGCCTCGGCCTCGCCGGGACCGGCAAGCTGGTCTATTTCATGGCGATCGAAGATGCCAAGTTCCGCGCGCCGGTGGAACCGGGCGTGCTGCTGACGCTCGAGGCCGGCTTCGTCCAGAAGCGCAGCCGGGTCTGCAAGTTCTGGGGCAAGGCCTCGATCGACGGGAAGGTGACCTGCGAAGTCAACTTCACCGCGATGATCGCCGACGCTTGATTTTCCCGCAATTGGCGTTTAAGCGCGCCGCTTCCTGTTTCAGGCCGGTCGGAACCGGCCATTAGCGAAAGAGAATTGCCATGAAGGCCGAAGGACATCCCGACTACCACATGATCAAGGTGCAGATGACGGACGGCACCGTGTTCGAAACCCGCTCCACCTGGGGCAAGGAAGGCGACACGCTGGTGCTGGAAATCGATCCCACCTCGCATCCGGCCTGGACCGGCGGCACCCGTCAGGTTGATCAGGGCGGCCGCGTGGCGCAGTTCAACAAGCGCTTCGGCGGGCTCACGCTCAAGAAGAACTGACCGGCGCTCAACGCCAAACGGAAAGGGCGGCCCTTTGCGGGGCCGCCCTTTGCGTTTGTCCGGTTTACGTGGCGTTCAGTCGGACCCGATCTCGCGGGCTTCGGCTTCGCTGATCGCGCGCAGGAATTCCACCCCGGCGCGGCCATCGCGGACCCAGCGGACAATCGCCTGGATCGTCCAGTCGCCGCTCAGACCAAGGCTGATGAACATGCCGGTGCGCAGCCAGCCGGCCTCGGTCTGAACCGAGCAACCGAATACCGAGACATCGCGCAGGCTGCCCTTGGCGCGATCACCGTGATTCGAACGAAGGGTCACCCGGGCGTGGGCCAGAAAGCGGTTGGTCCGGCGGGTCAGCGGGCGGCCATGCTTGCTTGAAACGCTTTCAAGTTTCAGTTTTGCCGGCACTTTTTCTCTCCGCCTAGGGGCTGTTACGGTGACCCTAAGTGGCTGGTGGTTAAGAATTTGCTGACGCTCTACCCGGCCCAGGGGCGTTCGCGGTACCATTGCGTGATCACGTACTTGCGCCCTTTGCGCACCTTCAGTGCGTGGTGCATTGTCGCCTCGTTGCAGCCGCCGCCGGGCAGGCGGTTGTTCCATGCCAGCAGCTTGCCGACCTCGGGCTGGACTGTCTTGCCGACCGCCTTGAACCGGGTCGCGCCGCCAGCGGGAACCGTGTTGAGGTAGATCATGAAGGTCCAGGTCCGTTGGCCCGACCGGCCACAGAACCGCTCGTAGTCAGCGCCTTGCGGTTCGAAGTAGTCGGTATGGGCCTTGAACTCCTGTCCTTCCTCATAGCGCTGGCCTTGCAGGGGT
This sequence comes from Sphingomonadales bacterium, assembly GCA_017302615.1. Lineage (GTDB taxonomy): Bacteria > Pseudomonadota > Alphaproteobacteria > Sphingomonadales > Sphingomonadaceae > Novosphingobium. The sequence goes on from JAFLDB010000001.1 coordinate 89,304, forward strand.
TCGGCATGCCGCGGATCGATCCCGGACACCGCGCCGAGCCGTTCCACCAGCGTGCGGACTGCTGCCTCGGCGGGGGCAAGCTCGCAGGTCGAACTGGTGCGGAACGCGGCATCCCCATTGGCATCGGCCAGGGTTGAAGGGCGGTGATCCCGCTCGATCAGATCGATCAGGGCTGCACACAGTGGCCCGTCCAGAAAACCGCGAAGAGTGAACAGGTCCAGCGCGGGGAAGGGCGCGCGCTGCACTCCGGCCTGTCCGGCCAGGTGCAAGGCGGTCGGGTCGGGCGGCAGGTTCATCGGCTCTGCCTAACAGTTTTCCCTTCCCTTCGCGCGGGTCTTGTGCAAAGGCGCGCGCCTGCAATGCCTGCTGCACTGAAATGCGGGCCGTGGCGATCGTAGCTCAGTTGGTTAGAGCGCCGGTTTGTGGTACCGGAGGTCGTGGGTTCGAACCCCATCGATCGCCCCATTTTTCTCCACCTTGCGATGGTTTGCGTTGTGTCAATGCGCCGCTGTGGCCTAGGCCACAGTTGCCCCTTGCCGCGCGGGGGCGCTCCTGCCAAAGCGTGCGGCAGATTCTTGACACAGCTGGGTCCATGCACGGCTTCGCAAATCCCGCCCGTTTCCTCCGCCTTGCGCGGGTGCTGACAGGGCCTCTGCTTTTCACCGGAATCGGCCTTACCTTGGCTGCTCTGGCCTGGGGGCTGTTTGGCGCGCCGGCCGAGCGGTTGCAGGGCGATTCGGTCCGGATCCTGTTCGTGCATGTGCCCGCGGCATGGCTCGGAATGGGCGGGTGGACCGCGATTGCGATCGCCAGCCTCGCCGAACTGGTCTGGCGCCATCCGCTGGCCGCCATTGCGGCGCGGGCGATTGCCTTGCCGGGGGCATTCTTCGCGCTGTTGTGCTTGGTAACCGGCTCGCTGTGGGGTCGTCCGGCCTGGGGTACCTGGTGGGTCTGGGATGGCCGGCTGACCTCGATGCTGGTGCTGTTTTTCCTTTATTGCGCCTTCATCGCGCTGGCCGATGCCGCGAACCGCGATGGTGAGGGTGGTTCGCGTGTCCCGGCGATCTTCGGTCTGGTCGGCGCGGTGAATATCCCGATCATCCATTTCTCGGTCCTGTGGTGGAACAGCCTGCACCAGCCCCCGTCGATCACTGTCGGCAAGAGCGAGATGGCCCCGGCCTTCCTCTATGGGCTGCTTGCCGCAACGATCGGTTTCTCGTTGATCTTCGGCGCCGTGGTATTGATGCGGATGCGGACGATTTTGGCCAATGCCCAGGCCGAGGCGCGCTTGCGCCGCCGGGCGATGGAAGCGCTGGATGATTGATCATGCCGATGTATGAAGGCCTGAACCACTGGGGGTTCGTGATCCCCTCCTACGCGGTGACGCTGATCGGCACCGGGCTGCTGATCGTGCAAAGCTGGCGCGCGATGCGCCGCGCCGAAGCACGCCGCGACACGGCCCGCCGGGAGCGCGCGGAATGAGCGGTGCAATCAAGGCCAAGCATCAGCGGCTCGTGCTGGTGGTGATCGCGCTGGTTGCGCTGATCGGGGCGGGGCTGCTCGCCGCATGGTCGCTGCGCAGCCAGGCATCGTTCTTCTATCTGCCGAGCGAGATGGTCGCCAATCCGCCCGAGCCCGACCGGCCGGTTCGCCTCGGCGGCATGGTCGAGGCCGGCTCGCTTAAGACCGATGCCGACGGAGTGACGATCCGTTTCGTGCTGTGGGATGACAAGGGCCGGGTGCCGGTCGAATTCAAGGGCATTGTGCCCGATCTGTTTCAGGAAGGATCCGGCGCCGTGGCCGAAGGCAAGCGCCGCGCCGACGGCACCTTCGTGGCCGATAATCTTCTCGCCAAGCATGACGAAAAGTACGTGCCGCGTGAAATGAAGAACATGACCGCCGATCAGGCGCGTCAGGTGGTGGAGCAAACCAAGTGATTGCCAATATCGGCCTGGCCGCGCTGTGGTTCGCGGCCGGTCTCGCTTTGTTGCAGTTCCTCGCCGGGGCGCAGGGCCTGACCGCGAAGGGCGGGGTCCTTGCTGCCCTGGTCCGTCCGGTCGCGATCATGCAGGGCGCGCTGATCGGACTGTCGTTTATCGTCCTGGTGGTGCTGTTCTGGATTACCGACCTGTCGGTGCTGCTGGTGGCAAAGAATTCCCATTCGGCCAAGCCGCTGATCTACAAGCTGGCTGGCACCTGGGGCAATCATGAAGGCTCGATGCTGCTCTGGGCCACGGTCATGGGGCTCGCCGGGGCCTTCGTTGCCTGGATCGAGCGGCGCCTGCCGGAGCGGACGGTACTGGCCACGCTGGCGGCGCAGGCATTCGTCAGCCTTGGTTTCTATGCCTTCCTGCTGTTCGCTTCCAATCCGTTTACCCGGCTTGATCCGGTTCCGGCCGAGGGCATGGGCCTCAACCCCTTGCTGCAGGACCCGGGCCTCGCATTCCATCCGCCCACGCTCTACATCGGCTATGTCGGCCTGTCGGTGGCTTTCAGCTTTGCCGTCGGGGCGCTGCTGACCCGCGAAGTGGGGCCGGCCTTTGCCCGGGCGATGCGGCCCTGGGTGCTGGCCTCGTGGATCTTCCTGACCATCGGCATCACTGCCGGATCCTACTGGGCCTATTACGAACTGGGCTGGGGCGGCTGGTGGTTCTGGGACCCGGTCGAGAATGCGTCGCTGATGCCGTGGCTGGCGGCGACGGCCTTGCTCCACTCGGTCTCGGTTCTGGCGGCGCGCGACGCCTTGCGGACCTGGACGATCATGCTGGGCGTGGTGGCCTTCTCGATGTCGATGCTGGGTACGTTCCTGGTTCGCTCGGGCATCCTCACCAGCGTTCACGCGTTCGCGGTCGATCCGACCCGCGGGGCCTTTATCCTGGTGCTGCTGGCGCTCTACATCGGCGGGGCGCTGTGCCTGTTCGCGATCCGGGCCAATACCATCAACGAAGGCAAGCAATTCACCGTCGCCAGCCGCGAAGGCGCGCTGGTGTTCAACAATGTGATGCTGAGTGGGATCCTGGGCATTGTCCTGATCGGTACGCTCTATCCGTTGCTGGCTGAAACGATGGGAGACAAGGTCTCGGTCGGGCCGCCCTATTTCAACTCGGTTGGCGCGGTCTTCACGATTCCGATGCTGATCGTTCTGGCGGTCGGCCCGATGCTGCGCTGGCGGCGGGACAGTTTTACCCGGATCCGTCCGGTCATGGTGCTGCCGGCACTGGTGGCGTTCGGCGCTGCGGTGATCTGCGCGGTGGCCGGCGTGGCGCTGCTGCCCTTGCTGGGTGTGGCCCTCGGCATGGGACTGGCCTTTGCCAGCCTGCTGCCGCTGCATGGGCGCAAGCTGCGTACGGTCAAGCTGCCGGTCTGGGGCATGGTGATCGCCCACTTCGGCATTGCGGTGGCGCTGTTCGGGATGGCCTCGGACGCAGCCTTTACCAAGGAACGGCTGGTCGCGGCCAAGCCGGGGGATACCGTCGCGGTCGGGCCGTGGCAGGTTACCTTCCAGACCATCGCCCCGGTTGCCGGTCCGAACTGGACCGCGATGGAAGCGACGCTGCAGGCCCGCCATTCCGGTGGCAGCGCCAAGGAACTGCACCCGCAGGCGCGAACGTTCTGGGCACCTGTGCAGGAAACCAACGAGAGCGCGCTCGCGACGCGCTGGAACGGTCAGCTCTATGCCGTGCTTGGCGATCAGGGCGAGGACGGGCGCTGGCAGCTGCGGCTGTGGTGGAAACCGTTCGTGACGCTGATCTGGTATGGCGGTCTGCTGATTGCGCTCGGCGGGTTCCTTGCGATGCTTGGGCGTCTGGCCAGCGATCTGCGGCGGGTCGTCGCCAAGGACAAGATCGCCTATCGCCGGATGAGGCAAGGCCGATGAGCGCGCCCGAACAGCCGCGCCGCAGCGGGGGCAACTGGGCCGTCTGGCTGCCCGCACTGCTGTTTGCCGGGTTCCTGGCGGTGGTGGCCTACAACCTCAGCAATCCGGCGGAACGGGTCGTTCGCTCGGCATTGATCGGCAAGCCGCTGCCCGAATTCGCGCTTCAGGCCGCGGTGCCGGGGCAGCCGGGTCTGGCCCGCGCGGACATGGCCGACGGCAAGGTGCGGCTGCTCAACATATTTGCCAGCTGGTGCGTGCCCTGCGCGGTCGAAGCGCCGCAACTGGCACAGCTGAAGGCCGCGGGCGTCGATGTGGTCGGCGTGGCGATCCGCGACCGGCCAGACGAGTTGCAGGCATTTCTGGCTCGCCACGGCAATCCCTTCACCCGGATCGGCGCGGACAATGTCAGCAAGATCCAGTTCTCGCTGGGATCGTCGGGTGTACCGGAAAGCTTCGTGATCGATGGCAAGGGCGTGATCCGCTATCAGCACATTGGTGAAATCCGGCCCGAGCATGTGCCGCTGCTGCTCCGCCAGATCGAGGAAGCCGGGCAATGATTCGTCTGCTGCTCGCGACCCTTGCCCTGACTGTTGCAACGCCGGTGCTGGCCGACGGGACCATGCCGCCCGCGCCCTACGCCTATCGCCAGCTTGATAATCCGGCGCAGGAAGCTGCGGCCAAGGAGCTGATGGAAACCCTGCGCTGCCTGCAGTGCCAGGGCCAGTCGATCGCCGATTCCGACGCGCCGATCGCGGGCGACATGCGACATCAGGTGCGTGAACGGATCGCTGCCGGTGAAGATCCCGAAGCGATCCGCGCCTGGCTGATCGAACGGTATGGCGATTACGTCAGCTATGCCCCGCAGGTCACGGCCAAGACCTGGCCGCTGTTTGCGGCGCCACTGGTGTTCCTGCTGCTGGCCGGATTGCTGGTGCGGCGGCGCCTTACCGGAAAGGATGCGGCATGACCTGGGCCTGGGTGATCGGACTGGCGCTGGCCATTTTCGTGGTGCTGGCCTTCGTGCTGAAGGCCCCCCGCAAGGGCTGGGAAGCGATCGGTGCCGCGCTGGCGCTGGGCCTTGCCGGCTTTGCCATGCAGGCCAGCCCCAATCAGGCCGGCGCTCCCAAGGAACCGCAACAACGCGCCGACAAGTCCGGTGCGGCGCTGATCGAGGCGCGGCGCGAGCTGGCCGGGGAAACTGCCATGGCCAATGCCCCGAACCGCTGGATGGTGATTGCCGATGCCTTGTCGCGCAACGGCCAGTTCGCCGATGCGGCCGGCGTTGTGCTGGGCGCTGTAGAGCAGGACCCGAACAATGCCGATGCCTGGCTTTCCCTGGCCAACAACCTGATGTTCCATGCCGAAGGAACCCTGACCCCGGCGGCGCAATATGCCTTTGGCCGCGCGGCCGCCGCCAATCCGCAGCATCCGGGGCCGGCGTTCTTCTATGGCATGGCGCTGATCAGCAATGGCAAGCCTGCCGAGGGCCGCGCGATGTGGGCCGATCTGCTGGCGCGGGCCCCGGCCGATGCGCCGTGGCGGGCCGACCTGGAAGAGCGGCTCAAGCGGCTGGACGCGCTGATGGCGCAGGAACCGGCCGGGCCCTGAAGCGGTGGACCGGGGCATGGCCCGGTGCTAATCGCACAGGCTTGCGAAGACTCGCGGGGGTTGCATGAATACGCCAGCTGAAACCGGATCCGGGGACGATAGCCAGTCCCCGCAGGTGGCCGCGCATCATGCCGGTCATGGCGGTGCCCATCCCGGCGGGGTGATTGCTCTGGCGATCGGCGCGATCGGTGTTGTCTTTGGCGATATCGGCACCAGCCCGCTCTATGCGTTCCGCGAAACCTTTGCCTCGCACCATGGGGTGCCCGGGATCCAGGTCGATCCGGTTCACATCCACGGCGTGCTCAGCCTGGTGTTCTGGTCAATGATGATGGTGGTGACGTTCAAGTACGTCCTGACCATCATGAAGGCCGACAACAAGGGCGAAGGCGGGAGCCTCGCGTTGCTCGCCCTGATCAACCGCAAGTCCGAAAACGCCAAGTGGACCGCGCCGTTCATCCTGCTCGGGGTGTTCGCCACGGCGCTGTTCTATGGCGATTCGATGATCACTCCGGCCATGTCTGTGCTGTCGGCAACAGAGGGTCTGCAATACGTCCACACCGGGTTCAAGGACTGGATCGTGCCCCTGGCCGTCGGCATCCTGTTCGCCCTGTTCGCGCTTCAGGCGCGCGGCACGGAAAAGGTCGGCAAACTGTTCGGCCCGATTATGCTGCTCTATTTCATGACACTCGCCACGCTGGGGCTGATGCACCTGTCGGTCAATCCGGGGATCATCTTGGAAACGATCAATCCCCTGAATGCGGTCAATTTCTTCGTGACCGACGGCTTCCGCGCCTTTGTCGCCATGGGCAGCGTCGTGCTGGCAGTGACCGGGGCCGAAGCGCTTTATGCCGATATGGGGCACTTTGGCCGCAAGCCGATCGGGGTCAGCTGGATGACCTTCGTTCTTCCCGCACTGATGCTCAACTACATGGGGCAGGGGGCCTTTGTGCTGTCGCAGGATGCGGCCGGCGCGGCTGAAATCATCAAGGACCCGTTCTTCCTGATGATCCCCGAAGCAGTCCAGACCCCGGTGATCTTCCTGGCCCTGGCCGCCACGATCATTGCCAGCCAGGCCGTGATTTCCGGTGCCTTCAGCCTGACCCAGCAGGCGATCCAGCTTGGCTTCATGCCGCGCATGCAGATCAAGCACACCAGCGCCTCGACCGCCGGACAGATCTACATCCCGGTGATCAACTGGGGCCTGATGATCATGGTGATCGCGCTGGTCCTGTTCTTCCAGTCTTCCAGCAACCTTGCCGCCGCCTATGGCATCGCGGTGACCGGCGCGATGTTCATCGATACCATCCTGCTGGCAGTGGTGCTGATCACGCTCTGGCGTTGGCCGCTGTGGAAGGCTGCCCCGCTGATTGCCGCCTTTATCGTGGTCGACATGGCCTATCTTGGCGCCAACCTGCTCAAGGTTCCGCAAGGCGGCTGGGTGCCGCTGGTCATCGGTCTGGCGATCTTTACCCTGTTGACCACCTGGTCGCGCGGCCGTGCGCTGATGCGTCAGTCGATGACCGAAGGCACCATCCCGATGGAAGTCTTTGCCAAGAGCGCCCATTCCAGCGCCAAGCGGGTACCGGGCACCGCGATCTTCATGGCCAGCACCAGCACCGGTGTGCCCTCGGCCCTGCTGCATAATATCAAGCACAACAAGGTGCTGCACGAACGGGTGGTTGTACTGACCGTCGCAATCCAGGACGTGCCATACATCGATGGCGAAAAGCGCTGCGAGGTGAAGGACCTGGGGCAGGGGTTCTACCGCCTCACGCTCAAGTACGGCTTCCTTGAGGAAACCGACATCCCGACCGCGCTGAAGCGGGTCGACATGTGCGGCGCACCGTTCGAAATGATGAAGACCAGCTTCTTCCTTTCACGTCAGACGCTGATCGCGGCGGAGAAGCCGGGCATGGCGATCTGGCGCGAGAAGCTGTTTTCCTGGATGCTGCGCAATGCCGCCAGCGCGATGGAATTCTTCCGACTGCCCAGCAACCGGGTGGTCGAACTGGGCAGCCAGGTCGAAATCTAGGCGCGGACCTCAGGCCTCACGGCTTCCACGGTTGCGGGCTGCGAACCATGGTCCGATCCGGCGGATGGCTTCCTCGACTTCAGGCGTGGAGACGGCAAAGCTGATCCGCAAGAAGCGGTTCCCGTCGATTGGATCGAAATCGACCCCCGGGGCCGTGGCAACGCCTGTGTCGCGCAGCAATTGCTGGCAGAATTCGAGGCTGTTGTCGGTAAAATCCGATACGTCGGCATAGATGTAGAACGCCCCGTCCGGCGGGGCGATGCGGCCAAGCCCCATTCCCGGCAAGGCCGCCAGCAACAGATCGCGGTTGCGGGCATAGGTGTCCAGGTTGGCTTGCAGATCGGCCGTGCAGTCCATCGCCACGGTGGCCGCATGCTGGGCCAGGCTCGGCGGGGTCAGGAACAGATTGCCCATCCGGGCCCGCGCCGCATCGATCCCGCTTTCCGGGACCAGCAGCCAGCCCAACCGCCATCCGGCCATCGACCAGTATTTCGAGAACGAGTTGACCACCAGCGCCTGAGGCTCAACCTCAAGGATGGAGGGCGTGCGGGTGCCATAGGTAATGCCGTGATAGATCTCGTCCGAGATGATCGTGATGCCCCGGCTACGGCAGACTTCGGCTATTGCCGCCAGCTCTTCGCGCGGGATGATCGTGCCGGTCGGATTGGCCGGGCTGGCCAGGATCACCCCCTTGGGGGCAGGATCCAGCGCGGCAAGGGCCTGGGCGCTCATCTGGTAGCGTTCGGCTTCACCGCAGCCCAGTTCCACCGGCACCATATGCAGCGCCTTCAACGTGTTGCGGTAGGCAACATAGCCCGGGCGGGCAAATGCCACCCGGTCTCCCGGGGCGAAGCTCATGTTGAGAGCGAGGACCAGCGCCGGAGAGGCTCCGCAAGTCAGCAGGATTTGGGCCGGATTGACCGTGACACCGTACCAGTCGGCATAGTGCCTGACGATCCGGGCCTTCAGCGCCGGGCTTTCCCAGTAGCCCATCGGATCGGCATCGAGCACGCGGTGCGCCTCGGCAATCGCGGCGGCGGGCGCGCCGGTGCTGGGCTGGCCGAATTCCATGTGGATGATGCTCTGCCCCTCGGCCTTGAGGCGATGGGCCAGGCCCGAGACGGCAATGGCCTGGAACGGATCGATCTTGGCGGTCATGTGCAGTGCGGTAGCCATGCGCCACGCAAAAGAAAAGCGCGGCGCCCGCCCGGGCACCGCGCCTTTCGTTCCGGTCAGGCCGAATCAGCCGATGTTGGCGCTGACCATCGCATAGAGCATCGGCAGCGACAGCAGCGTGTTGGTGCGGCTGGCGTAAAGCGCACGCGGCGCGGCGGCGGCCTTCTCCTCGGCGCTGGCTTCGACCAGGCCCAGGATCTTCTTCTGGGCCGGCCAGATGATGAACCACACGTTGAACGCCATGATCAGCGCCAGCCACATGCCAAGGCCGATCAGGTTTTCGCTGGCGGTGGCGCCGTTGAAGGTAAGGGCGCGGTGGCCGTAGCCCTTGACCAGGGCAATGCCGAGGCCGGTCAGCACAGTCAGCAGCGCGCCATAGCGGAAGAAGAACAGCACCTTGGGTGCGATATAACCGGTGACACCGCCCTTCAGTTCGGCCGGGATGGCCGGCATGGTCGGAACCTGAACGAAGTTCAGGTAGTAGAGCAGACCGATCCAGACGATGCCGAAGAACACGTGCAGCCACGACAGCACCGATGCGCTGTTGACCGGCAGGACGCCTTCAGAAGCGCCGGCAAAATGGAACATCACGACAAGAGCGAACACCACCCCGGTCAGCAGCACCAGGTGGAGGTTTCCGAAAAACTTGGCCATTTGCTTCCCCCTAACTTTTGAAGCGTTGTTATCGAGGTTGGACCCATTGGCCTGCAGGGCAGGCAGCAGGGCATCTTATTGCGCGGTTGCCGGGCTTTGTCACCCTTTTGCGAACCGTTTTCACTCGTGCGGCGGATCGCTCAGGACTTCTTCCTCGGCTTCCTTCATAAGGCCGTGACGCAGCAGCATCGGAAGCTGGGTAAAGGTGAACAGGAACGACAGCGGCATGAACACCCACAGCTTGAGCGAGATCCAGGTGCCGAAATTGCCGTTCTGCACGTTGTAGATGTGGCGCAGCACCTCGTTCAGGCCGGCCAGGAACAGGAAGAACAGGCCCCAGTTGCGCGACAGCTTGAGCCAGCCCTGCTCGTCCAGGCCTTCAAAGGCGGCCTCCAGCAGGTACTTGAGCAAGGCCTTGCCTTTCCACACCCCGGCCAGCAGCACGGCGGCGAACAGCAGGTAGATCGCGGTGGGCTTGAGCTGGATGAAGATCGGATCGCGCAACAGGATGGTCAGGCCGCCAAAGGCGACGATCAGGACGGTGGACAGCCACAGCATCGGGGAAACCTTGCCCAGTTTCCACTTGGACAGCCCCAGCGCAACAATCGCCGCCAGCATGAAGGCCGCCGTGCCCTTGACCACGGCCAGCACTTCCCCAACGGCATCGTGCTGGTCGGTCGGCGGGGAGTACTGGCGGTAGACCAGGAAGAACACCAGCACCGGACCGTAATCGACCAGCAGGTTGAGCCAGCCCGACTTGGGCTTTTCCTTGGCCGTGTTCTGGGCAGCTTCGGTCATGCAATCCCCGCAATCACGCGCGCCACCAGATCGGGATCGAACGGGCGCAGGTCATCGATTTTCTCGCCCACGCCGATCGCGTGGATCGGCAGGCCGTATTGTTCAGCGGCAGCCACCAGCACACCGCCGCGGGCGGTGCCGTCCAGCTTGGTCATGATCAGGCCGGTCACGTTCGCCACTTCCTTGAATACCTCGATCTGCTGAAGGGCATTCTGGCCGTTGGTTGCGTCGAGCACCAGCACTACATCATGCGGCGCTTCGGGGTTGAGCCGGCCCAGAACGCGGCGGATCTTGGCCAGTTCGTCCATCAGCTCGCGCTTGTTCTGCAGCCGTCCGGCGGTGTCGACGATCAATGCGTCGATCCCCTTGGCGGTTGCTTCCTTGACCGCGTCGAACACCACAGCCGACGGATCGCCGCCTTCCGGCCCCTTGACGATCGGCACGCCGAGGCGCTCGGCCCAGACGCCAAGCTGGCCGATTGCGGCGGCGCGGAAGGTGTCGCCGGCGGCCAGCATGACCGCATAGTCCAGTTCCTGGAACAGGTGCGCCAGCTTTGCGATGGTGGTGGTCTTGCCCGATCCGTTGACGCCGATCACCAGAATTACCTGCGGGCGGGGGAACGCGACGATGTCGATCGGCTTGGCCACCGGGCGCAGAATCGCGGCGATTTCGTCGGCCACGGCCTGCTTGATTGCGGCCTCGTCAGCCCCGCGCTCAAACCGTTCGCCGGCCAGCCGCTCGCGGATCCGCGCGGCGGCCCGCGGGCCAAGGTCGGAAAGGATCAGCGCGTCTTCGATCTCGTCCAGCTGGGCCTCGTCGAGCCGGGTCTTGGAGACGATTCCGGCGAGGTTCTCGGTCAGCTTCTCTGAGGTCTTTCGGAACCCGCCAAACAGGCGGTCCGACCAGCTTTCTCCGCTCATGCCAACAGGCCTTCGACAATGCGGGTGGGGATGACGGTCACGATCTTTCCTGCTTCGGTTCCGGGCGGCAACTGCACCCGGGCGAAGTTTGGCGCATGGCCCGTTCCGTCGCGTTCGGCAAGCACTTCAAGGCACTTGCCCACCTCTCCGGTCAGCCAGCGAGCACGGGTTTCGGCAACGGCGGCGCGCAACTGCGCGGCACGGGCCTTGATCGTGGGGACATCCAGCTGCGGCATCCGCGCAGCGGGCGTGCCGGGGCGGGCAGAGTAGGGGAAGATATGGCCGTGTACCACGCCAAGTTCGGCAATAATCGAGAGATTGGCGGCATGAGCGACCTCATCCTCGGTCGGGAATCCGGCAATCAGGTCTGCGCCGACGGCCAGGTCGGGGCGCTGGTTCCGCAAGCCGGACACCAATTCCACCGCCTGGGCACGGCTGTGGCGGCGCTTCATCCGCTTGAGGATCAGGTCATGTCCGTGCTGAAGCGAGAGATGCAGGTGCGGCATCAACCGCGCCTCGCCGGACAGCAGCTCGAACAGCACGGGATCGATCTCTGCCCCGTCCACTGATGAAAGCCGCAGCCGCATGAGGTCCGGGAATGTGGCAAGGATCGCCCCTGCCAGCACGCCAAGCTGCGGCGCGTCGGGCAGATCATGGCCCCAGCTGGTCAGGTCCACTCCGGTCAGCACCACTTCGCGCACGCCAAGGGCCAGGTGTCGTTCCACTTCACGCAGCACCTCGTTAACCGGCAGCGATCGGCTGCGGCCGCGGCCCTGCGGAATGACGCAGAAGGTGCAGGCATGGTCGCAGCCGTTCTGGACGGCAATGAAGGCGCGGGTGTGCTGGCGAACGGGGGCCGTGGCGGCAGGCACATTCCAGGCGCGGGGATCGAGCTTGGCGGTATTGGCGATCAGGCCATCCACCTCGGGCATCGCGGCAAGGGCGGCGCGTTCCACTTCGGCGGCGCAACCGGTAACCAGCAACCGCGCATCGGGCCGGGCCTTGCGCGCGCGGCGGATCGCCTGGCGGGTCTGTCGGACGGCCTCTGCGGTGACGGCGCAGGAATTGATGACCACAAGGTCCGGCTCGGAGGCAAGCAACCCTCGCAGTTCCTCGCTTTCAGACAGGTTCAGCCGGCACCCCAGCGAAATCACCTCGGCACCCATCAGGCTGCTCCGAACGCCGCCGGATCGAAGTTCCCGCGAAAGCTCTCGACCGCCGGTCCGGTCATCAGAATCCGGCCCGCCGTGGTCCACTCGATCTTCAGGTCGCCGCCCGGCAGACTGACGGTGACGACCCGGTCGGTCAGGCCCCGGCGCATCGCGCCGACTGCTGTCGCACAGGCCCCGGTACCGCAGGCCAGCGTTTCACCAGCGCCGCGCTCCCACACCCGCAAGCGAATGTGGGCCGGGCTGGCGATCATCCCCACGTTGACGTTGATCCGCTCGGGAAACAGAGGATCGTGCTCGATCTCTGGTCCCAACCGCTCCAGTTCCACGGCGGCGTGGTCGGCGACGAAGAAGATCACGTGCGGATTGCCGACATTGACCGCGGTCGGCGCGTCCAAGGCCTCCCAGGCCACCGGCATGGTGTGGGTGTCCATCGGATAGGCCAGCGGGATCTGGTCCCACTCGAAGCGGGGTTCGCCCATGTCGACCGTAATTCCGCCGCCATCGGGGGCAATCCGGATCAGCCCGCCCAGTGTCTCGACCTCGGCCGCCGTGCCCAGCAGCAGCCCGATTGCGCGCGAGGCATTGCCGCAGCTTTGCACTTCGCCGCCATCATGGTTGAAAAACCGGGCCCTGAGGTCGGCCTTGGCGGACGGTTCCAGCACGACCAGCTGATCGCAGCCGATTCCGGTATGGCGGTCGGCCAGGGCGCGGACCAGCTGCCCGGTCATTGCCGGCAAGGATTGCGCGCGTCCGTCCAGCACGACGAAATCGTTGCCCAGGCCATGCATCTTGATGAAATCGACGCGCATCGCCTGCGCTCTATGCGCTGGCGTTCCCCGCGTCCAGCTTCAGGCGCTGCGGGCGACTTGCGGTACGACCTCTGCCTCGATCTGCTGCGGTAGAGGTATGTCGAGCAGCAGGTTCATCTGGGCCAGCTCGGCTTCCGTCGCTTCGGCCGATTCAGGGAAGCCATAGAGATAACCCTGGCCGGTCAGCGAACCCATTTCGCGCACCCTGGCCAGCACTTCCTCGTTCTCGATTCCCTCGGCCACGATCGGCAGGCCCAGGCCCTGGCCCAGGCTGATGATCGACTGAATGATGGTGACGCTTTCCGGGCTTTCGTTGATCGATGCCACAAAGCTGCGGTCGATCTTGATCCGGTCGAACGGCAGCGAGCGCAGCTGCGAGAGCGAGGAATAGCCGGTCCCGAAATCGTCAAGGCTGACTGTCACGCCCTGGTTTTGCAGGCTGGTGATCAACGAGCGGACCAATCCGATATTGCCGTGCAGGCAGCTCTCGGTGACTTCGATTTCCAGACGGCTGGGCGGGAAGTTGGCCTCGACCAGCATCTTGAGCAGTTTCTGCGCGAACCACGGATCGCGCAGTTGCATCGGCGAAATGTTCACGGCCAGCGTCAGCCTGGGGTTCCAGCCGCGCGCGTCATTCAGGGCCTGGCGGATCAGTTGCTCGGACAGTTCACCGATCACGCCGATTTCCTCGGCGACGGGTACGAATATCTCCGGGCTGACCATGCCGAGCGTCGGTGATTTCCAGCGCGCGAGCATCTCATAGCCCGAAATCTCGCCTGTCTCGATATCGACCTGTTTCTGATAGAACGGTACGAATTCCCGATTGAGCAGCCCGCGGCGGATTCCGCTTTCCAGTTCGCTGCGGAACCGCAGTTCGCTTTCCATCGCCGGGTCGAACCAGCGCAACCGGTTCCGGCCGTCCTTCTTGGCGTGATACATCGCGATGTCGGCACGGTGCAGCAGCGTTTCCGCGCTCAGTTGGTCGCCAGGATCGCGGCGGGCAACGCCGGCGGAAATCGTGGTTTCGATCTCCAACCCGTTGAAGCCGACCGGCTGGGCTACTGCGGCGATCAGGGCATCGGCCACGGCCTCTGCCTCGCCCGGCTGACCGATTGGGAACGACAGCGCGCAGGCAAATTCGTCTCCGCCGATCCGGGCCAGCAGCGCTCCTGGCGGCAGCGTTCGGGCGATGCGTTCGGCGGCGGCGGTCAGCAGGGCATCGCCAGCGGCGTGGCTGTTGGAATCGTTGACCTGCTTGAACTTGTCGAGATCGAGCATGATCACCGCGATCGCCTCGCCATGGGCTTCGGCGCGCTCGATCAGGCTGGCAATGGCGGGCGCAGCTGTGCGGCGATTGAGGCAGCCGGTCAGCGCGTCGGTTTCGGCGAGCAGGCGGGCCTGTTCCTCGGCGCGGCGGCGCTCGGCCACTTCGCCGGTCAGTTCGCGGTATCGGCGCCATCCGAAGATCACAAGCGCGATGTTGAGCAGCAGGGCGTTGATCAGCAGCTTGTCGGGGCCCAGACCCGTGCCATTGAAGGCGCGGACAATCGCGGGCAGCACCGAGCTGCCGGTACCGACGAACATGATGACTGCGGCAAAGGCGATGCCCAGCGCGACCAGATCCTTGCCGGCGCGGTCGAGGTGCGGAGCGCCCTTGGCCGGTTTGCCCGGCATTTGCGTCCCGCTGGACGGCGCGTCTGGTGCCCCTTCAGACATAGTCACGGAACTATGCGTGAAGGGGCTGAAATTTGCGTTAAGACTGCGAAACCCTATTTCTTCAGGCCGATTTCCTTCAACCGCTGCTGCAGGAACTGGTCCGCCGTGATCGGATCGGGATAGCGATCCGGGTTATCCGGCGTGATGCACTGGGGCAGGGTCTTGATCGGGAAGTCGCTGCGCAGATGCAGGAAGAACGGCATCGAATAGCGGCTGAAAGCGGCGCGTTCCGGGCTGGGATTGCGCACGCGGTGGATGGTGGAGGGCAGGTAGTGGTTGGTCAGCCGCTCCAGCATGTCGCCGCAATTGATCACCATTGCACCTTCGGGGGGGCTGGCGTTCATCCACTCCTTGCCCTGGAACAGCAGTTCAAGCCCCGCCTCCTCGGCCCCCAGCAACAGGGTGATCAGGTTGATGTCGCCATGGGCCCCGGCACGGATCGCCTCACCCTCGATGTCCTTGAGCGGGGGGTAATGCAGCAGGCGCATGACCGAATTGCCGTCCTCGATCGCCGGATCGAACCAGTGTTCGTCAAGTCCAAGGTAGAGAGCAATCGCGGACAGGATCTTGGCGCCGGTTGCGTCGTACTGGCGGTACAGCTCGGTGAACAGTTCCTCGAATCCCTCGGGTCGCTCGGGCCAGATATTGGGCGGCATCGAGGCATCGGCCAGCGGGCTGCCTTCGGGCAGATCGCGGCCGATGTGCCAGAATTCCTTGAGGTCATGCGCCTTGGCGTCCTTGGCGATTTCAACGCCAAACGGGGTATAGCCGCGCGCGCCGGCCATTTCGGCGCGGTGGTACTTGCGCTTCTCCGCTTCGGGCAGAGCGAAGAATTCCTTCGACATTTCCATGGCTCGGTCGATCAGCGCGCGGTCGATCGGGAAATCCTTGACCATGGCAAAGCCGAAGGTGCGGAAGCTTTCTCCGATCGCTTGCGCGAACTCCGCCTTGGGCAGGTTCAGCGAGAGGACGGGAATGGAGGTAAGAGACATGGGTGGACGCTTTCCGGAATCTGATGCAATGGGCCGCCCATAGCCCTTTCCGCAGGTTCTGGCATGACGAAAATCAAATCCTACTGGCTGATGAAATCGGAACCCGACGTCTACAGTTGGGATGACCTCGTGGCCGAAGGGGAGGGCACCTGGGACGGGGTGCGCAACTATACCGCGCGCAACAACCTGCGGGCGATGCAGCCGGGTGACCTGACTTTCTTCTATCACTCGAACATCGGTGTCGAGATCGTTGGAATTGCAGAGATTACGGCCTCGAACATCCCCGACCCGACGGACCACACCGGACGCTGGTCCGCAGTTAAGCTGAAGCCGGTCCGCAAACTGCGCCGGCCGGTAACCCTGAAGGAAATCAAGGCCGATCCTGCGCTGGCCGACATGGACCTGCTGACCAAGTTCCGCCTATCCGTTTCAAGCGTGAAACCTGCGGAATGGGAGCATATCCTGAAGCTGGCCGAGACCTGAACTTCAGCCCCTGGCCTTGGCGCGCAGGCCGGACACGGTCGCACCGCCCGCGCTCAACTGCTCCACATCGATAATCAGGTGCAGCAGCCGGAGGCCCTTGCGGGCCTGGGCTTCGGCCAGAGCGGCGGTGAACTGCTCGGTGGTTTCCACTCGTTCGGCCCAGCCGCCATAGGCGCGGGCGAGGGCGGCAAAGTCGGGATTGTGCAGCGTCGTCCCGGATACGCGCTCGGGAAACTCGCGCTCCTGGTGCATCCGGATCGTGCCGTAGGCGGCATTGTCGACCAGCACGACCAGCATATTGCAGCCATATTGAACGGCGGTGGCCAGTTCCTGACCGTTCATCAGGAAGTCACCGTCCCCGGCCAGGGCCACGACAGTGCGTTCCGGGTGACGTAGCGCTGCGGCGACGGCGGCGGGAACGCCATATCCCATTGCCCCGGCCGTGGGGGCAAGCTGGGTCGGGAAGCCATTGTAGCGCCAGTAGCGGTGCCACCAGCCAGAGAAGTTCCCCGCGCCGTTGCAGATGATGCTGTCATCCGGCAGCGCATCGCGCATCGCGGTGACGCAGGCGGCCATGTCGAGCGCATAGGGGGCGGGCTTTGCCGTCGACCAGTCAAGCCATTCGAGATGCGCCTCCTCGCCGGCGTCGAAGGGCACAATATCGTCATCCCACAGCGCGGCGCTTTCGGCAAACTCCGCCATGTCTGCGCAAATCGCCAGATCGGCGCGATAGACCCGGCCCAATTCGTTGGGGTCCGGGTGGATGTGGACCAGGGTCTGTCCCGGGTGTTCCGGCGTGATCAGAGTATAGCTGTCGGTCGTCGCTTCACCCAGCCGGGCGCCGATGGCGAGGATCAGGTCGGCTTCCTTGATTCGCTGAACCAGCTTGGGGTTAGGGCCATAGCCCAGGTTTCCGGCCCAGACCTTGCTGGCGTTGGAAATGGCATCCTGGCGGCGGAAAGCGCCGGCGACGGGCAGTCCGATCCGTTCGGCGAAGTCGGTAAAATGCTCACGCGCCTTGGCGTGCCAGCCGGCTCCGCCGACAATCGCGACCGGCGCGGCGGCATCGGCCAGCATCTGCATCAGGACGCCCATGGCGTCCGGGCAGACCGGCTGGGCCGGGCGATGAACCGCCGGGCGGGGGGCAAGCCCCGCGACTTCTTCCAGCAGCATGTCTTCCGGCAGGGCAATCACCACCGGGCCGGGACGACCGGCCTGGGCGACCGACCAGGCCCGGGCGATGTATTCGGGGATGCGTTTCGGATCGTCGATCCGCAGGACGAGTTTGGCCAGCGGACCAAACATCTGTCCGAAATCGACCTCCTGGAATCCCTCGCGGTCCTTCATCCCGCGATCGACATCGCCGATGAACAACAGCATCGGTTGCGAATCCTGCATCGCGACGTGGACGCCGATGCTGGCATTGGTCGCGCCGGGGCCGCGGGTGACGAAGCACACCCCGGGCCGTCCGGTCATCGCGCCATCGGCACAGGCCATGAATGCCGCGCCGCCTTCTTGTCGGCAGATCACGGTCTGCACTTCGGGCGAATCGTGCAGCGCGTCGAGCACGGCCAGAAAGCTCTCTCCCGGCACAGTGAAAACCCGGTCCGCGCCTTGGGCGATCAGGCAATCGACCAGCAGGCGGCCGCCGTTAACTTTGGAACTTTCGGTCATGCCGGGGGTTTAGCCGGGCCAGCGCCGGGGAGCAACGCGGGCGGCGAAGAAAACCCACTGGATGGTTACTGTCCCAATCCGGGAAGGTGGGCGTTAACCGCACTTTTCCGGCTGGCACGATGGTCAAGATCTTCTTACCCCGTGCCCCATGAAGAGCATGAAAAGACGGTCGCTGGTCCTTACCGACGAAACTGCCCGCCATCCGTTCCGGGCGAACCTTGCCCCGCATGTGCTGCACGGGACCAAGCCGCTGGCGATGCCGCGCCGGCGCTGGTTCAGCATGGATGACCTGCGGGATTTTCTGCTGGCTTATTGCGCCTGTTTCCTTGCCGTCAGCCTCTATATCGCCTGAGCGGCGCGTTCGGCCTGGACCAGCTTGCGGCCGAGGTGGGCTGAATAGAGGCACATCGCCGCGCTGAGCAGGACCTGCTCGACAATCGGCACGCCGACTGCGGAAAGTCCGCCCGCAACCAGGGACCCTGCCACCATCGCGCCCGAATTGACAATGTTGTTGGCCGCAATGGTCCGCGAGGTCTGGGTCTTGTCGACGAAGGTGGTCAGGAACGCGTAAAGCGGCACCACGAACATCCCCCCCGAAACGGCGATGCCCAGCAGGTTGAGCATCAGCAGCAGCGCGAGCGGCTCGGCCAGGAACTGTGCGGTGTTAAGCAGCGTTCCTTCGGGCTTCTGGGGCCATTCGTGGCAGATCCAGTAGAACCCGACCACGAACAGAGCCATGACGATCACCGAGACCGGCGAATAGCGCGCCGAGACGGTGCCCTTGAGCAGTGCGTTGACCGACATCGAACCGATCGCCACGCCGATCGAGAAGATCACCAGAAACAGGCTGGCCACTTCCTTGCTGGCATAGAGCACGTGCTTGGCCAGCGGCGGGAACTGGATGAACAGCACGGTGCCGACCGTCCAGAAAAAGCTGATTGCCATGGTTGCCAGAAACACCCGCTTGTCGTGCGCAGTGCGGCGGACCAGATCGATCGAAGCGCGCACGAAGTGAAAGTCGAGCGGCTCGACCTCACCCATCGGCGGCGCGGGTGGCA
Organism: Sphingomonadales bacterium; assembly: GCA_017302615.1. Classification (GTDB taxonomy): domain Bacteria; phylum Pseudomonadota; class Alphaproteobacteria; order Sphingomonadales; family Sphingomonadaceae; genus Novosphingobium. Next base: position 108,273 of record JAFLDB010000001.1, read on the forward strand.
CCTGGCGGCTGGTGGCATAACCGACCAGCGCCGTGACAAAGACCGCGACCGCCGCCCATTCTACCGGGATCCACCCGGCGACGATCGTCCCGGCCAGAATGGCGATATAGGTCCCCGCCTCGACCAGCCCGGTGCCGGCCAGTACCTCGTTCGGGTGGAGGTGCTGGGGCAGGATCGAATACTTGATCGGGCCGAAGAAGGTGGAGTGGATCCCCATGCCGAGCAGGGCCACCAGCATCAGCGGGATCGCCACGGTGGTCACCATGAAGTCCTGCCACGCCATGGCAAGGCCGGCTCCGCCCACCAGCATGATCCCTATTTCGGCCGCCTTGACCGTGCGTATGATCCGGGCCTTGTCGCGCATGTCGGCCAATTGGCCGGAAAGGGCCGACAGCACGAAAAACGGCAGGATGAAAATCGCCGAGGCAATCGCGCTGAACGCCGCGCCGTCCTGTTCGGACTGATAGACGCTGTAGACAACGAACAGCACCATCGCGTTCTTGAACAGGTTGTCGTTGAAGGCGTTGAGCAGCTGGGTGACGAACAGCGGCAGGAAACGCCGGCTGCGGATCAAGTGGGTCTGGGTGGTCATGCCGGTGTCAGGGTTCCCGTTTGGCGCGGACCCTAGCGGCTGATCGATTGCGGACAAGCCCAAAGAGTCCCTTTTGCCCGGCCCCCTTCGCGGCTATTCGTGACGCGATGATGTCATTGCCCAACATCCTGACGCTGTCGCGGATCGTGGCGCTGCCGCTGCTGGCCTTCCTGATGTGGTGGCCGGAGTGGGAGTTCGGCTATCTGCTGGCCTTCGTGCTCTACTGCGCGATGGGCATTACCGATTATTTCGACGGCTACCTGGCCCGATCGTCCGGCGCGGTCAGCAAGCTGGGCATATTCCTCGATCCGATTGCCGACAAGATCATGGTCGCCACCGTGATCCTGGTCCTCGCCGCGCAGGGCGTGCTGCGCGGGCCCTATGTTGGCGATGCCCACGTTGTGGCCGGCCTGATCATCCTGGCGCGCGAGATTGCAGTTTCGGGCCTTCGCGAATTTCTGGGCGGGCTGCAGGTATCGGTCCCGGTCAGCAAGCTGGCCAAGTGGAAGACCACTTTCCAGATGGTTTGCCTTGGCGCGCTGATCCTGGGCAAGGCGCTGCCCGGCTGGACGGTGACCGTGGCTGGCTTCACTGCCAACCTGCCGCACACCGTCGGCCTGACCACGCTGTGGGCTGCGGCGGTGCTGACGCTGGTGACCGGCTGGGATTACCTGCGGGTCGGTCTCAAGCACATGGATTGAGCGGATTTGCTCCCGAGTCGCGGGAGTTTGTTGATGAAAGGCATCCGCAGCGATGCTTTTCACGCGGCCTTCCGGCCAGATTCAGGTTTCAAAGAGCCGACGCGAACCTAGCAGCCGCCGGCGATGTAGGAAAATGGCGGGCGAAAGCCGACCGGATCACCCGGCCCGCAACTCTTCGGCCAGCAAACGGAATTCCTCCGCGCGCGGGCTGTTCTTGCGCCAGACCAGCGCGATTTCGCGGTTGGCGCTGGCGCTGATCAGCGGGCGGGCAACCACCTGGGTGCCGTTGAGGATCCCGGCATCGAGCGCCATTTCCGGCAGCATGGTCAGGCCCAGGCCATTGTCGACCATCTGCACCAGGGTGTGGAGCGAGGTGCCGATCATCGTGGCCGAGGCGCGCAGTTCCGGACGGTTGCAGGCGGCGAGGGCGTGCTCTTTCAGGCAGTGCCCGTCTTCCAGCAGCAGCAGCCGGTTCTCGTCGATCAGGTCGGCGGTGATTTCCTCGGGCGGATCGCGCGGATCGCCCTTGGGGAAAGCTACCCACAGCGCATCGAGCTCGATCGTTTCCTTTTCCACTTCGCCGGTCGGGAAGGGCAGGGCCAGCAGCACACAGTCAGAGCGGCCATGATGGAGCGATTCGATTGCCGCCGCGCTGGGTTCCTCGCGCAGGAACAGCTTCAGTTGCGGGCGTTCCCGCCGCAGGCGCGGCAGCATCCTCGGCAGCAGGAACGGGGCAATCGTCGGGATCACGCTCATCCGCACTTCGCCCGACAGCGGCTGCCCGGCGGACTGGACCATGTCGGACAGTTCCTCTGCCTCGCGCAGCAGGCGGTGGGCCTTGGCGACCACGGCATTGCCGAGCGGGGTAAAGCGCACCGCGCGCTTGGTCCGTTCCACCAGCACCACGCCCAGCAGCGTTTCGAGATCGCGCAGCCCGGCCGAAAGAGTGGACTGGGAAACGAAACAGGCATCGGCGGCGCGGCCGAAATGCCCATGTTCATGCAGGGCAACCAGATATTGCAGCTGCTTGAGCGTGGGCAGGTAGGTGGTCATTCCGCCGCCTCGGACACGGCATCGCTGGCGGGCGATTCGGCAGCCGGGTCGACAGCCGGGGCAGGGGCCTCGATCCGCGTCATCTTCAGCTTTCCGTTCACCACGGCAAAGGCCATCTTGCCTTCGACCAGATCGAGCGCGTCCTTGCCGAACACTTCAAACCGCCAGCCCTTCAATAGCGGCAGTTCTCGGTTGCCGGCGGCCAGCAGTTCCAGATCCTCGCTGCGGGCCAGCAGGCGCGAGGCTACGTCGATTTCCCGGCTGCGGATCTTGAGCAGCAGCTTGAGCAGGTCGGCCACCAGCGCGCCTTCCTTGCCCAGCGGCGCGCCGCGGGGAGTGCGGGGCGGCAGTTCGGCATCGCTCAGCGGCTTGGCGCTCTCAATCGCCGCCATCAGCCGCTTGCCGATCTCGTTGTCCTTCCACGCCGGGGAAAGACCCCGCACCTTGGCCAGATCTGCCTGGGTCTTGGGCGGGTGGCAGGCGATGTCGGCGACAGTCTCGTCCCGGGCGATCCGGCCGCGCGGGATGTTCTTGTCCTGCGCTTCCAGTTCGCGCCAATGGGCCAGCGCCTTTAGCCGGCCCAGCATGGCTGGATTGCGGCCCGGGGCCTTGATGCGCTGCCAGGCCTGATCCGGATCGTTACGGTAATTGGCCGGGTCGGCCAGCTTTTCCATCTCGATATCCAGCCACTCGCCGCGCCCGGTCTTGATCAGGCGCTGGAGCAGCTTGGGAAAGATCTTCGCAAGGTGGGTGACATCGCCGATGGCATATTCGATCTGCCGCTCGGTCAGCGGGCGGCGGCCCCAGTCGGTAAACCGCGCGCCCTTGTCGATCGTCAGGCCCAGCCAGCTTTCAACCAGGTTGGAATAGCCGATCTGCTCGCTCTGGCTGACGGCCATCATCGCGATCTGGGTATCGAAGATCGGGTGCGGGGTCTTGCCGGTCAGGTTGTAGACGATTTCCACGTCCTGCCCGCCGGCATGGAACACTTTCAGCACGTCCTCGTTATCGACCAGCAGATCGAGCAGCGGCGACATGTCGAGGTCCTTGGCCAACGGATCGATGGCCGCGGCTTCGTTCGCATCGGCGATCTGGATCAGGCAGAGTTCCGGCCAATAGGTGTTTTCGCGCATGAATTCGGTGTCGACGCACACGAAATCGGCCTGAGAGAGGCGCGCGCAGAGGTCCGCAAGTGCTTCGGACGTGGTAATCAGAGGATGTATCTTCATCGTTCTTTTCTGTAGGTGGGCCCGGCAGGACCCTCGGCTTGACAAATCAGCGGCTATCGCCTGTTAGCCGCGCTTTCGCCCCTGCAACAAAGCGGGGCGCTTGGAAAGAGTTTCGATGCACATTTATCGCACCCATACCTGCGGCGCCCTGCGCGCTTCCGATGTTGGCCAGACGATCCGCCTGTCGGGCTGGGTCCACCGCAAGCGCGACCATGGCGGCGTGCTGTTCGTCGACCTGCGCGACCATTATGGCCTAACCCAGATCGTTGCCGATGTGGACAGCCCGGCTCTGGCGATCCTGGAAGGATGCCGGGTGGAATCGGTCGTGACGATCGAGGGCACGGTCAAGGCCCGCAGCGAAAGCACGGTCAACGCGAACCTGCCGACCGGCGAGATCGAGGTCTATGCCCGCGCGGCCACGGTGCTGAGCCGGGCGGAGGAACTGCCGCTGCCGGTGGCCGGGGAACAGGAATACCCTGAGGATGTGCGCCTGAAGTACCGCTTCCTCGATCTGCGGCGCGAGACGCTGCATGCCAATATCGTCAAGCGCACCCAGATCATCCGGGAAACCCGGCGGCGGATGGAAGACATCGGCTTTACCGAATATTCCACCCCGATCCTGACCGCCTCCAGCCCGGAAGGCGCACGCGACTTTCTGGTGCCGAGCCGGATCCATGCCGGCAAGTTCTTTGCCCTGCCGCAGGCCCCGCAGCAGTACAAGCAGCTGCTGATGGTGGCGGGCTTCGACCGCTATTTCCAGATCGCCCCCTGCTTCCGCGACGAGGACCCGCGCGCCGACCGCCTGCCGGGCGAGTTCTACCAGCTCGATCTGGAAATGAGCTTTGTCACCCAGGAAGAGGTGTGGGAGACCATGGAACCGGTCATGGCCGGGATCTTCGAAACCTTTGCCGAGGGCCGCAAGGTGACCCCGGCGGGCGAATTCCCGCGCATCCCCTATGCCAAGGCAATGCTCGATTACGGCACCGACAAGCCGGATCTGCGCAACCCGCTGTTGATCCGCGACGTTACGTCAGAGTTCACCAGCTCGGGCTTCGGCCTGTTCGAAAAGATCGTCGGCAGCGGCGGCGTCGTGCGCCTGATCCCGGCCCCGAACACTGCCGACAAGAGCCGCAAGTTCTTCGACGACATGAACGACTGGGCGCGCAGCGAAGGCCATGCTGGCCTCGGCTATGCCACCCGCAAGGGCGGCGTGTTCGGCGGTCCGATCGCCAAGAACCACGGCGAGGACAAGATGGCCGCGCTGTGGGATGCGCTGGGCCTTGGCCCGGATGATGGCGCGTTCTTTGCCGCCGGCAAGGAAGACCAGGCCGCCAAGCTGGCCGGCCAGGCCCGCGTGCGGGTGGGCGAACAGCTTGAGCTGGTGGACAAGGATTCCTTCCGGTTCTGCTGGATTATCGACTTCCCGTTCTATGAATGGGACGAGGACGCCAAGAAGCTGGACTTCGCGCACAACCCGTTCTCGATGCCGCAGGGCGGAATGGAAGCGCTGCAGACGCAGGATCCGCTGACCATCAAGGCCTATCAGTACGACATGGTCTGCAACGGTTATGAGCTGGCTTCGGGCTCGATCCGCAACCAGCATCCGGACCTGATGGTCAAGGCCTTCGAACTGGTCGGCCTGAGCCAGGCCGATGTCGAGGAACGGTTCGGCGGGATGTACCGCGCGTTCCAGTACGGCGCGCCGCCGCATGGCGGGATGGCGGCCGGGGTGGACCGCATGGTCATGCTGCTGTGCGGGGTGCAGAACCTGCGCGAAATCACGCTGTTCCCGATGAACCAGCGTGCCGAGGACCTGCTGATGGGGGCACCCTCAATCCCCGAGGCCAAGCAGCTGCGCGAACTGCACATCCGCGTGGTGGAGCCGCCCAAGGGCTGAGCTTGACCTTGGCCGCAGCCCTGACATGATGCCCCCGGGTCGAACTTCCGGGGGTCTTCATGCGCTACGTCATCCTGTCTTGCCTGGCGTTTGCCGTGGCCAGTCCGGCCATGGCCGAGACGATCCGTGTCCAGACCCTGCGTCCGGCCGCCAGTGACGAGGCCGCCGCGCTGCGCTCGATTCAGGTCGAGCCGTTCGGCGGAGAGGCCGGAGACACTCTCACCATCCAGGTCGAGGATGAACTGCGCGGGGTCCGTCTGGGGCAGGAACCTTATTTCCGCGTGATCCCGGCGGCAACCGGATCGGGCGGCGAAGCGCTGCTGCGCGGCACCGCCGATGTCGAGCAACGGTTTTCCGACTACACCGAGAAGCGCGAGCGCTGCATCAAGGATGACCGGGGCGACTGCACCAGCGAGAAAGAGCAAGTCACCGTCAAGTGCCGTCGAAGGCAGGTCGATCTGGTGGTTCAGTTACGCTTGATTGCGCCTGATGGCACCCTGCTGTGGTCGGATAACCGCCCTGAAAGCTTTACCGAGAGCCGCTGCGAGGATGCCGATACGGCGCCCGCCACGCGCGGCCAGATCGTCCGCGACCTGTCCGGCAAGGTGGCCCGCCGGGTCCGGTCCGATTTCGTGCCCTCGGCGGGAAGCGAGGATGTCCGCGTTGATGAAGGGCGCAAGGGGCTGGCGAAGCCGGACTCCGACCGGTTCAAGGCCGCGGTCCGTTCGGTCAAGGACCGGCAGGTTCCGGCCGCCTGCGCCGCCTGGGGCGAGCTGGCGGCGACCTATCCCGATCACGTACCGACGCGCTTCAACCTGGGGCTTTGCGCCGAAGCCGCGGGAGACGCGGCCACGGCAACGGCTCACTACCGCCATGTCCTGACCCTCGATCCGCGCAATGGCCCAGCCCAGCGCGGGCTGTGGCGGCTTGCCTCGCGGGATCGCGCCATGCGGCAGCTGGAGGCCCATGCGGCGGAATGAGGCGGCGATGTTTTCCCCAGGCCGTGGGGAATCGGTGCACCCTCTTGCCAGCGTCGCGCGCGTCTTCTAGGGCGCAATCGAACACCGTTTAATCTGCCGTTCACGAAGGGACATATCCATGAGCGACACCGCCGACCGCGTTAAGAAGATCGTTGTCGAGCACCTCGGCGTAGAGGCTGACAAGGTTACCGAAGATGCCAGCTTCATCGACGATCTGGGCGCCGATTCGCTCGACATCGTCGAGCTGGTGATGGCGTTCGAAGAAGAATTCGGCGTCGAAATCCCCGACGATGCGGCCGAAAAGATCAGCACCGTCGCCGACGCGATCAAGTACATCAACGACAACAAGGGCTGATTGCCTTTGGCAGACCGGGCCGAGCGGGACTTTCCGGCTTCCATCGATGCCGATTGACCCGGTTCACGGTCTTTGACAGGCTCGGCCCGCAAAGGGCTGGGCCTGTTGTCATTTGAAGGGTTTGGAGAACTGTAATGCGGCGTGTTGTCGTCACCGGTCTTGGTCTGGTTACCCCGCTGGGGGCCGACGTGGAAACCACCTGGGCCAACCTGATCGCGGGCAAGAGCGGGGCGGGGCCGATCACCCGGTTCGATACGTCCGACCAGAAGTGCCACATCGCCTGCGAGGTGAAGGGGCCGGACCACGAGTACGGCTTCGATCCGATGAAGCGCGTCGATCACAAGATCCAGCGCCAGGTCGATCCGTTCATCGTCTATGGTATCGATGCCGCCGGTCAGGCGCTGGAAGATGCCGGCCTGGCTGACATGGATGACGACCTCAAGATGCGCACGGGCTGCTCGATCGGCTCGGGCATCGGCGGTCTGCCGGGGATCGAAAGCGAATCGATCGTCCTGCACGAGAAGGGCCCGGGCCGCGTTTCCCCGCACTTCGTCCACGGCCGCCTGATCAATCTGATTTCCGGCCAGGTTTCCATCAAGTACGGCCTGATGGGGCCGAACCACGCGGTGGTTACCGCCTGTTCGACCGGCGCGCACTCGATCGGTGATGCCGCGCGGATGATCAAGGACGGCGATGCCGACGTAATGCTGGCGGGCGGGGCGGAAAGCACCATCAACCCGCTTGGCGTGGCCGGCTTTGCCCAGGCCCGCGCGCTCAATTGCAGCTTCAACGACCGTCCGACCGAGGCGAGCCGCCCCTATGACAAGGACCGCGACGGGTTCGTCATGGGCGAGGGCGCCGGGGTGGTCGTGCTGGAAGAGTACGAACACGCCAAGGCCCGCGGAGCCAAGATCTATGCCGAAGTGGTCGGCTATGGCCTGTCGGGCGATGCCTATCACGTCACCGCTCCGCACCCGGAAGGCAAGGGCGCGGAACTGGCGATGCGCATGGCGCTGAAGAAGGCCGGCATGGGGCCGGGCGACATTGATTACGTCAATGCCCACGGCACTTCGACCATGGCCGACACGATCGAACTTGGCGCGGTCAAGCGCGTGCTGGGCGATGACCTGTCGGGCGCTTCGATGAGCAGCACCAAGTCCGCCATCGGCCACCTGCTGGGCGGCGCGGGCGCGGTTGAGACGATTTTCTGCATCCTGGCGATCCGCGACCAGGTCGTGCCGCCGACGCTCAACCTCGACAATCCGGACGAAGGCACCGAAGGCGTCGATCTGGTGCCCAAGGTGGCGAAGAAGCGCACCGTGCGCGCCGCGCTGAACAACTCGTTCGGGTTCGGCGGCACCAATGCCAGCGTGATCGTCAAGGCGGTCGACTGATGCTGGGTTCGCGCTGGGGCCGCACGCCGCTGCTGGCGGCGGTCCTGTTGCTGCTGGGTGTGGGCGCTTGGTTTGTCGGCGGGTGGTACTCATCCGGCCCGTTGGCCCAGGATACCGCCTTCACCGTGCCCGACGGGTCGAGCCTGTCGGGCGTGGCGGCCAAGCTGGAGCGGGAAGGGGTGATCGCCTCGGCCTCCGCTTTCAAGCTGCGGGCGCGCATTTTCGGCGCGGGTTCCAGCATCAAGGCCGGGGAATTCATGATTCCCAAGGGCGCGTCGATGTCCACCGTGCTGGGACGGATCGCCGGGGATGAGGTGCTGCGCCGCTTCGTCACGATCCCCGAAGGCATGCCCTCGATCATGGTCTATGAGCGGCTGATGGCCAATCCGCTGTTGACCGGCGAGATCGCGGTTCCGCCCGAAGGTTCGGTGCTGCCCGATACTTATGAAATCCAGCGCGGCGAAAGCCGCCAGGCGGTGCTCAGCCGGATGCAGGCTGCGATGCAACGCGCCCTGGCCGAGGAATGGGAAAAGCGCGGCCCCACCACTGTGGCCCGCACTCCGCAGGAAGCCGTGGTCCTCGCCTCGATCGTCGAGAAGGAGACCGGCAAGCCGAGCGAGCGCAAGATGGTGGCGGGGCTCTATTCCAACCGGATCCGCACCGGCATGCTGCTGCAGGCCGACCCGACGATCATCTATCCGATCACAAAAGGCAAACCGCTGGGCCGGCGCATCCGCCAATCGGAAATCAACGCGGTCAACGATTACAACACTTACACGATGACCGGCCTGCCCAAGGGGCCGATCACCAATCCGGGGCGCGAATCGATCGCCGCGGTGCTTAATCCGGCCAGTACCGATGTGCTCTACATGGTGGCCGACGGCACCGGCGGACACGCCTTTGCCCGCACTCTGCAAGAGCACAACGCCAACGTCGAGAAGTGGTATACGATCCGCAAGGAACGCGGCGACTTCTGACCGGTCAGCGCCCGGTCATGGCCTCCATCGCCGGCAGGTATCGCGCACCAACGATCTCGACCTCGCGGCTCGCCCGGTCGATCGCGGCAAGCTGCTCGGCGCTGAGCGCAAGGCTGACCGCACCCAGATTCTCCTCCAGCCGGGCCAGCTTGGTGGTTCCGGGAATCGGCACGATCCAGTCCCGCTGCGCCAGCAGCCAGGCCAGCGCGATCTGCGCCGCCGTTGCACCCAGCGGCGCGGCGATCCCTTTCAACACATCGACCAGCGCGGCATTGGCCGCCATCGCGTCCTGCTGAAAGCGCGGCAGGCGGGCGCGGAAGTCGGTCTTGTCGAACACCGTATCAGGCCCGATCGACCCGGTCAGGAACCCGCGCCCGAGCGGGCTGTAGGGCACAAAGCCAATCCCCAGTTCCTCCAGCAGGGGCAGGATCTCGTCTTCCGGATCGCGCTGCCACAGCGAATACTCGCTTTGCAGCGCGGTGACGGGCTGCACCGCATGGGCCCGGCGGATCGTGCCGGCGCCTGCCTCCGACAGGCCGAAATGACCGACCTTGCCCGCCTCGATCAGCTCGGCCACCGTGCCGGCGACATCCTCGATCGGCACTTCGGGATCGACCCGGTGCTGATAGAGCAGGTCGATCCGGTCGGTCCTGAGCCGCTTCAGCGAAGCATCGACCACTGCCCGGATCGTCTCCGGTCGGCTATCGGTGCCCGGCCCCTTGGCCGGATCGCGGGCCAGGTCGAAGCCGAACTTGGTGGCGATCACCACCTGGTCGCGCAGCGGCTCCAGCGCTTCGCCCAACAGCTCCTCGTTGGTGAAGGGGCCATAGACTTCGGCCGTGTCGAAAAAGGTCACGCCCCGCTCCACCGCGGTGCGGAGCAGAGCGATCATCTCGGCCTTGTCCGGTGCGGCGCCATAGGCCCAGGTCATGCCCATGCAGCCCAGGCCAAGCGGGGATACGGTCAGGCCGGATCGGCCCAGGGTGCGCGGGGTCATTCAGTCATCCTCTCGATCAGGGTTCGACGATATTGAAGCCATCGGGGATGGCATCCAGCGCCGCCTGGACCCGGCCGACTGCCGCTGCATCGCCTTCGACCTTGACGCCCATGGCCGTAAGCTGGCTCAGCGGCATCTTCAGGAAGAACAGGGCGAGCATCGCCTGGCGCGGCCCGGTGATTGTCACTGCCGGCGTACCGGCGGGTGTGCCGACCCGGGCGATCAGCACCGATTTGCCGACCTCCACCCCGACATTCTCCTTGGTGTCGGTGATGACCAGGTTGATCAGGACCGGACCTCCGACCAGCTTGGCCGGATCATAACGGGTCGCCACGGTATCCAGCAGCAGCTGCGTCGGGATCGCCGAGATCATGTCCACGCCCTGGGCCTGGATCGGCTGCGGGCTGTAGCCCTTGCGCAGGTCGGTTGCCGCCATCAGGAACTGGTTGCGCCAGATCCCGCTTTCGGCCTGATAGCCCTGCTGTTCATAGCTGTCCGCCAGCAGGGCGCGGGCCTGCTTGTTGGCCGGATCGGCAAAGACCAGCTGGTTCAGCAGGTCCGATGCCCAGCGGTAATCGCCCTTGGCCATCGCCTTCCTGGCTTCAGCCAGCACCTTCTTGGGTCCGCCCATGGCCGCGATGTAGCGCTTGGCCCGCTCCTGTGGAGGCCAGGGATGGAGATTGGCGGGGTTGCCATCGTACCAGCCCAGGTACCACTGATAGACGGCCTTGGAATTGTGGCTGTAGGTCCCGTAATAGCCGCGGTTGTACCACTGATTGGCCAGCTCGGCGGGCTGCACCAGGTCTTCGGCGATTTCGGTCTGGGTCAGGCCCTGGTTCATCCGCCGCACCGTCTGATCGTGGAGATAGCGGTAGTTGTCGCGTTGGCCGGCCAGCATGGACTGAACCTCGCCGGTGCCAAAGCGCGGCCAGCAATGGCTGGAAATGATCACGTCGCTGCGGGGGCCGTAGAGCCGCAAAGCCTCATCCAGAAAGCCCGCCCAGGCATGCGCATCGCGGACCTTTGCCCCGCGCGGGGTCAGGATGTTGTGAAGCGAGCAGGTGCTCATTTCAGACGAGAGGAACACCCGCTTGGGCACGATGTAGACGTTGAGTTCGCTTGGCGCCTCGCTGCCCGAAACGATCTGGAATTCCAGGTCGATACCGTCGACCGTGCGAGTCTCGCCGGTCTTGAACACGGTGTCGGTTGGCGGGATCAGGGTGATTTCGCCCGCCGCCAGCCCCGGGCCGATCCCCGAACCCATCTGGCCTTGCGGGCCGGGCTTCAGAATGGTGCCGAACTGGTAGGTTGCGCGGCGTCCCATGGCGGCGCCTGCCATCACGCTTTCGGAAGAGGTTTCCTTCATGAAATGCTCGGGCGCAATGATAGCGACCTTGCCGGCCTTGACGTCGGCCTCGCTCACCACGCCGCGCACCCCGCCGTAATGGTCGCCGTGGCTGTGACTGTAGATCACGGCCACCACCGGGCGGGTGCCCAGCTTGGCATTGACCAGTTCCAGCGCCGCCCCTGCGGTTTCGCGCGTGGTCAGCGGGTCGATCAGGATCCAGCCGGTCTTGCCGGCGATGATCGTCATGTTCGAAACGTCGAACCCGCGCACCTGCCAGACGCCCTCGCTGACCTGATAGAGCCCGTGTTTGCGCAGCAGCGTCATCTCGCGCCACAGCGACGGGTTGACGGTGGCAGGGGCAGGGCCTTCGACAAAGTCGTAGGCGGCGAGGTTCCACACCGGGCGGCCCTGCTTGTTGCGGATCAGCGGATCGTCGCGCGTGGCGACGAACCCGCGCTTGGCAAACTCCGCATCGCGGCCATCATCGGCCGGCAGCGACTTCGCCACGGCCTGCTGCGCGGCAATCGTCGCGGCGCTGGCCGGCTTGGGCTCAAGCGCCGGGTCGGCGGCGGGGGTGGCGGTCTGTGCCAGGGCAGCCGTCGACCCGAGCAGGAAGGCGAGCGCGGTGGCGCGCAGGGCGGTGCGATGCATGATTCTGGTCTCCTCTCCTGGGGCAAGGATGTGAGCGCACGAGAGGCAAGGCAAGCGCATTTGATCGGAACCGGCGATCAAGATGAACGGAATTGCCGGTTGGGCAGCTTCGCGGCCGGAGCATAAAGCAAGGCTCAGACCTGTGGCTCAATTTGCCTGATTGGGTTAGGTGCGGGCGGTGGCACACTCTCCCCCCCTCGGGCCGCCGCCCGCACCGTATATCGTAACCGGCGAACTGCCGGCAGACGTGCTGGCCTGGGCAGATGGCTTGCGCCGCGCACATTTTCCGCCAGAGCGCAATTGGCTGAAAGCCCACGTCACCCTGTTCCACTCCTTCGCGCCATCGCTGCGCGATGAATTGCCGGCCTTCCTGGCACAGATGGCGGGCGAGTATGCCGCGCCGAAGGCAGAGGTGGCCGGACTGATGGACCTTGGCGGGGGAACAGCGATCGCGCTGCGGTCAGCCGGCCTTCTGGCCATTCGCGAGCGGATTGCCGAGCGTTTCTGGGACATGCTGACCCGGCAGGACCAGGGCGGCAAGCGCCTGCACATCACCATTCAGAACAAGGTGAGCCGGGCCGAGGCGCTGGCGCTGCAGCGGGACCTGGCGGGGCAGCTGCCGCACCGGGGCTTCGCCTTCACCGGACTGGGTCTGCACATCTACCGCAATCCGCATTGGGAAGCTGTGGCGACATGGTCGTTCAGGGGTAAAGAGAGCGCTTGACCCGGGCGAATCTCCACCCTATTTGCGCCGCCTGCCCCGCGAAGGCGGCAGGCCATGATGGTATGGCGGAGTAGCTCAGCCGGTTAGAGCAGCGGAATCATAATCCGCGTGTCGGGGGTTCGAGTCCCTCCTCCGCTACCATCCACTTCCCGCATCCTGTCCCTTGCCGCCGCGCTTGCGGAACACGAATTCCCGCGTGAAGGCGATTGGCAGCCGCAGGTCATCCGGCCCGTAAAACACCCCGTCCTGCAAGGCCATCGCCGGGGTGGGTACCGGATCGTAATCAGTGGCTGTTGCCGTATCGGCAAAGCGGAAGTTGCAGCCCCACAGGAACAGATAGCCGCCCGGCTTCAGCACCAGGTCGAGCGCGGCGACGGTTTCGGCAAAGCGGCGGAAGGGCAGGATCGCGGTGCAGCGCTCCGGCTGATAGGCGTCAAGCTCGCCATGTCGCAGCACCGACAGGCAGAACACGGCATCGTATAGCGCTGGCCCGGTGGGCGGCGATCCGGCTTCGGCGATGGTGATCCGGGTGAGGCCGGCCGCAGCGACCTTGCGCCGGGCCTCCGCCACATTGCGCGGATTGATGTCGAGCCCGTCGATCCGGGCCTGCGGCAGGTAACGTGCCAGGGTGATCGGTTCCTCGCCGGTGGAACAACCGAAAGAGAGGATCCGGGGCTCAGCCGTTCCGGCCAGCCGCTCGGCCGCCAGGGCGAACAGGGCGGGGTGGCGATCGGGCGCGGTCACCGGCCAGGGTTGCAGCAATTCATCGGCGCGCTGCAGGCGCAGGCGATGCATGGTCCGCTCTGCCGGAATCAGGGTCCGCCGTATCAAGGCGTGCAGGGCCTGCAGCCGGGGCCAGCGCGCCAGCCGTCCCACCCTGCGTTCGGTCTGCTCATCCGGCATCTGGGTTCCTTCCGGCCAGTGCGCGCTCCATCCGATCGGCCCGATCGGCGGCCTTGCGGTGCACCCCGCCACTGGCGAACCGGTCTAGCGCCTTGGCATGCCGGCGCAAGAAACGCGGCGCGATCGCGGGATCCCAGCCGGCGCCCGATAGCAGTTCAAGGCTGAGCAGGTCGGCCTCGTCCTCGAACCGGCGGCTCATGGCCTTGCGCTCGCGCCGCGCCAAGCTTGTCGCACCGGCTTTCGCCTGGCGGTGGTGGTCCAGCACGGTGTGGGCCAGTTCGTGGGCCAGCACGATCGCCAGCCCATCATCGCTGAGGCTGGCCGCAAAGCCCTGGCCGATCTGGATCAGTTCGCCGTCGGATCGGGCCCGCAGGGCCTCGCCTGCGACCACTTCGAGGCGGCTGCGGCAGGCCGGGACGGCGGCAAGCGTAACGTTGCGCCGCTCTGCTCCGCGCCGCACGGCCAGCACCACGGGTGCGGCGGGAGAAAGCCCCGCCAGTTCGCGCTCTGCCGCATCGCGCAGCGCGCTGGCATGGTTGCCGGTGAGGGGCAGGGCAGACACCCGCCGGCCGCCGATGCCCTCGATCGCATCCCCCGCAGCCAGCCCCGCCGCGGCCGCCGGACTGCCGGGGACGACACCCAGCACTGTCAGTTCATCCAGGTCCGGCTGAAGCACCAGGGCCGCGTCGCGCGCGGTCCCTGGGGGATATTGGCCCAGTCCGTGAAGAACCAGCCCGGTGCCCGGCATTTGCCGGGGGCAGCGGCTGGCGTTGGCAGTCAGCAAGCGCCAGCCAATCGCTGCGACGCGCATGTCCGCAGTCTGCAGATCGACCAGCGCAGCGCGGGTCGGCTCGCCTGGCGGGGCCGCACCAAGGGGCGTGACCGCCAGGGCCAGGGCCAGCAGAGGGACGCTGCGGATCATTGCGCCTTGCCTAGCCCGGCCAGGACTGACGGTCCAGTTGCCAGACTGTCACATCAAATGCGTTGCGCGGCCTGCGCCAAGCTGCCAATCGCTTCGTCATGGCTGATTCCCGTGTTCTCAAGCTCGATGGTGTCCACAACTTCCGCGACTATGGCGGCTATGACGCGGCCGAGGGTGCCCGGGTGAAGGAGGCTCTGCTGTGGCGATCGGCCCAGCATGGCGATGCCAGCGATACCGATCTGGAGCGGATCCATGGCCTTGGCATCGCCACCGTGATCGATCTGCGCGGGCCGAGCGAGCGCGAGGCCAAGCCTTGCCGCCGCCATCCCGACTTTGCCGCGCAAGTGCTCAGCCATCCGGATGAAACGGCGGGCCTCGCCTTGCATACCGAGGCGGCCGACGGCGTGCTGAGCGCGGCCGAGGCACGGGCGGCGATGATGCGGCTTTATGAAGGGATTGCCTTCCGGCCCAACCTGGTGCCGATGCTGCGCGCCTATTTCGATGTGCTGGAACGCGCCGACGGACCCAGCCTGGTGCACTGCGTGGCCGGCAAGGATCGGACCGGCTTTGCCGTCGCCATGGCCCAGCATGTGCTGGGCGTATCGCGCGATGCGATCGTGGCCGATTACCTGCTGACCCAGAGCGCCGGCAATATCGAGGCGCGGATCGCGGCCGGTGCGGTGCAGATCCGCGAACGGCACGGCAACATCGACGATCAGACCATCCGCACCCTGATGGGTGTGGAGGAAGACTACCTCGTCACCGCGCTGAAGGCGGTTGAAGATCGCCACGGCACCATCGATGCCTATCTGGCCGATGTGCTGGGCGTCGATGCGGTGCGGCGCGAAGCCCTGCGTGGGCAATACCTCGAGGGCTAGAGGAACGCCTTCACTTCGGCCATGAACCGGTCGAACTGGTCATGGTGCAGCCAGTGGCCGGCGTTCTCGAATTCGACCAGTTTCGTTTCGGCATGGAACGCTGCGAGTCGCCCGTCCACCGCCGGACTGCTGGCCCAGGAATCGAGCCCGTAGAGCAGCAGCAACGGGGAGGTGATCGCGCCCCACAGCTCGTCGGTCCGGTCCTGGGGCACATCCTCGAACGGCCAGTTGTTGAGATAGGGATCGAACTTCCAGCTGAAGGTTCCGTCCTCGTTGCGATTGGCGCCGTGGATGGTCAGGTGGCGGGCTTGCTCGTCGGTCAGGAACGAGTTCTCTTCCTTCATCCGGGCAAAGGCAGCTTCGATCGAGGGATAGCGGCGGGGCAACCGCCCAGCGGCCGAGCGGCGTTCCTCGATCCAGCGACGGAAGCGATTTGCATAGCCTTCGGCTTCGCGTTCTGCCCGGACCTTGGGTGAAGGGCCGAGCCCTTCGATATTGACCAGCTTGCGGACCTTTTCCGGGTAGAGACCGGTAAAGCGGGTGGCGATGTTGCCGCCCAGAGAATGGGCAATGATCGTGACCTGATCATAGCCCAGGGTGTGAACCAGCTGGGCAAAATCGTAAACGAAGGCCGGCATCTCGTAATTGCCGTCCGGTGCCCAGGCGCTGTCGCCATGGCCGCGCAGGTCGGGGGCGATCACGTGCCAGTCTTTCGACAGTTCCTCGGCCACCCAGTCCCAGCTGCGGCAATGGTCGCGCCCGCCGTGCTGCAGGATCAGCGGCGGTGCATCGGGATTGCCCCAATCGACGTAGTGCAGCCGCAGGCGCTGCGAGATGAAGCTGTTCGAGGTCGGTCCGTGACGGGTCATGGTCGCGGGCTTTGCGCCGAAGCCGCGCCCGCGTCAATCCGGGGGAAATTCGCCGGCACACCTCTGGCCTTGGCGGGCACTGCTGCCTATCTGCACCGGCAACGGAGGAATTCATGGCCACTCATACCACGCGCATGTTGATCATCGGCTCTGGCCCGGCGGGTTTCACCGCCGCTATCTATGGCGCGCGGGCCGGGATGCAGCCGATCGTGGTTCAGGGCCTGCAGCCCGGCGGACAACTGACCATCACCACCGATGTCGAGAACTATCCCGGCTTCCGCGACGTGATCCAGGGGCCCTGGCTGATGCAGGAAATGCAGGCCCAGGCCGAACACGTCGGCACCCGCACCATCTGGGACACGATTGTCGAGGTCGACCTGTCCGGTCACCCGTTCCGTGCGATTGGTGATAGCGGCGATGTCTATGAAGGCGATACGCTGGTCATCGCCACCGGCGCCCAGGCCAAGTGGCTGGGCGTACCGGGCGAGCAGGAGTTGGGCGGCAAGGGCGTATCGGCCTGCGCCACCTGCGACGGGTTCTTCTATCGCGGCAAGAAGGTTGTGGTGATCGGCGGTGGCAACACCGCGGTGGAGGAAGCGCTCTACCTGACCAACCATTCCCAGGACGTGACCCTGATCCATCGCCGCGATTCGCTGCGTGCGGAAAAGATCCTGCAGGATCGCCTGTTGGCCCATCCCAACATCAAGGTGCTGTGGAACAAGGCGGTCGATCACTTTGTTGGCGGCGATACCGGCCTGACCGGCGTGGCGCTGACCGACACGGTCACCGGTGAGAGCAGTGTCGAGCCGACCGACGGGGCTTTTGTGGCGATCGGCCATGCTCCGGCAACCGAACTGTTCAAGGGCAAGCTGGAGCTCGACGGCGGCGGCTACATCGTGGTCGAACCCGGCACGCCCAAGACCGCGATCCCGGGCGTATTTGCCTGTGGCGACGTAATGGATCACACCTATCGTCAGGCGGTGACGGCGGCCGGCACCGGCTGCATGGCCGCGCTCGATGCGGAACGTTTCCTGGCCGAACGCGAATTCGCGGCGTCTAAGGCCTAAACCGATCGCAGGGCTGCGAGGATCTGGCCCTGCAGCCAGATCCGGGCTTGTGGCTCGACAAAGCTGTGACCGGCCCCGGGGCAGGTGCGCAGGCGCGGATCGGCCTTGTCCCACACGGCCTTGAAAGCCTGGGCAGTGCGGTCATTCTCGGCCAGCAAGATGGTCACCGGGCCGTGGAACATGGCGAGTCCGCCAGCCATGTCGCGAGCCAGCGCGCCGGGCGGATCGTCTGGTGCGGCAGCCTGGGCCAGGCTCACCGCCATGTCGGCCACTTTGACCTTGCCGGTGAACAACCGCTTGAGCGCCGCCGGATTGAACAGGCGGCGCAGGTAATAACTGCGCAGCGCCGATGGCGGCATGGGCGTAGGTGCGGTTTCGGGCTCGGGCGGCGGACTTTCGGCTTGCGGCTCTGGATCGGGATCGAAGGTCCAGGGATTGGCCAGCACCAGGGCATCGCAGCCCGCGCCGGCGGCCAGCATCAGGGCGCTGGCTGCATCGCAATTGCCGAACGCGACGATCTTCTTCAGCCGTGGCAGATGCGCGCGGAAAGCGTGGATGGCGGCGGCGATGTCCGGCGCACTGGTGGTGAAGCCAAGGTTCTCACCCTCGCTGTCACCCACGCCGCGCCGGTCGAACCGCAACACCGGAAAGCCTGCCGTGGCGATCTTTGACGCGAGCTGCGCCTGGCTGCCCCAGGGGCCGGAACGAAGCTCGTTGCCGCCGCTGACCAGCAGCAGGCCGGTGGTCGCATCGGCAGGATCGAGCGATCCGGCCAGTTCCACGCCTTCGCAGGCGAATGTGAAGTGCCGCCGGGTCATGCTGTCAGTGCCATCGCCAGGACTGCAGCCAGGGCATCGGCCTGGGCTGGGTCTTCATCCGGTTCGGCGCGCAGCCACAGGGCGCTGCCACCCACCGTTTCATGATCGATTGCCACAAGATTGGCGCGGCGGGGCGGGACAAGCTGATCGAGCTGGCGGAGCATTTCGGCAGACAGCGGCCAGCCGGCCAGCTCGATCCCGCTGGTGCGGCCATGCTCCATGAGTTCGGCGGCGCTTTCTTCGCGCCCCAGTTCGCGCGCGGCGATGATCCGGGCGCGCAGCATGGTCTTGATCAGGCTGGCGCCCTTGACCGGGGCATAGTGCCAGCCGGGCAGCTTTGGCGGGACCAACAATCCGCCGCCGCGGATCGCCAGCACATGAGTGGCCTTGAAATGCCGCGCGGCCGCTTCCAGTGCCATGCGCCAGTCTTCCGGCTCGACGAGGGCGAGGTTTTGCTCGCTCTCATTGCAGCCGGGAAGATCGGGCAGGAAACTGTCGATCCCCGCGCCGTCCAGCCGCCGCATCACTTCAACCGAGAAGCGGCGCATCCGGTTGGCCTCGTCGAACAATGCCGGCGCGATCAGCACGCGCGCCGCCCGGCCATGAACGAAGGTCAGCGCCAGCTCGCTTGCTGCCGCGCCGCCGGGCAGGGGGCAGGGGTAGGTTTCGGCCTTCACGCGGCCTCTTGCTTGGCTTCCGCGAAATCGAGCAGGGCGCCATAGGTGGCGAAAATCTCGCCATCGATCTCGTCTTCGTCGATCACGATGTCGAAGCGATCTTCCATCTCGGTCAGCAGACCGGCCACGGCCATCGAATCCAGTTCGGGCAATTCGCCGAACAGGCCGGTATCGGCGGTAAAACCATCGGCCTGGCCGGGCTTGAGGCCCAGCACATCTTCGAGGATCTGGCGCAGTTTGCGGTCGGTAGCGGAACGCATCGTAATTCCATTCATGGTTTCATCGGCCTCTAGCCGCGCTGGAGCATTGCGCGCAAGGCCGCCTTGGCGATCAGCGGCCAGTTTCCGGGCCAGAGCGGGCGGAATGCCTCGATCCTGTAGCGCGGACGGATCTGTTCCATCCAGTCCCGCTTGTAGCCATCGTCGCCGGTTCCGAAATCCACCAGGCTCACCCGGTCGCGGTCGATCACCTGCTCGAACAGCGCGGCGGACAGGGTGGTGCCGGGTGACAGAGGTCTGCTGTCCATCGTGTGGGCCAGTTTGTGAATGAAGGCGGTTCCGCCCTCCACCGTCCAGAACTGGGCGGCAACAGCCCGGCCATCGGCACGGGCCACGGCCATCCGCAAGCGGCCGGCGGCAGCCTCCTGCTCGGCAAAGGCGCGCAGGAAAGCGGGACAGCCTTCTTCCGGTTTCCAACTGGCGGCATAGACAGCTTCGTATTCGGCCCACAGTGCGGAATCGAACCGCGAGGTAAGCTCAACGGAAACCTTGCCGGCCTTGCGCTTCAGCGTGGTGCGCAAGGGGCCAGGTCGCGTGGCGAGGTACTCGGCATAGCTGCGCCCGCCCACCTCCAGCACGTGGTTGACATCGCAAGGGGCCATGAAGGTGATCCAGCCTGCCTTGCGCAGGGCAGTGGCCAGCCGGGTCGTCAGCCCGTCCTCGTCCGCGAGCGGTTCCAGTACCAGGTGCGGTGCTTCGCCGATCAGGCCATCGGCCAGGGCATCCAGCATGGCTTGCGGGTCTGCTCCCTTGGAGATCAACGGCACGACGCGGAACGTGTACCAGATCTTCAGGGCATGGATCCGCCGCTGCTGGCGCATCAATGGCAGGACGGCGCGGTGTTCGCCGTCGCGTGCGACAGCGATCAGCGGCAAAATACCGCAGTGATCCACCAGACCCTGCCACCATTCGAAGCGGTCGAACGGCGCGCGGGCCTGCGGGGCGCCAAGCAGCGCCATTAACGCTGCATCGCCTTGCACTTCCTTAAGATCATCGTGATAGACGACCGAAACCAACCCGCCTGTTTCCCATCTTTGGAGCCTGAAAGCCCCGTGTCCCTTGTCCAGCCATCCCCGATCCGGCCGCTCGATCATCTCGCCCTGCGCGGGGCCGATGCGGCGACGGCGCTGGTGCTGCGCGAAGGCCCTCTTAGCTTCAAGGACTTAAGGGATCGTGTCGCCCGGCTGGCCGGATGGCTGAAAGCCGAAGTGGGGGAGCCGGGTGCGCGGATCGCCACCTGGGCGGCCAAGGGTGAACTGACCTGCCTGATGCCGCTGGCCGCGGCGCGGGCCGGGCTGGTCCATGTGCCGATCAATCCGCTGCTGAAGCGGGCGCAGGTCGCCCATATCCTGGCCGACAGCGGCGCGCGGCTGCTGATTGCCACGCCAGCGCGGCTGGCCGGGCTGGAACCGGGTGATTGCCCCGATGCTTGCCGCGCATTGGGAGAGGCCGAGGCGCTGGCACTTGCGGTCAATGCCGTGGCGCTGGAGCCCAGCACTGCCAATCCCGATGATCTCGCCGCGATCCTCTATACCAGCGGCTCCACCGGCAAGCCCAAGGGCGTGATGCTGAGCCATGCCAACATGTGGCTTGGGGCGGAAAGCGTTGCCTCCTATCTCGGCCTGGCAGCGGACGATGTGACGCTGGCCGTTCTGCCGCTATCGTTCGATTACGGGCAAAACCAGCTGCTTTCGACCTGGTTTGCCGGCGGCGGCGTGGTCCCGCTTGATTACCTGACCCCGCGTGATGTGGTGAAAGCGATCGAGCGGCATGGCGTCACCACGCTGGCCGCCGTGCCGCCGCTGTGGGTGCAGCTGGCAGAGCTTGACTGGCCGGCCGAAACCGCCGGAAAGCTGCGCCGCCTGACCAATTCCGGCGGTGCCCTGACGGTCGATCTGGTCCGCCGCCTGCGCGGCCTGTTCCCGCAGGCGCGCCTGTTTGCGATGTATGGTCTGACCGAGGCGTTCCGCTCAACCTTCCTCGATCCCGCGCTGATTGACAGCCACCCAACCTCGATGGGCAAGGCCATTCCCCACGCCGAGATTCTGGTGATCGGCGATGACGGGCAGGTCACGGCCGATGGCGAGGAAGGCGAACTGGTGCATTGCGGGCCGCTGGTGGCGCAAGGGTATTGGCAGGATGCCGCGCGCACGGCCGAGCGGTTCAAACCGGCCCCGGCTGAGTCGCGATTTGGCGGCATGGCGGTGTGGTCGGGCGATAGGGTCAAGCGCGATGCTGACGGCCTGCTCTATTTCGTCGGACGCCGTGACGCCATGATCAAGAGCGCCGGCAACCGGATCAGCCCGCAGGAAATCGAGGAAGCCGCCCTGGCCACCGGCCTGGTGGCTGAGGCTGTCGCACTCGGCATTCCGGACGAGCGGCTTGGCCATGCCGTGCACCTGGTCGTCCGCGCCGCCCCCGGGGCTTCGGAGGCCGAGGCAGAATTGCCGCGCATCCTGCTGAAGGAACTGCCCAATTTCATGCAGCCCAAGGTCATTCACTGGCGCGATGCCATGCCGATCTCGCCGAATGGCAAGATTGACCGGACCGGGCTGTATCAGGAGCTTGCCGCATGAAGCCGCTTGGCCCGATCCCCGCCGGATATGACACTATCGATGGCGAACTGGCCATCGGCGGGCGCAAAGCGTCCGACCTTGTGGCGGAGGCGGGTGATACCCCGCTGTTCGTCTATTCGGCCGCGCATCTGCGCCGCCGGGTGGCCGATCTGCGCGCCGCCATGCCGCAACGTCTGGCGCTGCATTATGCGGTAAAAGCAAATCCCTATGCACCTGTCCTTCATGAGATGTCTGAACTGGTCGACGGGTTCGACATTGCCTCTGGCGGGGAACTGGCGCTGGTCCGCGCGGCGGGGGTCGATCCGCGACTGATCAGTTTTGCCGGCCCCGGCAAGCGCGATGGCGAACTGGAAGCCGCGATCGCCGCCGGGGCGACATTGAACCTTGAATCCGAAGGCGAGGCTGACCGCGCGCTGGCGATTGCCGGGCGGCTTGGCGAGACGCCGCGCCTGGCGATCCGGGTCAACCCCGATTTCGACCTCAAGGGATCGGGTATGAAAATGGGCGGCGGGGCCAAGCAGTTCGGCATCGATGCCGAGCGCGTTCCCGCGCTGGCCCGGCGGATCCTGGCCAGCGGGGCGGAATGGCGCGGGTTCCACATCTTTGCCGGCAGTCAGGCCTTGGATGCCGCGGCAATCATCGATACCCAGGCCCAGACCCTGAAACTGGCCGCGCGCTTGGCCGAGGAAAGCGGCGCGGCGCTGCCGCATTGCAACCTCGGTGGCGGGTTCGGCATACCCTATTTTCCCGGCGACACCCCGGTGGACCTTGCCGCGATTGGTGAGGCGCTGGGCGAAGCCTTTGAAACTCTGCCGGCAAGCGTGGCCGAGACGCGTTTCTGCATTGAACTAGGCCGGTTCCTGGTGGGGGAGGCCGGAGTCTATCTGACCCGGATCGTCGATCGCAAGGTCAGCCATGGCGAAGTGTTCCTGATCGTCGATGGCGGACTGCATCACCAGTTGGCCGCCTCCGGCAATTTCGGCACGGTCGTACGTCGCAATTACCCTGTTGCCATCGCCAGCCGCTATGCCGCGCCGGCGACGGAAGAGGCGAGCGTGGTCGGCTGCCTGTGCACCCCGCTTGATCGCCTCGCCGACAAGGCCGGGTTCCCCCACGCGGATGTGGGCGACCTAGTGGCCGTGTTCTGCGCCGGAGCCTATGGTGCCAGCGCCAGCCCGGCGCAGTTCCTGGGCCATGGTCCGGCGCTGGAAATGCTGGTTTAACAACCGCCTTCGCCCTTGTCCCGTTTCGGGACCGGCGCCTTGTGCACACCGTTTCTGCACATAGGGCTAACGCAATATTCACCCTTTTTAACGATAGCGGACAGTGAATAGCCGGGTCGCTATTCGGGCTGGACAGGCCCGGAGCGCGGCGCGGCACCTGAAAAGGGACTGTCCGATGCCGATCAACCGTTTCTCGCGCCTGCTTGCCGGCAGCGCCATGCTGAGCCTGATGCTGACCGGCTGCGCCGGCGGCGCGAACGGCCCGCAGCTGCCGCCGGCGTCGTTCGTGGCGATGCAGGAAGGGCCGGGCGAGGACTATATCATCGGCCCGCTCGACGAACTGACCATCTTCGTCTGGCGCAATCCCGAACTCGGCGCGAAGGTTCAGGTGCGGCCCGACGGGCGGATCACCACCCCGCTGATCACCGACATGCCGGCGGTGGGCAAGACCCCGAAAATGCTGGCCGACGACATCACCCTGCAGCTTTCGCAGTACATCCAGGACCCGCTGGTCTCGGTCATCGTCAACAAGTTTTCCGGGACCTACAGCCAGCAGGTCCGCGTGGTTGGTGCGACCGAAAAGCCGGCCTCGTTGCCCTACCGCGCCAACATGACCCTGCTCGACGCGATGATCGCGGTCGGCGGCCTGTCGGAATATGCCGCTGGCAACCGCGCCAAGCTGATCCGCTTCGACAAGGCCTCGGGCCGTCAGAAGGAATATTCGATCCGCCTGGGCGATCTGCTCAAGAAGGGCGATAGCCGCGCCAACGTGATGCTGATGCCGGGCGACGTCATCATCATCCCCGAAAGCTCGTTCTGATGAAAGGGCGCCCCGGGGGCAGGCAATGAACAACATTTACGACGAAATCCGATCCGCGATCTATTCGGTCTGGCACCGCCGCTGGCTGGCCCTTGGCGTCGCCTGGGGCGTTTGCCTGCTGGGCTGGCTGCTGGTCGGGCTGATCCCGAACAGCTATGAATCCAAAGCCAGGATCTATGTGAAGCTGGAAGATGTCCTGTCCGATGTGACCGGGGTTCCGACCAGCAACAAGCGCGATATCGAGCGGGTGCAGCAGACGCTGACCAGCGCGGTAAACTTGGAAAAGGTCATCCGCGGCACGCCGATCGGCGCAGAGATCACCGATCCCAAGCAGATGGAAGGCGCTGTCCTTTCGCTCGGCAAGCGGATCAAGATCGAAAGCACCAAGGAAAACCTGTTCGAAATCACCGTCACTTATGGCGACGGCGGCAATTCGGACGCGGCCAATGCCAAGATCGCTCAGGCCATTGCCCAGAAACTGATCGACATCTTCCGCGAGGAAAACCTTGCCGGAAACCGCGGCGAGATGTCGACCTCGCTGGAATTCATGGATCAGCAGCTGGCCCAGCGGCAGAAGGAACTGGAAGCCGCCGAGCAGAAGCGGCTGGCCTTTGAAGCGGCCAATCCTTCGCTCGCCAAGGGCGGGACCTCGCCGATCCAGCGGATCGAATCGCTGCGCTCGGAACTGCGCGGGATCGATGCCGATCTGGCCGCGGCGCAAAGCGCGCTGGCCGGGATCAATGGCCAGCTGGCCGGCACGCCGCGCTATCTGCCCGCGACCGGGCAGGTCGGCGGCGCACGCGGCGCCCTGGCCGATGCTCAGGCGCATCTTTCTTCGCTGCGCGCCCGCGGGCTGACTGAAAACCATCCGGACGTGATTGCCGCGCGCAATCAGGTCAACATGCTGAAGCAGGCCGCAGCCGGCGAAGGCGGCGGGGGCGGCATTCCGAACCCGGCCTATGCCTCGCTCGAATCGATCAAGGCTGAACGGCAGGCCAATGTCCAGGCACTGACCGCGCGCCGTGCTTCTGTTCAGTCCGAGCTCAACCAGTTGACCGCCCAGCAGTTCACCAATCCCGAAGCCCTGGCCGAGCAGCAGCGGATCAACCGCGATTACGACGTGCTCAAGCAGCAGTACGACAAGCTGCTGCAGGACCGCGAAGAGCTGCGCCTGCGCGGCCAGGTCGAAACCGAGCACAACTCGATCAAGTTCCAGGTGATCGATCCGCCGACCACCCCGCGCAGTCCGGTTGCGCCCAACCGTCCGATCCTGCTGCTGGGTGTGTTGATCGTCGGCTTGGGGGCAGGGGCTGCCGTGGCTTTCGCCGTCGGCCAGTTGCGCTCCACTTTCGCCACCACTGCGAAGCTGGAACGGACTCTGGGCCTGCCCGTACTCGGCGCCGTCAGCGCGACGCTGACCGATGCCGGCCGCGCGCTGCGGCGCAAGCGGCTGCGCTATTTCTATGCCGCCACGGGCGGGCTGGGCGGGGTGTTCGTCCTGCTGCTCGCGCTTGAAATCGTCCAGCGCAGCATGGTCGCCTGAGGGGGAATGCAATGACCGACCAGACCAAGATCCCCCTGCCGGAAGACGGCGAAGCCGCGAAGGGCCCCAGCCTGATCGAACGGGTCGTGCGCAATTACGACCTGGTCAAGCTGGCCCCGGCACCGATCCCGGAAGAGCTGGTGCCGCCGGTGGCCAAGCGTCGCCGTTATCGCCGTGCCAGCGAAGTGGTCGAGGATGCCGAAGTGACGCCGGTGGCGGAACCTGCCGCTGCTCCGGCCGCGCCGCAGCCCGCGCCCGAGCCGGTCGCGGCCGCCGCTCCCGCACCTGAAGTGGTTGTGCCCGAAGTGGTCGCCCCGCCGGTTGCGGCCAGCATTAACGTGCCTGCGCCGGTTGCCGTGCCGGTCCGGTTCCGGGGAGAGAAGCACCCGGTCAACCGCCAGCACCTGCGCGATCAGGGCCTGATCGTTCCCGAAGGCAGTGTCACCGCGCTGCTGGAAGAAATGCGGATCGTGAAGCGGCAGTTGCTCTACAATGCCGGGCAGCTGGCCCAGCAGGGCATGGGTCCGGCCGCCCAGCGGATCCTGATCTGCTCGCCTCATCCGGGCGAGGGCAAGAGCTACACCTCGGTCAATCTCGCGCTGGCGATCGCGGCCGAAAAGGAAAGCGAAGTGCTGCTGGTCGATGCCGACTTTGCCAAGCCTTCGGTGCTTTCCATGCTGGGCCTGCCGGGTGGGCCGGGGCTGATGGACGCTCTCTCGAAACCGGACATCGATGTGGCCGATTGCGTGATCGGTACCGACATTTCCGGCCTGTGGGTCCTGCCTGCCGGTAATGCCACCACGTCCGATAGCGAGTATCTCTCCAGCTCGCGTACTGCCGCCGTGCTGGAACGACTGACCCAGGGTGCGCCGCACCGGATCGTGATTTTCGATTCGCCGCCGGCTCTGGCTGCCTCTCCCGCGGCAGAGCTGGCCAAGCATGTCGGGCAGGCCGTGCTGGTCGCCCGGGCCGACCGGACCGGTCAGGGCGCTCTCGAAGATGCCGTCTCGCTGCTGTCCGGCTGTCCGAACATCCAGCTGTTGCTCAACGCCGTTCACTTCAGCCCCAGCGGTCGCCGCTTCGGCTCCTATTATGGATATGGGGGATGACCATGAAGTCCCACCTTCTCAAGACCTTCGTTGCCCTTTCGGCCTGCCTTGCCGCAGCCGCACCGGCCCATGCCCAACTGCTGGGCTATGACGATGTCTCCGGTCCGGACGGAGCCGGGGACGCCTTTGACGAGGGCGATGTCGACGATGGCGACAGCCTCGTTCCGGGCATCGGCACGCGCACCAAGAAGGTTACCGTGGTGCCCTATATCGAGGCGCAGCAGGTTGTTTCGGCCGAGCTTTCGCCGGGCGACGAGGTCCTGACCTATTCAACTGTCGCCGCCGGGCTCGACGCCAATGTCACAGGCCGCAACAGCCAGGGCGCGGTTTCGGTGCGCTACGAGCGCCGCTTCGGATATGGCAATACCCGCGTGGCCGACAGCGATGTGGTCAGCGGTGTCGCCCGCGCCAGCGTCGGCATCGTGCCGCGCAGCCTGACGCTGGAAGGCGGGGCCATGGCCGCGCGGCTCAGCGTGGAAAACAACGGTTCGACCGTTGCCGGCCGGGAAAGCAATTCGACTTCGCAGGTCTATGGGCTTTACATCGGCCCGTCGCTGCGCTCGCAGATCGGTGACCTGCATGTCACCGGGCATTACCGCTTCGGCTATAACCGGGTGGAAAGCCCGGGTGCGCTGGTCACCGCGCCGGGACAGAACCCGGCCGACATCTATGATGAAGGCACGGTCCACAACGCCATGGTCCATGCCGGGGTGAAGCCGGGCACGGTCCTGCCGATCGGGATCGGCGTTGGTGCGGGCTGGAACCGTGAAGATGTCTCCAATCTCGATCAGCGGATCGATGACAAGAGTGTGCGCGGCGATGTGGTGCTGCCAGTCGGTTCCGATCTCGCCCTGGTGGCGGGGATCGGGTACGAGGACGTCACCGTGTCCAACCGCGATGCGGTGCGCGATCCAGTCACCGGACAGCCGGTGATCGGCCCCGATGGCCGATACGTCACCGACAAGAGCCAGCCGCGCCAGATTGCTTATGAGAGCGAAGGCCTGACCTGGGATGCCGGTGTGATCTGGCGGCCCAGCAAGCGCACCGCGCTGGAGGCGCATGTCGGCCGCCGCTATGGCTCGACCAGCTATTACGGCAGCTTTGCCTATGCGCCCAATGCGCGGACCAGCGTGAACGTGTCGGTTTATGACAGCATTTCCGGCTTTGGCGGACTGCTCAATAACCGTCTTGCTGGCCTGCCGACCCAGTTCGACGCGACCCGCAATCCGCTGACCGGCGATCTGGGCGGCTGCGTGGCCGGGACCGGATCGGTCGGCACCGGGCAGGCTTCGTGCCTCAACGGCGCGCTGGCTTCGGTCAGTTCCTCGGTGTTCCGCGGGCGCGGGGTGATGGCCAGCATCGGCGTATCCGGCCCGCGTCTGCAATACGGGATCGGTGCCGGATACGATCGCCGCAAGTTCATCGCCGCACCCGGGACGGTCCTCGCCGGCGCCAATGGCGTGATCGACGAGAACGTCTGGCTGGGCGCCTATCTCAACGGTCGGATCGACCGGCAGTCCAGCTTCGGCACCAATGTCTGGGCCAGTTGGTACCAAAGTGGAGACGGCGTTGCTGGCGATGTCACGGCGCTGGGGGCTACCGCGGCTTACTATCGCACGCTGACCGGCCGCCTTTCGGCAACGGTTGCTGTGGGTGTCCAGGGGGTTGATCGCGAACTGCTGGACGATGTCTGGACCGCCCAGGGCATGGTCGGCGTCCGGTATTCGTTCTGAGCGGTACGGAAGGAAGAGAAGAATGTTCAACGATTTCTATGGTCTGACCGGCCGTCCGTTCCAGCTGACGCCCGATCCCTCGTTTTATTTCGAGAGCCTGACGCACCGCAAGGCGCTGTCCTATCTGTCCTATGGCCTGGCCCAGGGCGAAGGTTTCGTGGTGATCACGGGCGAGGTCGGCGCGGGCAAGTCCACGCTGGTGGCCCATCTGATGGCGACGATCGATCCGGCCCGGCTGACGGCCGCGCAGATCGTCACCAGCGCGCTGGATGGCGAGGAACTGGTGCATGTCGTCGCGCAGGCTTTCGGGCTGATCGTCGACGGGCATGACAAGGCCAGCGCCCTGGGCGCGATCGAGGCGTTTCTGCATGACGAAGCCCGCTCCGGCCGGCGCTGCCTGCTGGTGGTGGACGAGAGCCAGAACCTGGGGATCGACGCGCTGGAAGAGCTGCGGATGCTGTCCAACTTCCAGCTTGGCGCGCATCCGCTGCTGCAGACCCTGCTGCTCGGTCAGCCGGAATTTCGCGATACGATTCAGGACCATCCGCAGCTCGAGCAGCTGCGCCAGCGGGTCATCGCGGCGCACCATCTTGAGGCGATGGAGCTGGGCGAAGTGCAGCCCTATATCGAACACCGCCTGAAGTGCGTCGGCTGGACCGGCAATCCCAAGTTCGATCAGCGTGTCTTTACAGAGCTTTACGAGGCTTCGGGCGGCGTGCCGCGGCGGATCAACCAGATCTGCAACCGGCTGATGCTGCTGGGCGCGGTCGAGCAGCGCAGCCGGATCGACGGTGCGATGCTGAGCCAGGTGCTCGACGAGCTGGAGCTGGATGGCACCCTGCAACTGAAGAAGATCGCGAAGCCCGAACCGGTTCCCGCGGTGACTCAACCGGTACACCAGGTGCACGCCGATGTGACACCGCAGGTACCTGTCGATGCGGTCGCCATGGCTCAGCTGCAAGCGCTGCTGGCCGAGCGCGATGCCCAGATCGCCGAGCTGCAGCAGGCCGTGATCGAACTGGCCAACGAGCGCGAGGCTGCCCCGGTGCAGGCCGCCGCGCCGGACCAGTCGGCAGCCTTTGCCGCGCTGGAAGGCAAGATGGCCGCGCTTGAAACCAAGATGCTGGAGCAGGAGCGGACCATCCGCCAGACCCTGACCATGCTGATCGAGTGGATCGAGGCCGACGACGCCGGCCGCGTCGCGGCCTGAGCGGGCCAGAGGAGCAGGCCGTCGTGGCAAGTCCCCCGGTGATCAACGGGCTTTCGGTCGATGTCGAGGACTGGTTCCAGGTCGGCGCCTTCGAAGCGGTGATCGACCGGGACAGCTGGGATTCGCTGGCCGACCGGGTCGAGCGCAATTGCGACCTGATCCTGGCGATGTTTGCCGAGGCCGACGTCAAGGCGACCTTCTTTACCCTGGGCTGGGTGGCCGAACGCCATCCCGCGCTGATGCGGCGGATTGTCGAGCAGGGGCACGAACTGGCCAGCCACGGCTGGGATCACGAACGGGTGTTCCGGTTCGACAAGGCCAGCTTCACTGCCGATCTGGAGCGCAGCCGCAAGGTGCTGGAGGATGCCTCTGGCCAGCGCATCACCGGTTACCGCGCGCCCAGTTTCTCGATCGATCAGCGTACCCCCTGGGCCTATATGGCGCTGGCCGAGCAGGGGTTTGAATATTCATCGTCGGTCGCTCCGATCACCCATGATCACTACGGCTGGCGCGAGGCCCCGCGGTTTGCATTCAAGCCGTTGCCGTGGAGCGACCTGATCGAGATCCCGGTTACCACCGCGCATTTCGCCGGCAAGCGGCTGGCGGCGGGCGGGGGCGGGTTCTTCCGCGTGCTGCCCTATGCCTTTTCGCGCTGGGCGATCCGCCAGGTCAATCGCGTCGATGGCCGCCCGGCGGTGTTCTATTTCCACCCGTGGGAAATCGATCCCCAACAGCCGCGCGTGCCCAACGCGCCGCTGCGCTCCAAGGTGCGTCACTATACCAACCTTGATGGCATGGCCGACAAGCTGCGCCAGCTGGTGGGCGAATTCGCCTGGGGCCGGATGGACCTTCTGGCTCACCGCGAGGCGGCGCTGGCGGTGGAACTGGCCGCGTGAACGCGCCGTTCCGACCAGCCGCCGTGGTGCTGCGCTTGGCCGATCTGCGCGATCCCGGCGAAGTGGCAAGGCTGGAAGGCTATGTGGCCGACCATCCCGAAGGCACCGCCTTTCACCGTCCGGCCTGGCTGCTGGCCACGGCGCGCGGCACCGGCAATCGGGCGCTGGCGCTGGTCGCGGAAAGCGCCGGCAGCCTTGCCGGTTTTCTGCCGCTGACCGAAGCCCATTCCCCGCTGTTCGGGCGGGTGCTGGTCTCAACCGGTTTTGCGGTCGGCGGCGGGGTGCTGGCGCAGGATCGCCGCGCGGCCGATGCCTTGATCACCGCGGCCGAGGAACTGGCGCTGCGCCGGTCCTGCCCGGCGATCGAGCTGCGCGGCGGCGATCTGCCCGAAGCCCGCGATGGCTGGAAAGTCCGCACCGATTCGCATCTCGGCTTTGCCGCGCCGTTGGCCGGGGACGACGAAGCCCAGCTGAATTGGATCCCGCGCAAGCAGCGGGCCGAAGTGCGCAAGGGGTTGGCCACCGATCTGGAAGTGAGCGTGGGGCGCGGCGAGGCTGAGCGGCAGGCGCATTACGCGGTCTATGCCGAAAGCGTCCGCAACCTTGGCACCCCGGTGTTCCCGCGCGCGCTGTTCGATGCCGTGCTGGACGGGTTTGGCGAGGCCGCCGACATCCTGACCGTGCGGCATCAGGGCCAGCCGGTCGCTTCGGTCCTCTCGCTGTATCACAAGGGTGCGGTGATGCCTTATTGGGGCGGCGGCACCTGGGATGCGCGGCGGCTGCGGGCCAATGACCGGATGTATTACGAACTGATGCTCCACGCTCGTCGGCGCGGCTGCGACACGTTCGATTTCGGCCGATCGAAGACCGGCAGCGGCCCGGCCGATTTCAAGAAAAACTGGGGCTTTGAAGGCCGGCCACTGGCCTATGCCGGATGGACCGCACCCGGCGCGCCGCCACGCGATGCCGATCCGACCAGCGCCAGCAATTCGGCCAAGGTCGAGCTGTGGAAGCGCCTGCCGCTGGCCCTGGCCAACCGCATCGGCCCGCATATCGCCCGGGGGCTGGCGTGAGCGATGAAGTCCTGTTCCTGGCCCACCGGATGCCGTTTCCGCCCGACCGGGGGGACAAGATCCGCTCCAGCCATATCCTGCGGCACCTGGCCAGCCTTGGCCCGGTTCATGTAGCGACCTTTGCCGAGGGCGAGGCCGATCTGGCGCAGGAGCCGGTTCTGGCCGGGCTTGCCGCCAGCCACTGCCTGGTCCGGCGCGGCAAGCCGCTGGCGCTGGCCGGGGCCGAAGCCCTGCTGCGCGGCCAGCCGGTCAGCCTGACCGCATTTCACGATCCGCGCGTTGCGGCCTATGTGGCAAAGGTGCTGGCCGAGCGGCCGATTGCCGCGATCTATGTCTTCTCCGGCCAGATGGGGCAGTATGTTCCGGCGGACTTCCCGGGGCGGGTGCTGCTCGATTTCGTCGATGTCGATTCGGCCAAGTTTGACGCCTATGCCGCCAGTGGCCATGGCCCGAGGGCCTGGATCGACGGGCGCGAAGGCCGCCTGCTGCGGGCCGAGGAACTGCGCCTGTCGCGCCGCGCCGATTGCATCCTGTTCGTCTCGGACGAGGAAGCCGCACTGTTCGCTTCGCGCCTTCCGGCAGCGGAGCGGGGGGATCATGATGTGCTGGCGCTGCGCAACGGGATCGACAGCGCCGGCTTCGATCCGGCTGCGGTAAAGCCGGAGCCGCGCCTGAACAGTCTGCCGGCACCGCGTCTGATCTTCACCGGGCAGATGGACTATGCCCCCAACATCGCTGCCGCAACGCGGGTGATCGAGAACCTGATGCCGCTGATCCGGGCGCGTTTGCCCGAGGCAAGCTTTCACGTCGTCGGGCGCAATCCGCCTGCTGCGCTGAAAGCGCTGGATGGCAGGAATGGCAGCCGTGTGTGGGGCGAAGTGCCAGACGTGCGGCCGTGGCTGGCCGGGGCCGATATCGCCCTTGTGCCGCTGGAAATCGCGCGCGGAGTTCAGAACAAGGTGCTGGAGGCCATGGCCATGACCCTGCCGGTGGTGCTGACCGGCGGTGCGGCCACCGGGATCGGGGCCCAGCATGGTGAACACTTCCTGGTCGCCGACGAGGATCAGGGACTGGTCGACGCGATTGCCGCGCTGGCGGCCGATCCCGCCATGGCCGGGCGCCTTGGCCAGCAGGCCCGGCGCTTTGTGGTCAACCAGCTGGGCTGGGCCGCGACGCTGGCGCCGCTGGCCGGCCTGCTTGCACCGGTTGCGGGAGGACAACGCCATGCCGCCTGAAGTGGCCGCGCCTGCCCGCGCCGCAGCGGGCCTTGCCATCCCCGCGCCATGGCGCGCTGCCGCCCTGCGGCTCGCGCTGGTCTGGCTGGGGATCGTGATTGCCTTTTTGTGGGACTGGGCGGCGATGGCCGACCAGTGGTGGAACAGCTCTACCTACAACCATATCCTGCTGGTGCCGGTGATCATTACCTGGCTGGTATGGCAGCGTTTGCCCGAAGTGCTGCAACTGGCCCCGCAGGCCTGCCGCTGGGCCTTGCTGCCATTCGCCCTGGCCGTGCTGGGCTGGGTGCTGGGCAGCTTTGCCGGGTTCAACCTCGTCAAGCAGGCCGCCGTGGTCGCCATGCTGCCGATCTCGGCGCTGCTGGTGCTGGGACCGCGGGCCTGCGCCGGGTTGCTGTTCCCGCTGGCCTATACCGTGTTTCTGGTGCCGTTCGGCGACGAACTGGTCCCGCCCTTGCAGATGATCACGGCCAAGCTGACGATCTGGCTGGTGGGCCTCAGCGGCATTCCCGCCGTGGTCGACGGGGTGTTCATCGATACGCCGGCCGGCCTGTTCGAAGTGGCGGAAGCCTGTTCGGGCGTGAAGTTTCTGATCGCGATGATCGCGCTTGGCACCTTGGTGGCGAACATCGGTTTCCGCAGCCGGGGCCGCCGCGCCGCCTTCATGGCACTGTGCGTGGTGGTGCCGATCCTGGCCAACGGGGTACGGGCCTGGGGGACGATCTTTGCTGCGCAGTATGTCGGTGCGGAAAAGGCCGCCGGGATCGATCACCTGATCTATGGCTGGATCTTCTTCGGCATCGTGATTGCTGCCGTGCTGGGCCTGTCGTGGCGTCACTTCGACCGATCGCTGGACGAGGCGGCGATCGATCCGGCCGCGATCAATGCCGATCCGCGCCTGGCACGCTGGGAAGCGCCCGTGTCGCAGGTGCCGGGCCTGCTCGGCGTGGCAGCGGCGCTGGTGCTGGGCGGGATCGCCTGGTCGGTGGCCGGGCAAAACCTCGCCGCGCCGATGCCCAGGCAGATATTCCTGCCCGAAGTGCCCGGCTGGCAGCGCACCGACTATGCCCCCGCCGCCCCATGGCAGCCGCGTGCCGATGGTTCGGAGCACAGCCTGCTCGGGTCCTATGTCGATGCACAGGGGCGTCGGGTTGACGTGTTTTTCGCGCTCTATGCCGCGCAGGGCGAAGGGCGCGAGCCGGGCGGGTTCGGCCAGGGGGCACTGACCCCTGGCGGCGACTGGTCCTGGGCCAGTGGCGGCCCGGCGATCGGGGCCGCGAAAAGCGAACGATTGATTCACAACGGCACCACCGAACGCCTTGCCCTGACCTGGTACCGCAGTGGCGGGCTGCTCGGCGGCAGCAACCTGCGGCTCAAACTGGCCGGGATAGCCGATCACCTGCTGCTGCGCCCGCGCCCGGTATCGATGCTGATCCTCTCGGCCGAGCGCAGCCCCGCGGTTGACCCTGAAAGCGCGCTGCGGGACTTCCACGCGGCGCTGAGCGATCCCGGTCCGTGGATGGACCGGATCGCCGAACCCCGCTAAGCGCTTAGCCAATGTGCGGAATCGCCGGGATTTTTCATCTCTCCACACCGAAGCCGGTCGATCCGGCGCGGATCGAGCGGATGTGCGCGGCGATGCCGCATCGCGGTCCGGACGGGCAGGGGGTGTGGACCGCGCCGGGTGTCGGCCTCGGCCATGTCCGCCTGTCGATCATCGATCTTGCCGGCTCGCCGCAGCCAATGGCTTCCAGCGATGGCCGGGCGATGCTGGTCTTCAACGGCGAGATCTACAATTACCGCGAACTGCGCGAGGAATTGCGCGGCGCCGGGTTTGAATTCCGCACCGGTGGCGACAGCGAGGTGATCCTGGCCGCGTGGCAGCGCTGGGGCGCGGACTGTCTGCCCCGCCTGCATGGCATGTTTGCCTTCGCGATCTATGACCTGACCCAGCGCACACTGTTTCTCGCCCGCGACCGCCTGGGCGTGAAGCCGCTGTTCTATGCCCCGCTCAGCGATGGCAGCCTGGCCTTTGCCTCGGAACTGAAGGCGCTGGCCGCGCATCCCCTGCTGCGGCGCGAGGTCGATCCGCTGGCGGTGGAGGATTACCTGGCCTGGGGCTATGTCCCCGATCACCGCTCGATCCTGGCCGGCGTGCACAAGCTGCCGGCCGGCCACAGCCTGTTGCTGCGCCACGATGCCCCGCTGCCGGCGGCGAAGCAGTGGTGGGACGTCTCCTTTGCCGAGCGCCGGAAGGGCCGAGCCGCCGATCTGGAGGCCGAGCTGCTCCACCTGCTGCGCCAGGCGGTGACCAGCCGGATGGTGGCGGACGTGCCGCTGGGCGCGTTCCTGTCCGGCGGGGTGGACAGTTCCGCCGTGGTCGCGCTGATGGCCGAGGCCAGCGCCAGCCCGGTCAAGACCTGCTCGATCGGGTTCGATGAAGCCGCGCTGGACGAGACATCCTATGCCGGGGCCGTGGCCGAACGGTTCCGCACCGATCACCGCAGCCGGCAGGTCGGATCGGGCGATTTTGTCCATGTCGATGCCTTGGCGGCAATGTTCGACGAACCCTTTGCCGATGCTTCGGCCCTGCCGACCTGGCGGGTCTGCCAACTGGCGCGGGAGACGGTGACGGTGGCGCTGTCGGGCGACGGCGCGGACGAGGCTTTTGCCGGGTACCGCCGCCACCGGTTCCAGCACGGCGAGGACCGGATCCGGGCGCTGCTGCCCGCCGCCTTGCGCGGTCCGGTGCTGGGCGGGCTGGGGGCAATCTACCCCAAGGCCGACTGGGCCCCGCAGCCCCTGCGGGCCAAGACCACGCTGCTCTCGCTCGCCGGGTCGAGCGAGGCTGGCTATGCCCGGGCCGTGGGAGTGTCTCCGCCGGAGCTGCGGCAGATGCTCTATTCGCCCGATTTCCTGGCGCTGCGCGGGGACTACCGGGCCGAGCAGCCGTGGGAAGACCTGATGCGCCGCGCGCCGGCCCGCTCCGGCCTTGACCGGGCGCAGTATGCCGATCTCAAGTTCTGGCTACCGGGCGATGTCCTGACCAAGGTCGACCGGACCAGCATGGCCGTCAGCCTGGAAGCGCGCGAGCCGCTGCTCGATCACCGGCTGATCGAATTTGCCGCCAGCCTGCCGGAGAGCCTGCGGCTGCGGCGGGGCGAGGGCAAGTGGCTGCTCAAGAAGACAATGCAGCGCTACCTGCCTGGCGAGATCCTCTACCGGCCCAAGCAGGGCTTCGTCACGCCAATCGCCGCCTGGTTCCGCGGACCG
This sequence comes from Sphingomonadales bacterium, assembly GCA_017302615.1. Lineage (GTDB taxonomy): Bacteria > Pseudomonadota > Alphaproteobacteria > Sphingomonadales > Sphingomonadaceae > Novosphingobium. Next base: position 144,274 of record JAFLDB010000001.1, read on the forward strand.
CTGGCGGAAGAAGCGCGGGCCATATCGCGCGGGACAGCGCTGGCCCGGACCGGGTGGTTCGACCAGCAAGCGATCGCCCGGGTGGCCGAAGAGCATATCGCCGGTCGGCGGGATCATGGCCGGCTGCTGTGGCAGCTGCTGATGCTGGATCGATCGCTGGCTGCGTTCGTCGCCTGACGGCATCCTGAGCCCAAATGAAGACGGCCCCGGCTTTCGCCGGGGCCGCTCAAGCATCTCAGCCTCGATTAACGGCGGCCGAAAATGCGCTCCAGATATTCCCAAACCATGCGCGTTCTCCTGCAGGTTGAACGATTTAAAGGCCGAGTTGCTCCTTTAGGATAACCAATTCTTAACCAATAACAAGCAGGAAAATTTAACCATTTGCTTCGGCAGATTTGGGGAAAACCCCATTTTAATCAATGAAATGCGCCGATATCCTGACATCGCGCAGGAATCGCGTCGACCGGCCTGGAGCCAGTCCGGTCGGAAAAAAGGGTTGAATTTCAACCGTTCAGTTGGGGAGTGATTCGCTCGACAAAACCGGCCCCCAAGGGCTCAGGCGGCCAAGGTCTTGCCGCCCGATTCCATGAGCGTGGCCAGCGCATCGAGTTGCATCGGCCGGGCCAGATAATAGCCCTGGGCCACGTCGCAACCGATCACGCGGAGCAGTTCGAGGGTTTCAGGATCCTCGATCCCCTCGGCCACGACCCGCCGGCCGAGGCCGTGGGCGAGTTCAATCGTCGATTCCACCAGCAGCAGGTCGCTGGCGCTGGTCGGCAGAGATGCGACAAAACGACGGTCGATCTTGATTTCCTGGCACGGGACCGAGCGCAGGTATTCCAGCGTGGCGTTGCCGGTGCCGTAATCGTCGATCGACAGTTCGATCCCGTTGGCGGCAATCGCGGAGAGGTTGGCGGCCACTGCGGCCTGATCGCTGAACGGCGCGGATTCGGTCACTTCCAGCGTCAGGTTGCGGGCCGGGAAGCCATTGCGGATAAGAATCTCGACGATCTGGCCCGGCAACTGCGGCGTTTCCAGCATGCTAGCGGAAAGATTCACCCCAAGCCGGAACCCCGGATCGATCGCCAGCAGAGGCCGGATGGCCTTCGTGGCCACATCCAGCACGTGCAGCGTCAGGCGCTTGATCCGGTTGTGCTCCTCGGCGGAAAGGACGAACGCTTCGGGCGAAATGGCGCCGCGCTGCGGGTGCTGCCAACGGACCAGCGCCTCAGCCCCGCAGACCTTGTCGGTCTTGAGGCTGTACTGCGGTTGATAGGCAACCCAGATATCGCCCCCGTCAATGGCAGCATCAAGCTCGCTCATCAGCGAAAGCGCCCAGGCGCTGTCGGCCTCGTTCTCGTCCTGGTTGAAGGTAACAAGCAGGTGCTTGGCGCCAGCGATGTCTGCCGCCTGGAGAGCGCGCCCGATCCGGTTGGTGATCGGCCGTTCAAGATTGGCATCAACCCCGAACACCACCGCAATATCCAGCTTGCGCCCACGCAGTTCGAAATGACTTTCCACCAGGCGTGAAAGCCCGGTCAGATGGTCGGTCATTTCGGCCTGGTTGAGGGGCGGTACCAGCCAATAGAGCACATCTTCGGCCTGATAGAAGGTGACCCGGTCCTGAGGGAGACTGAGCCGCCGGGTCAGTTCCCCGATCAGTTCATGCTCCACCGGTGTCGGGAAGCTGGCGCAGATTGCCGCATAGTTGCGAATCCGCATCGCGACGAGTTGAGACCCTTCGGCCTGCGGATCCTCGCGCAACGCAGCCAGGTTGGGCAGCAGCGACCCGGCATGGCGATAGCGCGCCTCGTTAAGATCTCGCCATGAGCTGTAACGGTAGGCGACAATCCCGAACATCAGGAGGGCAGGGAAGACGTCGGCGGTGATGAACAGCCGATCCATTGCAAAGGGGAGGGCCACGCTGCCAACCAGGGCAGCTGCTATGACGATCCGGGCCTGCCTGCGGTTGCGGCTTGCCATCAGCGCCAGCGAGAGAAGCGTGGCGAGGACGATGCCGGGGACCCAGCCAACCTTGTTGGGGTTGCCCTCCTTGAGTGTCTGCGCACCTATGGCGTGAACATAGACACCCGGAAACCAGCCCTGCGGAAAGATCTGGACGTCGTCCGGGTTCTCGCGTGTGGTTACGCCTACCAGCAGATCCTTGCCCTTCAGCCGATCAGCCGGGACCCGCCCTTCCAGAATGTCGACGAGGCTGATGGTGGGGACCGAAGCGACCTGGATCGACCAGTCGGGCCGATAACGCTGATCCGGTTCACCTTCGAAATTGGCAATGCTGGCGGAAACGGATGGAACGCGCTTTCCGTCGATTTCCGTCGCAAAGATAAGTTCGGCCGAAAGCCCCAGTGGCGTTGCCGCCCCGTTCAGCGAGCGAACATCGGTATGCGGTCGGAAATCCGGGTGCGGCAGGATTACTTCCCGCGCCTCGGAGCCGGAACGCCGCCGGAAATACATGGTTCCGGCAAAGGCCTGCCCATTGTGCCGCTGAAGCGCCTCTGCGAATTCGCGGTCGCCCTCGGGATCGATCGGCAGCGAGAAGACTTCGTCGAAGTAGACGCTCTTGGCGCCGGCTGCGAAGACCTTATCGAGCAATTGCGCGTTGTATGCGCGCGAATAGGTGCTGCTGCCGAGAGCCTCGACGGTCTTGTCGTCGATCCCGATAACCACCACCGAACCATCAGCCGGGCGGGCAACCACCTGGTTCCGCAGACCCCGGTAAAAGTCCTCCAGTGGGTAGGCCGGGCCGACAACGGCAATAATCACACAGACGATCAGGGCCTGCACCAGGATCCGTGTCCTGGTCAGCTTCTTGCGGTTTTTCCCGCGACGCTTGAACGGCCAAATCACGCGTGGTCTCTCACCGGGACGCTCTTGTGCGAGCCGCTCGGGCCAGCACCATGAGTGCGCCTACGGGGGATCGAATGGCCAAAGTCAGGTCGCATGTCATCCGGCCTAACCGCAATTCGGTAATTTTTCGTTATCCTTGATGCCGCCTTTCCGGAGCGCAAAGCTGGCGGCGGGTCGTTGCTGGATGGAGATGAATCGCTCTTGGGACATGTAATGTGATATTGTAACCTTTCATCATGCAGGCTAAGGCGCTGTCAATCCCGTTTCCAATCAGGACCCATCGATGCGCAATCCGCTGTTGAATTCTGCCTCCCTGACCTCGCTTGTCCTCGCCCTGGCCCTGCCGCTTCCGGCACTGGCCCAGACATCCGCCGACAGTGACTATCACGCAGAAGAAGACGAGGAGATCGTCGTTACCGGCGCGATCCAGATTTCGCGCAAGGACGTGCTTTCGGGCGTGGCGGTGCTGGCCGGGCAGGACCTCTCGGAATCCGTGCGACCCTCGCTGGGCGAGACCCTGGCGGGAACCCCGGGTGTGTCGGCCAGTTCCTTCGGGCCCAGTTCCTCGCGGCCGGTGCTGCGCGGCCTGCAGGGTGACCGGGTGCGGATCCTGTCCAACGGCCTGGGCGCAATTGATGCTTCCAACACCTCGGTCGATCATGCCCCCGCGATCAACCCGCTGCTGGCCCAGCGGATCGAAGTGCTGCGGGGGCCGCAGGCGCTGCAATACGGCTCGGCCGCGATCGGCGGGGTGGTCAACGTGATCGACCGCCGCATCCCGACCTCGGTGCCGGACGAACCGATCCATTTCAGTGCGATGGGCGGCTATGGCTCGGCCGCGGACGAACGTTCATTCGCCGCCAGTGCCGATCTGGCGCTGGGCGGTGGCTGGGCGTTCCATGTCGATGGTTCGTGGCTCAAGTCCAATGACCTGCGCATTCCGGGCTTCGCCCTGACCCCGGCGCTGCGCAACCAGGCACTGGCCACCAGTCTGTTGCCGGACGATGATCATGATGATCACGACGATCATGACGATCATGATCACGGCCATGAGGAGGTCGACTATGCGGCCAATGCCGCCGTGCGCGATCGCCTCCCCAACAGCGCGGCGCGGACCTGGACGCTTTCGGCCGGTCTGGCCTATATCGGCGATGGCGGCAGCATCGGCTTTTCCTATAGCCGGCTGGATAACCGGTACGGTGTGCCGATCCGCTTTGCCACTCTGCCCGATCAGGGTCAGCACGCGCCGATCATCCAGGTCAAGCAGGACCGCATCGATGCGCGTGCCGAACTGAACCTGGGCGATGGCTTCCTCAACAAGCTGACCTTCCGCTATGCCTACGCCGACTATCGCCACGATGAGCTCGACGAAGGTGCAGTGGAAAGCACCTTCCTCAACGAAGGCATGGAGGGTCGGCTCGAATTTGCCCAGAACGAGCGTTCGGGCTGGTCGGGCGCCAGCGGGGTACAGTTCGTGATCCGCGATTTCGATGTGATCAGCGAAGAACCCTACCTGCCGCGCAACGCGACCGAGCAGCTGGGGGTCTTCACCGTCCAGCAGCTGCAATCCGGTCCGTGGCGGCTTGAGGCGGGCATGCGGTTTGAACGGACCCGGCAGAAGTCTTCGCCGACCGAGGGGCTGACCCAGTTCTATTCCGGCACGCGCGATTTCAATGCCTTCTCGGCTTCGCTGGGGGCGGCAGTGGATGTCGCGCCGGGCTGGAAGGTCGGGGCCAACCTGTCACAGGCCGAACGCGCCCCATCGGCCGAGGAGCTGTTTGCCAGCGGGCCGCACCACGGGACCGAAACCTATGAAATCGGCGATCCGTTCCTCAAGATCGAGCGGGCCCGCAGTGTCGAGGGCATTCTGCGCGGCAGCGGCAACGGCTTCGATATCGAATTCACTGCCTTCCACAGCTGGTTCGATAACTTCATTTATGCCTCTGCGACCGGCGATATCGAGGATGGCCTGCCCGTCTATACCATCGCCCAGGCCGATGCCCGGCTCTATGGCTTCGAGTTCCAGGCCGAGTTCGATCTGGCCAAGGTCGGTCCGTGGACCTTCAAGGCTGAAGGCATGGCCGACTATGTCCGGGCGACGATCGACGGAGCGGGACCCGCGCCGCGCATCCCCTCGCTGCGCCTCAAGGGCGGGCTGAAGGCCGAATCGCCGCATCTCGATCTCGGGTTCGAGGTTGAACATGTCACTGCCCAGAACCGCGTGGCCCAGTTCGAAACCGCGACGCCGGCCTATACGCTGGTCAATCTGGGCGTTGCCTGGCGGCCGTGGGGAGCATTCCGCCCGGTCAGCATCACGCTTTCGGCCAACAACCTGTTCGACGTGGAAGCGCGGCGGCACGCCTCGTTCCTCAAGGACTATGCGCCGCTGCCCGGCCGCGACATCCGCGCCGGGGTGCGGATCGAGTTCTAGGCGCTGAATGCTATTCCTCGCCGTGTCCGGCGGCGAGGTAGTCCGCGCTTTGCATTTCCATCAACCGGCTGACGGTGCGTTCAAATTCGAACGCGCCGTCTCCGGCGGTGTAGAGCCGTTCGGGATCGGCTGCGGCAGTGGCAAACAGCTTGACCTTGTTCTCATAAAGCGCGTCGATCAGGGTGACGAAGCGCGCGGCCTCGTTGCGGTTTTCCGGACCCATGCGCGGAATGCCGACCAGGATCACGGTGTGATAGGTCTGGGCCACGGCCAGGTAATCGGCCGCGCCGCGCGCCTCTTCACAGAGTCGCTTGAAGCTGAACACGGCCACGCCTTTCAGGCTTTTCGGCACGTGGAGCTTGCGTCCGCCGCCGAGGTCAAGCTCGGCACTTGGCACGTGGGCACTGTCTTCGGGCGGGTAGTCGGTCAGTCGGAAGAATGCCTCGCGTACCTGCGCCGTCGCGGCATCGCCGAGCGGGGTGTGCCAAGTGGCAATCCCGGCGAGCCGTTCCAGCCGGTAATCGTGCGGCCCGTTCAGCGCCAGAACGTCGAGTTCCCGCTCGATCAGGGCGATGAAAGGCAGGAAATGCTCGCGGTTTAGGCCGTCCTTGTACAACTGATCTGGCGCGCGATTGCTGGTGGTTACGATGACCAGCCCGTGATTGACGATCAGCGCGGTGAACAGCCGGCTCATGATCATCGCGTCGGCGCTGTTGTTCACCACCATCTCGTCGAAGGCGAGAACGCGCAGCCCTTCAGCAATCGCGGCGGCGACCGGGGGAATCGGATCGCCGGTTTCCCCTTTGCGGGCCTCGCGCAACCGGGCGTGAACTTCCAGCATGAAGGCGTGAAAGTGGACCCGCCGCTTGCCTGGAATCGCCAAGCATTCGTGGAACAGGTCCATCAGCATCGACTTGCCGCGCCCGACCCCGCCCCAAAGGTACAGACCGCGCGGGGGCTGGGGTTTCTTGCCCATCAATCGGCCCAGCAGGCCACCAGGGAGGGGGGCTTCCAGTTCCTGCTGCAGGCGATCGAGCCGCTGTGCTGCGGTCCGCTGTTCGGAATCGGGGCGCAGTTCGCCCGCCGCAACCAGCGCATCGTAGCGGGTGATGATCCGGGTCATTTAGGGGTGGTGGGCTTGCGGATGGTTCCGGAAAAGGCCGCGACCAGATTGCCTTCGCCCTGTTCAACCACCCCGCGCAGGAACACCAGCCGGCGCGTTTCCTTCAGCAGTTCGGTCACTGCGTCGCAAGGCACGCCGGGTTTGCCGGCACCGATGAACTGGACGGAAAGATCGAGCGTGACGGCGGTGCCGGCCTCGATGATTCCCAGCTGACGGGCACAGGCAAACAGCGCGATGTCGATCAGCGCCATGACCGTCCCGCCGTGGATATTGTTGCCCAGGTTGGTGTGGCGGTGCTCCGGGAACATCCGCAACCGTGCCTTGCCGTCGCTATCGGCCCGGACCAGCAGCTTGGGAAACATCCAGCTGTTGAAGCGGGTGGAATCGTTCAGCTGCCAGGTGAACCAGCCGGGATTCTCGGGATCGGGCTCGCTGCGAAAGCCCCGGTCGTCGCCGTTCGCGCTCTCGCTCAAACGTGGCGCTCCGCCTGCATCTTCTTGATCTCGGCGATTGCGCGGGCCGGGCTGAGCCCCTTGGGGCAGACGTTGGCGCAATTCATGATCGTATGGCAGCGATAGAGCCGGAAGGGATCTTCCAGTTCGTCCAGCCGCTCACCGGTCATTTCATCGCGGCTGTCAGCCAGCCAGCGATAGGCCTGCAGCAGGATCGCCGGACCAAGGAACTTGTCGCTGTTCCACCAGTAGCTGGGGCAGCTAGTCGAGCAGCAGGCGCACAGGATGCACTCATACAAGCCGTCGAGCTTCTCGCGCTCTTCCGGCGATTGCAGACGCTCCTTGCCCGAAGGCGTGGTCGACACGGTCTGCAGCCAGGGCCGGATCGAGGCATACTGGGCGTAGAAGTGGGTGAAGTCCGGCACCAGGTCCTTGATCACTTCCATTGCGGGCAGCGGAGTGATGCGGATATCGCCGTCGAGATCCTCGATCGCGGTGGTGCAGGCCAGGCCATTGCGGCCATTGATGTTCATCGCGCAGGATCCGCAGATCCCCTCACGGCACGAGCGGCGGAAGGTGAGGGTCGGATCCATTTCCGACTTCATCTTGATCAGCGCGTCGAGCACCATCGGACCACACTGGTCGAGATCGATCTCGAACACGTCGTAGTGCGGGTTCTTTCCCGAGTCGGGATCGTAGCGATAGACCGTGAACTTCTTCGCCCGGGCCGCACCTTCAGCCTTGTGGTGCGTGCCGTCGCGGCTGATGACGCTGTTGGCGGGAAGAGAGAAGTTGGCCATGACAATCCCTGTTCGCTGGCGGGCCGTTTGTTGCCCGGTTCGCGGCCCTCTCTAGCGATTCGACAAGCGGGGGCAAGGTGCCGGGAAGGGAAATTTCATCCCCCGCCGCCGACCGGGCCGAGCCAGGTCGTCACGCCGAAGGCAATCAGCAGCGCGAGAATGACGATTGCTGTGACAATGGCCTGACGCAGGAGCACCCGCGGGCGCTCGTCACTCGACAGCCAGTCGGCCTCGTTCTGAAAGAAAAAGGCGGAAAGTTGCGACCCATCCCCTGGCTCTGCCCCAGTCCGGTGCGACCCGGAGGACTGCGGCAGGGAGATACTTTCCGCGCCGCCGCCTTCCTCGATTGCAAACGTTTCGGGTAGATGAATTTTTTGCCATGTTTCCGGATTTCGGTTCGTTTCCGGAGGGTTGTCGAGATGCTCCTGGCGATAGAGCCGGGCCAGTTCTCCGCGCGGCAGGCCGCCCAGCCGCGAACGCACCATCTCGATCCGCTGGTTGACGGCACTTTCCGTGATGCCAAGCCGCGCAGCGATCTCCTTGCTGGTGCGATTGTCCGCAACCAGCGCCAGCACCTCGTGCTGCTTGCGCGTAAGCTTGGGCAGGGTCTGGGCAGGCCGAGGCATGATTTCCCTCTTGCAGTACCGAACGTTAGCCTAAGCCGAAGCGTTCGACAATGACCGAGCGACAGCCTGCGTTGCAATGCCGCCGCCCAGCGCGATGGCCATGACCAGCAAGGGGAGGGCGGACATCTGCAACAGCGGCAATTGCGCCCCGCCAAGGCCGCTGAACGCAAGCGCGCGGGCGACCACGCCGATCAAGGCCGCGGCGGACATGACCAGCGGGAACCAGCGGTCGCTGGCAAAAGCGGCATGCAGCAGTCCGAGCAGGCAGGCCAGTTCCATGGTAGCCCTGAGCAGCAGGGACGGCTCAAAGCCGAGGGAGGCGCTGACGGGTTCCAGATCGTTCAGTCCCAAAGCCAGCGGCAGCAGCATGGCAGCGGCACAGATCCGCTCGGTCCAGCCAGCAATGGGGAAGAGCGACAGGAGCGCGACCAGCAAAGCGAGCAGCAAGGTGGCGGACTGCAGCGTCATCGGCCAGCCGGTGCGAGCACCAGCCCCATCGTGTGGCTGGCGACAATCGTCAGCACGCCAATACCAAGCAGGCCCAGCGCGATGACGACGATCGCGGCGAAACGGACCAACCGGGCATCGGGACCGTGAAACGAAGGGGGAAAGGTGGAGGGTTGCAACTCGCCGTTGGCTTCATCGTCTGATGCCGCAAAACCACCGACACCCTCCGCCGGCAAGGGTTGCTCCGTTGCTGCGATCGCCTGAAGCTGGATTGGCTTACCTGTAAGCGAATTACTGGTTGGAATGGTGATCATCAGGGTGTTGGTCTGACGATAGATCCGGGCAATCGCCGCCCGCGAAATCCCGCCCAGGCGCTGGCGCACCACTTCGATCCGCTGGTTCACCGCGCTTTCGGTTATGCCCAGTTTTCTGCCGATTTCCTTGCTGGTCAGCCCTTCGGCAACCAGGATCACTACCTCTCGCTGCTTGGGCGTGAGGGTATCGAGCCGGGCGGCAAGCGTGAGATCGTCGGTCATGGCCGGACAAGGCTAGACCGATCACGGGCTGGTATCAAATGGGTTTATGAAACTGCCGGTTCAGGCTGCTCGCAGCGGCGTTTGCGCCACTTCGATGATCGCGGCGGCAAAGCCGGCGGGATCGTCTTCCTGGATGAAATGTCCGCCGCGCAGGGTGCGGTGCTGCATTCCCCGGGTGCCGGGTACCCGCTCCAGCCACATCGCATCGCCGCCCCGGGTGATCGGGTCGCCATCGGCGAAGCAGCACAGGAACGGCTTGGTCCAGCGTTCGAACACTTCCCAGGCCTTCAACTGGTCCGGAACCGCCGGATTGCCGGCAAACGGCACCAGGCCCGGGTAGGTTCGCGCCGCAACCTTGCTGGCGCGAGTCGGAAAGGGGGCGTCATAGGCGGCGACCTCGGCCGGGCTGAGTCCCCGCTTGCTGCCCCGCCGCACGATCCCGCCGATCGGGAACAGCGGGCTGTAGCGTGAGAACGCCCGCCAGATGGCGAAAGCGCGTGGCGGTTCCTGTCCGGCCGGAAGACCGCCGTTCGAGAGCGCCACGCCATGGAACCGCTCCGGCATTTCCGCTGCGAGCCTGAGGCCGATCAGCGAGCCCCAGTCCTGGCAGCCCAGTGTCATGCCGGTCAGGTCCAGCGCCTCGATCCATTCGCGGATCCAGGCGACCTGCCCGGCATAGCTGTAGGCGGCGCGGTCCAGCAGCTTGTCGCTTTTCCCGAACCCGATCAGGTCCGGCACGATCACGCGAAAGCCCGCCGCGACAATCGGCCCGATCATGTGCCGATAGAGATAGCACCAGGTCGGCTCGCCATGCAGCAGCAGCACGACCGGCGCGTCGCGCGGCCCTTCGTCCAGGTAGTGAAGCCGCAGCCCGCCGCGCAGTTCAAGGTAATGCGGGGCAAAGGGGAAGTCGGGAAGGGCGGCGAAGCGTTCCTCCGGCGTGCGATAGACCTGCATCTTGGCTCTTTCCCTCCCTGTCGTTTGTGCCATCATGGCCGACGAACGAAACAAGGGGAAGGGGCGGCGCATGGGTCTGGGAAAATGGTACGAAGAGCATGTGGTGCCGCGCTTCATCCAGTGCGCCTGCTCCAGCCCGGTCATCATGCAGCTGCGCGAGAAGGTCGTTCCACTGGCCAGCGGCAAGGTGTTCGAGATCGGTTGCGGCGGCGGGATCAATCAGCAGTTCTATGACGCCGGCAAAGTCACCAGCTTTTCCGGCATGGACCCGTCGGCCAAAGGGCTGGAATTCACGCGCGAGGCGGTGGCCGCCAAGGGCTGGCAGGCCGATGTCCGGCAGGGCTTCGGTGAAGCGATTCCGTTTCCTGACGAGAGTTTTGACTGCGTGGTCTGCACCTTCACGCTGTGCTCGGTGGAAAGTCAGGCCCAGACCCTCAAGGAACTGCGCCGGATCCTGAAGCCGGGCGGGCGCCTGCTCTATGCCGAGCATGGCAAGGCCCCTGACGCTTCGGTGCAGAAGTGGCAGAACCGGATCGAGCCGGTGTGGAAGCGTCTGGCCGGCGGGTGTCATCTGACCCGGCCAATCGGCAGCCCGATTGCCGATGCCGGGTTCCAGCTTCATGTATTGGGCCAGCGTTATGCGCCCAAGACCCCGAAGTTCGCCGGATGGATGGAGTGGGGCGAGGCGGTGAAGGCCGGCTGAAGCGGCTGCGGACCAGAACGGAAGAGGCCCCGCTCTGCTGGTTGCAGAGCGGGGCCTTTTCATTGGCGGTCTGGCCGAAGCTTATTCGCCGAAAGTCCGCTGCCACCAGCCGCGGCGCGGGGCAGCGGGAGGCTCATCACTAGCGGCCGGCTCGGCTTCGGCTGCCGTTTCGGGGGCTGCTTCGGCCGTTACGCTTTCCTCGGTCGGAGCAGCCGCCTTCTTGCGGGTCCGTTTGGGCTTGGCCGGAGCTTCCTCAGCGGCAGGGGCTGGCTCGATGGCCGGAGCGGCTTCGGCCGGAGCCTCTTCCACCGCTTCGACCTTCTTCTTGCGGGTCCGCTTGGGCTTGGCCGGAGCTTCCTCGGCAGCGGCAGGCGCTTCCTCGATAGCCGGGGCCGCTTCGGCCGGAGCTTCTTCGACCGCTTCGACCTTCTTCTTGCGGGTGCGCTTGGGCTTGGCGGGGGCTTCCTCGGCTACCGGTTCATCGGCAGCGGCTTCGGCAACGGGTTCCACGGTAGGTTCTGCGGCGGGTTCTTCCGCAGCGTCACCTTCACCACCAGCTTCACCAGCTTCGCCGTCTTCGCCGCGGCCTTCGCCGTCACCGCGATTGCGGCCACCGCGCCGGCGGCGACCACGGCGGCGCTTCTTGCGCTGGCCTTCGCTCTCCTCGTCGGAACGATCATCGCCCTCGGCACGATCTTCGCGGTCTTCGCGGTCTTCGCCGTCTTCGGCTTCATCGCCCTCGGCGCTGTCACGCGGACCTTCATCACCATCGCGGCCCCGGCCACCCCGGCGGCGGCGCTTGCGGCGGCGCTTGCCCCGGCCTTCGCCGTCGTCGCGGCGATCTTCGCCCCGATCATCGCCGTCGCTGTCGAAATCATCCTCGTCCTCGATGACGTCATCGTCATCTTCCTCGATGATGATCGGTTCGAACCGGGGTGTGAACTCCGGACGCGGACCGGACGAGGTCACGCGCATCTTGGCGCCTTCATTCTCGCCTTCCGGCAGCACTTCGACGCGCACGCCATAGCGATGCTCGATCTCGGCCAGGTCGCTGCGCTTCGCGTTGAGCAGATAAACAGCGGCTTCGGTGCTGGCATAAAGCGAGATGACCGAACCCTTGCCCTTGGCGGCTTCGTCTTCGATCAGGCGGAGCGCCGACAGACCGGCGCTCGAAGCGGTGCGGACCAGACCGGTGCCATCGCAGTGCGGGCAGCCACGGGTGGTGGCTTCCAGCACGCCGGTGCGCAGGCGCTGGCGGCTCATTTCCATCAGGCCGAAGCTGGAAATCCGACCGACCTGGATGCGGGCGCGGTCGTTCTTGAGCGCGTCCTTCATCGCCTTCTCGACCTTGCGGATGTTGGAGTTGTACTCCATGTCGATGAAGTCGATCACGACCAGCCCGGCCATGTCGCGCAGGCGCAGCTGACGGGCGATTTCACGGGCCGCTTCAAGGTTGGTGCTGACCGCCGTCGCCTCGATCCCGTGTTCCTTGGTGGAACGGCCCGAGTTGATGTCGATCGAAACCAGCGCTTCGGTCGGGTTGATGACGATGTAGCCGCCGCTCTTCAGCTGGACGACCGGATCGTACATCGCGGTCAGCTGATCTTCCGCGCCATAACGCTGGAACAGCGGCACCGGATCGGAATAGGCTTTCACCCGCTTGGCGTGGCTGGGCATCAGCAGCTTCATGAAATCGCGGGCCGCGCGGTATCCGGCTTCGCCTTCAACCACCACTTCGTCGATGTCGCGGTTGTAGATGTCGCGGATCGCGCGCTTGATCAGGTCGCTGTCGGAATGGATCAACGCCGGGGCGCTGCTCTTCAGCGTGTTCTCGCGGATCTCGTCCCACAGGCGGGCGAGGTAGTCGAAGTCACGCTTGATCTCGGTCTTGGTGCGCTGGAGCCCGGCGGTGCGGACGATGCAGCCCATCGACTTGGGCAGGTCCATCTCCGCGATAATCGACTTCAGCCGCTTGCGATCGGCGGCAGAGCTGATCTTGCGGCTGATCCCGCCACCGTGGCTGGAATTGGGCATCAGCACGCAATAGCGGCCGGCCAGGCTGAGATAGGTGGTCAGCGCCGCGCCCTTGTTGCCACGCTCTTCCTTGACGACCTGGACCAGCAGCACCTGGCGGCGCTGGATCACGTCCTGGATCTTGTAGCGGCGGCGCAGCGCCATGCGCTTGGCGCGCAGTTCGTCGGCTTCCTTGGCGTGGCCACGGTTTCCGCCCTGACGGCGGCGGCCCCGGCCGCGGCGACGGTTGTCTTCGCCTTCGCCGGTCCCGTCAGTCGCTTCTTCGCCGGCTTCCTCGCCCGATTCCTCGGCATCGTGATCGAAGCCGTTTTCGACGTGGCCGTCCTCGATCGTGGCGACTTCGTCCTTTTCGGTGGTGTCGACTTCGGTCACCCCGCCGAAATCATCGTCATGATGATGATCGTGGGTGGTGCCGGCCATGTCGTCGGCCAGGCTTTCGCCCAGCTCGTCGTCACCGACGAAATCTTCCTCGCCCTCGGCAATGGCGCGCAGCGCGGCCTCTTCCTCGGCATGGGCGGCCTCTTCAGCCAGCAGCGCCTCGCGGTCTTCCTTTGGAATCTGGTAATAGTCCGGATGGATTTCGCTGAAAGCCAGGAAGCCATGGCGATTGCCGCCGAAATCGACGAAGGCCGCCTGCAGTGACGGCTCGACCCTGGTTACCTTGGCGAGATAGATATTGCCCTTGATCTGCTTGTGCTCAGCAGATTCAAAGTCGAATTCCTCAATCCGGTTGCCCTTGACTACCGCTACCCGGGTTTCTTCCGGGTGGCGCGCATCGATCAGCATGCGCATGTTCATTATGAATTCTCCGTGCGCGCCATGCGGGGATCGGCCCGAAACGGGCGTTCCCCTGGCTGGCGCGGCTATATGCAAGATCCCCGCGCCCTGCCGGGAAAGCCCCGGTCAGCCGCGCAGGTGTATCGGTGAAGCCGTGGCCCGGATGGGCGCCGGCGGCGATGAGCGTGTCTGCTGCAATGCGAAAGTGCGGCGATCCGAGGCGCACACGACCAGCCGCCAGCACCGCCCGAGCCATCGCGGCATCGAGCTGGTTGGACGGCAAGTGGCTTCTCATTACGGCATCAACCTGTTTGATCCGGAGCGATTTTCCGGATTCTCCCTCCGAAGGCGGAGCCGGGTATGCCCGTTCCGTCCGGTGGAGGGTGCCTAGCACCGCTTGCGCCGCGCGGCAAGGCGATTGCACCGGGCGGATCGGCTGGTTAAGGCTTGGCGGGCATGCGGCGCCTGCTGATCCTCCTTGGCCTGTTCCTGGTGCCGGTCGCGGTGTTCGGCGCGATGGTGGCGGCCGACCGCACCTTTGGCGCGCCTGGGCGCGGTTTCGACTATGTCGTGCGGGTCGATCTGCCGCCGGTCGAGGCCTTGGCCGCCCTGCCGAAAATCGAAGGTCCGCTCGATGCCACCCGGCCGCTGGTGGTGATCGATGCCGGCCACGGCGGCAAGGATCCGGGCGCAATCTCGGACGGGGTGCAGGAAAAGGACCTGACGCTGGCCATGGCCCGGGCCCTGCGCGACGAATTGCTGCGCGGCGGCGGGGTGCGGGTGGCGCTGACCCGGAGCGAGGACCGCTACCTGTTCCTGGGCGAACGATCCGCCATTGCCCGCCAGCTTGGCGCGGACCTGTTCATTTCACTTCATGCCGACAGCACCGAAGTGGCGACTGGGGCGACCGGGGCAACTGTCTACACCCTCTCGGCCAAGGGCAGCAACGAAGTGGCCGAGCGGATGGCCGCGCGCGAAAACGCCGCGGACAGCATCAACGGGGTCAGGATCGTCGAGCAGAGCGACGATGTCAGCGCGATCCTGGTCGACCTGTCGCAGCGGGAGTCGCAGGAAAAGTCTGAACTCTTTGCCCGGCTGATCCTGCGTGAAGGGCAGGGGCTGATGCCGTTCAAGGAGGCCTTGCCGCAATCGGCCGCCTTCGCGGTGCTGAAGGCACCGGACGTGCCCTCGGTGTTGTTCGAAACGGGCTATATCAACAATCCCGCCGATCTCTCGCGGTTGCGCTCCGAAGCCGGACGCCTCGCCCTGGCGCAAACCCTGGCCCGGGCAATCCGGGTGTTCTTCGCCCGCAGTGGGCAAACCGCCATCTCTCCCTAGGATGCTCTGGCAATGCAGCGATTTGCCATGCTAAGGCCCGGACCCGATGGCTGAAGAAGAAGATCCCCAATCGGTTCGCCTGCGTATCCGGCGCGAAGCCGGGGGCTTGCTAGGCCGCGTGAAGGTCCTGTTTGCTGCCCTGGGCGGGTGGCTGGGAACGCTGCGATCCACCCTTGGTGACAGCCGTTTCGGCCAGTGGCACGCGCGCCGCTGGGAAGAAAGCCGGCGCTTCCGCCTGGCCAATTACACGCTCGGTGCCGGAGCCTTGGTCCTGGCCGGGTTCTACATGGTGCTGACCTGGAACCTGCCTTCGGCCGACCGTTTGCTGACCTATCAGCCGCGCCTGCCGACAATCGTCCGCGGCGTTAACGGGGAAATCGTCTATGCCTATGCCCGCGAACGGCGGGTTCAGTTGCGCTTCGTCGATTTCCCCAAGCCCCTGATCAACGCCTACCTCTCGGCCGAGGACAAGACCTTCTGGTCGCACGGTGGGGTTGACTACGGCGGTCTGGCCGGCGCGGTGGTGGACTATGTGACCAAGTTCGGTTCTGGCGAACGGGCCAAGGGCGGTTCGACCATCACCCAGCAGGTCGCCAAGAACATCCTGATCGGCAACGAATATTCGGTCACCCGCAAGCTCAAGGAAATGGTCCTGGCCCGGCGGATCGAAGGCGTGCTGACCAAGGAACAGATCCTTGAGCTCTATCTCAACGAGATTCCGCTCGGTCGTCAGAGCTTCGGAGTGGAAGCCGCCGCACAGGCCTATTTCGGCCAGAGCGTGAGCGATCTCAGCCTGTCGCAATATGCCTTCCTCGCCGCCCTGCCGCGCGGGCCGGAAATCTATGGCCGGGAGAAGTACGCGGATCGCGCGCTGGAGCGGCGTAACTGGGTGCTCGACCAGATGGTCCGGAACGGGGCGGTGAGCGCGGCCGAAGCTGCCGCCGCAAAGGCCGAGCCGCTGGGCATCATCCCCCGCCGCGCCGCTGTCTATGATCCTTCGACCGGCTATTTTGTCGAGGAAGTGCGCCGCTTCCTGATCGACAAATATGGCGAGAATTCCGAGGCTGGCCCCAACAGCGTCTATGATGGCGGCCTGTGGGTGCGCACCTCGCTTGACCCGCAGTTGCAGAAGGCGACCCAGGACGCGTTGCGGACCGGATTGTTGCGGTTCGGAGGCGGGCGCGCATTCGACAAGCCGATCGACCATATCGATGTCGACCCCGACAAGTGGCAAAGCCAGATCGCCGCGCTGAACAAGTCGGTGAGCTATGAGGACTGGCGGGTCGGTCTGGTGATCGAGCGGAGCGGTGCCAAGGCCACGATCGGCTTTGCCGACGGCAAGACCGGCCCGCTGGTCAATCCGCCACAGGGCCTGCGAGAAGGCGATGTTATCGCTGCGGCCCCGGCCGGCGGCACCAGCTGGGCGGTGAAGGTCATCCCTGAAGTATCCGGCGGCATGCTGCTGCAGGAACCGTTCTCGGGCCGGGTCCTGGCCATGCAGGGCGGGTTCGATTCCGGCCTTGGCAGTTTCAATCGGGCGACCCAGGCGCTGCGCCAGCCCGGATCGACCATCAAGCCGTTCGTTTACGGTACCGGGCTCGACTTCGGGATGAGCCCGGCAACCGAGATCGTCGATGGCAAGTTCTGCGTCTATCAGGGGGCCCGGTTGGGCGAGAAGTGCTTCCAGAACTTCGGCGGCAGCCAGGGCGGCGGCACCCATACCGTGCGCTGGGGGCTGGAGCAGTCGCGCAATCTGATGACCGTGCGGATCGCCAATGATGTCGGGATGGAAAACGTCTCGCGGACGATCGAAAAGGTCGGCATCGGCAAGTACCCACCGTTCCTGGCGTTCGCATTGGGCGCGGGGGAAACCACCGTGCTCAAGATGGTCAACGGCTTTTCGGCCCTTGCCAACAACGGGGTCCAGTACGAGCCGACATTGATCGACTATATACAGGATCGCAGCGGCAAGGTGATCTGGCGTGCCGACAACCGGCGCTGCGACAATTGCAACATGGCCGAGTGGGACGGCAAGCCGATGCCGCGCCTTGCCCCGCGCGGCAAGGAAGTGATGGATCCGCGCACCGCGTTTCAGGTGGTCCACATGCTGGAAGGCGTGGTGACCCGCGGCACCGCCATCACCCTGCGCGATCTGGGCGTGCCGCTGTTCGGCAAGACCGGGACGACCACAGGGCCGACCAACGTGTGGTTCATCGGCGGCAACCAGGAGATCGTCGGCGGCGTCTACATCGGTTACGATCAACCGCGCTCGCTGGGCGGCTATGCCCAGGGTGGCTCGGTTGCTGCGCCAATCTTCAAGCAGATGGTCCAGGCCACCAGACCGCGCTGGAGCGAACGGCCATTCGTAGCGCCAAAAGGCATTTACATGGTCCGGGTCGACCGGATCAGCGGCCGCCGCGTGCTGGACGGGATGCCGGGCAACGATCCCAAGTCCCCGATCATCTGGGAAGCGTTCAAGGCAGAGTCCGAATCCCGCACCGGTGTGAGCAGCGAGGTCCTGTCCGCGCAGCGCGATGCGCTGGTGGCATCGCTGCGCAAGGGTGCCGCAAAGACGGCAGCCAGCGAGGAAGGCACGGGCGAGGGCGGCGTGGATGGTGCGCCAAGGCCAGCCCCGTCGATCACGCCCGATACTTCGGTTGGGGCACAGTAGGGGGCGACCGATCGGACAGGTTGCGCTCCTCTGGCAAACGCGGGAAAGGGAAAGCCATGAACAAGATCGCACTCGCTTTTGCCGCCGTCGCCGCCACGCTGGTCGTTCCGGCCGCCGCCCCCGCCAATCTGCCGGTCGGGGCCCGCGCGCCGCAGATCGTCACCCAGGGCGCCCTGGCGGGCAAGCCGTTTGCCTTCAACCTGGAGCAGGCGCTGACGAAGGGGCCGGTGGTCCTGTACTTCTATCCCAAGGCCTTCACTTCTGGCTGCACGCTGGAGGCCAAGGCCTTTGCCGATGCGCATGACCAGTTCAGGGCAGCAGGGGCGACCGTGATTGGCATGTCGGCTGATGATCTGCCTTCGCTTCAGCGCTTTTCGACCGAGGCCTGTGCCGGCAAGTTCGCCGTGGCGATTGCCACGCCGCAGACCATTGCCGCCTATGACGTGGTGATGAAGCGGCCCGATGGCAGCGCCACCGGCCTTGCCACCCGCACGTCGTTCGTGATCGGCAAGGACCGCAAGATCCGCTTCGTCCATTCCAACGCCGATTACCGCGATCATGTCCGCCTGACGCTGCAGGCGGTCAAAGCGCTGCGCCGCTAAGCCCGCTTTACAATCGGGGGCCTTCCGCTAAGCGGAACCGGTCCGCGTGCCGGTGCACGCAAGAATTGTATTGCCGGAGTAACCCTATCATGCGTGCCGAAGGGCAGGCTCATATCGAACGGATCGAGGCCGCCATGGCGCTCGTCCGCAAGTTCCTGGACTGGGACCGCGCGCTGCGCCGCCTGGACGAGCTCAACGCCCGGGTGGAGGACCCCAAGCTGTGGGACAATCCCAAGGAAGCCGAAGCCGTCATGAAGGAACGCCGCCGGCTTGAGGCGGCAATCGGCACGGTCAACGACATCACTGGCCAGATGGCCGACGCGATCGAGTTCGTCGAATTGGGCGAGATGGAAGGCGACGAGGCGACCATCGACGAAGGCATTGCCGCCCTGGCTGCGCTGGCGGCCCGAGCCGATGCCGACAAGGTTCAGGCGCTGCTCGCCGGTGAGGCGGACGGCAACGATACCTATATCGAAATCCACGCCGGGGCTGGCGGTACCGAAAGCCAGGACTGGGCGGAAATGCTGCTGCGGATGTACAGCCGCTGGGCCGAAAAGCGTGGGTTCAAGGTCGATACGATCGAGTATCAGGCCGGGGACCAGGCCGGGATCAAGTCGGCCACGATCCTGTGCAAGGGCGAGAACGCCTATGGCTGGGCCAAGACCGAAAGCGGCGTTCACCGCCTGGTGCGCATTTCGCCCTATGACAGTTCGGCCCGCCGTCATACCAGCTTCAGCTCTGTCTGGGTCTATCCGGTGATCGACGACAGTTTTGAAATCTCGATCAACCCGGCCGATCTCAAGATCGATACCTACCGGGCATCGGGTGCCGGCGGGCAGCACGTCAACACGACCGATTCGGCCGTCCGCATCACCCACGTGCCGAGCGGCATCGTCGTGGCCAGCCAGCAGGACCGCAGCCAGCACAAGAACCGCGACATCGCGATGGGCATGCTGAAATCGCGGCTCTATGAAGAGGAAATGCGCAAGCGCGAGGATGCCGCCAGTGCCGAACATGCCGCCAAGAGCGACATTGGCTGGGGTCACCAGATCCGGTCCTACGTTCTGCAGCCCTATCAGATGGTCAAGGACCTGCGCACCGGGGTGACCAGCCCGACTCCGTCGGACGTGCTGGACGGGGCGCTCGATCCGTTCATGGCGGCGGCCTTGGCGCAGCGGGTGACCGGAGAAAAGGTGGACGTGGAGGACGTCGATTGATTGGCCGGGCGGCCACCGTGCTGCTGATGGCGGCCAGTCTGGCCGCCTGCAACCGTGAGCCGGTCGATTTGGACCGCCCGGAAGGCGCGCGCGAGTTTCCCAAGGCGTTCCGCCCGGTTTCGGCCGTCACCAGCAACGAGTTTTCGGACGAGGATCAGCGCGATAACCTGGGCGAAGCCAAGGTGGTGATGGATCTCGCGCAGATCGGCGCCGGGACCACCGTGGCCGACATTGGCGCTGGCGAGGGCTATTACACGGTGCGCCTGGCCGAGCGGGTGGGCCCCAAGGGGCGGGTGCTGGCCCAGGACATCGACAAGGGCGCGATCCAGCGCCTTGGCCAGCGGGTTGAGCGCGAGCGGCTCGACAACGTCTCGATCAAGCTTGGCGCGGCAGAGGATCCGCGCCTGCCGGCCAGCAGCTTTGACCGTGTATTCATGGTCCACATGTACCACGAAGTGACCGAACCCTATGCGTTCCTGTGGAACCTGCGCCCGGCGCTGAAGCCGGGCGGGCAGGTGATCGTGGTGGACGTGGACCGGCCAACCGACCAGCACGGCATTCCGCCGCAATTGCTGTTCTGCGAATTCGATGCGCTGGGCTTTCGCCTGGTGGAATTTGTTCTAAAGCCGGAGCTGAACGGCTATTATGCCGCCTTCGAGGTGCAGGGAGAGCGTCCCGCACCGCGTGATATCAAGCCGTGCGAATCGGCCAATGGGAAGTTGGGGACATAATGGGTTTCAAGGGGTTGCAGCCGATTCTTTATGGTGGCCGCGAGGTTTGGCCACTGGTTGAAGGCGGCAAGGGCGTGGCGGTTTCGAATCACGCCAGTTCCGGGGCATGGGCTGCGGCCGGCGGGATCGGCACGGTCAGCGCGGTGAATGCCGATTTCTATGACGAAAATGGCAATATCGTCGACCAGCCCTATCACGGTGCCACCCGGCGCGACCGGCACGAGGAACTGATTGCCTACGGGATCAAGGGCGGGGTCGAACAGGTTCGCCGCGCCTATGAAATCTCGAACGGCAAGGGCGCGATCAACATCAACGTGTTGTGGGAAATGGGCGGCGCGCAGCAGGTGCTGGAAGGTGTCCTGGAGAAAACCCGCGGCCTGGTGACCGGCGTTACCTGCGGGGCCGGGATGCCCTACAAGCTCTCGGAAATCGCCGCGCGCTTCAACGTGAACTACCTGCCGATCATCAGTTCAGCCCGGGCCTTCCGCGCACTGTGGAAGCGGGCCTATCACAAGGTCGCCGACCTGATGGGCGCGGTGGTCTATGAAGATCCGTGGCTGGCGGGTGGGCACAACGGCCTGTCAAATGCCGAGGACCCGCGCGTACCGCAGGATCCCTATCCCCGCGTCAAGGCGCTGCGCGACACCATGCGGGCCGAGGGCATCGCCGATTCCGTGCCGATCGTGATGGCCGGCGGTGTCTGGTACCTGCGCGACTGGGAGGACTGGATCGACAATCCGGAACTGGGCCAGATCATCTTCCAGTACGGCACCCGCCCGTTGCTGACCCAGGAAAGTCCGATTCCGCAAGCCTGGAAGGATCACCTGCGCACGCTGGAGCCGGGCGATATCCTGCTGCACCGCTTCTCGCCGACCGGGTTCTACAGCTCGGCCGTGCGCAACCCGTTCCTGCGCAACCTGGAAGCGCGCAGCGAGCGGCAGATCCCCTATTCCAAGGTCGAAGCAGGCGAGCACACCGCCCGGCTGGACGTGGGCGTGGGCAACAAGAACTTCTGGGTTGCCCCGGCCGATCTGGAGCGCGCTCGGGGCTGGGTGGCTCAGGGCTTTACCGAGGGCCTGCGCACCCCGGACGATACCATCGTCTTCGTGACCCCCGAAGAACGCGGCGTCATCCAGCAGGATCAGAAGGAATGCATGGGTTGCCTGTCGCATTGCGGCTTCTCATCGTGGAAGGACCATGATGATTACACCACCGGCTACCTCGCTGATCCGCGCAGCTTCTGCATCCAGAAGACGCTGAAGGCGATCGTCCACGGTGAGAACATCGACAAGAACCTGATGTTCGCCGGACACGCCGCCCACAACTTCCGGACCGACCCGTTCTATTCGAACAACTTCACTCCGACGGTGAAGCAGCTGGTCGACCGGATCCTGACCGGCGACTGAGCAGCTATTCCCGTCCGCGCGGATCCGGGCCGAAGCGGTTCGGCCCGGCTGTGCCCGGCATGAGAAAGGCTGCAAGGACCGCGATCAGGCATAGCAGGCTGGGCCAGTAGAAAAACCAGGTCGCCTGATCGAAGCTGATCCGCTGTTCGATCCCGCCAAAAACCGACGCGGCATCGGCCGCTGCGGAAAAGGCCGCAGGGGGGAAAGCCAGCCAGGCCCAAAGGCCGCTGCGAACCTGATCGTGCAAACGGCGGACCAGTAGCGCAGGAAAAGGCACGCTGATCAGCCACTTCAGCCCATAGGTGGCGAGGCGTTCCTGCTCGAAATCCAGGAACCAGCCGAGTGAGAAGGTGATCGCAATGCCGATCAGGAGGCTGGCAAAATAGTAGGTCAACAGCTCTGACCGGGTCGAGCGCCCGGCCAAATCAAAGCTGCGACTGGCCGTGCGCAGCGCCTCCGTCAGGTAGCCCCTGATCCCGCCTTCACCCATGCCGCGCCGGCCTCAGTCCATCTCCCAGGCACGCTCACCATGGCTGGCAAGGTCAAGCCCTTCGCGCTCATCATCCTCGCTGACCCGCATCGGAATGGCGAGGCCGACGAGCAGCGCGATCAGCACGCTCGCCAGCGCCGACCAGATCGCGACTGCGCCGATGCCGACGGCCTGGGCCGCAAGCTGGCTGACGAGGCCGGAGCCCTCGTCATAGCCGACTCCGCCAATCGCGGGATTGAGGAACACCGCCAGCAGCAAGGAACCGGCCATGCCGCCAATGCCATGGACGGCAAAGACATCAAGCGAATCGTCGATGTGCAGTTTCTGCTTCACCACCTGGATCATCGGGAAGCAGGCGAGGGCGGCGACGATCCCGAACACGATCGCAGCACCGGGCGAGATGAACCCGGCGGCCGGGGTGACCGTGGCGAGGCCCGCGATCGCACCGGTGGCAAAGCCGACGCTGGTCGGCTTGCCGACCTTGATCTTTTCGATCAGCAGCCAGGTCAGCGCGGCCATGCTGGCGCCGAGGTGAGAGTTTATGATTGCGCTGGCCGCATCGTCATTCGCTGCCAGAGCTGAACCGCCGTTGAAACCGAACCAGCCAACCCACAGCAGCGCCGCGCCGGCCATGGTCAGTGAAGGGCTGTGCGGCAGCATCAGGGTCTTGGGAAAACCTTGCCGCTTGCCCAGCAGCGCCGCAATGACAAGGGCCGAAACCCCGGCAGTGGTGTGGACCACGATCCCGCCGGCGAAATCCTTGGTGCCCAGTGCCGAGAGCCAGCCGCCGCCCCAGACCCAATGCGCCACCGGTACGTAAACGATCAGACCCCACAGTGCGCAGAAACCGACGACCCAGCCGAACCGAGCCCGGTCGACCCATGCGCCGACCATCAGCGCGGGCGTGATCGCCGCGAAGGTCAGTTGGAACAGGGCGAAGGTGCGCTCCGAAATGTCATATTCACCGCGCAGCAGGCCGATGGTGTTGTTGAGCATCCACATGTCGCCGCCGCCCAGCCAGCCGTTGCCGACATCGCCAAAGGCAAGGCGGTAGCCGACCATGATCCAGAGGACCGAGGCGACCGCCGCAATCGCGCCGACCTGGACGAGCACCGACAGGAAATTCTTGGCCCGGACCAGGCCGCCGTAGAACAGGGTCAGCCCCGGCATCGTCATCAGCAGGACCAGCGCGGCCGAGATCAGCACCCAGGCGGTATCGCCGCTGTTCAGCACGGCCGGTTCCACCACGTCCTGCGCGGCAGCGACAGACGGGGCCAGCAACGCCAGAGCGGCCAGGCTAATTGCCGAAAAGATGCGCATCGATTGCTCCCCACAGGCGCGGCATGACGACCCACGCGATTCCTCATGCGCGGGCTTAGAGCAACGATTGCACCTTGGGCAAGCCAAGCAATGTCAGTTCATTGCGCAGAACTGGCTAGATCCAGCCTTCCAGTACCTGATCGGGCGGGCGGTGGCCATCTATCCAGAAGCGGATGTTGGCAATGACCTTCTCGCCGGCATGGGCGCGGCCCTCGATCGTGGCGCTGCCGAGATGCGGCAGAGTAATGACATTGGGCAGCGCGATGAGGCGCGGATCGACCGCCGGTTCGCGCGCGAACACGTCGAGCCCAGCACCGGCCAGATGGCCGGATTGCAGGGCCTCGATCAGGGCCTCTTCGTCGATCAGATCGCCGCGAGCGGTGTTGATCAGGTAAGCGCCGGGCTTCATTGCCGCGAGCCGCTCGGCATTGACGAGTTGCCGTGTGGCCGGGCTGGCCGGGCAGTGCAGGCTGACAATGTCGCTTTCGGCAAACAGCCGGTCGAGATCAGCCTCGTAACGCGCGCCGAACATCGTCTCGATGCTGGAGGGCAAGCGGTGGCGATTGTGATAGACCACTTCCATGCCGAAGGCGCGGGCGCGGTGGGCCACGGCCTGGCCGATCCGGCCCATGCCGACGATCCCCAGGCGCTTGCCGCCCACACAGCGGCCCAGCATGGCCGTTGGGGCCCAGCCGGTCCACTTGCCATCACGGACCAGGCGGCTGCCTTCTCCCAGCCGGCGCGGCACAGACAGAATCAGCATCAGGGTAAGATCGGCGGTATCGTCGGTGAATACCCCCGGCGTGTTGGTGACGATGATCTTGCGGGCCCGGGCGGCAGCCAGATCGATGTGCTCGATCCCCGCGCCGAAATTGGCGATCAGGCCCAGCCGGTCTCCGGCAGCGGCGATCATTTCGCCATCGATCCGGTCGGTCACGGTCGGCACCAGCACATCGCTGCCCTGCATCGCCGCGATCAGTTCGTCGCGGCTCATCGGCCGGTCCTCGACGTTCAGTTCTACGTCGAACAGTTCACCCAGCCGGGCTTCCACTTCGGGCAGCAGGTGGCGGGTCACATGCACGCGGGGCTTGCCTTCGATCCGGCGGCCGGAGGGAGTGTCGGTCACGACTGTCATGGGCAAAGCGCTAGGCCGGGGCGGGGCGCATGGTCAAGCGGCTTGAAGCGGCGGGTGATCACGGGCTAACAGGCAGGGATGCAGATCCTCCGACAGATTGCCATGGTTGTCTTGCTGGTGCTGGCCGTTCCGGCCCTGGCCCAGGACTCGGCCGAGACGCCCTATTGGGCCTCGATCCGGGTCAGCGAGGTCAACATGCGGGTCGGTCCGGGCGAGGATTACCGCATCCTGTGGGTCTACAAGCGGCCCGGCCTGCCGCTTAAAGTGCTGCGCATCAAGGAAGGCTGGCGCTTTGTCCAGGACCCGGACGGAGCCAGTGGCTGGGTGCTGGCCCGGTTCCTGACCCGGCAGCGCACCGCCTTTGTGAAGAAGGGTGAGCCGGCCGACATGCGTGAGGCGCCCGACCGGCAATCAAAACTGCGCTGGCGGCTTTTGCCGGGTGTTACCGGGCAACTGGGTGAATGCGACAAGGGCTGGTGCGCTTTCACCGTCGGGCCGCGTCAGGGCTTTGTCCCGCAGGACCGGTTATGGGGGGCAGGGGAGCCCTGAGGCGCCCCCGCCGGCCCGATCTGGTGGCCGCCGATCAGCGCCCACGGTTATGCTGGCGATGGAAGCGGCGGGTGTCCTGCTTCAGTTCGTGCTTGGCCTTGCCCAGTTCGCGGCGTTCTTCCTTTGCGCCGCGCCAGTCGCGCTCGCGCAGTTCCTCCTTGAGGTCGCGCTTTTCCTCACGCACCTGCCTGACGTCATGACGCAATTCGGTGCGGGTGACATGGCCCGGCTTGGCATGGGCCTGGGCAGCGACCGGCATGGTCAGGCCGGCGATGAAGGCAAGGGCAATCTGCTTGGTCTTCATGGCGCATTCTCCCTGTGATGGTGGAGTGCGGCCGGACGGGACTGCCCGACCGCGAGCCATGAAATCGTGTCTTGCGGCTGAACGGCAGACAAACCAGCTGTAAGATTTGTCTGCCGTTTTGTCACAAAGTGTCGCGCCGGATCACACCAGTTCGACCGCCACGGCCGTCGCCTCGCCGCCGCCGATGCACAGGCTGGCCACACCCTTCTTCTTGCCGTGGCGCTGCAGCGCGGCGATCAGCGTGGTGACGATCCGCGCGCCCGACGCGCCGATCGGATGGCCCAGCGCGGTCGCGCCGCCGTGGACGTTGATCTTCTCATGCGGAATGCCAAGGTCGTGCATCGCGAACATCGCGACGCAAGCAAAGGCCTCGTTCACTTCGAACAGGTCGACATCGGCCAGCGTCCAGCCGGCCTTGTCCAGCACCTTGTTGATCGCGCCGACCGGAGCCGTGGTGAAGTCCTTCGGTTCCTGGGCATGGGCGGCCACGGCCACCACCTGCGCAACCGGGGCGAGGCCCTTGGCCTTGGCCACGCTGTCACGGGTCAGCACCAGTGCGGCAGCGCCGTCCGAGATCGAGCTGGACGTGGCGGCGGTGATGGTGCCGTCCTTGGCGAAGGCGGGCTTCAGGGTCGGGATCTTGTCGGGGCGGCCCTTGCCGGGCTGCTCGTCGGTATCGACCACCACCTCACCGGCGCGGCTGATCACGGTCACCGGAACCACTTCGGCCGCAAAGGCACCTTCGGCGATCGCTGCCTGCGCGCGGCGCAGCGACTCGATGGAATAGGCGTCCTGGGCCTCGCGGGTCAGTTGATAGGCATCGGCGGTTTCCTGCGCGAAAGTGCCCATTGCCCGGCCCGGCTCATAGGCATCTTCCAGCCCATCGAGGAACATGTGGTCATAGGCGGTGTCGTGGCCGATCCGCGCGCCCGAACGGTGCTTCTTGAGGATGTAGGGCGCATTGGTCATGCTCTCCATACCGCCTGCGACAACCAGGTCGATCGAACCCGCGGCCAGTGCCTCGGCACCCATAATCAGGGTCTGCATCCCCGATCCGCAGACCTTGTTGACCGTGGTGGCCTGGACCGACTTGGGCAGGCCGGCCTTGATTGTGGCCTGACGGGCCGGGGCCTGGCCGAGGCCGGCGGGCAGCACGCAGCCCATATAGACGCGTTCGATCTCGTCGCCCTTTACGCCGGCCCGCTCGACCGCCGCCTTGATCGCGGTGGCGCCAAGGTCGGTCGCGCTGACATCGGACAGGGCGCCCTGCATGCCGCCCATCGGGGTGCGGGCGTAAGAGAGGATGACAATCGGGTCCTGCGCGGAAATCTGGGCCATGGCCTTTGCCTTTCTCGGGATGGGTACAATTTGGCGATCTGTTTAATGTTGCATCGCAACAATGGCAATTGCCCGTTGGTCGTATCAGCCGCTTGCCTTGGCGCGGCTCTTGCGGGAAAAGGTGGCAAACTGAAACGGGGAAGGATCACGCCATGAGCACCGCCGAAATTGACCGCATGAACGCCGTTCTGGCCAAGCAGCGCAGCGCCTTTACGGCTGCCATGCCGGAACCGCTTTCGGTCCGGGCGGACCGGATCGACCGGGCGGTGGCGCTGCTGGTCGATCACAAGGATGCCTTTGCCAAGGCGGTCAGCGCCGATTTCGGCCACCGCAGCATCGAACAGACCCTGATGACCGACATCATGCCTTCGGTCGGCGCGCTCAAGCACGCGAAGAAGCACCTGTCGGCCTGGAGCCGCGACGAAAAGCGCAAGGCGATGTTCCCGCTGGGGCTGCTCGGGGCCAAGGCCAAGGTAGTCTATCAGCCCAAGGGAGTGGTCGGGGTAATCGCGCCGTGGAACTTCCCGGTCGGCATGGTGATGGTGCCGATGGCCGGGATCCTCGCCGCGGGCAACCGCGCCATGGTCAAGCCGAGCGAATTTACCGAACGCGTATCGGACCTGTTTGCCGAAGTGGTCCCGCAGTATTTCGCCGAAGAGGAAATGGCGGTCTTCACCGGCGGGGTTGAGGTCGGCACGGCGTTCAGCCGGCTGGCGTTCGACCACCTGATCTTCACCGGGGCGACCAGCGTGGGCAAGCACATCATGCGCGCGGCGGCCGACAATCTGGTGCCGGTCACGCTGGAACTGGGCGGCAAATCGCCCACGTTCATCGGCCGGAGCGCCGACAAGCAGAAGGCCGGTGAGCGTATCGCCATGGGCAAGATGATGAACGCCGGCCAGATCTGCCTTGCTCCGGATTACCTGATGGTGGCGAAGGAGCAGGAAAGCGAGGTTATCGACAGCGTTCGCACTGGCGTGGGCTCGATGTATTCCAGCCTGCTGGCGAACGACGATTACACTTCGGTGGTCAATGGCCGGAACTATGAACGTCTCCAGGGCTATCTGGCCGATGCGAAGGCCAAGGGCGCGGAACTGATCGAGGTGAACCCGGCCGGCGAGGACTTTGCCGCGTCCAACGGTAACAAGATGCCGCTGACCATCCTGCGCAATGTTAACGACGACATGAAGGTCATGCAGGAGGAAATCTTCGGCCCGATCCTGCCGGTGATGACCTATGACAGCATCGACCAGGCGATCGATTACGTGAACGCCCATGACCGGCCGCTGGGGCTGTATTATTTCGGCAATGACAAGGCCGAGGAGGAAAAGGTCCTTTCGCGTACCATTTCGGGCGGGGTCACGGTCAACGACGTGCTGTTCCATAACGCGATGGAAGACCTCCCGTTCGGCGGGGTCGGGCCTTCGGGCATGGGCAATTACCACGGCTTTGACGGGTTCAAGACGTTCAGTCACGCCCGGGCGGTCTATCGCCAGTCGAACATGGACATCGCCAAGCTGTCGGGCTTCAAGCCGCCTTACGGCAAGCAGACGCAGGCAACCTTGGCCCGCGAACTCAAGAAGTAACCCGGCCGAGGGGCGATCTACAGGGCAAAAGGGGAAAAATGCCCGTTTCGGCGGGCAGGCCCCCTTGCACCCCGCGCAAGGCGGGACTAGGGCGCGGCTATCTGTTCAGCTAGGCGAGTCAGCCCCTTGGTAGACCTGTCACAATACCTGCCGATCCTGATCTTCCTCGGGATCGCTCTGGCCCTTTCAACGGCCTTCGTGTTCCTGCCGATGGGAGTGGCGCGCCTGACCGGCACGCACAATCCGACCGCGGAAAAGGAAAGCGAGTACGAGTGCGGCTTCCCGGCTTTCGAAGAGCCGCGCAGCCAGTTCGACGTGCGCTTCTACCTGGTGGCGATCCTGTTCATCGTCTTCGATCTGGAAGCGGCCTTCCTGTTCCCGTGGGCGGTCAGCTTCCTTGATCTGGGCTGGGCAGCCTGGATCACGATGATGGTCTTCATTGCCGAACTCGTCGTCGGCCTTGTCTATGCCTGGAGAATGGGGGCTCTGGATTGGGAATGACCGACCAACTCGACGCGATCGGCCGTCCGCTCTGGAACCGGCCCGACATCACTCCGCCCGATGCGGACTTCTTCAACAGCCTCAACGCCGAGGTGAACGACAAGGGCTTCCTGGTCGTCGGGACCGAGGAACTGTTCCAGTGGGCCCGTACCGGCTCGCTGTGGTGGATGACCTTCGGCCTGGCCTGCTGCGCTGTGGAGATGATCCACGTCAACATGCCGCGCTATGACATGGAGCGCTTCGGTGTCGCCCCGCGCGCATCCCCGCGCCAGTCGGACGTGATGATCGTGGCGGGCACGCTGTGCAACAAGATGGCCCCGGCGCTGCGCAAGGTCTATGATCAGATGTCGGACCCGAAGTACGTCATCTCGATGGGCAGCTGCGCCAATGGCGGCGGCTATTACCACTACAGCTATTCCGTTGTGCGCGGGTGTGACCGGATTGTTCCGGTCGATATCTACGTGCCGGGCTGCCCGCCGACGGCCGAAGCGCTGCTTTACGGTGTGATGCAGCTCCAGCGGAAAATCCGCCGGGTGGGGACGATCGAGCGATGAGCAAGGTACTGCATTCCGCCCCGCGCTTTGCCTCGAATGAAGGCGTGGTCGAGGCGCTGACCAAGGCGCTTGGCACCATGCTGGTGGCGGCCGAGGAGCAGCATGGCGAAGTCGTGCTGACCATTCAGCGCGGCGAGATCGCGAATGCGCTGCGCACCCTGCGCGATGGGCATGAATACCAGCAGCTGATGGAAATCGCCGGGGTGGATTACCCTGACCGGGCCGAGCGGTTCGAAGTGGTCTACATGCTGCTGTCGGTGACGAAGAACCACCGCCTGCTGGTGAAGGTCAACGCTGCCGAGAATACCCCGGTCCCGACCGTGACCACGCTGTGGCCCAACGCCGGCTGGCTCGAGCGCGAAGTGTTCGACCTTTATGGCGTGATCTTCGAAGGAAACCAGGACCTGCGCCGGATCCTGACCGACTACGGCTTTGAAGGCCATCCTTTCCGCAAGGACTTCCCGCTGACCGGCTATGTCGAGCTGCGCTATTCCCAGGAACAGCAGCGCGTGATCTACGAGCCGGTCAAGCTGAACCAGGACCTGCGGCAGTTCGATTTTCTCAGCCCGTGGGAAGGCGCGGACTACGTGCTGCCGGGCGACGAAAAGGCTGAGGGAGACAAGGCATGAGCTTTACCCTCGAGGAATCGCCGACCACCGGCGATGAAGTCATCACCAACTACACGATCAACTTCGGCCCGCAGCACCCGGCCGCGCACGGCGTGCTGCGCATGGTGCTGGAACTGGACGGCGAGATCATCGAGCGCGTCGATCCGCACGTCGGCCTGCTGCATCGCGGCACCGAAAAGCTGATCGAGCACAAGACCTACCTGCAGGCGCTGCCCTACTTCGACCGGCTCGACTATTGCTCGCCGCTGGGGATGGAGCACAGCTACGTCCTGGCGGTCGAAAAACTGCTCAACGTCGAAGTGCCGCTGCGTGGGCAATACCTGCGCGTGCTGTTCGCCGAACTGACCCGCATCTGCAACCACATGCTCAACATGGGGTCGCACGTGATGGACGTCGGCGCGATGACGCCGAACCTGTGGCTGTTCGAAATCCGCGAGGATTGCCTCAACTTCTTCGAGCGCGCTTCGGGCGCCCGGATGCACTCGGCCTGGTTCCGCCCCGGCGGGGTGCACCAGGACGTGCCGGAAAAGCTGCTGGTCGATATCGGTGAATGGCTGGATGACCGCCTGCCGCGCCTGTTCGAAGACGCGATGAGCCTGGTGATCGACAACCGCATCTTCAAGCAGCGCAACGTCGATATCGCCGTGGTCAGCAAGGAAGACGCGCTGGCCTGGGGCTTCTCTGGCCCGATGATCCGTGCCGCCGGCATTCCGTGGGACCTGCGCAAGAGCCAGCCCTATGACGTCTACGACCGGATGGACTTCGAAATCCCGGTCGGCACCAATTCGGACTGCTATGACCGGTTCATGGTCCGCGTCGAGGAAGTGCGCCAGTCGGCCCGGATCATGAAGCAGTGCCTGGCGCAGATGCCGTCCGGCCCGGTAGCCAGCACCGATCCCAAGGTCTCGCCGCCCAAGCGGGCCGAGATGAAGCAGTCGATGGAAGCGCTGATCCACCACTTCAAGCTCTACACCGAAGGCTTCCACGTTCCGGCGGGCGAAGTCTATGTGGCGACCGAAAGCCCCAAGGGCGAATTCGGCGTCTATCTGGTCAGCGATGGCAGCAACAAGCCGTACCGCTGCAAGATCCGCCCGACCGCGTTCTCGCACCTTCAGGCGATGGACTTCATGTGCAAGGGTCACATGCTGCCCGACGCGACCGCCATTCTCGGCGCAATCGACGTCGTGTTCGGGGAGTGCGACCGGTGAGCAGGCTGGCCATCGCCGAACAGATGATCGCGCATTACAATGCGCAGGATGCCGACGCCTATGTCGCGCTGATGACCGACGATGCCTGCGAGGCAGGCTATCGCGGGGCCGTGCTGCGCGAGGGCAAGGAGGGCACCCGCGCTGGCCTCAAGGCCATGTTCGCGGAGTTTCCGGAAAACCGCGCTGAGATTATCACGGGCTACGAATTGGGCGAATTCGCCGTGCTGCATGAGCGGGTCTTCCGTTCGGCAGCGGCCGAACCGTTCGAAGTCATGTCCATCTACTCGTTCGAGGGCGACAAGTGCTCTCGCGTGGAGTTCGTCCGCTAATGGCTGACCGTCACATCGAACCCGATACCCCCGAACTGCGCGCGCGCTGGGGAGGCTTTGCCTGGACCAAGGAGAACGCGGCGAAGGCGAAGGAAATCGTCGCCCGCTATCCCGAGGGGCGGCAGCGCTCGGCCGTGATGCCGCTGCTCGATCTGGCCCAGCGCCAGGTCGGCGCGGAAACCAATACCCAGGGCTGGCTGCCGATCCCGGTGATGGAATATGTCGCGGCACAGCTCCACATGCCGATCATCCGCGTGGTCGAGGTCGCTACCTTCTACACCATGTACAATCTGGTCCCGGTCGGCCGGTTCCACGTGCAGGTCTGCGGCACGACTCCGTGCATGCTGCGCGGCTCGGACGCTATCATGGCTGCCTGCAAGAAGCGCGGCATGGACAAGGGCCACACCACCGATGACGGGCTGTGGACGCTGACCGAAGTGGAATGCATGGGCAACTGTGCTTCCGCACCGATGGTCCAGATCAACGACGACAATTACGAGGACCTGACCGCAGAGCGGCTCGATGCCGTGCTTGATGCGCTGGCCGCCGGGCAGGCGCCCAAGGCCGGGACCCAGGAACCGGGCCGTCACACCGTGGAACCGCTCGGCGGGCCGACCACTCTGAAAGAGATGGTCAAGGCCAATCACGATTACCGGAAGGAGTGGTGATGAGCGACAAGTTCGACAGCACTGCCTGGACCGGTGACTATCCAAGCCGCCAGAATGCGCCCTTCACGGTGGCCAATGGACAGAAAGTGGCAAAGATCGTGATGCTCACCGTTGGCGCGGCTCTGATCGTCAGCGGCCTGCTGATTGCAGGAGGGTTGATCTGATGGCCGGCTTTGCTTCGCTTGAAACCAATCCGCTGCGCACCGGCCTGATCTGGGGCGCGACGTTCATTCCGGTGTTCGTGCTGCTGACCCGGCTGTCACAGGACCGCTGGCTGACCACGCCGGAGTGGCTGGGGCTGGTCCCCGGCGCGCTGGGCGGCGGGGTCGTCTGGGCATTTATCTATCGCCGCCTGCTGCGGGGGGAAAAGCGTCATGCTCGCTGATAAGGACCGCATCTTCACCAACCTCTATGGCTATCAGCCGTGGAACCTGAAGGCTGCGCAAGCGCGCGGTGACTGGGACGACACCAAGGCGATTCTCGCCAAGGGCAAGGACGCGATCATTGAAGAGATCAAGGCTTCGGGTCTGCGCGGGCGCGGCGGGGCGGGCTTCCCGACCGGCCTCAAGTGGTCGTTCATGCCGAAGGAATCGAAGGACGGCCGTCCCAGCTTCCTGGTGATCAATGCCGACGAGTCCGAACCCGGTTCGTGCAAGGACCGCGAGATCATCCGCCACGATCCGCACAAGCTGATCGAAGGCGCGCTGGTAGCCGGTTTCGCGATGGGCGCGCGGGCGGCCTACATCTACATTCGCGGTGAATACATCCGTGAGGCCGAAGTGCTGTTTGCCGCCGTGCAGGAGGCCTACGACGCCGGCCTGATCGGCAAGAACGCCTGCAAGAGCGGCTACGATTTCGACGTCTTCGTCCACCGCGGCGCGGGCGCCTACATCTGCGGCGAAGAAACCGCGATGATCGAAAGCATCGAGGGCAAGAAGGGCCAGCCACGTCTGAAGCCGCCGTTCCCGGCAGGGGCGGGCCTCTATGGCTGCCCGACCACGGTCAACAACGTCGAATCGATCGCGGTTGCCCCCACGATCATGCGGCGCGGGGCAGGGTGGTTCTCCTCCTTTGGGCGTGAGAACAACAAGGGCACCAAGCTGTTCCAGATCAGCGGGCATGTTGAAAAGCCCTGCGTGGTCGAGGAATCGATGTCGATCCCGTTCAGCGAGCTGATCGAGAAGCACTGCGGCGGCATCACCGGCGGGTGGGACAACCTGCTGGCGGTGATCCCGGGCGGTTCTTCGGTTCCGCTGGTTCCGGCCGCCCAGATCAAGGACGCGCCGATGGACTTTGACGGTCTGCGCGAACTTGGCTCGGGCCTCGGCACCGCCGCCGTGATCGTGATGGACAAGTCGACCGACATTGTCCGCGCGATCTCGCGCCTCAGCTACTTCTACAAGCATGAAAGCTGCGGCCAGTGCACGCCGTGCCGCGAAGGCACCGGCTGGATGTGGCGGGTGATGGAGCGCCTGCGCACCGGCGATGCCGATGTGGAAGAAATCGACATGCTGTGGAACGTGACCAAGCAGGTCGAAGGCCACACCATCTGCGCCCTGGGCGATGCGGCCGCCTGGCCGATCCAGGGCCTGATCCGCCACTTCCGCCCCGAAATCGAGCGGCGGATTGCAGAGAATGTGCGGGAGGCGGCTGAATGAGCGCGCTTGCCATCGCCCTTTCGCTGCTGCTGGCCGCACCGCAGGGCACACAGGACCTGACCGAAGGCGCGCGCACCGGTTCGCGGCTCGATCCCGCAACCCGCGCCACCACCAATGCCGACACCAGCCAGCGCGATGCGGCCATGCTGCGCTTTGTCGAATGCGCGGTGTCCCGCCGCGAGGGCAAGCTGCGCGACATGATCGATGCGCGGACCGAGCAGGGCTATCAGAAGGGCCTCGATGCCCTTTCGGGTGTGCAGCGCTGCTCGCTCGATGCCTACATTTCGCAGGATGCTACAGTTGTCAGCTTCGGCACCGAACGCGGCACGATGCGCGGTTTCGTGGCCGAGGCTTTCGTCAGGAAGTACAGCAAGCGGGCCGAGGCGCTGGCACCGTTGCCGCTGCAGCGCACCTATTCGCGCGACTGGTTCGAAATGACCGGCCGCGCTCGTCCGATCGACGAAATGGCGACTTGCGTGGCCGAAACCAATCCAGCCGGGATTCTGGCCCTGCTCAAGACCGGAATCGGCTCGGCCGAGGAAAAGGCGGCGATCGGCGCTCTGAGCCCTTCGTTGGGCGCCTGCCTGGCGACCGGGTACAAGCTTAACGCCAACCGCCTGGGCCTGCGCACCGCGCTGGCCGAAGGGCTCTATCACCGCGCTTTTGATGCGCCGGAGACTGCGAAGTGATCCGCGCGGCGTTCCTTGGCTTTTCAGCGCTGGCCGTGGTCGCCACGGCGGCTCCGGCTGCGTCGCCCGATCCGAAGGCAATGCGCAAGGCGTTGGCCGACTACGGCAAGTGCATCGTCAAGCGCGAACCGAACAAGACCCGCGATTTCGTGCTGGGCGGCGGGTTCATTTCCCGGCGCGATCAGGACGAGAGTATCCTGCTCAGCGCGGAATGCATGCCGGGTGAGGAAATGGTCCGGGCCGGGCTGGCGGCTCGCGGCGGCACGGTCTCGCGCGCGCGGCTGCGGCTGCCCGATGTCATGATCCGCTGGTCGATCGGCCAGGCGCTGTTCGACCGGGATCAGGCCAAGCTGACCGCCACCGATTTCGCCGGGGTTCCGGCACTTGCCTATGAACAGCCGTTCCCGGTTCGCACCACCGACCGCGATGGCAAGCCGATCCCGGCTGAGCGTGTGGCTGAACAGCAGCGCCGATTTGACGAGAAGGCTGGCGATGTCGCCCTGTCGCGGGTTGGCGAATGCGTGGTCCGCGCCGATGCGGTCAAGTCGCGCGCCGTGCTGCTGACCCCCATGGATACGCCCGAGGAGCTGGCCGCATTGCAGGCCGTTGCCCCGGCGCTTTCGAACTGCCTGCCCCAGGGGCAGACCCTTGGATTTGACCGGATGTCGCTGCGCGGCACCCTGGCCGTGGCCTATTACCGCCTCGCCAGCGCCGTGCAGCAGAACGGAGCCGCAAGCTGATGCCCAAAGTTACCGTCGACGGCGTTGAAATCGAAGTCCCGCAGGGCGCCACCGTCCTGCAGGCCTGCGAACTCGCCGGCAAGGAAATCCCGCGTTTCTGCTATCATGAGCGCCTGTCGATCGCCGGCAATTGCCGGATGTGCCTGGTGGAAGTGAAGCCCGGGCCGCCGAAGCCGCAGGCCAGCTGCGCGCTGCCGACCAGCGAAGGCCAGGAAATCCGCACCGACAGCGAAATGGTCAAGAAGGCGCGCGAAGGGGTGATGGAGTTCCTCCTGATCAACCACCCGCTCGATTGTCCGATCTGCGACCAGGGCGGCGAATGCGACCTGCAGGACCAGGCGGTGACCTATGGCCGCGGCAAGTCCCGCTATGACGAGAACAAGCGCGCCGTCACTGAAAAGTACATGGGGCCGCTGATCAAGACGGTGATGACCCGCTGCATCCATTGCACCCGCTGTGTCCGCTTCAGCGAGGAAGTGGCCGGGGTGGACGAAATCGGCGCTCTCTATCGCGGCGAGACGATGCAGATCACGACCTATCTGGAACGCGCCGCTTCCCATGAAATGAGCGCCAACGTGATCGACCTGTGCCCGGTCGGTGCGCTGACCAGCCGTCCTTACGCTTTCGAAGCGCGGCCGTGGGAGCTGAAGAAGACCCTGTCTATCGACGTCTCGGACGCCTGCGGTGCGAACATCCGGATCGACAGCCGCGGCCGCGAAGTGATGCGCGCCCTGCCGCGCGTCAACGATGACGTGAACGAGGAATGGATTTCCGACAAGGCGCGCTTCCAGGTCGATGGCCTGGCCCGCCGCCGGCTCGACAAGCCCTACCTGCGCCGCGACGGCAAGCTGGCCGCTGCGACCTGGGAAGAGGCGTTCGCTGCCATTGCCAAGATCAATCCGGGCAAGTCGGTGGCCGTGGTCGCCGGTGATCTCCTCGATTGCGAAACGATGTTCGCGGCCAAGGCGCTGGCCGGTGCGCTCGGCTCGTCGCTGCTCGAAGGCCGCCAGACTGGCCTGTCCTACGATTGCTCGAACCTCGCCGCGGTCAATTTCAATTCCGGTCTTGCCGGGATCGAGGAAGCCGATGCGATCCTGATCGTCGGCAGCCAGGTCCGCTGGGAAGCGCCGCTGGTGCAAAGCCGCCTGCGCAAGGCCGCGCGGCGCGGGGCCAAGGTCTTCGTTGTCGGGCCGGAATGGGAAACCACCTATCCCGCGACCTTCCTGGGCAATGACCTGGCGGTGCTGGACAAGCTGTCCAAGGATGCCGACGCCGCATTGAAGGGCGCGGCGCGTCCGGCACTGATCCTCGGCGGGGCGGGCCTCGGCAAGGGCGCGCTGCCTGCGTGCCTGGCGCTGGCCGACAAGTACAAGCTGGTTCGTGATGGCTGGAACGGCTTCAACGTCCTCCACATGGCCGCCAGCCGCATGGGCGGGCTGATGCTGGGCTATGCGCAGGCCGGCGGGATCGCCGATCTGGTCGCCGCCAAGCCCAAGATGCTGATCTCGCTCGGCGCTGACGAAGTGGACTATACGAAGTTCGCTGACAGCCTGATCGTCTACGTTGGCCACCACGGCGATGCCGGGGCGCATGCCGCCGATGTGATCCTGCCGGCCGCCGCCTACACCGAGAAGGACGGCACCTACGTCAACACCGAAGGGCGGGTGCAGTGGGCCGACAAGGCCGTGTTTGCGCCGGGTGACGCGCGTGAGGACTGGACGATCCTGCGGGCCATGGCCGATGCGCTGGGCGTCTCGGTCGGGTTCGACAGCTTCACTGAACTGCGCGCGGCGATGGCCAAGGCGGTTCCGGCGCTGGGCCGCGAAGGGCTGGCGGATTACGGCGCCCTGCCCAAGGGCAAGGCCGGGGCCAGCGGCACGATCGAAGCCTACCCGATCAAGGACTTCTACCTGACCAACCCGATCGCCCGCGCCAGCGAGACGATGCAGCGCTGCTCGGCGGAACTGCTGCACGGGGCAGACTTTGCGGAGGCGGCGGAATGAGCTGGTTCGATCTCGGCATGACCGAACGGTTCCAGACCTGGGGCATGTCCTTTGAATGGGCGTGGTTCGCGGCAACGATCGCGGGCATCCTGCTGATTGCCCTGCCGCTGATGCTGGCCGTGGCGATGATCATCTATGTCGACCGCAAGATCTGGGCCGCCATGGCGCTGCGCCGCGGTCCGAACGTGGTCGGGCCGTTGGGGCTGCTTCAGTCCTTTGCCGACGGCCTCAAGGTGTTCCTTCAGGAAACGATCATCCCTTCGGGCGCGAACAAGGGCCTGTTCCTCCTCGCACCGATCATCACCTTTACCGTCGCGCTGATGGCCTGGGCGGTGATCCCGTTCAACAGTCGCGCGATCCTCGCCGATATCAACGTCGGCCTGCTCTATGTCCTCGCGATCTCGTCGCTGGGGGTTTACGGCACGATCATGGCGGGCTGGGCTTCGAATTCGAAGTACCCGTTCTTCTCGGCCATGCGCGCTTCGGCCCAGATGATCAGCTATGAAGTCTCGATCGGCTTCATCCTGATCTGCGTTGTGATGTATGCCGGCACCTTCAGCATGAACGGTATCGTCATGGACCAGAAGGGCCACATCCTGGGCCTGTTCAACGGTTATGGCTTCAACCCGCTGCTGTTCCCGATGGCGGTAATGTTCCTGATCAGCGCCATGGCCGAAACCCAGCGCGCGCCGTTCGACCTGACCGAAGCGGAAAGCGAGCTCGTTGCCGGCTATCAGACGGAATACAGCTCGATGAGCTTTGCGCTCTACTGGCTGGGCGAATATGCCAACGTCCTGCTGATGTGCGCGCTCAACGCCACGTTGTTCTGGGGCGGGTGGCTGCCGCCGCTCGACATTCCGGTGCTCTACCTGGTGCCGGGCTGGCTGTGGCTGTTCATCAAGATCTTCGTGTTCTTCTTCATCTTCTCCTGGGTCAAGGCCACGGTCCCGCGCTATCGCTATGACCAGCTGATGCGCCTGGGCTGGAAGGTGTTCCTGCCGGTTTCGCTGCTGTTCGTTTGCCTGGTGAGCGGGTGGCTGATGTGGACAAAAGGTGGGGAGAGCGAGCAACTGAAGTCGGGTACTCCCACCATTGCTATGCTGACAGACCTGAGCGCCACATCAGTTTGCCAACTTCGCGATGCAAAGCAGTATGGAAACCATAGCGCGCCAGCGATGAATGTTTACATTTCGCGCAATTGGCAGTCTGGCACTCCGAAGGATCTTGAAATCAAGTTTCCGAGCAATCTCGCAGGCAGACTTGAGTTCGTGCAAACCGAAAGCAACGGATTTGGTGGAAGTGGCGAGCTGAAATGGGTTGGCCAATCCAGACC
Organism: Sphingomonadales bacterium; assembly: GCA_017302615.1. Taxonomy (GTDB): domain Bacteria; phylum Pseudomonadota; class Alphaproteobacteria; order Sphingomonadales; family Sphingomonadaceae; genus Novosphingobium. The sequence goes on from JAFLDB010000001.1 coordinate 183,027, forward strand.
TGAGAAAATGGGTATGGGGGTGACTGATGTCATCTTGAGTGATGGCCCAGCATCGATCCTCTTCTTGGAATCTCAAAATCGCACGCTGATGGGGGACTGCATCCCTAAGTCGGACTTGAAGGCCTGACATGACAATTTCCCAACTCATCAAGTCGTTCACCCTGTGGGAGTTCGTGAAGGCCCATGCCCTTACGCTGAAGTACTTCTTCAAGCCCAAGGCGACGATCAACTATCCGTTCGAGAAGAACCCGCTGTCGCCCCGTTTCCGCGGCGAGCACGCGCTGCGCCGCTATCCCAACGGCGAGGAACGCTGCATCGCCTGCAAACTGTGTGAAGCGGTCTGCCCGGCGCAGGCGATCACCATCGAGGCCGAACCGCGCGAGGACGGCAGCCGCCGCACCACGCGCTATGACATCGACATGACCAAGTGCATCTTCTGCGGCTTCTGCCAGGAAGCCTGCCCGGTCGATGCGATCGTCGAGGGGCCGAACTTCGAATATGCAACCGAAACGCGGCAGGAACTGTTTTACGACAAGGCCAAGCTGCTGGCGAACGGGGACAAGTGGGAGCGGGCGATTGCCGCGAACCTTGAAGCCGATGCGCCGTATCGGTAGGGGGCGCGCGCAATGATCCAGCTTCTGGCCTTCTACCTGTTCGCCGCCCTGACCATCGCGTCGGGCCTGTTCGTGATCACCGCGAAGAACCCGGTCCATTCGGTGCTGTGGTTGATCCTGGCCTTCTTCAACGCTGCCGGCCTTATGGTGCTGGTGGGCGCGGAATTCATCGCGATGCTGCTGGTGATCGTTTACGTCGGTGCGGTCGCGGTGCTGTTCCTGTTCGTCGTGATGATGCTCAACATCGATTTCGCCGCGCTGCGGGCCGGGTTCATCAAGAACTTCCCTCTCGGCATCCTGCTGGCGCTGGTGCTGCTGGCGGAAATCACCATCGGCCTCGGCGCATTCAGCGCGGGCGGGGTGCAGATCGGCACGGCTGACGGCTCCGCCGCCATTCCGGCCGATATGAGCAACGTCGAGGCGATCGGCCACCTGCTTTACGGAAAGTACCTGTTCCTGGTCGAAGCGGCCGGGGTGCTGCTGTTGGTCTCGCTGATCGGCGCCGTGGTGCTGACCCTGCGCAAGCGCAGCGGCGTGCGCCCGCAGGTGATCCCGCGCCAGAACGCCCGCCGTCCGCAGGACGCGACCGTCAATGTGAAGCCGGAAGTCGGCAAGGGGGTATCCCTGTGATTGGCATCGAACATTATGTCGTCGTCAGCTCGATCCTGTTCGTGCTGGGCGTGCTGGGGATCTTCCTCAACCGCAAGAACGTGATCGTCATCCTGATGGCGATCGAACTGATCCTGCTGGCGGTGAACATCAACCTCGTCGCCTTTTCGGCCTTCCTGGGCGATCTGACCGGCCAGGTCTTCGCCATGTTCGTGCTGACCGTGGCGGCGGGTGAAGCCGCTGTCGGCCTGGCGATCCTGGTCATCTACTTCCGCGACCGCGGGACCATCGCGGTTGACGATGTCAGCCACATGAAGGGGTAAGGAACCAGTGCAACCGATCCTCCTTATCGTCTTCCTGCCGCTGCTGGCCGCGTTGATCGCGGGGCTGGGTAACCGGACGCTGGGCAACACGTTGGCCAAGTCGGTAACGACCGGCGCGCTGTTCATTTCCTGCGCGCTGTCGTGGCCGATCTTCCTGTCGTTCGTTGGCGGAACCGCCGAGCCGCAGGTGGTGCAGGTGCTGCACTGGGTGCAGTCCGGCAGTCTGACCTTCGACTGGGCGCTGCGGGTCGACACGCTGACCGCGATCATGCTGGTGGTGATCACCTCGGTCTCGGCGCTGGTCCACCTCTATTCGTGGGGCTACATGTCGGAAGATCCGGACCAGCCCCGGTTCTTCGCCTATCTCAGCCTGTTCACCTTCGCGATGCTGATGCTGGTGACGGCCGACAACCTGGTCCAGATGTTCTTCGGCTGGGAAGGGGTGGGCCTCGCTTCCTACCTGCTGATCGGATTCTGGTTCAAGAAGCCGAGCGCCAATGCCGCCGCGATCAAGGCCTTCGTGGTCAACCGTGTCGGCGACCTTGGCTTCATGCTGGGGATCTTCGGCGTCTATCTGGTGTTCAACACCGTCTCGATTCCCGAGATTCTGGTGCGCGCGCCAGCCATGGCTGGATCGACCATCGGCTTCCTCGGCATGCAGTGGGATACGCTGACGATCCTGTGCATCCTGCTGTTCATCGGCGCGATGGGCAAATCGGCCCAGCTTGGTCTGCACACCTGGCTGCCTGACGCGATGGAAGGCCCGACCCCGGTTTCGGCGCTGATCCACGCGGCGACCATGGTCACCGCCGGCGTCTTCATGGTCTGCCGCCTCTCGCCGCTGTTCGAAACCAGCGAAGTGGCGATGAACATCGTCACCTACGTCGGTGCCGCGACCTGCTTCTTCGCCGCCACGGTCGGCCTGACGCAGTGGGACATCAAGCGGGTGATTGCCTATTCGACCTGCTCGCAGCTGGGCTACATGTTCTTCGCTGCCGGTATCGGGGCCTACAACGCCGCGATGTTCCACCTGTTCACCCACGCCTTCTTCAAGGCGCTGCTGTTCCTGGGTGCCGGCTCGGTGATCCATGCCATGCATCACGAGCAGGACATGCGCTATTACGGCGGTCTGCGTAAGCACATCCCGCTGACCTTCTGGGCGATGATGGCCGGCACGCTGGCGATCACCGGGGTGGGGGTCTATTGGTTCCATGCCGGCTTCGCGGGCTTCCATTCGAAGGATGCGATCCTCGAGGCGGCCTATGCCAGCGGCAAGAGCGCGGGCATGTTCGCCTTCTGGACGGGCGTGGTCGCCGCGCTGATGACCAGCTTCTATTCCTGGCGTCTGATGTTCCTGACCTTCTACGGCAAGCCGCGCTGGGCCGGGTCGGAGCACATCCAGCACGCGGTACACGACGATCACCATGGTCATGGCGATCATGGCCACGGGCATGCCAAACAGGACGACGGCACCGCCGGTTACCATCCGCATGAAAGCCCGCTGGCCATGCTGATCCCGCTGGGCGTGCTGACCCTGGGTGCGGTCTTCGCTGGCTGGGTGTTCAGCCATGCCTATCTCGATAGCGCTGAATTCTGGGGCAGCTCGATCTTCTACAACGAGCACCTGATGCATGCGATGCATGACGTGCCACTGTGGGTGAAGTTGAGTGCCACTGTGGTGATGCTGATCGGCCTGTCGAGTGCCTGGTATGCCTACATTGTGAACCCTGGTCTGCCCGCGAAGTTTGTCGCGCTGTTCAAGCCCGTCCACACCTTCGTTTACAACAAGTGGTTCTTCGACGAGCTCTACAACCTGATTTTCGTCCGTCCGGCCTTCTGGTTCGGCGAGAAGTTCTGGAAGCTCGGCGATATCGGCCTGATCGACCGTTTCGGCCCCAATGGCTCGGCCTGGGTGGTCCAGCAGGGCAGCCGGATCGCCTCGAAACTCCAGACGGGCTACCTCTATTCCTACGCTCTGGTGATGCTGCTTGGCCTCACCGCGGCAATCAGCTGGGTCCTGGTGAATTGATATGACCGATTTTCCCATCCTTTCGCTGATGCTGCTGGTGCCGCTGGTAGCGGGCGTCATCTGCCTGCTGGTCTCGGCCCAGGCGGCGCGGACCGTGGCGCTGATCGCCACCCTGATCGTTTTCGTCCTTGGCGTGGTGCTGTGGATGAATTTCGACGTCGGCGGCGCGCAGTGGCAGTTTCAGGAGAATATTCCGCTGTTTGCCGGCTTCTCCTGGGCTTTGGGCATCGACGGGATCGCGCTGACGCTGATCATGCTGTCGGTGTTCCTGATGCCGATCTGCATCCTCGCCAGCCAGTCGATCGAGAAGCGCGTCGGCGAGTACATGGCCGCCTTCCTGTTGATGGAAGTGCTGATGATCGGCGTGTTCGCCGCGCAGGATCTGTTCCTGTTCTATATCTTCTTCGAAGCCGGCCTGATCCCGATGTACCTGATCATCGGTATCTGGGGCGGAGCGGACCGGATCTACGCCAGCTACAAGTTCTTCCTTTACACGCTGCTTGGCTCGATCGTGATGCTGATCGCGATGATCTGGATGGCGCAGACCGCCGGTACCACCGACATCCCGACGCTGATGCAGTACGATTTCCCGCCCGAGGCGCAGACCTGGCTGTGGCTGGCCTTCTTCGCCAGCTTTGCGGTCAAGATGCCGATGTGGCCGGTTCACACCTGGCTGCCCGACGCGCACGTGCAGGCTCCCACTGCGGGTTCGGTCATCCTGGCGGGTGTACTTCTGAAAATGGGCGGTTATGGCTTCATCCGCTTCTCGCTGCCGATGTTCCCGGAAGCGAGCGCCCAGTTTGCCTGGCTGATCTATGCCCTCTCGATGATCGCGGTGGTGGTCACCTCGCTGATCGCGCTGGTGCAGAACGACATGAAGAAGCTGATCGCCTATTCCTCGGTCGCTCACATGGCGATTGTCACGCTGGGGCTGTTCGCGTTCAACGTGCAGGGCCTCGAAGGCTCGATGGTCGTCATGCTCAGCCACGGCCTCGTTTCGGGCGCGCTGTTCCTGTGTGTCGGGATCATCTACGACCGGCTCCACACCCGCGAGATCGACCGCTATGGCGGCCTTTCGATCAACATGCCCAAGTATGCGCTGTTCTTCCTGCTGTTCACCATGGCCTCGATCGGCCTGCCCGGAACCAGCGGCTTCGTCGGTGAGTTGCTGAGCCTGATGGGGATCTACCAAGTGTCCAGCTGGGTCGCGCTGGTGGCCGGCACCGGGGTGATCCTCGGCGCGGGTTACATGCTCTACCTTTACCGCCGCGTCGCCTTTGGCGATCAGAAGAACGCCGATGCGGCGGCCATGCCCGACCTGTCGCTGCGCGAATGGGCCATGCTGGCGCCGATCACGGCGGCGGTGCTGTGGATGGGGGTCTATCCCGAAACGTTCATGGCTCCGATGCGGGGCGATATTGCCGCGCTTGACGCGCGCCTGGCCCGGGCCAAACCGGCTGGCGATGCCAATCTCACCCTTGGCTCGCCCAAGCAGCTTGAAGAACACGCCCATGAAGGGGGGGCGCACTGATGGACTGGATGCAGTCTCTGCGCCTTGTTGCGCCTGAAATCTTCCTGAGCGTCTCGGGGCTCATCCTGCTGCTCGGTGCTGCCTGGGGGCAGAGCCGCAAGGATGCGCGCGCGATCAACTGGCTGGCCGTGCTGGTCCTCATCGGCGCGGCAGCGATGACGCTGCCGACGCTGCTCGGTCAGGTCTCCGGCGCCGATGCGCTGGCCTTTGACAGCCTGTTTTCGGCAGATGCCTTTGCGGCCTTTGCCAAGGTCCTGATCTTCCTGGCCTGTGCGGCATCGCTTGCCCTGGCCCCGGCATTTTTCGAACGGCACGGCGGCTATCGCGGCGAATTTCCGGTTCTGGTGATCTTCGCGGCCATCGGCATGGCGATGATGGTCTCCTCGACCAACCTGCTGACGCTGTACGTTGGGCTCGAACTGAACTCGCTCGCGGCCTACGTTCTGGCGGCCTTCCTCAAGGCCGATGAACGCTCGGCCGAGGCGGGCCTCAAGTACTTCGTGCTGGGCGCGCTGGCGAGCGGGTTCCTGCTGTTCGGGATGAGCCTGACCTATGGCTTTACCGGCACCATTGCCTATTCGGGCATTGCCGCAGCCACCGAAGCCGGCCTCAGCACCGGGGCCCTGTTCGGGCTGACCTTCATGTTCGCGGGTCTTGCCTTCAAGGTCAGCGCAGTGCCCTTCCATATGTGGACCCCGGACGTTTACGAAGGCGCGCCTACCCCGGTCACCACGCTGTTCGCCTCAGCACCCAAGGTTGCTGCTCTCGCGCTTTTTGCGCGCGTGGCAGTGGAAGCATTCGGTTCGCAGTCGGTTGCGTGGCAGCAGATTGTGCTGGCCGCTGCGATTGCGTCGATTGTGTTCGGGGCACTGGCGGCGATCTGGCAGACCAATATCAAGCGCCTGCTGGCCTATTCATCGATCAACAACGTCGGCTTCATCCTGCTGGGCCTGGCTGCTGCGTCGGTCGAGGGCGTTTCGGCCATGCTGGTCTATCTGGCGATTTATGTGCCCATGACCATCGGCGGGTTCGTCGCCGTGTTGATGCTGCGTGATGAGGGCGGCAAACAGCTTGAGGCGATTTCGGATCTGGCCGGCCTGTCCCGCACCCGTCCGCTCCTCGCCCTCGGCCTTGGCTCGGTGATGTTCTCGATGGCCGGGATCCCGTTCTTCTTCGGGTTCTGGGGCAAGTTCGTGGTGTTCCAGGCGGCGGTCCAGTCGGGCCTGCTGATATGGGCGACCATCGCCGCCGTCTCCAGCGTGATCGGGGCCTTCTATTATCTCAAGGTCGTCAAGGTCATGTACTTCGACGAGCCGGCGGGCAAGGTGACCGGTCGCAGCGATATGGCGCACGAATGGCTGCTGACCATCTCGGCGCTGTTCATCTCGCCGCTAGGCTGGCTGTTCACGAAGGGTCTGGGTGCGCTGGCCGCGATTGCCGCCGGCGTGCTGTTCGCCGCGACTTGATCCGCACCTTACCTGAAACCGGATCGACCAACGCCGACCTGATCCAGCGTCTTGGCGCAGGGGAAGCTGTGCCGGAAGGCGAGTGGCTGGTGGCTGACCGGCAGACGGCCGGGCGGGGGCGGCAAGGGCGAGCTTGGTTCGACGGGCATGGCAATTTCATGGGCTCGACCGTGGTCCATCCCGCTCCGGGCGATCCATCGCCCGCCAGTCTAGCCTTGCTGTGCGGTCTGGCGGTTCACGAAGTGGTTGCGCCGTTTGTCCCGCCGCCGCATCGGGCGCTGCTGAAATGGCCGAACGACCTGATGGTCGGTTCAGCCAAGCTGGCAGGGATTCTGCTCGAGGGTTCGGGCCGATCGGTCGTTATCGGCATCGGGGTCAATCTGGCCCGGGCGCCGCAGGTCGATGGCCGGGAAACCATTGCTCTGGCGGCTTTCGGGCCGGCACCGGAGCGCGATCATTTCGCGGCGGCGCTGGCCCACCAGCTTGACCTTGAGCTTCAGCGCTGGCGCAGCTTCGGACTGGAACCGCTGATCCGGCGTTGGCTTGCTGCAGCCCATCCCGAAGGCACTGTTCTGAGGGTTGGAGAACCCGGTGAGCCTGCACTTGAGGGCAGCTTTGCCGGGCTGACCAGCGATGGGGCCTTGCAACTGCGCCTTGCCGACGGCACCACGCGGATTATCCACGCTGGCGAGGTTCGCCTTGCCGGTGGGCATTAGGAACAGGCCATGCTGCTCGCGATCGATAACGGCAATACCAATGTGAAGTTCGCCCTGGTCAATCCGGAGGGCGAGATCGTCCAGCGCTGGCGGATTGCAACCGATGCCAAGCGCACGGCGGATGAATATGCCGTCTGGCTGGACCAGTTGCTGCGAATGGAAGGCTTTGCTCGCGCGGATGTTGAAGCCGTTGTGATCGCTTCGGTGGTCCCGCGCGCGCTTCACAATCTGCAGGAACTGGCGCGCAAGTACTTTGGCGTCGAAGCCATGATTGGCGGACGCCCGCCGGTAGAGTGGGGTATCGCGCTGAAGGTTGACGAACCCCGGGCTCTGGGTGCCGACCGTGCCGTCAATGCCATCGCCGCCCAGGCGCTGGAAGCAGGCGACAAGATCGTGATCTCGTTCGGCACCGCTACCACGTTTGACCACATCGGAGCTGACGGGGCCTATCTGGGTGGATCGATCGCCACAGGGGTCAGCCTTTCGCTTGATGCGCTCTACAATGCCGCGGCAATGCTGCCGAGGATTGCGATCGAGCCTCCGCCCAACGACAGCGTGATCGGTCGGGACACGGTGGGGCAGATGCAGATCGGCATCTATTGGGGCTATGTCAGCATGATCGAAGGGATGATCGGGCGAATGAAGGCCGAAATCGGTCGCCCGGTGAAAGTGATTGCCACAGGTGGTCTGGCACCGCTGTTCCAGCAACATGGACATCTGTTCGACCGGGTCGAGCCCGACCTGACCTTGCGCGGTATCGCGCTTCTCTATGCCGGTCGGCACGGCGCATGAAGCCGGGCAACGAACTGCTGTTTTGCGCGCTGGGCGGCTCCGGCGAGATTGGCATGAATGTCAATCTCTATGGCTGTGAAGGCAAGTGGCTGATGGTCGATCTGGGTATGACCTTCGGCGCAAACGAGTACCCGGGAACCGAACTGGTCTTTGCCGATCTCGAATTCATCGAGGAGCGCCGCCAGGATCTGCTGGGTATTGTGCTTACTCACGCCCATGAAGACCATATCGGTGCTGTACCCTACTTCGCGCAGGAACTCGGCGTGCCACTCTATGCGACGCCATTTACGGCCAAGCTGGTCAATGAGAAGCTTGAAGAAGCTGGCAACAGGCACGAAGTGGAACTGAAGGTCATTGACCACTTCGAACGCTTCGATATGGGGCCGTTCGGCATCCGCTATGTTCCGTTGGCCCATTCGATTGCCGAGGGCAACGCGTTGGTGATCGAAACGCCCTACGGCCGGATCTTCCATACCGGAGACTGGAAGCTGGATGACGATCCGTTGATCGGTGTTCCGGCCACCGCCGAGGAACTGGCCCGGATCGGGGATGAGGGGGTGCTCGCACTCGTTTGCGATTCTACCAATGTCTTCAACCCCAAGGCTTCCGGTTCCGAAGGCGCGGTGCGGGCGGCATTGCTAGAGGAAGTCGGGCGCCATCACGGCAAGCGTGTGCTGGTAACCACTTTCGCCTCGAACGTGGCGCGTTTGCAGACATTGGGGGAGGTTGCCCAGGCCACCAACCGGCGGCTGTGTGTTGCCGGCCGTTCGCTTGATCGGATCATCCGCGCGGCGCAGGGTTGCGGCTATCTGCTCGATCTGCCCGAACGGGTCGATTTCGACACCGCCATGGCTCTGCCGCGCGGCGAAGTGCTGATCGTTGCGACCGGCGGACAGGGAGAGCCGCGCGCCGCTCTGTCCCGCATTGCCGAAGACAGCCATCCGATCGCGCTGGAAGCGGGGGATGTGGTGCTGTTCTCAAGCCGTCAGATCCCCGGTAACGAGATTGCGATTGGCCGGATCCAGAACCGTTTGGCTGCCCGCGACATCACATTGATCACCGACCGCCAGAGCGCGATCCATGTCTCCGGGCACCCCGGCCGGCCTGAACTTGAAGCGCTTTATGGCTGGCTTCGGCCGGAAATCCTGCTCCCGGTGCATGGCGAGGTTCGCCACATGAAGGAACAGGCAAGGTTTGGCCGCGCTTGCGGGATTGCCCGAAGCGTGGTGCAGGAAAACGGTGATCTCGTGCGCCTGGCGCCGGGCAAGCCCGGCAAGATTGATGAAGTGCGGGCCGGACGCCTGATCCTCGACGGGGACATAATCACTCCCGCCGACGGCGAGTCCATTGTGATGCGCCGCAGGTTGGCCGCAAATGGTCTGGTGATTGTCGTGCTGGACGGCAAGGGCCGGGTCCATGTCGAAGCTGTGGGCCTGCCCCTGGACGAGGATATGGACGATTACCTTGCGGAATCCCGTGAGGACGTGGCGGCGGCGCTGGCCCGCTTGAAGGGCGGTCAGCGGCATGACCGAGATGCAGTTACCGAGGCTGCGCGCCTGGCCGCACGCCGTGCGGCGCAGCGCTGGTCGGGCAAGAAACCCCAAGTGCGGGTAATTCTGGCGGAGCATTGACGAGCAATGAGCCTTACTTCGATCCTGGCGATCTATTTCCTGTTGTGGGTGATGAGCGCATTTCTGGTGATGCCCTTCGGCATTCGCACCCATGACGATGAACAGGCCGAAACCGTGCCCGGACAGGTGACCAGTGCACCGGTCAACTTCCGGCCGCGCCTCATCGCCAAGCGCGCGACGATCCTCGCCGCTGCGCTGATGTTCCTGTACTATATCAACTACGTGAACGGCTGGGTGACTGTCGCCGATCTCGACGTCACCCGCTACATTCTCTAGTTGCGCAGCCGCTCGATCGCTTGAGCCAGAGCGACGTAAAGCTTGCCCATGTCCGACGAGAGCAGGGTTACACCCAGGGCGTGACCGTCTCGGGTCGAAAGCAGCTGCCGCAGCATCGCTTCGAAATCGTGGATGTAATGGCTCACGTGGTCGCGAAAATTCCGGTCGTCCTCGTACAACTGGACCACGGCCTTGGTCTCGCTCGCATCGAGCAGGCGCACTGCCTTGCGGGTGAAGATGCCGCGATCGCCCTTGAGGTAGGCTGCCCAGGCCGTGTCCGTGACGTCGCTGTCCATGGCCCTGGCGATGTCGATCGCATTGGAATTCAGACTTTCCGTGATCAAGGCGACGCGCCGGGCAAAGTCGTTATCGACCTGCTCCTCTGCCCTGGCTCGCGCCTGGGCAACACGAAGTTCAAGATGACCGGCCAGTTCGTTCACCTTGGCCAGTTGATCGCGCAGCTGCACTGCCGCCTCCCGGCTCACTTCTGCGGCATTGGCGGCAGCCTGCTCTAGCTGCCCGGCCACCTCGACGGCGCGGGCCTGCATTGCCCGGTCGATCGCCGCAGCGCTTTCCTCGCCAAGCTTGCTGGCCAGCGAAGACAGGGTGACTGCACTGATGCTGCCAATCCCTGCAACCGCTGCTTGCGCCGAGCCTTCCAGCTCCTCGATCGAACGCTTGAGTTGAGACTGCGCCTCTTCTGCCAGCGTCAGGCATTCGCCGCGCACCTGCTCAAGCGTGGCCAACATGGCGTCGAGTTGAACCAACTGCCTGGCACCTTCGCTTGCTACCGTGCCGGAGAGTTGTTCCATTCGGGTCAGCGCCAGCTCAAGCGTGCTGGTGCAAGTTCCCACCCGGTCGGCTACCATGTCACCCTTGGCCACGGCTTCCGACAGTCCATTGCCAAGTCGGCTGACCCGCCCCTCGATCTCCGCCAGCTTGCTCTCGCCGCTCGCCATGGCGGCGGGCAAGTCGCGCGACGAGTGCTGCACGCTGGCCTGGATCAGCTCAAGCAGGCGGACGCTGCCGTCGGTCAGCTGGGCGATGACGGCATCGGTACCACTGAGGGCGGTCTGGCTGGCCGCAAGCTTTTCACCAAGGGCGGCAAGGCTTTGCGAGACACGTCCTTCTGCTGCTCCGCCTAGCTCAGCCACTTCGTCCAGCTTACGTGCGAACTGGTCGAGCTGCGCGGCAACCGTTTCGCTGTGATCGATCAGCCTGCGCCCTTGATCTTCTTGCGCGATCCGGCGTTCGGCAATCCGGGCGTCGAGTTCTTCCAATTGAGAGCCGAGGCGCGCGATAAAGGCAGTGTGGCTCTCTTCGAAAGCCTGCTGGCGGCGCGCGATCTCATCTTCGAACAGCCGATCGCGTTCAGCCATCCTTGCATCGAGGGTTTCCGCCTCATTGGCCAGTTCGCCCAGTCGGTTGCGTGCCGACTGCATGGCCTGTTCGTCGATTTCGGCAACCTTGGCAATGGCCCGGCCAAGATCTTCCTCAAGCTGGACAATGGCCACTTTCCAGGCGTCGAGCGCGTTGCTTTCACTCTCGCGCAAGGCGCGCACCAGTCCGGCACTTTCATCCCGCACCGCCGTCAGTCGCGCCCGCAGCGAGTTAAGGCTTTCAGCCTCCTGGTTGTCCAGCGCATCGCGCGCCTGCTGCAGTTCCTCGGCCAGGGCTCCGGCGCGAGAACGGATCGATGCAAGCGCTTCGATTTCCTGTGCATCGAGTTGCGCGCGGAACTCCGCGCCCCGTTCGGCCAGGGCGCTGAAGCGCTGTTCGGCAATCTGATCGAGTTGTTCAGTCTGGCGGGTGAACTCGGCCAGTGTATTCTGCACGACATCGCGCAGGGCATTGACCTGTCGTTCGCTGGCCTGGCCGAACTGGTTGAGGCGGTTGAAGCCGGCGATCAGTTCCTCGACCTGAGCATGGGCAGTGCGTCCGGCCGCGCCGATATTGTTGGTCACATCCTTGGCCGAGCTGGCGATTACCGGCAGATGGCTACGCAGCGTTTCCATATTGTCGAGTGCTGCGGCGCTGACCGTCTGGATCGTTTCAAGCCGGGTGCCATTGTCCTGGACCAGTCCGCTCAGGCGCTCGGCGTGTTCGGACAACCGCTCTGTCGCGATCCGGCCAAGGCTTTCGATGTCCCGGGCCTGTGCCGAAATGAATTCTCGGGCCAGGCTGAGTTCGCGATTAACCGTGCGCAGGCGTTCTTCAAGCCGGGCTGATTCCTCGCCCAGACTGCGCGCAGTCTCGCCGAACCGCAGCGCCTCTCGCCGACTGTTGCGCATGGCAATCAGCCAACTGACGGCAACCAGCAAGACGGGCAGCGACCAATCCCTGATCCAGCCGATCCATTGGGCCAGATCGGCTCCTGCCTGTATCGTCGAAAGATTGGTGACAATGAACAGTCCGGTCCAGCCGATCACCAGTCCGACGGCCAGAATGCCGCCGATAATGGCCCCCCATGGCCGGGAAGGGCGGGGATCAGGCTCCTCCCACCAATCCTCACCGCTTTCCTCCGCAGCCTCCGCGGGGGTGACAGGTTCGGCTTCGGGCGAGCTTGCAGGCTCGGCTCCTTCGATCGCAACAATGCGGGTACCGCGGGTCATGGGCTTTGTTTACCATGATCCGTCTGTGGATAAACCCCAGTTTAACCCATCCCCGTTATGGCCGTTCACATGGCCTACGAAGCAGGAGCTCTGGACGCGACACTCGCCGCTGCAGCGGGCGACGATGCCGCGCTGTTCCGGGAGCTGCGCCTGGCTTTCATCGAGAGCGTGGAACGACAGCTGGATCTGATGCGCAGGTCGCGCTGTGACGGCAATTGGCAGATGAGCGCGCTGCGCCTGAAGGGCGTTGCCTCAAGCTTTCACGCCGAGCAGTTGATCGCCTTGGCCGACGATGCTCTGGAAGGTGCTCCGGGCGATCCCGCCGTACTGCGCCGCATTCAGACTTTTCTCGATGATTTCGCAACGGCTTAGGCCGATTGGTGGGGCCAAGGTCCTGCTATTCCTTGGCACTCTGCAAGCACTCCTCTAAAACGCGGCTTTAACCCCGAACGCGCGGAGAAAGACGCTGCGGGTCGCCGTATTGACCATGCTTGCCAATGCCGGTGGCGTACCGCCAGTACGCCGCGCTTTCCTGCGCGTGGGCGGCATCTCGATTGCCCGGCAGCAGGCCGTCCTTGCGTTGCATCTGCGCTGTGAGCGGGTTGTCTGCATCGCCGGGGGATTGAGCCCGGATCTGCTCGACATCCAGCATCTCGTGGAAGCATCTGGCGCCGGGTTTCATGTAATCGGAGACGGTCGCGGGCTTGCCCGTCTGGTCACGGCGGTAGACGAATTGATCGTGTTCGATGACGGCCTGTTCACATCGACCACCCAAGCCGCCAGCCTGCTGGAAGAAGGTCAGGCCGTTCTGGTGCAGCCGGTCGAGGCCGGGCTTGCTGCGGGTTTTGAGCGGATTGACCTCAACCATGCCTCTGCCGGGGCGATGCGCCTTCCGGGGCGACTGGTCGAACGCTTGTCCGATCTTCCTGCTGACTGCGACGTGGCATCGGCATTGCTCAGGATCGCCCTTCAGGCCGGCATTCGCCAGCGTCAGATCCCCATTCCGGGCCAGGACGGGCTGTTCTGGACCCTGTTGCGGGACGAGGACGAGGCCCATGCGCTGGAACCGCAATGGGTCCGCCAGCGCACCCGCGACGAAGGCGCGCTGAGCCCGGCACGGGCCGTTGCCCTGGGGATCGTGCGCGGACTCGGGCCGGCCATGCTGCATGCGGGCAGTGGCGCCAGGACCGTTGTATTCGGCGCCGCGGCGATGGCCTTGATGGCCTTGGGTTCGGGCTGGTTCGGGTTCTTCATCCTTGGTCTTGCGCTGGCTGCGATCGGGTGGATCCTGCGTGACGTGGCGGTCTTGCTGGCACGGATCGAAGCTGATCCCGGCGTGTCGCGGCGTGGCCTCGACAAAAGCGAGGTTTATGGCTGGCTCATCGACGGCTTGATCATCGTGCTGACCGCTTGGGCCATGCCGGGAGGCGGCAGCTGGCTGCAAATGGATCGTTACTTCGCTCCGTTCATGCTGGTCGCCGTTTTGCGCCTGATGCCACGCCTCGTGTCGCCGCGCTGGAGCGGTTGGTTTGGCGACCGGGCCTTGCTGGCCGGGGCAGTTGCAGGGGCCGTGGCGACAGGCTTCGGCGCTGGCGCGATCCAGGCCGCCGCGGCGCTGCTGGCGCTGGTCGCCCTGGTTCTGCCGCTCGGCCAATCGCGGCTAACGCGACCTTAACCAAGCAAGTCTATGGCACAGGGCATGAGCGATCTTTCTGCCCAGTTCCGGCCGACCCAGTCCGATTCCGTCCGTTCGATCGAGAGCGAGATGCGCGACGAACTGGTTCATGCCGATGCAATGGTCGGCACCATTGCGCCGATCCTGCGTCATTTGCTGGCCAACAGCGAACATTCCCTGTTCAGTGACGAGATCCTCGCTTCGATGCGCGGAATGCTGGCGGATGTCGCGCGCCAGTTGCTTGATGCCCGTAGCGGGGAAGGGGAAGGGGCCGCGCCCGGCCAGCATTCTTCCGTTGAGATCCAGGCGCTGATCGATGGCTTCGCGGTGCAGCAAGGGTTTCTGGCCCATGCGCACGGTCTGGCGCTGGAGTGGCAGCTGACTCAGCGGCTGCAGGCCAGGCTCTCGCTCGATCCCGTGCTTTCGCCGTTGCTGCAGGCGCTGATCGCTTCGACCGAGCCGCCAGTGGCGGCCTCGGCCATGGCCTTGCTCGCGGCGCAGGCTCGCTTTGCGCAGAACCAGCGTCGGATGCACCTTCCGCTTGGTGAATTGCCCGGCGATCTGCTCCATGCGGCGCTCGTCGCCTTGCGCGCTACGGCCGGCGATGACCCGGAAGCAGCCGCGCGAATCGCGGCGGCCGAACAGCGAATTCGCGATAGCTACAACGAGAGCCGCACTCGGCTCGGTCTGATCTCCCGCCTGGTATTGGGCATGGGCGGTGGGGCAATGGCCGCGCTGTCGGTAACCCATGCCGGGGTTGCCATCTTCCTCAGTGCTCTTGCCCTTGGCTCCGGACAGGATCGTGATCTGGCCACTCTGGCAACCAACGAGTCTCAGGTAGCGCGATTGGCTCTGGCTTTGGCCGCTGCGGGCCTGAAGCCGCAGGCAATCGAAGAACAGTTTGCGGCAATCCATCCCGAAGTAACGCTGCCCGAAGGCTTTGAGCAACTCGGAGCCGATCGGGCCGCGGCGCTGCTGGCGCGTTCCGTCGCCATGGCGGGTGGCTGAACCGGAGTGACCGGCGAAGCCGCAATCCTCGCGCAGGCGCGCACCGATGCGGAAGGAATCCTCCTTTCCGCCAGCGATGTGCTGTCCGCCCTGCAGCGCGATTGCGGCGGCGAAGTGCCTGGGCGGATCGCCATTCCTGCCTTGGCCGAGCTTGAGGCAAAAGCGCGCGAATTCGGCTTGAAACTGGGCCGGACAATGCGCGCCAGCAATGGCCGCGAGGCGATTTCGGCCTGGCTCGACATCATTCCCGATGCTGAGGGAGGCTGCCTGATTTCGGCCACCAGCTGGCAGGTCAGCCCGCTGCCACCGGAAGACCAGGCCATGGTCAGTGCCCATCGTGCCGAGATTGACCGAGCATTGGCCGAAGTAACGGCTCGACTGGATGCTCAGCAGTGCCTGCTGACGGTGGAAGGCAATGGCGCCGATCTGACTGAAGTGCTTGAGGCCATGCGCGCGGGAATTGGGCAACCATGGACGGACTTCGTGAGCATCGAGGGAGCGAGCCATCGTCAGCCGATGCACTGGCGCCTGCTCGACGGTGCCATGCTGCGGCTGGCCGGGTCTGACCGGCAATGGCGCGCCAGCCTGATCCCGGTGGAAGTGCCTGGAGCCGATCCGGCCGGTTTCGAACTGCACCTCACTGCCGATGTGCCGCTGCCGCCCCCCCTTGCGGTTCCTGCTGCGGGTACGATTGTGCTGCCCAACAACGGTCAGGGTCTGGTCGGCCGGGACATTGCCCCGGTGCTGCGACAACCGATCGCCAGGATCATTGCCAACGCAGAAACCATCCGCACCCGCATGGCCGGTCCTCTGGCCGAGGAATACAGCCAGTATGCGGCCGACATCGCCGCCGCCGGCCAGCATCTGCTGGCTCTGGTTGAAGATCTCGCCGATCTGGAAGTTGTCGAATCGGATGATTTCAACACCGCGCCTGACCGGATCGATCTTGCCGATGTGGCGCGGCGGGCGTCGGGCATTCTCGCAGTTCGCGCGCAGGAGCGGGGTATCGCTATCGATGCCCCTAAACAGGGTGAGCATCTGCCGGCCATCGCCGAATTTCGGCGGGTCCTGCAGGTCCTGCTCAATCTTGTCGGCAATGCAATCCGCTATGCCCCGGACAATTCGCAAATCTGGATCAGGCTGGAAGATGCCGGCACCCGCGCCCGCTTGATCGTGGCCGATCAGGGCCCCGGCCTGTCCGAAGAGCAGCAAGCCAAGGTGTTCGAGAAGTTCGAACGCCTGGGACGCAGCGGGGAGGACGGCGGTTCGGGCCTTGGCCTCTACATCTCGCGCCGCCTAGCCCGAGCCATGGGTGGTGAACTGACCGTGGAAAGCGCGCCCGGGCAAGGCGCGCGCTTCATCCTTGAAGTACCGGCCGACTTGCTGGCGCTGGCACCCACGACGGCCCGGCCGGATGAACCGGCACAGGCCGCCGACGAGTAACCGTCAACCTTAACGAGCGCTCAGCGGAACGTAATCGCGCTGCGTCGGGCCGGTATAGAGCTGGCGCGGACGACCGATCTTCTGACCGGGATCGCTGATCATTTCGTTCCACTGCGCGACCCAGCCGACCGTGCGGGCAAGGGCAAACAGCGCGGTGAACATGGTGGTCGGGAAGCCGATGGCGGACAGGATGATGCCCGAATAGAAGTCCACGTTCGGGAACAGCTTCTTCTCTACGAAGTAGGGATCGTTCAGCGCGATCTCCTCCAGCCGCAGCGCGGTTTCGAACAGCGGATCGTTGACCTTCAGCGCATCGAACACCTCGCGCACGGTCTTCTGCATCACGGTCGCGCGCGGGTCATAGTTCTTGTAGACCCGATGGCCGAAGCCCATCAGGCGGAACGGATCGTTCTTGTCCTTGGCGCGCTCGATGTAGTGCGGAATCTTGTCGGGTGTGCCGATTTCCTTCAGCATGTTGAGCGCTGCCTCGTTCGCCCCGCCGTGCGCCGGGCCCCACAGGCAGGCAATGCCGGCCGCGATGCAGGCGAACGGGTTGGCACCCGACGAACCGGCCAGACGCACGGTGCTGGTCGAAGCGTTCTGCTCGTGATCGGCATGCAGGATGAAAATGCGGTCCATCGCACGTTCGACCGCCGGGATCACTTCGTATTCCTCGGCCGGGACGCCGAAGGTCATCCGCAGGAAATTGCCGGTATAGCTGAGGGTGTTGTCCGGATAGAGGAACGGCTGACCGACCGAATACTTGTAGGCCATCGCCGCGATCGTCGGCATCTTCGCAATCAGGCGATGGCTGGCGATCTTGCGCTGCATCGGATCGGAAATGTCGGTGCTGTCATGGTAAAATGCCGAGAGCGCACCAACCACGCCGCACATGATGGCCATCGGGTGGGCATCGCGGCGGAAGCCGCGATAGAACGTGGCCAGCTGCTCGTGCAGCATGGTGTGGCGAGTGATGGTCCGGCTGAAATCGGCCAGCTCGCTCTGGCTGGGCAGCTCACCGTTGAGCAACAGATAGCTGACTTCCATGAAGCTGGAATGCTCGGCCAGTTGCCCGATCGGATAGCCGCGGTGCAGCAGGACGCCTTCATCGCCGTCGATATAGGTCAGCGCGCTTTCGCAGCTGGCCGTAGAGGTGAAGCCCGGGTCATAGGTGAACATCCCAGTCTGCCCATAGAGCTTGCGGATGTCGATCACGTCGGGACCGACGCTGCCGGAAAGGACGGGGTATTCGAAATCGCCCGCGCCGGTGCTCACTTTGACCTGGTTGCCCACCTTACCTGTCTCCTCAAAACGCGTTGGCCGGGGCCGGCACCCGCTCCGCACAGGGCGAAACGATGGGCACGCGGTCCGGCAGCAAAGAACTACCGATATACCCTGGGGAAGGCCTTGAGCCGGTTAGCCTGCCACCAAGGGGTTGTGCAAGGGTGACGTTAGTCGACCCTGACACACGGGCGAACCCGGCCTGACGGGCACCTTGCAGGGGGAACTTGGCCTTGGCACTTGCCATCGGGGGTCCCTTCCTGTCTCTTGCCCGGCATGGCCGGCGAAGCCTTGCCCGAAGTGCCTCTGACCAGCGTCCCCATGGGCGACGCTGCAATGCAACATAGCCATTGGCGCAAGCGGTTGGACTTGTCCAGCGGACTTGCACGGATCGAGCGATTCCTCGCGGCGGCAAGCCACGACCAGGGGCCCTGGGCGGTCGTGGGGCTGATCGCGGGTATCGCCAGCTGGTTCGTTCTGTCGAATGTCTGGCACTGGCTGGCCGCCATGGCTGCGGGCCTCGCGTTCGCGACGGGCGCAATGGCTTTCCTGGCATCGGAGGGTGCGTATCCGCAGATCCGGCGGGCATTGGTGGTGCTGGGTTGCACTTTCGCGCTTGGCTGCGGGCTGGTCTGGACCAAATCCGCCCTGGTTGGCACACCGCCGCTCACCCGGCCAGTGGTCGCGGTGATCGATGCCGAAGTGTTGCAGCGCATTGAACAGCCTGCCGAACAGCGGGTCAGGCTGGTCCTCGCCACTCGTGAGCCCGAAACCGGGCGGGCAATCAAGGTGCGGCTGAACCTGCCGATCGAGAACGCTTCCACCGGCATAGCCGAAGGGGGCCGGATTCGCCTGCGAGCACGATTGGTGCCGCCAGCACCGCCGATGTTGCCCGGCAGCTATGATTTTGCCCGCGCGGCCTGGTTTTCCGGTCTCTCCGCGACTGGCAGCGCGCTGGGTTCGGTGACGATCATCCAGCCGGCGACGGGCGGCGGATGGCTTGGCAAGGTTCAACGTGACCTTTCGGCTCATGTCCGAAGCCAGCTGGACGGGTCTCCTGGGGCGATTGCCGCAGCCCTTGCCAGCGGCGATCGGGGTGCGATTGCCAAGGCCGATGACGAGGCGATGCGGGATTCGGGCCTCAGCCACCTGCTGTCGATCAGCGGCCTGCATGTCAGCGCGGTCGTGGCGGCGGCTTATCTCATCGCCTTGCGGGTCCTGGCCCTGAGTCCATGGGTGGCGCTGCGCCTGCGCTTGCCGCTGGTGGCGGCAGGGGCGGGGGCGATAGCCGGGATCGGCTACACGCTGCTCAGCGGGGCGGAGGTGCCGACTGTACGATCCTGCATCGGGGCCATTCTCGTGCTGATTGCACTGGCGATCGGGCGCGAGCCGCTGTCGATGCGGATGGTCGCAATCGCCGCCGCTCTGGTTCTGGTGTTCTGGCCGGAAGCGCTGGTCGGTCCGAGCTTCCAGATGAGTTTTGCCGCCGTCATCGCGATCGTGGCTTTGCACGGCTCGGCACCGCTGCGCGCGTTCTTCGCGCCGCGCGAGGAAGGTTGGTTGCGGCGCGGCGGGCGGTATCTGGCCGGCCTGCTGCTGACCGGCGTGGTAATCGAACTGGCGCTCATGCCGATCGGGCTGTTTCACTTCCATCGCTCGGGCGTCTACGGCGCGCTGGCCAATGTCATCGCCATCCCGCTGACCACCCTGGCGACCATGCCGCTGATTGCCCTGGCCTTGCTGTTCGACCTGGTCGGGGCGGGTGCGCCGTTCTGGTGGCTGGCGGGCAAGTCGCTGGAATTGCTGCTGGCGCTGGCGCATGCCACGGCGGAAATGCCCGGGGCAGTATCGCTGATGCCGGCGATGGGGCGGGGCACCTTCGCCCTGTTTGTCGCTGGAGGACTGTGGTTGGCGCTATGGCGGGGCAGGGTGCGCCTGTTGGGGCTGGTGCCGGTGCTGCTGGGTCTGGTCATGGTCAGCCAGATCCGCTCGCCCGATCTGCTCGTATCGGGTGACGGTCGGCACGTCGGGGTGACCGGAGAAGCGGAGGGCGAGCTGCTTGTGCTGCGCGAGAGCCGCAGTGACTACGCGCGCGAGAATCTGGCGGAATCGGCCGGGATGAACGGGACCGTCCGTCAGCTTGATGAATGGCCGGGGGCGCGGTGCAACCGGGACTTCTGCGCGCTGCGGTTGGAGCGGGAGGGCCGGACCTGGCAGGTGCTGATGGCCCGCGGCACCGATTACGTGAACGAGCGGGAACTCGCGGCGGCGTGCGAGTGGGTCGATATCGTGATTGCCGCCCGGTACCTGCCGCGATCCTGCCAGCCGCCGTGGTTGAAGGCCGACCGGCGGTTGCTGGACAGGACTGGCGGACTGACCATCGATCTGGGCGCGGGAAAAGTGCACACAGTGGCGGAAAACCAGGGTTCTCACGGCTGGTGGCAGGTGCAGACCAGGGGGACACGACCGCCACTTGAGCAGCACACCAAGGGTACACAACCGTCACACCAGGCACAGCCCGCCGCACCGGTCATGCAAAATCAGTGATAGCGGCGCAGCAGACCGGCAAGCTTGCCCTGGATCAGCACTTCGCGCGGGTCGTAGATCTGGGGTTCATAGGCGGCGTTGGCCGGATCGAGCCGGACCCGGCCGTTCTCCCGCCGCAGGTACTTGAGAGTCGCTTCCTCACCCCGGACCAGCGCGACCACGATCTCGCCGTCGCGGGCGCTGTCGGTGCGGCGGATCAGGGCATAGTCGCCGTCAAGGATCCCGGCTTCGATCATCGAATCTCCGGATACCTCCAGCGCGTAATGCTCACCCGAACCGAGCAGGGCAGCCGGCACCGGCAGGGTGGCGGACGTTTCCAGCGCCTCGATCGGCACGCCAGCGGCAATCCGCCCGTGAAGCGGAATCTCGATCACGTCGTTGGCCGGAGCGGGCTTGGCCTCGGGCGGGCGGATCACGGCGGCAGCGGCGTTGCTGTTCGCCGCGCGGGCCGGAGCCTTTGTCGAAACGTCTTCCGGTTGACGCAGCACCTCGAGCGCGCGGGCCCGGTTGGGCAGGCGGCGGATGAAGCCGCGTTCTTCCAGAGCGGAAATCAGCCGGTGGACTCCGGACTTCGACTTGAGGTCCAGAGCCTCCTTCATCTCCTCGAACGAGGGGGAGACTCCGCTTTCTTCAAGGCGGGTCTGGATGAAGCGGATCAACTCGTGCTGTTTGCGGGTCAGCATTCCACCGTCACTCCGTTGGAACGGCCGGAACGGGATGTTCCTGTGCCGTTCAGTGAACGAATGCGGAACAAGTAAGCAACGCTTCGAATCGAGTCAAGCAATTCCGCCATTCTGCCTCGGACCGCGACCGGACGGTGCGGAACAGGGCAATCAGCCCAGCAGCAGTGCCCGCGTCGCGGCTTCGACATCGGCCTGGCGCATCAGGCTTTCCCCGACCAGGAAGGTGCGCACGTTGCTTTTCGCCATGCGCAGGCAATCGGCATGGCTGCCGATCCCGCTTTCACAGACCAGCAGGACATCGCCCGGAACCATTCCGGCAAGCCGCTCGGTGGTGCCGAGATCGACTTCGAAGGTCTTGAGGTTGCGGTTGTTCACCCCGATCAGCTTCGAGCGCAGATGGGCGAGCGCGCGCTCCATTTCAGCTTCGTCATGCACTTCGACCAGCACGTCGAGTCCCTGTTCCTGCGCTGCTGCCTCGATCTCGGCCATCAGGCCGTCGTCCAGCGCGGCGACGATGATCAGGATTGCGTCGGCTCCCATCGCCCGGGCCTCGGCGCATTGCCACGGTTCGACCATGAAGTCCTTGCGGATCACCGGCAGATCGCAGGCCGCGCGGGCGGCAATCAGGTAATCCTCATGCCCCTGGAAATAGGGCGCGTCGGTCAGCACCGAAAGACAGGCGGCACCGCCGGCCTGATAGGCGCGGGCATGGGCCGGAGGATCGAAATCGGCCCGGATCAGGCCTTTGGACGGGCTGGCCTTCTTGATTTCGGCAATCAGGGCAAAGCCGTCCGCCGCCCTGGTCCGCAACGCCGCCTCGAACCCGCGCACCGGGCTGGGGGCGGGCCAATGCGACAGGCCCTGCGGTTTGCGGGCAGCAACTTCTAGGCGCTTGGTGGCGCAGATTTCAGCAAGCTTGTCGGTCATCTTACGGTGTCGATCCAGCAATCCAGCAAGGCCTTGGCCAGCCCCTTGTCGAGCGCTTCGGCGGCTTCTTCCACGCCTTCCAGCCAGTCCTCCACCTGCCCGGCCACCAGCAGGGCTGCTGCCGAGTTGAGCAGCACCGCATCGCGGTAGGCCCCGGCTTCTCCCTGAAGCAGGCGGCGCAGGGCTTCGGCGTTGAAGGCGGCATCCCCGCCGCGCAGTTCCTCCAGAGGATGGGGGAACAGCCCGGCATCGTCGGGTGAAACCTCGGCCGGGAGCGGCGGCAGGCCGATGGTGGCGAGATAGCTCGGCCCGGCGATCGACAGCTCGTCCAGCCCCTCGGCC
Source organism: Sphingomonadales bacterium (assembly GCA_017302615.1). Classification (GTDB taxonomy): domain Bacteria; phylum Pseudomonadota; class Alphaproteobacteria; order Sphingomonadales; family Sphingomonadaceae; genus Novosphingobium. The sequence continues at coordinate 205,532 of JAFLDB010000001.1, forward strand.
CCGGAAACGATCATCGCCGCTTCGGTATCGAGCAGCTGCATCGCATCGCGGTACAGCGCGATCAGCGCCGGATTGGCGACCCCGACCAGCTGTCGCCGTACCCCGGCGGGATTGGCCAGCGGACCCAGCAGGTTGAAAATCGTGCGGCGGCCCAGCGCGCGGCGGATCGGCGCGACCCGGGCCAGCGCCGGGTGATGGGCCTGGGCAAACAGGAAGGCGATACCGAGATCGGCCAAGGTCTGTTCGGCCAGTTCCGATGCGCGGGCCAGGTTCAGGCCCAGCGCTTCCAGCGTGTCGGCCCCGCCCGCCAGGCTGGATGCGGCGCGGTTGCCGTGCTTGGCCACCGGTACATCGCAAGCCGCCACCACCAACGCCACAGCGGTGGAGACATTCAGGCTGTGCTGCCCGTCGCCCCCGGTTCCGCAAACATCGATCGCCCCGGCGGGCGCGGCCACCGGTTTCATTCGCGCACGCATGGCCTTGACCGCCCCGGCCACTTCGGCCGCGGTTTCGCCCCGATCGGCCAGCTCGACCAGTGTGGCGGCAATGGCCTCGTCCGGAACCTCGCCATCGAGGATCCGGCCAAACAGCACCTCGGCTTCGTTCAGGCTCATCGCGGCGGCCATGTGCCGGAAACTCCATTCGCGTCCAGCGCCGCGATCAGCGCCTGACGGGTTGCGACATCGGGAAAGGCCTGCGCCGGGATGATGTGGAACAGGTGCACCTGCCGAAACAGCAGTAGAACCCGGTCATCGGCCAGCCAGGCCTTGAGATCACCCATGGGTTGGTTCCAGCTGGCGGTTTCACTTTCGGCCCAGATCGCCTGGTCGTCCCAGCCAAGGTTGGCCAGTTCCGACATTGCCGGATCATCGGCGATGGCCCGCCGGGCCATTCGCGGAATGCCGAAGAAGCGGGAATAGAGCGGCACCAGCACCCGGGAAAACACCATGGCCAGCATGGCGATCAGCAACAGCAGGCGATCGGTCTCTCCGCTCAGCCGGGTGTAAAGATACAGCGCGAAGCCGAGGATCGGCACCACCCAGACAGCCTGCCGCTTGATCCCGGCCAGCTGATAAAGCCGCTGTGCCGCAATCAGGTCATCGGCAGTCAGGGCAAATTCGATCCGGCTCACACCAGAACCTTTGGTTCGACCCCGGCCATGCGCAGGAAGTTGGCCAGCATGTCGTGGCCATGCTCGGTAGCGATGCTCTCCGGGTGGAACTGAACCCCGTGGATCGGCAGTTCCTTGTGGCGGAAGCCCATCACATGACCATCGTCCGAAGTGCAGTTGACCACCAGTCCTTCGGGCACGTCATCGACGATCAGCGAGTGATAGCGCGTGGCGGTGAACGGGGAGGGGAGGCCGGCGAAGATCCCGGTGCCGTCATGGGTCACCGGCGAAGTCTTGCCATGCATCAGGCCGCCGCGCACCACCTGTCCGCCAAAATGCTGGCCGATCGACTGGTGGCCCAGGCACACGCCCAGCAGCGGCAGGCGCGCATCGGCACAGGCTGCAACCAGATCGAGGCTGATCCCGGCCTCGTTCGGGGTGCAGGGGCCGGGCGAAATGAGGAAGCCCTTGGCCCCGCTCGACACCGCTTGGCCCGCGCTGATCGCGTCGTTGCGCACGACTTCGACCTTGGCGCCCAGTTCCATCAGGTAGTGGACCAGGTTCCAGGTGAAGCTGTCGTAATTGTCGATGACGAGGATGTCGGCCATGGCGAGCCCCATAAGCGCCTCTGTGCGGTTTTGCCAGTCAGGCTTTCTTGCCGGCAAACCGGTCGGTCGCCCGCACCAGTCCGTCGGTGATACCGGGCTCGGTGAACAGGTGGCCGCCGTCGGGCACGATCTGCAGATCCACTTCCGGCCAGGCCTGTTTCAGCGCAAAGGCGGCCGCCGGGGGCGTGCAGCAGTCGTGGCGGCCCTGCACGATCACGCCGGGAATGCCGCGCAGCCGGTGCGCATCGCGGATCAGTTGATCGGGTTCCAGCCAGCACAGGTTGCGGAAAAAGTGAGCTTCGATCCGGGCGACGGCTACGGCATGATCGTCGGCGGTGAAATCGGCCATCATGTCCGGATCGGGCAGCAGGGTGCAGGTGACGCCTTCCCACATTGCCCAGATCCGGGCGGCGGTCAGGCGCACTTCGGCATCGTCGCTGGTCAGGCGGCGGTAATAGGCTTCGAGCAGGTCGCCCCGCTCGGCCTCGGGAATGTGGCCGGTGAACTCGGCCCAGGCCTCGGGGTAAAGCTCGCTGGCGCCATAGCGGTAGAGCCAGTCATATTCGCGCGGAGTGCCAAGGAATATCCCGCGCAGGACCAGTTCGCTCACCCGGTCGGGATGGCTCTCGGCATAGGCGAGGCTGAGGGTCGATCCCCAGGAGCCGCCGAACACCAGCCAGCGCTCATGCCCGGCCATTTCCCGCAAGGCTTCGATATCGGCGACAAGGTGCCAGGTGGTGTTCGCCTCCAGATGGGCAAACGGCGCGGAACGCCCGCAGCCGCGCTGATCGAACAGCAGGACGTCGTACAGGTCGGGATCGAACTGCTGGCGGTGCTTCGGGCTCATCCCGCCGCCGGGACCGCCGTGCAGGAATACCGCCGGCTTGCCGCCGGGCGTGCCGCAGCGTTCCCAATAGAGGCTGTGACCATCGCCGACATCGAGCGTGCCGCTCGCATAGGGTTCGATTGGCGGATAGAGGGTGCGGCGCTCGCTCATCGGTGCGCTCACTTCGTCGCCAGCAGCTTCGCGAGGTCCTTTTTCCAGAACTTGGCCCAGGTGTGGGTGCCGTGTCCCTTGGTCTCGGCCGTGGCCGGGATCAGGATGTAGCGGGCGCGGGGCATCAGCCTGGCGTGCTTTTCGGCCAGGGCCAGTTCGGGCGGGTTGATGAAATCGTCGGCCGAATTGATCCACAGCACCGGCACGGTCACATTCCGCAGCTTGGGCAGCGGGTTGTAATCGCGCGAGCTGTCGAGCTGATAGATCTGGTCGTTGGCATCGAGATCGTTGGCGGCGCGGGCGGCATAGGCTTCGTTCAGGTACTTCACCGCGCCTTCGCGGGTCGGGAACTGGGCCTGCAAGGCGACCGGGTTGCCGCCGGCGATCATCGAGAGATAGCGCGCGGTCCGCAGGCCGTTTTCGGGCGGGCTGGTGTAATTGCCGCCGTTCCACAGCGGATCGGCCTTGATCGCGTCGATCGACATCTGCCGCCACATCCGGTTGCGCCCGGCAATCTCCATCGCGTTGCAGGCGAAGGGGGCAAGACGGCGGGCAAAGCCGGGGTATTCGGTCCCCCAGACGAAAGCGTGCATGCAGCCCATCGAGGTGCCAAGGATCAGTTGGAGGCGGTTGACCTCCAGTCCCTCGGTCAGCAGGCGGCGCTGGGCATCGACCATGTCGAAATAGCCATAGCGCGGGAAACCCATCCGCAGCCCGTCGCTGGGCTTGCTGCTTTTGCCGTGGCCGATGTTGTCGGGCAGGATCACGTACCACTTGGTGATATCGAGCACCTGGCCCGGGCCGAACAGTTCATCGGCAAATTGCGGGCGGAAGAACTGCCAGCCTGAACCGCCGGTGCCGTGGAGGATCATCACCGCGTTCTCGATCTCGCCCGCGGCATTGCGGCGCGGGGTGCCGAGTGTGGTGACGTGCATCCTGAGAACCAGCTTCTCGCCGCTGCGGAAAGTGAAGCCGGGCAGCACCACATCGCGTTCGGTGGAGCGTTTCTGCCATTCCTGCGCGTGCAGGGGCGTGGCGATCAGGGCGAGGATCAGGAACAGGAGTTTGCGCATGGGTGGGGACGCTAGTCCGCCAGGCGCGCCGGTTCAAGCTATTGCCCGAAACCTGCCTCTTCGGACACGCGCACCGCCTCGCGCGCGGCGGCGATCAGGGCGCCGGCCTTGGCCTCGCATTCGCGCTGTTCGTATTCCGGATCGCTGTCGGCAACGATCCCGGCCCCGGCCTGCACGTGCAGCATCCCGTCCTTGACCACTCCGGTGCGCAGGACAATGCAGCTGTCGAGATTGCCGTCCGGCGCGAAATAGCCGACCCCGCCGGCATAGGCGCCGCGGGTTTCGGGTTCCAGCTCGGCGATGATCTCGCAGGCTCGCACCTTGGGCGCGCCGCTGACCGTGCCGGCGGGAAAACCGGCGAAGACCGCATCGATCGCATCGTGGTTCGCGGCATCGAGCCGGCCGACCACGTTGGAGACGATGTGCATGACATGGCTGTAGCGCTCGATCGTGTAGCTCTCGGTCACCTTGACGGTTCCGGCCTCGGCCACCCGGCCAACGTCGTTGCGGCCCAGGTCGAGCAGCATCAGGTGCTCGGCGCGCTCCTTGGGGTCGGCCAGCAGGCTGGCCTCGTTCTCGCGGTCCTGCTCGGGGGTATTCCCGCGCGGGCGGGTTCCGGCGATCGGGCGGATCGTCACTTCGCCGTCGCGGACCCGGACCAGGATTTCCGGGCTGGACCCGGTCAGGGCGAAGCCCGGCAGGTCGAGGAAATAGAGGAACGGCGAAGGATTGACCCGCCGCAGCGCCCGGTAGAGCGCGATCGGGGGCAGGGTGAAGGGGCAGGTGAAGCGCTGCGCCAGCACGACCTGAAAGATGTCACCGGCCGAAATGTAGTCCTTCGCCTTCAGCACCATGTCGCGGTACTGGCCCGGCGCCATGACCGGTTGCAGTACCGGTGCGGGCAGGGCGGCATCGCGCACCGGGGCCGGAACCGGAGCGGCCAGCCCGCGCAGGGCCTGATCGATCCGGTCCTGCGCAGCTTCGAGCAGATGGTCCGGCGTACCGGCTTCGGGCCAGACCGGCGCAACGCACCACAACGCGTCGCTCAGCCGGTCGAACACCAGGATAAGCGCGGGCCGCACAAACAGCATGTCGGGCAGGTTGAGCGGGTTTTCGGCCGGGCGGGGCAGCTTCTCGACCAGGCCATAGGTCTCGTAACCGAAATAGCCGACCAGGCAGGCCAGCACCGGCGGCAGGGCATCCGGCACATCGAAGCGGCACTGATCGACCAGCGCGCGCAGTTCGCTCAGGCTGTCTCCGCTAAGCGGGGCAAAGGCCGCGCGGTCATGCCGCCATTGACGGTTGATCTCGGCGCTGGCCCCGGTCGCCCTGAACACCAGGTCGGGATCGAGCCCGAGCAGGCTGTAACGGCCACGCACTTCGCCGCCCTCGACGCTTTCCAGCAGGAAATCGCCGCGCCCCTCGACCATCAACTTGAGCGCCGCGCCGACCGGGGTCTCGGTATCGGCAACCAGCCGGCGCCAGATCAGCCCGGGCTTGCCTGCTGCGAGCGCGGCCTCCGCCGCTGTCCAGTTTTCCGCCCGGGCCTGCATCATCGCGTCGCTGCTTACTGCACGCCCTGCAGGCGCTTCTTGAGCGCGTCGATGTTGCTCTGATTGCGGGTCACGCCCACTTCATCGCGCATCCCGCCGCCCAGCTGGTTGGCATATTCGGAGCCCATGTTGCCGGCCAGGGTTTCTTCCAGACCGGGCAGGCGCGGATCGTCCGGCTTGACCTCGCCCGGGATCACCTTGGTGACCGAGACGACATACCAGCCGCGGTTGCGCGGCGCAGCCAGCAGGCGGACCTTGCCCCTGGCCATGGTGAACAACAGCATTTCCGGCTTGGACGCGTTCTGGCCCTGGGCCTGCACTTCCATGCGGCCCTTGCTGACCCGGTCGACCGGCGGCAGCGGCACACCCAGGGAAGCGACCGCCTGTTCGACCGGCACGCCCTTTTCAACCTGGCTCTGGACCTTCTCGGCCGCTGCCTTGGCCGCCTTGGCGCCCTTGGCCTGCTGGATATCGGCAATCACCTGCGGGCGGATCTGGTCGAGCGGCGGCGGCGCGGCCGGCGCGATCGCGCCGACATCGAAGACCATGAAGGTCTTGCCCGGATCCACTTCGGCCAGCTGCGGCTGCTTTTCCGATTCCATCGCGAAAGCGGCCTGCAGCACGGGCGCCAGCACTTCCGGAGCCTTGGCCCCGTCCTTGCCATAGACCGCGCCGTTGGCCAGCAGCGGTTCGGTTTCAACCACTTCCAGCCCCATGTCCTTGGCCACGTCGGTCAAGGTCGCGCCATTGGCGACGTTCTCGTCGATCCGTGCGGAGAACTCGGCGATCGCCTCGCGGCGCTTTTCCTCGCCCAGTTCCTTGACCAGTTCGGGCTTGGCCTGTTCCAGCGTCTTGCCCGGCGTGCCCTCGTTGGCATCGACCCGGACGACGGCCCAGCCAAGCGGGGTCTTGAACGGACCGGCCACCTTGCCGACCGGCGCGGCAAAGACCGCATCGGCCACCGCGCTCGAGCCCTGCAGCGCATATTCGGCCTTGGTCAGAGTGCCGAGCGATGCCACCGCGAGGCCCTTGGACCCGGCGGAAGCCTCCAGCGACTTTCCGCCCGAAACCTCGCCGAACACCACCTTGGCGGCAGCTTCGGTCGGCAGGATGATCTGCGACAGACGGCGCTTGTCGGTCGGCGCGTATTTGGCCTTGTTGGCGTTGTAGCGTGCAGCGATTTCGGCATCGCTGGGGGCGGGCACGTCCTTGATCACGTTGTCGCCGAACACGATGTAACGGATCGTGCGGCGTTCCGGCAGGGCGTAGGTCGCCTTGTTGTTGGCGTACCACTCGGTCACCTCTGCCTCAGTCGGCGGAGTGGTCGGGGCAAAGGCGGCAGCGGGCAGGGTCACAATGAAGCCCTCGCGGCGCTCGGTCACCACGGCGGCATAGCGCATCGAAACCTTGCGCGGCACCTTGATGCCCAGAGTGGTCGAGGCGGCCAGCTGGCGGCTCATCAGCTCTTCCGCCACTTCGGCGCGGAATTCGGCGTCGGTCATTCCGCGCTCGGCCAGGAACTGGCGATAGAGCGCCGGATCGACCTTGCCGTCAGGTCCCTGGATCCGCGGGATCTTTGCGATTTCGCTGTCGATCAGGCGGTCCCCGACATAAAGCCCGTGACGCTCGCCGAATTGCAGCGCGGCGCGGCGGTCGATCAGGAAGGTCAGCAGGTCTTCAAGCCCGTTGCGTTCTAGAAAGCTGGCCATGGTCGCGGTCGGATCGCTTTGTCGCATCCGCGTCAGGATGGTGCTGACCGAACGCTCCACCTCGTTGCCGGTCAGGCGCTTCTTGCCGACCTTTGCGACATTGTCGCCGCTCGAGAACGAGCCGAACCCGCCGGTCGAGGCGACATCGCCACTGGCGAAGGCAAAGGCGATAAGCCCCAGAAAACCAAGGGTGAAACCGACGCCCCACTTGGATTGGAAGAAGTTGCGGAAGGACTGGATCATCGCCTGCTCATCGGGAATGGGTAAACCGGTGCCCAATGCGGGCACTCTGGCCGGGGCAATAGCATCATTGCGCGGGCAGGCAATGGCTGACCCGTCCCCATCCACCGCACTTTGCCGCAAGCCCTTTGACAAGCCGCGTCGGCCTCGCCTAACCGCGAGGCCAAGCCCGCAGCCACAGCCGGGCACTACAGTTCAGCGAGGAAACCCATGCCCAACCGGCCCTACATCGTCGGCAACTGGAAGATGAACGGCACGCGTGCCATGCTGGCAGAAGCCCGCGCGATCGATCGCGGCGCGGCGCGCTATCCATCCGTTCGGGTTGGCGTTGCACCGCCGTTCACCCTGGTCAGCGCGATGGCCGAGGCCCTGCAGACCGCCAGCGTGGGCGCACAGGATTGCCATGCCGAGGCCAGCGGCGCCTTCACCGGCAACGTATCGGCCCCGATGCTGGGCGATGCCGGGGCCAGCTTCGTCATTGTCGGCCACTCCGAACGCCGCGCCATGCATGGCGAAACCGATTCGATGGTCCGGGCCAAGGCCGAAGCCGCGCTGGCGGCCGGGCTTGAAGTGATCGTTTGCGTGGGCGAGACCGAGGCCGAGCGCGATGCCGGTCAGGCCGAAGCGGTGGTGACCGGACAGGTGGCGGCTTCCCTGCCGCAGGGCGAAGGCATCGTCCCGCGGGTGACCGTGGCCTATGAGCCGGTCTGGGCGATCGGTACCGGCCGGGTCCCTTCGGTCGACGACGTCGGGGCCATGCACCGGGCAATCCGCGCCCAGCTGCTGGAAAGCTATGGCGATGAAGGCGCGATCGTGCGCATCCTCTATGGCGGATCGGTCAATGCCGGGAATGCCGCCAATCTGCTTGCCGCAGACGAAGTGGGCGGGGCATTGGTCGGCGGGGCAAGCCTGACCGCCGATGCCTTTCTGCCGATCGTCCTTGCTGCCGCCAGCCCCGACGCGGAATAGCGCTGCGGGTTGCAAGACCGGGCCGGCGCGCCTAGATGCGCGGCAACAGATCCTTTTTCGCGCGGAACCATCATGTCGCTTTTCATTTTCCTGACCGTCATCCAGGCGATCATCGCCGCACTGCTGGTCGGCGTCATTCTGATGCAGAAGTCCGAAGGCGGCGGCCTGGGCGTGGGCGGCAGCCCGGCCGGTCTCATGTCGGCTCGCGGCGCTGCCGATTTCCTGACCCGCGCTACCACCATTCTGGCGGTGCTGTTCGTGACGCTCAGCATCGTTCTGGCCGCGCTGGCCAGCCAGAGCGGCGGGGATCGCCAGATCGAGGACACGCTGAACCGTTCGGTCGCTCCGGCCCAGCTTCCGCCGCCGGGCGCGGTCGATCCGCTTCAGCCCGGGGCCCAGCCGGCTCCTGCCGGCAGCCCGGCCGCTTCGCCGGCTCCGGCCGGTAACGGCCTCGATCCGCTGGGCGCACCCGCCAAGCAGTAATTCACCCCATTCGGCCCTCGCGCGCTCCCCGGCCACAGGTTTGGGGGGCAGGGCCGTGTGTTTTGTTCCAGCAACTGTGGATTGTGGCAGGCAGCGCTTGCCCGACTCCGCACAATCCGCTTAAGGCCCGACTCCCATGGCGCGGTACATTTTCATCACCGGCGGCGTGGTCTCCTCGCTCGGCAAAGGTCTCATGGCGGCAAGCCTCGCAGCACTGCTGCAGGCGCGCGGATTCAAGGTCCGCATCCGCAAGTTCGATCCCTATCTCAACGTCGATCCGGGGACGATGAGCCCCTATCAGCACGGTGAGGTCTATGTGACCGACGACGGGGCGGAAACCGACCTTGATCTTGGCCACTATGAGCGCTTCACCGGCGTTTCGGCGCGCCAGGCGGACAACATTACCTCGGGCCGGATCTATCGCGACATCATCGCCAAGGAACGCCGCGGCGACTATCTGGGCGCAACCGTGCAGGTGGTTCCGCACGTCACCGACGAGATCAAGCGCTTTGCCCTGGCCGATACCGAAGACCTCGATTTCGTGCTGTGCGAGATCGGCGGGACCGTGGGCGACATCGAGGGCCTGCCGTTCATCGAGGCCGTGCGCCAGCTGCGCAACGAACTTGGCCGCGAGAGCTTCTGCTCGGTCCATGTCACGCTGGTGCCCTATGTCTCGGCCGCGGGCGAGCTCAAGACCAAGCCGACCCAGCACTCGGTTCGCGAACTGACCAGCCTGGGCGTGCAGCCCGATGTGCTGCTGTGCCGCTGCGAACATCCGTTGCCGGAAAACGAGCGGGCCAAGATCGCGCTGTTCTGCAACGTGCGCAAGGAAGCGGTGATCCCGGCTCTGGATGCCAGCAGCATCTATGCCGTGCCGCTGCAGTATCACACCGAAGGCCTGGACGACGCCGTCCTTCATCACTTCGGCCTGACCGCGCCCAAGCCGGATCTGTCTGGCTGGGAAGATATCGTCGACCGCTATCAGCACCCTGAGGGCGAAGTGACGATCGGGGTGGTCGGCAAGTATGTCGGTCTGCCCGATGCCTACAAGAGCCTCAACGAGGCGCTCGTCCACGGCGGCATGGCCAACCGGGTGAAGGTCAACATCAAGTGGATCGATGCAGAGCTGTTCGAGGCCGGTGATGACGAAATCGTCACCAAGCTTGAGCCGATGCACGGGATCCTGGTGCCGGGCGGCTTCGGTGTGCGCGGGACCGAAGGCAAGATCGCCTCGGTCCGGTTTGCTCGTGAACGCAAGGTACCGTTCCTGGGGATCTGCCTTGGCATGCAGATGGCCTGCATCGAGGGGGCCCGCAACACGGCCGGGATCGCCGGGGCCGGTTCGACCGAATTTGGCGAGACGAGCGAGCCGGTGGTCGGCATCATCACCGAATGGATGAGCCCGGAAGGCCTGCAGAAGCGCGGTGCCGATACCGATCTGGGCGGGACCATGCGGCTCGGTGCCTATGAGGCAAAGCTCAGCGCCAACAGCCACGTCTCGGCCATTTATGGCGGCGCAACCTCGATCAGCGAGCGGCACCGGCACCGCTATGAAGTGAACGGAGCCTATCGTGAGCGGCTTGAGGCCGGCGGTCTGGTCTTCTCGGGCATGTCGCCCGATGGATTGCTGCCGGAAATCGTCGAGCGGCCGGACCATCCGTGGTTCATCGGCGTGCAGTTCCACCCTGAACTGAAGAGCCGCCCGTTCGAACCGCACCCGCTGTTCTCGGGCTTCATTGCCGCCGCCCTGCAGCAGGCCCGGCTGGTCTGAAGCGCCGCGCCGGTATCGACAAAGGGCGTTTGTCGAAACCCGGCTGCGCGCCCCCAGCATTACCGCCAGTGGCAGGCGCGTCGGCCGATCCGGACCGCCGATGGGGCGAATCAGCCGCGTCGGTTGCCGGACCGGAAAGGATCGGTGTTAACCGAAGCAACAGGATGGCTGAAAATTTGTCCGCGCGAACGGGTGGGTGATTTTCGAGCCTGGCAAGACACTTAGGTGAAAGCTCGGAAGCGATGGTAACGCAATCGCAACCGCGTTTGTTGCGATCCCTTTACGCGACGGGAATTTAGGGTAGTTGCCATGACGCTTTCGGGTGTCGGAAAACCGGGCCCATGACGGAACTTGTCGCGATCTGATCATCTTCTGCGACCCGGATGATCGCGATGCGACAGTGCGGCGTGAAAGCGTCGCGGGGGTGAGGCCGCAAGACCTCACCCCCAATATGGAAACTGCACTCAGGATCGAAACGATCAGGCAGCCTGGCTGTCGTCGGCATCCTTGACCACGGTGAGGGTCTTCTGCGTGCCGACCGGGATCTTCTTGGGCTTCATCGTCTCGGGCACTTCGCGGACCAGGTCGATGGTCAGCAGACCGTCTTCAAGATTGGCATCGTCAACCCGGACATAGTCCGCCAGCTCGAAACGGCGCTCGAACCCGCGCTGGGCGATGCCGACATGCAGGTACTGGCCGGCCGAAGCATCCTCGCCCTTCTTGCCCTGGATCACCAGCAGGTTCTGCTGGGCGGTGATGTCGATATCGGCTGGCTTGAACCCGGCCACGGCCAGCGTGATGCGATAGGCATCTTCGCCCCGGCGCTCGATGTTGAAGGGGGGGTAATTGTCGCCGCTGTTCATCCGGTTCTGGTTTTCCAGCAGGTCGAACAGCCGGTCGAACCCGACCATGGTACGGCGATAGGGGGTGAAATCGAAACGGTTCATGGCACAATCCTCTGTTTGAGCAATCATGGTTGGCCCGGGACCCGTAAGCGGCATCCCGGTGAAGGCACGGCCCCTTGCAGGCCATGACTTCACTGCCGATGTATGTTAGCGCACCGCCGTTTCAAGAGGAGCACCCAAGTGCCTGCACCCAAGGTCGAGATCTATACCAAGTGGGGCTGCCCCTACTGCGTCCGGGCCAAGGCCCTGCTGGACGGCAAGGGCGTCGCCTATACAGAGTACGACATCACGCTGGGCGGGCCCAAACGGGCCGAGATGATCGAACGGGTGCCGGGTGCCAGCACCGTGCCGCAGATCCTGATCGATGACCGGACGGTCGGCGGCTGTGATGATATCCATGCGCTCGACCGCGCCGGAAAGCTCGATCCGCTGCTGGGGCTCTGACCACCATGACCCGCATCGCCGTCCTGCAGATGACTTCGGGGATCGACCCGGCCGCCAATGCCGCGGCGATGGTCGGCGCCGTCGGCGCAGCGGCAATGGGCGGGGCGGAAATGCTGTTCACGCCGGAAATGTCCGGCCTGCTCGATCGTGACCGGGCGCGGGCCACGGTCCATGTCGTGCCCGAAGACCAAAGCCCGGTCCTCGCGGCCGTGCGCGAGGCTGCGTCGGGCGCCGGCATCTGGGTGGCGATCGGCTCGCTGCCGGTGCTGCGCGAAGACGGCCGCTGGGCCAACCGCAGCTTCGTCATCGACAGCAGCGGCGCGATTGCCGCCCGTTATGACAAGATCCACATGTTCGATGTCGATCTCGAAACCGGTGAAAGCTGGCGGGAAAGCGCGGCCTATGCGCCGGGCGAAGCGGTGGTGACGGTGGATTGTCCGGTCGGCAGGCTGGGTCTGGCGATCTGTTACGACCTGCGTTTTCCCGCCCTGTTCGAAGCGCTGGGCAAGGCCCGCTGCGATGCGATTGCCATTCCCGCCGCCTTTACCCGGCCGACCGGTGCGGCGCACTGGCACGTGATGCAGCGCGCCCGGGCAATCGAGGCCAGCGCCTTCGTCATTGCCGCCGCCCAGGCCGGACAGCACGAGGACGGCCGGGAAACCTACGGCCACAGCCTGGTGATCGATCCCTGGGGCGAGATCCTGCTCGATATGGGCGGGGAGGGGGGCAGCCTGGCTTTTGCCGAGCTCGACCCGGCCCGCATCGCCTCGGTTCGGGCGCAGCTGCCCAGCCTCGCCAACAAGCGGCCGATCCCGCAATGATCGTATTCGACCTGGCCTGTCCGGCCGGCCACCGTTTCGAAGGCTGGTTTGCTTCATCCGAGGATTTTTCCAGGCAGCAGCAGCGCGCCCTGGTGACCTGCCCGCAGTGCGGTTCGGCCGACGTGGCCAAGGCGCCGATGGCCCCTGCCGTCCCGCGCAAGGGCAATCAGCGCGCTGAGGTTCCAGCGCCTGCGCAACCGATGGCGAGTGGCGTCATGCCGCCCGAGGCCGCCGCGATGCTGGGCAAGCTGGCGCAGCTCCAGGCCGAAGTGCTGCGCGATTCCCGCTGGGTCGGCAAGGACTTCGCCCAGCAATCGCGGGAAATGCATTATGGCGAGCGCGAGGCCGATGTGATCCACGGCCAGGCCACGCTGGAGCAGGCGAGGGACTTGCTGGAAGAAGGCGTTCCGGTCTTGCCGTTGCCCTTTCCCGTTGCTCCGCCGGACGAACTCAACTGACCGGCACTGCGCCGCGGCTTGCCCCGGCGTTCGGCACGCCGTAGAGGCGAAGCCAGTGCGCCCGTAGCTCAGCCGGATAGAGCATCAGATTCCTAATCTGGGGGCCGTGGGTTCGAATCCCGCCGGGCGCACCAACCACCCCCGCAGTGCTTCCTTTCGGCGCTCCTTCAAAGTTTGGGCTTGAAAGCCTGTATTAACTGTGATTCTAAGTGATCCATGGGTGGACGGGCAAATCCTCAGATCAATCGCGAACGGCTGACGCAAGGGCTGGCCCTGGCGGCGCTGCTGGTCATGGGCGCATGGGTGCTGATCGGCCCCAGCGGGCTGCTGGCATGGAGCGAAAACAATCGCTTGCTGGCTGAACGTCAGAAAGAACTGGCCCAGCTGCAGGCTGAACGGAACGTCCTGAAGAACCGCGTCGCGCTGCTCAATCCGACCAGTGTCGATCCCGATATGGCCGGTGAACTGCTCCGTGCGAATCTCAACGTGGTCCATCCTGACGAGGTCGTGCTGATCCTCAAGTGAGGATTCCGCAGCGTCCTTCATGACAAAATTCGTATGCGGCTGTTTGCCTTGGGCGCGCTTCGCCCTATAGGCGGATGCAGTTGTTCCAGACCCCAGGGGATACGATTTTGGCCAAGCCCGCATCGAGCCGCAAGGCGCCTGCCAAGGCTGCCGACGGCGCTGAAAATTTCGCGCTGCGCAGCCTTCAGGAAGCACTTGAAAAGAACCCGCGCTTCGCCGCGAGCGATGATGAACTGCTGAAGTTTTACGAGCAGATGCTGCTCATCCGCCGGTTCGAGGAAAAGGCCGGGCAGCTGTATGGCCTGGGCCTGATTGGCGGTTTCTGCCACCTCTACATCGGCCAGGAAGCCGTTGCCGTCGGCCTGCAATCCGCGCTGGATGAAAGCCGCGACAGCGTGATCACCGGCTACCGCGATCACGGCCACATGCTGGCCTATGGCATCGATCCCAAGGTGATCATGGCCGAGCTGACCGGTCGCGGGGCCGGGATTTCCAAGGGCAAGGGCGGCTCGATGCACATGTTCAGCGTCGAGCACAAATTCTATGGCGGGCACGGCATCGTCGGCGCGCAGGTGCCGCTGGGTGCGGGCCTCGCCTTCGCCCACCAGTACCGTGAGGACGGCGGGCTGTGCATGGCCTATTTCGGCGACGGCGCGGCCAACCAGGGCCAGGTCTATGAAGCCTTCAACATGGCTGCGCTGTGGAACCTGCCGGCGATTTTCGTGGTCGAGAACAACGGATACGCCATGGGCACCGCGGTCACTCGCGGTTCGGCCGAAACCGAATTCCACCGCCGCGGCACCGCGTTCCGCATCCCGGGGATGAAGGTCAACGGGATGGACGTGCTGGAAGTGCGCGCCGCGGCCGAAATCGCCGTGGCCCATGTCCGTGCCGGCAAGGGGCCGGTGCTGATGGAACTGCACACCTATCGCTATCGCGGACACTCGATGTCGGATCCGGCCAAGTACCGCACGCGCGAGGAAGTGCAGGAAATGCGCGAGAACCACGATCCGATCGACGCCGCCAAGGCCGAGCTGCTGAAGCGCGGCGTGGCCGAGGAGCGGCTGAAGGAAATCGAAAAGCAGATTCGCAGCATCGTCAACGAATCCGCTGATTTTGCAGAGAATTCGCCGGAGCCCGATATGGCCGAACTCTACACCGATGTGCTGGTGGAGAGCTACTGATGAGCATCGAACTGAAAATGCCCGCGCTGTCCCCGACCATGGAGGAAGGGACTCTGGCCAAGTGGCTGGTCAAGGTCGGTGACGAGGTAAAGGCCGGTGATATCCTGGCCGAGATCGAGACCGACAAGGCGACGATGGAATTCGAAGCCGTGGACGAAGGCACGGTTGGCGCGATCCTGGTGCCGGAAGGCACCGAAGGCGTGAAGGTCGGGACCGTCATCGCGGTGATCGGCGGAGAAGGGGAGTCTGTGTCCGCTCTTGCGAGCGCTCCGGCACAGCCGGCAGAAGCCGCGCCCGCCACGATTGCCGCCGAGCGTCCGGCTCCTGCTGTCCGTCCGGCCGATCCGGTTGTGCCGGCGGGCACCAACATGCGGCAGGTCACGGTGCGCGAGGCCCTGCGTGATGCCATGGCCGAGGAAATGCGCCGCGACAGCCGCGTGTTCGTGATGGGCGAAGAAGTCGCCCAGTACCAGGGCGCCTACAAGGTCACCCAGGGCCTGCTTGACGAATTCGGGCCGAAGCGGGTGATCGACACCCCGATCACCGAGTACGGCTTTGCCGGGATCGGTGTCGGCGCGGCGATGGGCGGTCTGCGCCCGATCGTCGAATTCATGACTTTCAACTTCGCCATGCAGGCGATCGACCATGTCATCAATTCCGCCGCCAAGACGAATTACATGTCGGGCGGGCAGATGCGTTGCCCGGTGGTGTTCCGTGGCCCCAATGCCGCTGCCAGCCGCGTCGGCGCACAGCACAGCCAGAACTTCGGCCCGTGGTATGCCAGCGTCCCGGGCCTGATCGTGATCGCGCCTTATGACGCGTCCGATGCGAAGGGCCTGCTCAAGGCCGCGATCCGCAGCGAGGATCCGGTCGTCTTCCTGGAAAACGAACTGGTCTATGGCCGCAGCTTCGAACTGCCGGAACTGGACGACCATGTTCTGCCGATCGGCAAGGCGCGGATCATGCGCGAGGGCAAGGATGTTACGATCGTGTCCTACTCGATCGGCGTCGGTCTGGCGCTGGAAGCGGCGGAAACATTGGCGGCCGAAGGGATCGAGGCCGAAGTGCTCGACCTGCGCACGCTGCGTCCGCTCGACAAGGAAGCCGTGCTTGCCTCGCTCGCCAAGACCAACCGGCTGGTGATTGCCGAGGAAGGCTGGCCGGTCTGCTCGATCGCGTCGGAAATCATGGCGATCTGCATGGAAGACGGCTTCGACCACCTCGACGCGCCGGTCCTCAGGGTCTGCGACGAGGACGTGCCGCTGCCCTATGCCGCCAACCTGGAAAAGGCCGCGATCATCGATGCGCCGCGGATTGTCGCGGCGGTGCGCAAGGTCTGCTACCGCTAGGCTTTAAAGCACCGAGCCGTCGGCTCCGATATTGATCTGCCCGGTGAAGGCCGAACAGTTCTGCACCGGGTCGGGATCGCCGGCATCGCGCTGGTAGATCTGGCTGAGATCGCGGTCGTCGCGGACGGTGAAGCTGGCGACCGAGATGATGTCCGGGCTGCCCAGGAAAGCATCCGAGATGAGCGGCCGATAGGTGTAGTTGACCTCGACGAAGATCACCCCGTCGTCTTCCTGGGCCAGCACCTTGTTCCCGGCGGGGCCCATACCGTCAGCCAGAACATCGCCGGCGTCGCCAAAGCTGGACGCGACGTTCTTGATGCCCCGGCAACGCTGCCAGTGGATGTACTGTTCCCCATCCTCGTTGACTTCGAGGCTGGAGACGATCACCCGGCCGTTGTTGTACAGCTGCAGGCCCTGGCCACCCTGGATCTGCGCCCCGACGAACACGTCGAGAATGTCGGATTCGTAGATCTTGCGGTTCTGCAGGGTCGAAGTGTCGCCAATGCGGGAGGCGTTGTCGGCAAGGTGCACCGCGATCTGGCCGACCTTCATGTTGACCAGTGCGAAGTTCGCCGTTTCGGTGCCCCACAGTCCCGCCATCAGCAGGAATGGCGCACCCAGCGCAAACTCTGTCATGGCGACGCCCGAACGGTCGCGCAGCAGCCGGGATAGGTTCCGCAAACGGGTCATGTGCAGTTTCCTGTGGTGGGGGCGGGGCGCTGTTCCTGCGCGCCGAACGGCTGGTTACGCAGGATCGTGCTGGTGTTGAGGGTGTAGGTGCTGGTCTGGCCGGGGATCAGGGCGAATACCGGGAAGGGCCGCTCGTAAGTGACGCTGACGCTATAGACCACCGCGTCACGAGCCCCGCCGAAACCGGTTGTGCCGGTGTCCGTATCCCAGGCGCCGTTGCCGTTGGCATCTTCGTAGAGTTCGCCGTTGTCACAGGTGCCATTGGCGTTCTGATCGACGTAGTCCTCCGGCCGTCCAGCTTCGGAAAAGCTGCTGTAGGACTCGCGGTTGAAAGTCAGGGTTGAATTCGGTGCAATGGCCCGGACCGCGCTGGTGACCGAGGCATCGATCGCCGCTTCGCGTCCGCTCGCCCCTTCCAGCGTGGATTGCCGCGCGGCGTTCTGGATTGCGCCCTGCAGCATCTGCGCGGTGTACATGTTGTAGGCGAGGTCGAGCAGACCCATCAGCATGGTCAGCAGCACCGGCGCGAGCAGGGCGAATTCCACCACCGAGACCCCGTCCCGGTCTTGGCGCAGGCGCTTGATATGGTTGGCGATCATTTCGACACCCTCAGGTCGCCCAGCTGGGCCGCGATCTTGGAGAACACATCCGACAGGGTCGCCGCGTCCTGGGCTTCGAAGTAGCGCCCAGGGCCGGCACATTCGGTCATGATCGGGTTAAGCGTGGTGCCAAAGCCGATCACCCAGACGGTGATGTTGCGCTTCTTGGCCTCGGCGCAGGCGACACCGAAGCGCTTTTCGACCACTTCGTCGAGGCTCATTCCCGATTCCGCCGCCGAACGCCAGCGGCGCCGGTCGAGCCCGTCGACCCCATAGGCACCATAGTTGATGTCGAAAGTCTCGGTCTGGCCGTCGGTCAGGAAGATCAGGTGGCGCGAGGTCGGCTTGCCGTCGACATCGGCGTTCTCGTCAGCAAAGATCCCGGTCGGCGAGAGCATCCGCGCGCCCCAGATCATGCCGATATCGTGATAGGTATCACCGGTCGGCGTCAGGGTGTCGAGGTAGGTGGCCACGTCCGAGGCATTCATCTCAGCAAGCTTCTTGGCAGCCGCCGGACAGGCGTGGGCCGAGGCCCAGGCCGGGTTGAGATAGTATTCGGCGCTGTCCACCTCCGGAACGCTGAAGGTGCCGGTGCCGTCCCACCAGATAGTCCGTTCAAACACCAGCTCGGGCAGCATCGGGCGCCACTGGGTGGCCGGGTTGCCCGGGGTGGGCACCAGATCGATATCGAGATCGAGCGCGCGGGAGAAGTCGACGTTGTCGTAGTCGTCGATCTCGTACGTGTCGCGTTCCTCGACGCAGCCGGTGTTGTAGATGTTCCAGTAGCTCGGTTCGGCGCTTCCCATGTTGCCTTCAAGATAGGCGGGGATCGAGCCGTAAAGCGGCGGATTGTCGCCGTCGGCATCCTTCAGGGCGCTGACGTCGTGCTCGATGGGCTTGTACTTGTAGGTGTAGGAATAATACGGCGCGTCGTAGGCGTATTTCCAGTTGTGCCGCGCCACGTAATTGTTCCAGCGCCGCTCGGTGACGGTGAACATCCCGTCGTTGGGCATGCAGGTGTAGTCCGAACCGTTTTCGGTCGATTCGTAATAGTATTCATGCGGTGAGGTGCTGACCGTGGTCGTCGGACCATAGCTCACCGAGTAGGTATCAGCCGGGCAGCTGGCCTGGGTTTTGCTCGGCATATCGTTGTAGGAGCCGCTCAGCACGGTTACGTTGTAATAATAGTACGAGACGTTGGTCGAAGTCGGCGCATTGGGCACGCGCGACTGATAGGTCCATTCGTCAACCATCCAGTCCGATTTGAGAATGCCTGCCACCCGGACGTTGCTGGAATAGGGCAGGAAGCCATAGCGCACGCGGGTGCCAGGGCTCTTGCTGCCTTCGATCTCCCCATGGAAGTCCTTGACCACCTGCTTGAGGATGCTGATCCGGGATTGGCTGTCGCTGGGGTTGGTCTGCGCCATCGATGCGGTCGTATCGAGAACGAACAGGATGTCGGAGTTGGAGAAGTTGAGCTTCGCCTCGCACTCCACCGCGATATCGACGTTGCTGTAGCCGAAGATGGTCATCAGCGTGGTCGGAACGTCGACTGTGGCCTGGCCGGAAATGGCAAGGTCCGGTTCCAGCGTCATCTGGAAGCTGCGATTGGCCGTGCCGTAGCTGCCGTCCGCGAAGTTGAGATTGAAGAAGCGGTTGCCGACATCGGCAACGTCTTCGGGGATCACGCCGGTGGTGATGAACTGCGAACCCAGCTTCTTGCGCGCGGCCAGCACCCCGGCGTCACAGGCCTGCTGCAAACGGCTTTGCGAGAGGTAGGACCGGCCCATGTCGATCCCGCCGCCAACCATGGCCAGCAGCGGCACCAGTGCCGCCGCGATCATGGCAAGGGTGTTGCCGCTCCGGTCGCGGCACAGCCGGCCCAGCAGGGCAAACATTTCCGTCATGGCGAAGCGACCAGGCATGAACGGGGCGAAACTCCGGATATTCCAGAGCCCGATCTTAACCGTGCGACGTAACCCCTTGCCGAACAAGCATGGTTAACATATTCATTATTTTGCGAAATTCAGGCGCTTAGCTGCCGGCCGGCATGACAAAGACCGGGCGGGTATAGACCACCGGGAACTCGTCGATCCCGAAAACACCCAGGAACGTCGGGATGTTGTAGGTCAGGCGGACGGACAGTTCGCGTGCGCCGGCGACCCGCTGCGTGGTGGCGACCGAAACCTGGGCCATGAACCGGTCATGATCCAGGCCATAGGGCGCCGCAGTCGCCAGACCGGTGGAGTATTCCTCCAGCTGACTGTTGTTGAGCTGGTTGCCGGTCTGGTAGTTGATGACCGCATAACGCGCCACATCGGCGGAGATCCCGCGCAGCGCGTTGTAGTTCTGCATCCCGATGCCGATCTGCAGGACACCCATCAGCATGCCGATCAGCAGCGGACCGACCAGCGCGAATTCAACCGCGACCGAACCGTGCTCCGACGCGCGAAGCCGCGCAAGAATCCGGGCAAAGATCATGTCTCCACCTGCTCGACCATCACATAGCGGGTCACGTTGAAGTTGATCGCGCTGCCAAGGCCGAACTGCGTCCAGGCCGGGGTGTAGGTGTCGGTCAGGTCGATCCGGACATAGACCCCGACGTACTGGCTGCCGTTGCAGGCGCTGGAGCTGGTGACATAGCTGGTGGAGGTGCCGCAGCGGAACGCCTGGGCAACTGTCACCTTGTTGGTGGCAAGCCCGGTCGAAGCCTCGATCACCTGTTCCAGTGAAGCGCGCTTGCTATCGCTGTCGGGCTTGGCTGCCAGGGCAATCGCCGCCGCCTCTGACGCTGCTGATTGCAGTTCGGTCTGGCGCGCAATCACGCCGCTGATCTGGAACGCGCCCAGGCTGAGCAGGACCAACACCGGTGCAACCAGCGCTGTTTCGATCACCATCGCGCCATCGCTTTCGCGGCGCAGCCGCCCAAGGAGCTTGCGCATGCTCATCAGGCCACCAGCTTGATCGTTGCCTGGCCGCTCGACACTTCGTCGGTGTTGGCCATGCCCGGCGGGCAGAATGTGGTCATGTCGGTGGTGCCGGTCAGCGTGATGTTGGATGCCGCGATCAGCAGGCAGGCGCTGGTTACCCCGGCCGTGCCGCTGAAGGTGATATCGCTTTTCGGCAGATAGATCTTGCCGTTGAGGATCGTGCTGGCATTGCCGTTGAGCACGGAACTGCCGCCCGAGGAAGCACGGTCTTCGTAGACCAGCATCCCGGCAAACTGGGTTGCCTGGGCAGAGCTGAGCCCGCCAATGTTCATCAACTGGGCAGAGGTCGCCGCAGTCAGGTTGATCGAGGCGCCGCCGTTGATGTGCAGCGTGGCTCCGTTCTTCAGAATGATCAGGATCCCCGCACCGGTCACCTGGTGCTGGGCGTTGATCCGGATCTCGCCACCGTCGATCACATAGACCCCGGGATTGAACACGGTGTTGCAACGGGTCTGGAACCCGCCGGAATAGGTGCCCTGGCTCAGGGTCGCCTGCGTGGTGGTGGTGATCGTTTCCGCATTGGCGATCTCGGTCGTGGTGCGGACCACTTCGCGGCGGTAAACCTTGTTGTTCCCGCTGCCACTGACCTGGGTCATGGTCGGCGTGCCATCGACCGGGGTCACGCCGTCCACGCTGTTGGGCGGCAGCAGGATGTCGATCGACCAGGTGCCCCAGGTGCCGGTCACATCGGCCAGATAACCTGCACCGTTGTAGTTGTTGATCTGGGTGGCGCTGTTGGCATTGCGGCCGCGCCAGTAGGTATAGAAGATGTCGGTCTTGGTCCGACGGTCCCCGGTCGTCCGGGTCCCCCCTTCGACACAGGTATAGGTCTGCGCCGAATTGGGACTGGGTGAGGGCGTGGTGAGACCGGCGAACGGATCGGAAAGCCCGCTCATATACTCGTTGATTTCGGCATCGGTATGGGTGGACAGCCACTCGTCGATCCCGCCGGCGGAAACCACCCAGCCCGGATCGATGTTGGGATTGCCGTTGATGACGATCGACTGATCCGAAGTCGACAGAGCCGCCAGCCCGCAGGCGGCCGTCAGGGTGGCGTTGCCGCCGATGGTGATGGCGCCGTCATCGTCTTCGTCGGTGGCGATCAGGCAGGCGGTGTAGCTGGTGCCATCGGTGAAACTGGCCTGCGCAAAGGCGTTGACCGTCGTCGCGCGGCCGGTGATGAAATTGGAGAACGGCAGCGTCCGCGAGGCAGAAACCTCGACGATCACGCTGTTGTCATCACCGCCATTGTAATCGGCCAGCCGCACATTGGGCGTGGTGCTGATCGTGCTGGTGGTGGAAACGTTGGCGGTGAATTCCTGCTGCGCGCGGGTCACATAAACCGAGGCGGAATCCGTGTTCGACCGTGCCCAGGCCCCGGCGAGTGCTGCCTGATCGGCGGCGTACTGGATTTCGCGCTTCCACATGTACCATTGGGCGGTATCGACAGCGAGGCCCGAACCGCCGATCAGCACGGGCATGCCAAGGGCCACCAGCAGGGTCGCATTCCCGCTGGTTCCGGCCCTCAGATCGCGAAACGTGCGACGAATCGAGTTGAGCATGATGCCCTCACAAAAAGAATCCAAGCGATCTGGCATTACCCGCCCGTGGTGACTCCTCTCTCAAACATCAGGGTTAACAACGGCCTAAGCATTGGCGGTTTTTCCAAGGCTTTGCGGCACTTGCGCATTGCGGTGGGCAGGGTAGGGCTGAGAGCATGAATGCGTCTGATTTCCTGTCCGAATTACCGGTCGAGCGGCGTCTGGCGCTGGCCTATGCCCCGGCGCGGGCGCGGCCCGATACGCTGGCGCTGTTTGCGCTGGATGCCCGGCTGGCAGGGATCGTGCGGCAAGCCCGCGAACCGATGCTGGCCCAGATGCGGCTGGCCTGGTGGCGTGACCGGCTGACCGATTCGACGCTGCCGGCGGGGCTGGGAGATCAGCTGCTCGAACGGCTCAATGCCTGGCCGCAGCGCGCAGGGCTGGTCGCGCTGGTCAACGGCTGGGAAGCGCTGCTGGCCGAGCCGCCACTGCCCGACAGTGCGATCGATGCCTTCGTTCGCGGACGGGCAGAGGCTTGTGCCGATCTTGCCCGGCAGCTTGGCCTGGCCGATGCGGCGCGCCCGGCTGCCAGCGCCGGGGCAGGGTGGACTCTGGCAGAGCTGGCCGGGAAACTGGGCAATCCGGACGAATCCGCGCGGGTGCTGCAATTGGCGCAGGCACGGGACTGGCCTGCGATACAATTGCCGCGCGAACTGCGGGCAGTAACCGTGCTCCATGGCCTGGCCAGGCGCAAGCAGGGGATCGGTGAATTGATTTCCGGCCCGCGCGATCTTTTGCGCGCGGCAAGGCTTGGATTGCTCGGCCGATAGGTTATTCTACTTCCATACTTGGAGGTTGAACGATGAACCGGCTAGTCCTTGGCGCAGTGTCCGCCCTTTTGCTGGCCGGAGCCGGCCTGTTCTGGTGGCAGGGGCAGGCCACCACCGACGCATCGGCTCCACCGCCGCCGCCGATCCCGGCCGAACTGGCTGAAGGCCCGCCGCCAGACGAGATTCCGACCGAGGACGGCGAGGGCATGTTCGGCCCCGCTCTGCCGCAGGTGGATGAGGACACGCGCGAGGAGAAGCGCTTCAACCGGCTGGATCGCAACCGTGACAACCTGATCAGCCGCAACGAGGTGCTGCAGCCGCGCGTCGCCGCCTTCCGCAAGCTCGACAAGGACGGCAACAACCTCCTGAGTTTCGAGGAATGGTCGGTCACCACTACCAACCGGTTCCGCAAGGCCGACAGCGATGGCAATCAGCAGCTGACCCGCAAGGAATTTGCCACGACCCGTCCGGCTGCCCCCAAGCGCCCGGCCTGCAAATGCTGAAACGCCCGCCCGGATTGCTCCGGACGGGCGCCAGTTCAGGTCATACTGCCACTCAGAAGTGGAAGTTGATCCCCAGCCGGACCGCGTGGCTGCGCAGGTCCTGGGTGAAGGTTTCGGTATAGGCCGGGGTCACGAACGAGCTGCCAGCCCGATAGGATGTGGTATAGGTCACATCGCCCTGATCGGTGTAGGCATATTCGATCCGGGCCGAGACGCCGGGGCTGAACTTGTGTTCGATACCGGCACCGACGGTGAAGCCGTCAAAGGTTTCGGTAACGCGGCCTTCCTTGGAATAGTTGCCATTGGAGAGGATTTCCGCCCCCACTTCGGCACGGGTCCAGGCCCAGCCGCCATGGGCATAGATCAGCGTGTTGCCCATCGGCGCGCCCAGCTTGGCCTTGACCGAGAACTGGTTCTTCGGATCCAGCCGGTTGCCATAGTTGTAGGTCAGCGAAGGGAACGCGGTGGTCGGTACCGGCCCGGTCGAAACGACATTCTCACCGTTGAGGATCGAGAAATCGGCCTCAAGCCCGATCACCGCGCCGCCGGCGTTGTAGTTGTAGCCGATCTGCGCGCCGAAGTTCATGTCGTCGAGCGACTGCTGGGCCGACCACCTGGACACGACTTCGTTCCGCAGGGCTGCGCTTTCGGTGGACCACTGGCCGCCCAGCACCACCGCCGAGTCGGACTTGGTACCGGAATAGCCGGCATGGACGCCAATGTAGGCTCCGGTCCATTCCGCGTCCTCGGCATAGGCCGGTGCGGCAAGGCACGAGGCGGTCAGAGCCGCCAGTACTGCAATCTTCTTCATAGTTACCTCCCAGTTGATCGGATACGACCCCCTGCGACGTAACTTAGGTTGGATTGCGAATAATAATTGTAGGGATGCGACGTTTTTCTGGATGGCCGATGAACGGCGGGTTCAGGTGCGGGTGGCGATCCACCCGATCAGATCCCGCTTGGCCCGCGCGGTATAGGCGGCCTTGCGCTCCTTCTTCTTCACGCTCTCGTCCACCGGCGGAAACAGGCCGAAATTGACGTTCATCGGCTGATAGGTTTCGGCTTCCGCGTCGCCGGTGACATGGGACAGCAGCGCGCCCAGAGCCGTGGTGCGGGGCGGGGCAGACCAGTCCCGACCTTGCAACTGATCCGTTGTCATCAGCCCGGCCAGCAGCCCGATCGCGGCGCTTTCGACATAGCCTTCGCAGCCGGTGATCTGTCCGGCGAAGCGGACATGCGGTGCGCTCTTCAGCCGCAGCTGCCGGTCCAGCAGCACCGGCGAATTGAGGAAGGTGTTGCGGTGCAGCCCGCCAAGCCGCGCGAATTCCGCCTTCTCCAGCCCCGGGATGGTGCGGAACAGGCGAACCTGCTCGGCATATTTCAGCTTGGTCTGGAACCCGACCATGTTCCACAGCGTACCCAGCTTGTTGTCCTGGCGCAGCTGGACCACGGCATAGGGCCAGCGGCCGTTGGGGTGTTCGGCTGTCGCCCAGTGCGGATTGTCCAGCCCTACCGGCTTCATCGGCCCGAACCGCAGGGTATCCTCGCCGCGCTCGGCCATCACCTCGATCGGCATGCAGCCTTCGAAATAGGGGGTGCTCGCTTCCCATTCCCGGAATTCGGTCTTCTCGCCCGCCAGCAGACCTTCACGGAAGGCGATGTACTGCTCCTTGTTGAGCGGGCAGTTGATGTAATCCTTGCCGCCCTTGTCCCACCGCGCAGCCATCCAGGCCACGTCCATATCGATGGAGTCGCGATGGACGATCGGGGCAATCGCATCGAAAAAGGCCAGGCTTTCCGCTCCTGTTGCCGCGCCGATGCTTTCGGCCAGCGCTGCCGCGGTCAGTGGTCCGGTGGCGACGATGGTCAGGCCGGCATCGGGCAGGCGGTCGATCCGCTCGCGCACCACCTCCAGCGAGGGCAGGGCAGCCAGCCGGGCCTCGACCTCGGCCGAAAAGACATCGCGGTCCACCGCCAGGGCCGAACCGGCCGGCACTTTCGCCACCTCGGCCGCGCCCATGATCAGCGAATCGAGCTGGCGCATCTCGTGG
The DNA here is from genome assembly GCA_017302615.1 of Sphingomonadales bacterium. Classification (GTDB taxonomy): domain Bacteria; phylum Pseudomonadota; class Alphaproteobacteria; order Sphingomonadales; family Sphingomonadaceae; genus Novosphingobium. Next base: position 230,936 of record JAFLDB010000001.1, read on the forward strand.
TGGATCAGGCCGACTGCGTTGTTCTCGTGATCGTCGGAGCGGAACGAGTTGGAACAGACCAGCTCGGCCAGCCCCGTACCCTGGTGAGCCGGGGTGGTATCGCCCGCACCTCGCATTTCCGACAGGCGGACCTTCAGCCCCCGCCGCGCGAGCTGCCAGGCCGCCTCGCTGCCAGCCATTCCGCCGCCGATAATGTGTACATCGTATGCCATCGTCCTCGCGCCTAGCCTTGCGCGCGGCAAATTCCAACGGCAAGCATAGGGCAAGGGAGGGAATGGTCATGCCGAAACGCGCGCTGGTGGACAAACGGCCGTGGCTGCTCGCCAGCCTGCTGGTCGGGATCAGCTATTACTTCATCCGCCACGGCAATGTGCCGGATATCTATGAATGGGCCTGGAAGGGTGCCGGCGTGGCTCTGCTCGCGGTCTATGCCCTGGCCCGGCACAAGGGCGCGGATTCGCGGGCAATCGCGGCGGTGATGGCGTTCGGCGCGCTGGGCGACGTGCTGATCGAACTGGTGCTGGAATGGGGCGCGATTGCCTTCCTGATCGGCCACCTGATCGCGATCCACCTCTATTGGCGGCACCGGCGGGCCAGCCTAACCTTCAGTCAGAAGCTGACCGGACTGGCCCTGCTGGTGCTGGTCCCTGTGGTGGCCTTCCTGATCCCGACCGACCGCGCCGCCGCGCCGGGCATCGCGCTCTATTCCGCCGGGCTGGGGGCCATGGCGGCGGCAGCCTGGACCAGCAGCTTCCCGCGCTACCGGGTGGGGATCGGCGCGGTGATGTTCGTCATCTCTGACCTCCTCATCTTCGCGCGGATGGGCGCGCTGGCGCAAAGTCCCCTGCCTGATCTGCTGATCTGGCCGCTCTATTACTTCGGTCAGTTCCTGATCTGCACGGGCGTGGTCGGAGAACTGAAGCGGCGGCAGGGGTAAGGTCTTGCCTGCGCGGCGCATTGTGGCAGATTGCCGCTGGGTGTCGCGCGCCTGATCGGGGGTTCCTGATGGCTTTGCTGCGTCTTATCCTGAGCGTCCTTGCGGGCATGGCCCTGCTGGCATCCCCGGCAATGGCCAAGGACAAGCCACCCACCGCCTATGACAAGAGCCGGCAAAGCTTCGTCTTCGACGGGCGGCAGAACTATCCCTATGTGCTGTGGGGCGTGACGATCGACTGGGAACTGGCCTGCCTGAAAGGCAAGGCCGATTCCTGTCTGAAACTGGCCCGGGCATTCGAGAAGGGCTTTGGCGAGGTCCGCGCCGATCAGCGCGCCGCAGTCGGTTACTTCATGGAAGCCTGCAAGAAGGGATCGGGCGAGGGCTGCGTTCGCGCTGCGGAAATGCTGCGCGAAGGCACCCCCGGCTACAAGTTGCCCGCCATGGCTCAGCAGCAGGCCGAGCGCGGCTGCAACCAGCTGAAATACCAGCCGGCCTGCGCTACTCTGGCAGTCAGTCAGGCTGCCGCGGCACCGAGCGGATCGGACCAGTCCGATGCCCTGCTGGCCAAGGCCTGCGCCGCCGGTGACGACATGGGTTGCCGCAACCGCGCCAACAGCCTGTTCTACGTCCGCAAGGACGCGGCCTCGCGCGCGGAAGCGCTGCGCCTGTTCGAACCGGCCTGCCGGGCGCGCAAGTCATGGGGATGCCAGGGCATGGCCGATGCCTACCGCAACGGCTGGGGCGTTTCCGCCGATGCCAGCCGCGCGGCGGAATACGAGCGGATCGGCTGCGTCGAAACCCAGGACGACAAGCTGCGGCTGTGCACCTATCACGGTGAACGACTGACCCAGTCGCGCAACAAGGCCGACATCAACCGGGGCGAACAATACCTCTCCGCCGCCTGCTCCGCCAACGACGGGCAGGCCTGCTTCTTCGTCGCGCGGGTGGTGCTGCTGAACCTGCCGGGGGCGACGACCAATTTCCAGGAGAGCCTCTACTTCGCCCGGCGCGGCTGCGAACTGGGGGAAGGGCGGGCCTGCCTGATGCTCGGAATGGCCTATGCCGGCGATTTTGGCCGGGTCGAGCGCGAGGATCCGGTCGCCTTTGCCCTGCTGGAGCGCGGCTGCAAGCTGGGCGAACAGACCGCCTGCAACCGGGCCGGCAAGATGGCGGGGGCCAATCCGTCGCTCCGCACCATGCGTCCGGCAATCGATCCGGCTTCTCCGGCTGTGCAGCAGCTCAAGCAGGCACGGCAAATGGTCGAAGGCAACAGCAACCGCATGGCCGGGCTGCAAACCGTCGCCCGGCTGATGCGCGAAGGGAACGAGGATGCGCAGTGGCTGCTGGGCGGCTGGATGTACTTCGGCCTGCCCGGGCTGTTCGGCAGCGAACGCAAGCAGGACGGGCTGATCCTGTTCGAGAACGCCGCCCGGGTCGGCCATGTCGATGCCGCGATCTTCATGGGCATGGCCTATTGGTACGGCCGGGAAGTCCCGCTCGACCGGGCCAAGGGTGAAAACTACATGGCGATTGCCGCCTCGCGCGGAGACGAGAAGGCCGCAGCGATCCTGCGTTCGATGAAGAACGAGCCGATCCGCGAGGAGAACGCCCGCCGCCAGAAGCAGTATGAGGAATGGGCGGCACAAAGCCGCGCTTTCTGGAACAGCCCGGCTTCGATGTTCTCGCGCAGTTGGTCTGCCCCATCAACCAGCTATAACCCGACGCCGACCTACAGCGGGCCGTCGGTCTCGCAGATCTATGACCGCCACAATTTCAACAACGCGATCAGCTATTATTCGGGCGGCACATCGGTCTGCCGCTCGTCCAATCCCTATTGTTGAAGGAGCCAACGATGCGCCTGCCATTCATCGCCGCCGCCACCACCGCCGCTCTGCTCGCCAGCCCGGCTTCCGCCCAGATCAACGTCAGCTTCGGCCAGAACGAGCGTGACGGGGTGTGCTATTTCAGCGTCAAGGGGCCGGGGCCGAAGGGCGGATCGGAGCAGTTCACGCTGGAATTCAGCTACCGGGTGAAGGACGGCAACCTGGGGCTGGATCTGAAAGCCAACAGTTTTCCAAAGGCGGCCAAGAGCGATCCCGAAAAGAACCTCAACGTGAAGCTGGAAACCGATGCCGGCAACAGCAAGCCCTCGCGCTCGGGCGGGTATGAAAGCGGCTATTACCAGCGGATCTGGGCCGGCTGGGGCGCGGGTGAGCCGTCCGTGCCGGTGATGGACCTGCTCAAGAAGGCCAAGATCGTTCACGTCGTGGCCGATGGCGAGCGCTATGGCCCGTTCGACATGCAGATCAAGACCTTGCCGTGGAACTCGCTCAACAACTGCGCCAAGCGGGTGCGCGGAGAGCCGGTGAACTGACGGCTGTCGACAGCCCCGAGGACCCTCGCAACAGTGATCTTGGCAGAGAGGAAGGCCATCATGCGCAAATGGACCGGGATTGTTGTGCTAGTTGGATTGGTGGGATCTGCCGCGGCTGCCCAGCAATCACGAACGATTAGGGAATATGCGAAAGACGGCGCTTGTTATTTCGATATCGATGGTCCGGGGCCCAAGAACGGGCCAGCAGGGGCAGTCCTTTCCGTGCGGTATGAAAATCGTCCGGGAAAACTCCCCCGCTTCAGGGTCGAATACAGGGCGGAGCGAATTCCGAAGTCTGCGACGGCGGATGACTATTACGAGTTCGATGTTCGTCTTGAAACCGAGACCGGTCGGAGTGACGACGCGACTGGTCTTTATGGGGGCATCTACCCGGGCGGTAAGTTTGTCAAAGTGATACCGGGTGAGTGGTATGTGAGTGGTGATACGCAAAGGATGATGGCGTTGCTCAAAAGCTCTCGATACATTTATCTGGTTGGCGACGGCGAACGTTATGGTCCTTTCGATACTGGGGCGAGGGGGAGAGCCGGGCAGAGTCTCGAAGCCTGTGTTGCAAAACAACGCTGACTTCACGCCATCAGCAGCTTTCTTAGGCCCGTTCAACCGGCCCAGGCCGCAATCGTGGTGCGGTGGAGTTCGCGGCGGTAGCCTTCGTAGCCGCCGGTGGCGCGGTGGAGGACCGAGCGGTTGTCCCACATTACCAGCATCCCGGGTTCCCACTGCTGTGCAAAGACGAAGCGTTCATCGCCCTGCCAGGCCTGCAGCTCCATCAGCAGGGCAATGGCTTCGTCCTGAGCCATGCCCTCGATCCCGATGATGTAGCCCAGCGTGGAATAGAACCCGCGCCGTCCGGTTTCCGGGTGAGCCGGAACCAGCGGGTGGGTTTGCGTCGCCAGCGCGGCCTCGCTGGGGCGGATGTCCATGCTGCGGCCCTTGTCCTTCGCGCCATATGTGCCGTCAGGCGCATAGGGCAGGCGAGCGGAATGGATCGCAATCAGATCGGCATAGCGGGCCTGCCGGTCGGGCGGCAGGGCTTCCCAGGCCATGTGTTGGTTGGCGAACAGGGTGTCGCCGCCGATCGGGGGAATATCGATCGCGAGCAGGCAGGTCCCCGCCGGTGGGCGGGCCTGGAATGACCAGTCGGCATGCCAGTTTTCGGCAAACAGCGGGCTTTGTTCATCCGCCTCGCGTCGGATCGCGGCGATGTGCTGGCGGCCGGGGATCGGGGCGAAGAACGGATCGTCGCCAAACCCGCCGAAGGCCAGGGTGAAGCGTTCCAGATCGTCATCGTCCATCCCCTGATCGGGGAAGGCCAGCACGTGGTGTTCAAGCCAGATCGCGCGCAATTCGGCCACCAGGTCCGGGGCAAGATCGGCCTTGAGATCCAGCCCCGTGACCCGTGCACCGCACGCCTGCCCAGAGTGTTCTACCCGCAATCCCATGGCTATCCATCCTGTCCCGGCGTTTGCGTCACTTTCACCCCGATTGCGCCGCGCTGCAAGTCAAACCGGATAGGTGATTGTGCCATCGGCGGCACGCTGAAGCGGGCCTAATGCGGTTACGGCGGAAAGCGGCAGCGGCGCATAGATATGCGGGAACAGCGCGTCGCCGCGCGACAGTTCCCAGCGGACACTTGCGCCGAGCCTGGTCAGGTCGACCCGCGCCAGCCATAGCCCGCTCTGCTCCGCGAAATGCTTGTCGAGCGTACCCGCCACCTGCGGCTCGGCCGAGAGGTGGATGTAGCCATCGGCCAGATCGACCTGAGCGCCATGAAAGATCCCTTCGGCGAGCAGCTTGTCCTTCTGCTCGCCGGTCAGGATCTTCCAAGCGTGGTCGGGAAGCGCGCTCAATCTTCTGCCGCTGGGACTTCGCCGCCCTCATCGCCGGCAACCGGCTCATCGTCTTCTTCTTCGGCCAGGCGCACGGCGGAAACGACATGTTCCTGATCGGCGACGTTGAACAGCCGCACCCCGGCAGAGCCGCGGCCGATCACCCGCAGGCTTTCCAGCGGCAGGCGGATCAGCTTGGCCTGATCGGTCACCAGCATCAGTTGGTCGGCCTGGCTGGCCGGGAAGCTGGCGACCACCGGGCCGTTGCGGGCGATATTGTCGATATTGGTGATGCCCTGGCCGCCGCGACCGGTGCGGCGGTATTCGTAGGCAGAGCTCATCTTGCCGTAGCCATTGGCGCAGACGGTGAGGATGAACTGCTCACGCTCGGCCAGTTCGGCCATGCGTTCGGGCGAGAGCGAAGGTTCGCCCTCGCGCTCGCCCTTCCACGGTGCGAACTTGACGTATTCCTCGCGTTCCTCGCTGGTCGTGCCGACGCGGTGGAGGATCGACAGGCTGATCACCTCGTCATCGCCCTTCAGCGTCATGCCGCGCACCCCGGTGGAGGTACGGCTCTGGAATTCGCGCACTTCATCCCCGGCAAAGCGGATCGCCTTGCCCGCGCGGGTGGCGAGCAGCACGTCGTCGCTCGCTTCGAGCAAGGCCACACCGATCAGGCGGTCATCGCTGTCGTCTTCGAACTTCATGGCGAACTTGCCGTTCGAGGGAATGTTGGTGAACAGTTCCATCGAATTGCGGCGGACATTGCCCTTGGCCGTGGCGAAAACGACGGAGAGCTTGCCCCATTCGGCCTCGTCCTCGGGCAGGGGCAGCACGGTCTGGATCGTTTCGCCCTGGTCCAGCGCGGGAAGCAGGTTGACGATCGGGCGCCCGCGTGTGGCCGGGCCGCCTTCGGGCAGGCGCCAGACCTTGAGGCGATAGACCTTGCCCGCGGTGGAGAAGAACAGCACCGGGTTGTGGGTGCTGGTCACGAACATGGTGGTCACCACGTCCTCGTCCTTGGTCGCCATCCCGGCGCGGCCCTTGCCGCCCCGGTTCTGGGCGCGGAAGGTGGAGAGCGGGGTGCGCTTGATGTAGCCGTCCATGGTGACGGTGACGACCATCTCGTCGCGCTCGATCAGGTCCTCGTCCTCGATCCCGTCGGCAGCGGCGGTGATTTCGGACACGCGCGGGGTGGCATAGGCCTCGCGGATCAGGACCAGTTCGTCGCGCATCACGCCGCAGAGCTTCACCCGGTCGGCCAGGATCGAGAGATACTCGGCAATCGCGGCGGCCAGTTCCTTGAGCTCATCGCCGATCTCGTCGCGGCCCAGTGCGGTCAGGCGGTGCAGGCGCAGATCGAGGATCGCCTTCACCTGCACTTCGGACAGGCGGTAGGTGCCGCCTTCCTGCTCGGCGCTCGGCTCGATCGCCTCGACCAGCTTGATGTAGGGCGCGATCTCCCCGATCGGCCATTCGCGGGTCAGCAGTGCTTCGCGCGCGGCGGCCGGGTTGGACGATCCGCGGATGATCTTCACCACCTCGTCAAGGTTGGTGACGGCAACCACCAGGCCCAGCAAGATGTGCGCCCGGTCCCGCGCCTTGTTCAGTTCGAACTTGGTGCGGCGGGTGATCACTTCCTCACGGAAGGAAATGAAGCTGGTGATGATGTCGCGCAGGGTCAGCACTTCGGGCCGTCCGCCGCGGATCGCCAGCATGTTGGCCGGGAACGAGCTTTGGGCCGGAGTGTTGCGCCACAGCTGGTTGAGCACCACTTCCGGCGTGGCATCGCGCTTCAGGTCGATCACCACTCGCACGCCCAGGCGGCTCGATTCGTCGCGGATGTCGGAAATGCCCTCGATCCGCTTGTCCTTGGCCGCTTCGGCGATCTTCTCGACCAGGCCGGACTTGCCGACCTGATAGGGAATGCTGGTCAGTACGATCGAGCGGCGGTCTCCCCGGCCTTCCTCGATCTCGTGACGGCAGCGCATGATGATGCTGCCGCGCCCTTCGCTGTAGGCCTTGCGCGCGCCCGACTGGCCCAGGATCAGCGGGGCGGTGGGGAAGTCCGGACCCGGGACGATCTGGATCAGCTCGTCATTGGTGATCGCCGGGTTCTCGATGGTGGCAAGGCAGGCATCGATCACTTCGCCCAGGTTGTGCGGCGGAATGTTGGTCGCCATGCCGACCGCGATCCCGCCCGCGCCGTTGACCAGCAGGTTGGGGAAGCGGGCCGGAAGGACGGTCGGCTCCTGCCGCGATCCGTCATAGTTGTCGGTGAAATCGACCGTGTCCTTGTCGAGATCCTCGAGCAGCGAATTGGCCACCTTGGCCAGCCGCGCTTCGGTATAACGCATCGAGGCCGGCGGATCGGGGTCCATCGAGCCGAAGTTGCCCTGGCCGTCGATCAGCGGCAGGCGCATCGACCAGTCCTGCGTCATGCGGGCCAGCGCATCGTAGATCGCGCTGTCGCCATGCGGGTGATAGTTACCCATCACGTCGCCGACGATCTTGGCGCTCTTGCGATAGGGCCTACCGGCAACGAAGCCGCCTTCCTGGCTGGCGAACAGGATCCGGCGGTGAACCGGCTTCAACCCGTCGCGCACATCGGGCAGCGCGCGGCTCACGATCACGCTCATCGCGTAATCGAGGTAGCTGGTCTTCATTTCATCGACGATGTCGATGCGCTGGAAATCGCCCAGCGGACCGGTCGGTTCAGGCGTGGAATCGGGGATTTCGGTTTCGTCGCTCACGCGGGAAATATCACTTGTTCTGTTGGTACGAAATTCGGTTCCTTGGCCCTAGGCCATGGACCGCGCGAAGGCCAGCTTGAGTGACTGTTATCTGTCTCTGGTGTGCCTGTTTTCCACACCTTGAGGCACCTTTCTGAACGCTTGGGGAAGGGCGCATTCAATCGCCGTTCAACCGCCACGCCCTAACGCGCAGACCTGTTGCCAAGGGGGCGTGTCAGCGCCTATGGCGAAGCAGAGGAAGTCGCCCCGCCGGGCAGTGCCGCAGTGGCGCAAAACGGCGGTTGCCAAGGAGAAGAGTTCAATGGTCCGCAGCAAGTTTTTCGCCCGCACCGCACTGGGTCTGGCGCTTGCAATGGGGATCGCCGCTGGCGGCCTGTCCGCCCCGGCGATGGCCAAGGAGAAGGAAAAGAAGCAGGAAGCTCCGAAGCTTAAGCTCTCGAAGGGCTTCATGGCGGCTTACCAGCCGGCCAAGAAGGGCTTCGACGATGCCTCCAAGCGGGCCGACGTGGTCGAGGCCCGCAACAAGGTGACCGCTGCCGAGAACGCTTTCCGCGCTGCCCGCGGCAAGAAGGCCCAGGATGAGGCCCGCGCCAACTATGACGCCGCCGTCGCCGCGCTCGGCGCGCTGCTCGCCCCGGAAGCCGCCCTGGTCGAAGCCGCCTTCACCGCCGCGGTCGATCCCGACGACAAGTTCGTCGCCGGCCAGCTCGCGCTGAACCACGGCCAGCTCGCTCACGACAAGAAGATGCAGCGCCGCGGCCTGCAGACCATGGTCGACAGCGGCAAGCTGCCGGCCTCGGACCTCCCGAAGTTCAACTATTACATCGGCGGAATTTCCTATGACCTGAGGGACTATCCCGCTGCCCGCGCCTCGCTGCAGACGGCCATTGCCGGTGGATATACCGAAGGTGGTGTCGAAGGCCTGCTGGCCGATGCCTATATCAACGACAATATGCCGGCCGAAGGCCTGAAGGTGCTGGACGAAGCCGTTACCAAGCGCGGCGCTTCGGCCCCGGAAGAGTGGATCAAGAAGGGCATCGTCGTCGCTTACCGCGCGAAGCTGCCTGACCACGCGGTCAACTTCTCGGTCCGGCTGGTCCAGGTCTATCCGACCAAGGACAACTGGGCGCTGGCTATCGCGGTCGTGCGTGACATGACCAAGTTCCAGAACCAGGAAATGCTCGATCTGATGCGCCTGATGGGCCGCACCGACAGCTGGGCCGAAACCCGCGATTACATCGAATACATTCAGGCTGCCGACCCGCGCCGCCTGCCCAACGAAGCGCTCAAGATCATCAATCTCGGGCTGGCTTCGGGCAAGCTGGAGGCCAGCGACCCGGCCGTGACCGACTGGAAGGCGATCGCTGCCGGTCGCATCGCGCCCGACAAGGCCTCGCTGCCCGGCATGGAAAAGGATGCCCGCGCTGCCAACGCCACTGCCGCCACCGCGATGGCCGCCGGCGATGCGTTCCTCAGCTATGACGATGCCGCCAAGGCCGAGGAAATGTACGAGATCGCGCTGACCAAGCCGGGTGTCGATGCCCCGCGAGTACTGACCCGCCTGGGGATCGCCCAGACCGATCAGGGCAAGAGCGCCCAGGCCCAGGAAACCCTGGCCAAGGTCACCGGCATCCGCGGCCCGATCGCGCAGCTGTGGGCGGCCTATGCCAAGAGCAAGGCCGCGCCGGCGAACTGATCGTCAGCGGCATGAAAATGAGAAGGGCGGCCGGCAACGGTCGCCCTTTTCGTTTGACCTCAGCGGTTCTTTTAGAGCTTGAGCGGCGCAGGCTCGAACTTGCCGGTCGCTTCGTCCAGCAGGTGCAGCACGCCGTCGGAGATCGCGAAGAAGGCCCCGCGCAGCCGCAGCTCTCCATCCGCTTCCTTGCGCCGGATGCAGGGAAAAGTGCGCAGATTGGCAAGACTTACCCGTACCCCGGCCAGTTCCATCGCCCGTTCCGCATCGCGCCCGTGCGTGCCGTGATCGTGAGCCACCTCGTCGCGAGCCTCGTCCAGCAGGGCGATCCAGTCGGCAATGAATCCGCCTTCGCCGGGCTTGGTCCCGTGCATCTCTCGCGTCAGCGCCGCCTTGCAGCCCCCGCACATGCCGTGACCCAGCACGATGATCTTCTTCACTTTCAGCACCTGGACGGCAAATTCCAGAGCTGCGGAAACGCCGTGGTGTCCGGGCGTCGTCTCGAACGGCGGGACCAGCGCCGCGACGTTGCGGACAACGAAGATTTCGCCCGGATCGACATCGAAGATCTGTGCCGGATCGACCCGGCTGTCGGAACAGGCGATCACCATCACCTCGGGCGACTGGCCTTCGCGCAGACGCGCCCAGCGCTCCCGGTTGCCCGCCCATGCACCGCTCCGAAACCGGCCATAGCCTTCAATCAGGTGTTGCAGCGCCGGGGAGAAGCGTTTGATCATGCTGACCCCATGCCTGCACCATTTGTCTCTGGCAAGGGCCGTTCGAAGCGCCTAAGTGGCAGCCATGAACGACCTCTCTTCCCCGCCAAAGCCAGAGCGTCAGCGCAAGCCGGACTGGATCCGGGTCAAGGCCCCGACCAGCAAGGGTTATGGTGAAACGCGCCAGCTGATGCGCGATCTGAAGCTCAACACGGTCTGCGAAGAGGCCGCTTGCCCCAACATCGGCGAATGCTGGACCAAGAAGCACGCCACGGTCATGATCCTTGGCGACGTCTGCACCCGGGCCTGCGCCTTCTGCAACGTCAAGACCGGGATGCCGCGCGCGGTCGATCCGCTCGAGCCGGAACATGTTGCGATTGCCGCTGCCAAGATGGGGCTGGAACACATCGTCATCACCTCGGTTGACCGGGATGACCTGCCCGATGGCGGGGCGGGGCAGTTCGTGAAAGTGATCAAGGCCTTGCGCGCCGCTACGCCCGATACCACGATCGAGATCCTCACGCCTGATTTCCGCGGCAAGATGCGCGCCGCTGTCGAAGCGATCGTCGCGGCGGGGCCGGATGTCTACAACCACAACCTCGAGACGGTTCCCCGGCTTTACCCGACGATCCGCCCGGGCGCGCGTTACTACGCCTCGCTGCGGTTGCTCGAGGAAGTGAAGGCGCATGATCCGCTGGTCTTCACCAAGTCCGGGATCATGCTGGGGCTTGGCGAGGAACGGCTGGAAGTGCACCAGGTGATGGACGACATGCGCTGTGCCGGGATCGACTTCATCACCATGGGCCAGTACCTGCAGCCGACGCCTAAGCATGCCAAGGTGGCCGAGTTCGTGACCCCGCAAACCTTTGACGCCTATGGCGCGATCGCCCGGGCCAAGGGTTTCCTGCAGGTTGCGGCCAGCCCGCTGACCCGCTCCAGCTATCATGCCGGTGACGATTTCCGCGAAATGCGGGCCGCGCGCCAGGCCATGGTCGCCCGCGCGGGACGCTGATGCCGGGGATCCGCGAAGTCCGGCGGCTGCCCTACAGCGCCGAACAGATGTACGATCTGGTCGCGGACGTGGCCCGTTATGGCGAGTTCCTGCCCTGGGTGGTCGCCACCCGGGTCCGGTCAGACAGTGAAACGGAAATGGTTGCCGACATGCTGGTCGGCTTCAAGGCGCTGCGCGAGAAGTTCACTTCGCGCGTGATCAAGGACCGTCCGCGCCGGATCGAAGTGATCTACGTCGACGGGCCGATGCGCGATCTCGACAATGTCTGGGACTTCAGACCGGCGGATAACGGTTGCGAGGTCGAATTCATGGTCGACTTCACGTTCCGCAACGCCATGTTCGAGAAACTGGCCGGACAGTATTTCGATCGCGCCTTCCGCAAGATGGTGACCGCTTTCGAAGAGCGGGCGGCCCAGCTTTACGGCAGCAGCAGCTCAAGCGCGACCAGCGCAGCCTGATGACGGATCCCGGCGCGGTCCTCGCCCTCGATCAGCTTCTCTTCAGCCACCAGTTCATCGCTGCCGCGGACCGCACGGGCGAAGACCACCGTCCCGACCGGCTTCATGTCCGACCCGCCATCCGGACCGGCAATCCCGGTGATGGCCACGGCAACATCGGCCGAGCTGTGCTTCAGCGCCCCCTGGGCCATGGCCCATGCGCAGGCGATCGAGACGGCACCGAAGGCATCGATGATATCGTTCGAGACGCTCAGCATCTGGTGCTTGGCCTGATTCGAATAGGTCACGAAACCCCGGTCAAGCACTGCCGATGAACCCGGCACTTCGGTAAGCGCGGCGGTGACAAGGCCGCCGGTGCAGCTTTCCGCCAGCGCGATCATGCGTCCCGCATCGCGGTTTGCGGCAATGACGCGCTGGGCCAGGGTGGTCAGGTCTGCTGGAAGAATGCTCAAGACACGAGAATCCGTCTGTTTCGAATCGCGGACCGGCCCTTGGTCCGGGGCGGGCGGAAAATCCAGCGCTATTCGATCAGTCGCGCAGCAGAGTGGCTGCAGCCTGGGCGGCAATCCCTTCGCCGCGACCGGTGAAACCGAGCTTCTCGGTCGTGGTGGCCTTGACGCTGACCGTCTCGACCCCCGTGCCGAGCAATTCGGCAAGGCGCAGACGCATGGCCTCGCGGTGGGGGCCGATTTTCGGTGCCTCGCAGACAATTGTCACATCGACATTGCCGATCCGGTAACCGGCCTCGGCGGCAAGCTTGACGGCGTGCACCAGGAACCGGTCCGAGCTCGCGCCCTTCCACTGTGGATCGCTGGGGGGGAAGTGGCTGCCGATATCGCCACTGCCGATTGCGCCGAGGATGGCATCGACCAGTGCATGGATTGCCACATCGGCATCGCTGTGTCCGGCAAGACCGCGATCATGATCGATCTTTACTCCGCAAAGCCAGAGTTCCTCGCCGGTCGCAAGGCGGTGGACGTCATAGCCGGTGCCGACGCGAACGGCTGGCGCCGCCGCGGCAAAATCGCTGGCAAAAGTCAGCTTGTGCAAGATTTCGTCCCCTTCGACCAATGCCACGGCCAGCCCGTCCGCCCGCGCAACCTGGGCATCGTCCCCGGCCGCGGCCGCTTCGGTCCAATTGCGATGTGCTGCCAGGATTTCCGCGAAACGAAAGGCCTGCGGGGTCTGCACGCGGCGCAGCGCCTCGCGCTGGGCTGGTGCGCCCATCAGGGCACCTTCAGCGGCGGTCAGGCTGTCGACCACTGACAGGACCGGAATCGCGCCGGGTTGAGCCTCCAGAGCGGCAACGAGCCGTTCGATAACCGCCAGCGGCAGCACCGGCCTTGCCGCATCGTGGATCAGGACGCGGGCGGGGGCGCTAACTGCCAGCGCCTCCAGTGCCAGACGGACCGACTGCTGCCGGGTGGCACCACCGGTGATCAGCCGTACGCCCGGAATGCCGGCCAAAGCCGCGGCGGCTATTTCGTCAGCGCCTTCAGGGATCGCCACCATGATCGGGCTGGCTCCCGCAGCCCAGAGGGCTTCGGCGGAATGGCGCACGACCGGCTTGCCGCGCCACAGCGCAAACTGCTTGGGCAGAGGCTGTCCAGCGCGCAGGCCTTGTCCGGCAGCGACGATCACGGCGGCAAAAGGCTGGGTTGCAGCGGAATCCATGCCCTGCCGGTATAGGGTTGCCGCACGCGGAGCAATTCCCTATGTGCTGCCTAAATTTTAGGCACACGATCCATGAACCCGCTTCCTCCCAGCCCCGGCCTTGCGCCGATCCAGATCGGTCCGGAAACCGTCGATTGTCCGGTGATCCTGGCTCCGATGACCGGCGTGACCGATCTGCCGTTCCGCCGCATGGTCCGCCGGTTCGGTTCCGGCCTCAACGTGACCGAGATGATCGCCAGCCCGGCCGCAATCCGCGAAACGCGCGTTTCGCTGCAGAAGGCGATGTGGGACCGCAGCGAGGAGCCCGTCTCGATGCAGCTGGTCGGCTGCGATCCGGTCCAGATGGGCGAGGCGGCAAAGCTGGTCGAGGATCGCGGTGCGGCGATTATCGACATCAACATGGGCTGCCCGGTGCGCAAGGTGGTGAACGGCGATGCCGGCAGCGCCCTGATGCGCGACGTGCCGCTGGCGACCAAGCTGATCGAGGCGACCGTCAAGGCGGTCAAGGTTCCGGTCACGGTCAAGATGCGGATGGGCTGGTGCCATGACAGCCTTAACGCCCCGGAACTGGCCCGGATTGCCGAGGACCTAGGCGCAAAGATGGTCACCGTCCATGGCCGCACCCGCAACCAGATGTACAAGGGCCACGCCGACTGGGGTTTTGTCCGTTCGGTCAAGGAAGCGGTTTCGATCCCGGTCATCGTCAATGGCGACATCTGCGAGATTGCCGATGTGGCCAAGGCGCTGGAACAGTCCGGCGCGGACGGGGTGATGATTGGGCGCGGAGCCTATGGCCGCCCCTGGCTGCTGGCCCAGGTCATGCACTGGCTGAAAACCGGACAGCATCTTGCCGATCCTTCTCTGGACGAGCAGTTGGCGGTCATCCTTGAACATTACCAGGCCATGCTTGATCACTATGGTGCCGATACCGGGGTCAAGATGGCCCGCAAGCACCTTGGCTGGTACACCCGGGGGCTGCGCGATTCCGCCCAGTTTCGCAACATGATCAACTTCGTCGACGATGCCGATGAAGTGATGCGGCGGCTGCGCGAGTTCTATGATCCGTTCCTGCAGAAGGCTGCCGCCTGATGGTCGATGCCCAGCGCCAGCTGCTGAGCCTGCCGATGGCGGTGCTGCTGCTGGCGCCGGGGCGGCGATTGTCGGCCGCCAATCCGGCGGCGGAACAGCTGCTGGGGCAAAGCTTCCGACGCCTCAAGGACCGTCCGCTGGAGGAGGTCCTGCACTTCGACGAGCCGCGCCTTGCCGCAAGGCTGGAGGAGATCGACGCCCAGCTTTCCGCCCGCGGCACCGCAATCAGCGTGCCGGGCCAGGCGCCCCGCAAGGTGGACGTGATGCTCGCTCCGGTCATCGACCAGCCCGGCTGGCAGATCCTGACCCTGATCGACATCGGCGGGGCGGAAGCGCTGCGCGATGCACCCTCGGGCGGGGAGGAGGGCGTGCTGCGTGCGCCAGAGGTACTGGCACACGAGATCAAGAACCCGCTGGCCGGGATCCGCGGTGCCGCCCAGCTGCTGGGTCGCAAGCTGACCGGCAAGGATCTGGCCATGACCGATCTGATCGCCGACGAGGTTGACCGGATCGCCAAGCTGATCGATCAGATGCAGTCGCTGTCCCGCCGCACCGCACCGGAACTGTCGCCTTGCAATCTTCACGAAGCGATCCGCCGGGCTCGCGCAGTGATCGAGGCTGGGGGCAAGGCCCCGCCGATCATCGAGGAGTTCGACCCCTCGCTACCGCCGGTGCTGGGCAATGCCGATGCGCTGGTGCAGGTGCTGATCAACCTGCTGGCCAATGCCGCCGATGCGACCGCCGGGCAGGACGACCGCCGGATCGTGATCCGCACCCGCTTTGCCAGCGGCCTGCAACTGCATGGCGGGATCGATGGCGCCGCATTGCGCCTGCCGATCGAACTGCGGATCAGCGACAATGGCCCCGGCATAGCCCCGCACCTGGTAGATCACGTGTTCGAGCCTTTCGTCACGTCCAAGAAGAGCGGGCAAGGACTGGGGCTGGCGCTGGTCCGCCGCTTGCTGCGTGACATGAACGCGCGCATCAGCCACGACCGCGATGAGGCGGGCGGCTGGACTCATTTCCGGGTTCACCTGCCCTTGGCCGAGGATCGCCGTCGCATGCTGCGCGAGGAGGCGGCATGAACATCCTGCTGGTTGAGGACGATCCTTCGATCGCGCTAGTCATCACCGCCGCGCTGGAAGCCGAGGGAATGACGGTGACCGAGTGCGATTCCATCGCCGAGCGGGACCGCCTGATTGCCGGGCAGAGCTTTGATGCCATGGTCACCGACGTGATGCTGACCGATGGCGACGGTATCGAGACGATCGGCACCGTCCGCGCCGCCGCGCCTGACATGCCGATCATCATTCTCTCGGCCCAGAATACACTCGATACGGCGGTCCGCGCCAGTGATACCGGGGCCTTTGAGTATTTTCCCAAACCGTTCGACATTGACGAACTGGCCCGCACGGTGCGGCAGGCAGTCGGCCAGTCCTCCGCGCGCCGTTCCAGCGATGGCGATGCGCCGGAAGCGGGACTGCCGCTGGTTGGCCGCTCTGCCGCCATGCAGGCGGTTTATCGGATGATCACCCGGGTCCTGCGCAATGACCTGACCGTCCTCGTGCTGGGCGAAAGCGGCACCGGCAAGGAGCTAGTGGCTGAAGCGATCCACGAACTGGGCCACCGCAAGACCGGGCCGTTCGTCGCGGTCAACACTGCCGCCATTCCGGCTGACCTCATTGAAAGCGAGCTGTTCGGGCACGAGAAGGGCGCCTTCACCGGAGCTGTCGCTCGACATGCCGGAAAGTTCGAACAGGCCAACGGCGGCACGCTGTTCCTGGACGAGATCGGTGACATGCCGCTTGATGCCCAGACCCGGCTGCTGCGCGCGCTGCAATCGGGCCGGATCCGCCGGGTTGGCGGGCGAGAGGAAATCGCCGTCGATGTGCGGATCATCGCCGCCACCAACCGCGATCTGGAACCGATGATTGCGGCCGGCACCTTCCGCGAAGACCTCTATTACCGACTCAACGTGGTGCCCATTACCCTGCCGCCGCTGCGCGAACGGCGCGACGATATTCCCGCGCTCGCTCGCCACTTCCTGCAACTGGCCGCGGGCGAGGGCCTGCCGCGCCATTCGCTGGGCGATGATGCCGCCGCCCTGCTGGCCCGCCAGCCGTGGCGCGGCAACGTGCGCGAACTGCGCAATTTCATCTACCGGGTCGCACTCCTTGTCCGGGAGGAGCGGATCGAGGCAGAAACGCTGGCTCCGCTGCTGATCCCGATCGAGCGCGAAGGGGAAGGGGAGCCTGGTGGCAGCCTGGAGCATGCGGTCGATCACTGGCTGGTGACCCATCGTCCGGCCCCCGGAACGGTCTATGATGCCGCATTGGCGGCGTTTGAGCGGCCGCTTTTCATAGCGGCGCTGCGTCAGACCCAGGGCAATCAGTTGCGCGCGGCGCAGCTGCTTGGAATCAACCGTAACACCTTGCGCAAGCGTTTGACCGATCTGTCGATCGACCCGGGCGAGGGCTTGCGCTGAACCTTGGTGCAGGGCGGCGATTTGCCTTGCACTCTTGCAACAGTGGTGTTGTATTCGCGCAACGATGGAGCAGCCCGGTTCCCTGATGCGCGCCAAACGCTGGCCTAACTGGTGGCGGCGCGTGCTTATCTGGGCCCGCAAGGCCAATGTCATCGCCACGCTGGAAGTGGGCTCGGTTGTTGCCTTCCTGCTGATGACGGCGCTGACCTGGTACAATTTTTCTGCTCCCGCCGATCCCGGAACACTGGTTTCAACCGAGCTGACCGCATCGCTGCTCGTCGGAACGCTGGTTCCGGCCATGGCGATCCTAGTCCTGCTAGGCCGGCGTTTGGCCTTGCGCCGGGCGCGCGAGCGGGCCGGGGGCAGCGGCGGGCACCTCCACGTACGGCTCGTGTTCCTGTTCTCGCTGATCTCGGCCGTCCCGACCCTGCTGGTCGTCATTTTCGCCTCGGTTCTGTTCCAGACCGGGGTCGAATTCTGGTTCTCGGACAAGTCCCGTGGCCTGATCGAGAACGCCAACCAGCTCGCCAGGGCCTATTACGAACAGACCGAGCGCGATCTTGAGCTGGAATCGCTGGCCATGGCAGCTGACCTGGGAGATTTCCTCAGCAAGGAGCCGCTAAGCAGCAACGCCTTTCCCGAATACTATTCGTATCAGGTCCATCAGCGCCGGATCAGCGAATCCACCATCCTGCAAAAGGGCAGCGACGGGGCCTTGCACCGGGCCGCCCTTGCCCGCGGGCCGGACCCGCTGACCGAACAGGTTTCGATTGCGGTGCTGCGGCAACTCGATGCCGGGGCACCGATCGTGGTCAGTTCCACCGGCAATTCGATCCAGGCGGTCACGCCGATCGACCGGCGGGCCGGCATCTACCTCTACACCGCGCGAAAATCCGACCTGCTATCGACCGGCTATGCCCAGAACGTGCTCAGATCCTATGAGGAGACGACCCAGCGCGCCCGGATTCAGCAATTGCGCGTCAATGTCGCCCTGTTCGTGGTCAGCCTGGCTCTGGTTGGCCTGTCGGTTTGGTTTGCCTTGCGCTTTGCCGACCGGCAGGTGGAACCGCTTTACGATCTGGTCGATGCCGCGCGCGAAGTGGGGGCCGGCAACTTTGCCATGCGGGTGGAAGGGCGAACGGGGACCGACGAAATCGGTCTGCTCAACCGGGCCTTCAACCGCATGACCCAGCAACTTGACCGGCAGACCCAGGCGCTGGTCGGGGCGAACCAGCAGCTCGACGAACGCCGCGCCTTCATCGAAGCCGTGCTCGAATCGGTTACCGCAGGGATCATCTCGGCCGACGAGGACGGGCGGATCCGCCTGATCAACGGTCCGGCCCAGAAGCTGCTGCTCGATCCGGGCGCGGAACCGCCGATTGGCCTGAAGCTCTCGGAGATCGCGCCGGAAATCGCCGCTCTGGCCGAAAGCGGGCGCAGCGGCGGCGTCGTCCAGTACGCGCGGGGCAGCGACCTCCTGACCCTTGCGGTCAAGGCGGCTCGGGCCAGCACCGGGACTGTGGTGACGTTCGAGGATATCACCCGCCAGTTGCTCGATCAGCGGCAAGCGGCCTGGTCGGACGTCGCGCGGCGCATCGCGCATGAGATCAAGAACCCCCTGACCCCGATCCAGCTGGCCACCGAGCGGCTCAAGCGCCGCTATACCAAGCTGGTTTCTGCGGATGCGGAACTGTTCGAGGAGCTGACCGGAACCATCATTCGCCAGGTGGGAGACCTGCGCCGGATGGTGGACGAATTCTCCAGCTTTGCCCGCCTGCCAAAGCCCGTGTTCCGAGGGGAGGACCCGGTCGATCTCGCCCGGCAGGCGCTGTTCCTGCAGGAAGTTTCGCGGCCGGACATCAACTTTGCCTTTTCGAGCAGCGGCGAGATCGGGATCATCGCTTGCGACCGGCACCAGTTCGGCCAGGCCATGACCAATGTGCTCAAGAACGCGGTCGAAGCAATCGAGGCACAGCAGAAGGCCGGTGACGCTGCTTACAGGGGCAGGATCACCCTGACCCTGACCGGATCGGCCGAGGATGTGGTTGTCACCGTTGCCGATAACGGGATCGGCCTGCCGCAGGACCGTGACCGGATCGTCGAACCTTACGTGACCACGCGCGAAAAAGGCACCGGCCTTGGCCTCGCGATCGTGAAGAAGATTGTTGAAGAGCATGGTGGCGACATGACCTTCGCCGCAAGTGACAGTGAGGGCACCGTTGTGTCCATGCGGTTTGCCCGTGATCCCCTCTCTGGGCAGCGCGGTTCCGAAGCCGCCGAATGACGTTGATCGAGGAAAGTTGGAATGGCGCTTGAGATCCTGATCGTCGACGATGAACGCGACATCCGCGACCTTGTGGCCGGTGTGCTCAGCGATGAGGGTTACCAGTGCCGCACGGCCGGAGACAGCTCTTCGGCTCTTGCCATGATCGACGAACGCCGGCCCAGCCTGGTCCTGCTCGACGTCTGGCTCCATGGCAGCCCGATGGACGGCCTTGAAGTTCTCGACGCGATCAAGAGCCGCGAACCGGAATTGCCGGTGATCATCTTTTCGGGCCACGGCAATATCGATACGGCCGTCTCCGCGATCGGCCGGGGCGCGATGGACTTCATCGAGAAACCGTTCGAGGCAGAGCGCCTGCTTTTGCTGGTTGCCCGCGCCACCGAAACCGAACGGCTGCGCCGCGAGAACGCCCGCTTGCGCGAAGGCTTTGTAACGGCAGATGAATTCACCGGAAACTCGGCAGCCATCAATTCGGTCCGGGCGACGCTGAAGCGTGTATCCAATACCGGCAGCCGGCTATTGATCTCTGGTCCGGCCGGGTCGGGCAAGGAAGTCGCCGCTCGGCTGCTGCATTCTTGGAGCGGCCGCTCCGACCATGCATTTGTCACGGTCAATTCGGCCCGGATCACGCCGGAGCGGTTCGAGCAGGAGCTGTTCGGCGAGGAATCCGGCGGCAAGCTGGTGCGGGCGGGTCTGCTTGAAATGGCCGATGGCGGCACGCTTTATCTCGATGAAGTGGCCGACATGCCGCTGTCCACCCAGGCCCGGATCCTGCGCGTTCTTACCGAGCAGGCCTTTGTCCGGGTTGGCGGCCACCGGCAGATTCGGGTCGATGTCCGCGTGGTATCCTCCACCGCGCGCGACCTGGAACGCGAGATTTCCGAAAAGCGCTTCCGCGAGGACCTGTTCTACCGCCTGAACGTTGTCCCGGTCAGCATTCCCAGCCTGTCCGAACGCCGCGACGACATTCCCATGCTGGTCGATCATTTCTTTGCCCGCTTCGCGACCGACCAGGGGGTGCCGCCGCCGGAAGTTTCGGAAGAGGCAATGGCCGCGCTGCAAAGCTATGAATGGCCGGGCAATGTCCGGCAGCTTCGCAATGTGGTCGAACGCACGATCATTCTGACCCCGCGCGAACGGATCGGCCGGATCGAAGCGGACATGTTGCCAAGCGAAGTCCTGTCGGGCCGGATCAGTGGCGAGAACACCATGCCCAGCCTGATGGGGGTTCCGTTACGCGAAGCCCGCGAGAACTTCGAGCGTGAGTATCTGCGGGTCCAGATCAAGCGGTTCTCCGGCAACATTTCTCGAACCGCCAGCTTCATCGGCATGGAACGCTCAGCTCTGCATCGCAAACTGAAGCTGCTCGGCATGGCCGATCGGCGGGAAGGGGAAGGGGAAGACGAAGAGGATCAGGCCGCCGGGGCGTAATCCGCCCGTCAACAAGGGCGTTTACCCGAATCGGGCTTGGGTATACGATTGCATCAATGCCAAGCGGCCGGATCGAAAGGTTCGGCCAGATTGCGGACTGCCCCCGGGGAGCTGCCAACAAGAAGGAGCCGAACCATGACCTCTCGCACCCTCAGCGCACGCCCGCGCCGTCCCAAGCCAGAACCCGAACTTGCGGAAACCCCCGCACCGATCTCCGGCGGAGCCAAGGGCGCGAACCTGCAGGACCAGTTCCTCAACCTCTTGCGCAAGAACAAGACCCCGGTGACGATGTTCCTCGTCAAGGGTGTCAAGCTGCAGGGGATCGTCACCTGGTTTGACAACTTCTCGATCCTGCTGCGCCGTGACGGGCAAAGCCAGCTTGTCTACAAGCACGCTGTCTCCACCATCATGCCCAGCGTTCCGGTCGATGCGCGCCAGTTCGCCAGCGGCGGGGAAGGGGGCAAGAAGGTCCGCCTGCTGCAGGACGTGTTCCTGACCAGCGTGCGCAATTCCGAAGTCCAGGTGACGATGTTCCTCGTCAACGGCGTCATGCTTCAGGGCCGGGTCGCTGCATTCGACTTGTTCTGCATGCTGCTTGAGCGGGAAGGGTACGTCCAGCTGGCTTACAAGCATGCGGTGTCGACCATCCAGCCGGTCACCCCGGTCGATCTGACCGGCGACGGTTGGGATGACACAGACCAAGGCGATGACGACTGAGCTTTCTTGACGACAATCGCGAAGATGTGGCCCGCGGCGCGCGGGCACTGATCGTCTATCCCGAGTTCAAGGGACGGGCTGCCGCAGCGATCGACACCGCTGCCCGGCTGGAGGAAGCGCGGGGGCTCGCCCTCGCGATCGGTCTGGAGGTGGTCGATGCCATCGCGATACCGATCCGCGAGGCGCGCGCCGGCACCCTGTTCGGCGAAGGCCAGATCCAGAACATTGCCACTGCTTGCACGCAGGATGAGGCCGAGCTGGTAATCGTCGATGGTTCGCTCTCGGCGATCCAGCAGCGCAACCTGGAAGACAAGCTCAAGCGCAAGGTGATCGACCGGACCGGCCTGATCCTGGAAATCTTCGGCGAACGGGCCGCAACGGCCGAAGGGCGTTTGCAGGTCGAACTGGCGCACCTTGACTATCAGGCCGGGAGACTGGTGCGCAGCTGGACTCACCTGGAGCGCCAGCGCGGCGGCTTTGGCTTCCTCGGAGGTCCGGGCGAAACCCAGATCGAAGCCGACCGGCGCATGATCCGCGATCGCATGGCCCGATTGCGCCGCGAACTGGAGCAAGTTCGCCGGACCCGCGGCCTGCATCGCTCGCGCCGCGAGAAAGCACCCTGGCCGGTGATTGCGCTGGTAGGATACACCAACGCGGGCAAGTCTACCCTGTTCAACCGCCTTACCGGGGCCGGCGTGATGGCGGAGGACCTGCTGTTTGCCACGCTGGATCCGACCATGCGCCGCATCCGCCTGCCCGGCGTGGACAAGGCCATCCTCTCGGACACGGTCGGGTTCATTTCCGATCTGCCAACCCAGCTCGTCGCAGCGTTTCGGGCGACACTGGAGGAAGTCACCGCAGCCGACGTGATTGTTCATGTGCGCGATATCGCCAATCCTGACAGCGCTGCGCAAAAGTCTGAGGTGTTGGGCGTTCTTGCCGATCTTGGTCTGGTGGAAGAGGACGGTACCGCCTCCGCCGTTCCGATTGTAGAGGCCTGGAACAAGTGGGACCTCCTCGATAGCGAACGGGTGGCCCAACTGCTTGAGCAGGCTTCGCCGCATGGCGACGAAGTGATTGTCCCCGTATCGGCGCTGACCGGCCACGGCTGCGACGCTTTGCTCGAAGCCGTCGGCCGGGTCCTCACGCAGGGCGCGAAGACTCATATCTTTGTGCTGCCGGTCAGTGATGGCCAACGGCTTGCCTGGCTCCACGCCCACGGCGAAGTGCTGTCGGACAATGATGGCGGCGAGGACGATCGCGGGCCCTTGCGGCGGCTTGAAGTGCGGCTCGATCCGCGTGAGCTAGGCCGGTTTACCCGACTCTGAGGCCTTTACGGCACTCCACAATGCTTCCTGCTGATCCAGGTCGAGCTTTGTGAAGTCCTCACCGCGCTCGGCGGCAAGGACCTCCATTGCCTTGAAACGCCGCTCGAACTTGGCATTGGCTGCGCGTAGCGCCTCTTCGGCCGGTACGCCGTAGGCCCGCACCAGATTGACCGCAGCGAACAGGAAATCGCCTGCTTCCTCGATGCGCTGCGTGTCTGTTTCTGCCTCGGCCAGTTCGGCGACCTCTTCTGCAACCTTGCTGGCTGGTCCTTCCGGGTCAGGCCAGTCAAAGCCCGTCCGGGCCGCCCGCTTCTGTAGCTTTTCGGCCCGGAGGAGGGCGGGAAGGGCAAGGGCAACGCCGTCAAGCGCACTGACGGCGCCCTTGGCGATCCGTTCTTTGGCCTTCAGAACCTCCCAGCGTTCCTCCCGCGATTGTCCATGGTCTGGCTCCGTTCCGAAGACGTGCGGGTGACGGGATTCCATCTTTGCGCTGATCGCTTCGGCTACATCGGCAAAGCTGAAGTGACCGGCTTCCTCAGCCATGCGTGAATGGAACACTACCTGCAGCAACAGATCACCAAGTTCATCCTTGAGAGCTTCGATGTCGTTCCGCACGATGGCATCAGCCACTTCGTAGGCTTCCTCGATCGTGTACGGCGCAATGGTCTCGAAGGTTTGTGCAAGGTCCCATTCACAGCCGCGCTGCGGATCGCGCAGCCGGGCCATGATGCGGAGGAGGCGTTCCAGGGATGAGTTGCTTGGTTCAGACATATTGGAATGATAATATATATTATGTTAACTGCAACTTGCGACGATGGGTGCGATCACCCTCCAAGCAAGCCAATCCCCAGTGTCAGCCCGGCAAAGATCAGGACCCAGATCAAGGCCATCTGCACTATCTCCCTGCGCCCGTGGCCGGCAGCCGCAGCGCTGCTCCGAAAAGCTCCGAAGTTCAGAACCAGCAAGGCCAATCCGGAAACGATCCCGACGATGATTGCAGTTGTCGTCACGCTACCACCTCCAGGCCATCGTAACCCACCAGCACGTGGGCCGGCACTTCGGCCTGCAGCGTGGCATAGTCCAGCGACTTGTCGAGGTGCGTCAGGATGCCCGTCTTGGCCCGAACCGCCTCGATCAGCTCAAGCGACATGGCCAGGTGGCAATGGGTCGGATGCGGATCGCGCCGCAGGCAATCGACCGCTAACACGTCGACGCCACTGAACAGATCGACCATCTCACGGGTAATCGTGTTGAAGTCTACCGCATAACCTACCGATTTTCCGTCACAATCAAACCGGAAGGCCGTGCTGTCCATCGAGCCGTGCGGCATTCGGCAGTGGCGGATGCCAATGCCCGCGCACATCCGGACGCGATCCAGCGTGTCAAGCGCCAGAATGGTTGGATAACCGTCCTGACCGGCAAAGACATAACCGAAGCGCTGGCGCATCCGCCGTACGGTTTCCTCATCGGCATAGGCAGGAATCGGACCGGCGCGGCCATAGCGCAACACCCGCAAATCATCGACACCATGCGCGTGATCGGCATGGTCATGGGTCCAGAATACCGCGTCGATGCGATCGATTCCGTTGTTCAGGAACTGATTGCGAAGATCCGGCGACGTATCGACGAGGATCCGGCTGCCGCTGTCACTTTCGACCAGCACAGAAACCCGGCTACGACGGTTCCTTGGCTCATTGGGGTCGCATTGCCCCCAGTCGTTGCCGATCCGAGGCACACCGGTGCTGGTTCCGCAGCCAAGCACCAGCAGTTTCATGCTGCTTTCCCAAACAGCCGGAAGAAATTGCGGGTAGTAGTCTCAGCCAGCGCTGCGGGCGTGGTTCCACGCAGGCTGGCCACGAACCGGGCCGTATCGGCCGTGAATGCCGGCTCGCACACGCGGCCGCGATGCGGCACGGGCGCCAGAAACGGCGCATCGGTTTCGACCAGGATGCGATCGTCCGGCAGATCGATCGCAACGGCTTGCAAGTCCTTGGCGTTCTTGAAAGTTACGATACCCGACAGCGAGATCGTCAGGCCCAGATCGAGCACCTTCCGGCCAAAATCGGCCGAAGCGGTGAAGCAATGGATCAAAGCCGGGAAGGCCCCCTGCTCCATTTCCTCGGCCAGGATCGCGAACGTATCGTCCTCGGCATCGCGGGTGTGAATGATCAGCGGCAATCCGGTCTGCCGGGAGACCGAAATATGCCTCCGGAACAATGCTTTCTGCATCTCCCGATCGGAATGGTCGTAGTAATAGTCTAGGCCAGTCTCGCCGATCGCGATAACCCGCGGATGTGCGGCTGCCTCCAGCAGCGCTGCTTCTCCAAGGTCGGCATGGGCATCGGCCTCGTGCGGATGGATCCCGACACTGGCCCAGACATCGGCTTCCCGCTCCGTGGTCGCGACCACCTGCGCCCATTCACGTTGCCGGGTGGAGATCGAGAGGAAGCCCCCCACCCCGGCCTCACGTGCCCGCGCCAGGACACCCTGCTGGTCTTCCACCAGCCCCTTGTATTCAAGGTGACAGTGGGAATCGATCAGCATCAGGCGTCCTCGGCGGGCAGCTCAAGCCGCGGGAACACGCCGACCGGTTGGGCGAGTTCGAAGCCGCTGGTCGAGAGTCTCTCAAACCATTCGCTGTCCGAAAGATCGGAAAACCGCCGCTGATCTCCGGGAATACCCATCTGGTCCAACAGTTTGTCGGCGGCCTGCGGGGTTACAGGACGGATCGCGATGGCCAGGTCCCGCACCGCCATGAACAAGGTCTGCAGAACAGCGCGCATCCGCTCCGGATCGGTCTTCTTCAAGGTCCAGGGGGCCTGTTCATCAACATACTGGTTGCAGGCGAAGATGACCCTCATCCAGGCATCCAGCCCGTCACTGAACTCCAGCGCGGCAAAGCTGCGAGGCAATTGAACGCTACAAACGTCCTTCACATCATTCAGCAATGCAATGTCCACCTCCGCCGGAGTGAAGTCTGCAAGTTTCCCGTCAAGATTCTTGAAAATCATCGATAAACTGCGCTGCGCCAGATTTCCGAAACTGTTCGCCAGTTCGGCATTGCAGCGGGTCACGATCGCTTCCGGGGAGTACGAGCCGTCCTGCCCGAAAGCGACTTCGCGCATGAGAAAATAGCGCAAGGCATCGACACCAAACTGACCAGCCAAGGCCATCGGATCGGTTACGTTGCCAAGCGATTTCGATTCCTTCTGCCCGCGGTTGAGCAGGAAGCCGTGACCGAAGACCTGGGCAGGCACCGGAAGACCCGCACTCATCAGGAAGGCCGGCCAGTAGATCGTGTGAAAGCGGACGATGTCCTTGCCGATCAGGTGAAGATCGGCCGGCCAGAACTTGCTGTAATCCCCTGTTTCATCGGGAAAACCAAGGCCGGTCAGGTAATTGGTAAGAGCATCTACCCACACGTACATCACGTGGTTGTCGCTGCCCGGCACCTTGACGCCCCAATCGAAGCTGGTTCGCGAAACGGAAAGGTCGCGCAGGCCCGCCTTGACGAAGGCCAGCATTTCATTGCGGCGGCTTTCCGGGCGCAGGAAACCGGGGGTCTCCAGAAGAGCGATCAGCTTGTCCTGATAGGCCGAGAGGCGGAAGAACCAGCTTTCCTCGACCGTCCATTCAACCGGAGTGCCTTGCGGAGAGAGTTTCTCCCCCTCTTCTCCGGCGACCAGTTCGCTCTCGTCGTAATAGGCTTCGTCGCGGACCGAATACCAACCTTCGTAGCGATCGAGATAGAGATCGCCGTTGGCTTCCATCCGCTGCCACAGGGCCTGGCTGGCGGTGTGGTGACGCGGTTCGGTGGTCCGCAGAAACACATCATAAGAGACATTCAGTCCATCGCACATATCAATGAAATGTTGCGACATTTCAGATGCAAGCTGAGCCGGCGTGATGCCGAGATCACGGGCCTTCTGGGCCATTTTCAGGCCGTGCTCGTCCGTGCCGGTCTGGAACCGTACTTCGCGCCCCATCTGGCGCTGGAACCGGGCAATCACGTCAGCGGCAATCGCCTCATAAGCATGGCCGATATGCGGCTTGCCATTGGGATAGGAAATGGCGGTGGTGATGTAGAACGGTTCGGCCATGGCCGGGGGCAATCTTTCGGTGAAGGGGATCAGGCCACTTCTCTAGGCATGGCGAGCGAGGCCAGCAAGGCCCCGATTTCCATGATCGCGAGAGCGGGTTCGAAATTGTAGGTCGGGAGCTGTCCTGCCAACCGCACCAGTTCGCCATGAACCGCGATAACCTGCTGATTTCGAGCCGTATTGCCCTTGCCGAGTTCGGCAGCGACCACGGCCCTCGCAAGATCGACGGCGGCCTGCTGGCGTTCCCGGTCCGGCCTGGCACCGATCTCTTCGGCCAGCGCGCCGCGCAGAGTGAACAGGTCGTCGCCCTCGGCGATCAGGCGGAGCATGATCTTGTGCAGTTTGCCGAGGTCCTGCTCGACGAATTCGAGCGCCGCGCCGGGCGAGCCTTCGGCGGCGGCAATGGCGGCGGCGCGGGCTTCGGCATTGGCCTGGGGAGCGCAATCAGCCAGAATTCGGTCGATTGCGCCCGTATCCAGCGGGGCGAAGCGCAGGATCCGGCAGCGCGAGCGGATCGTGGGCAGCAGTCGCCCAGGCCGGTGAGTCACCAGCAGAAAAAATGTGCCCTGAGGCGGTTCCTCAAGAACTTTCAGCAAGGCATTGGCAGCGTTTCGTTCCAGGTGATCCGCCGGATCGATGATCACCGCCCGGTGACTGCCCAGCGTGGGCCGGGTGTGGAGCCGTTGGATCAGCGTGCGGATCTCCTCGATCGGGATCGCGCGCTTGCGGCGATAGTCGGCGCCATCCTCGCGCTTCTTGGCTTCTTCCTTGTTTTCAGGAGGATGCTCGGGAATCAGGATGTCGGGATGGAGGTCCGGCGGAGGCTGGGGAATGCCCGGTTCGGCAACCAGTTCGGCGGCGGCGGCACGGGCGAAATGCCCTTTGCCAAGGCCCTTGAGCCCGGTCAGCAGCCAGGCATGGTGCATGCGCGGACTGGCCATCGCCGCGCGCCATTCGCGCCAGGCCGGATCATGGCCGACAAGGGGGACTGAAGGTGTACTCAAGGTGCACTCAACCATGCGTCAAGGGCCACCACGATGCGTTCATGCACTTGTTCCGCAGTGCCATCACCGTCAATCCGGCGGAACCGGGCCGGCTCGGCATCGGCCATGGCCGAAAAGGCAGCGGCGACCTTGGCGTGATAGCCGGCATCGCGACCACCGATCCGGTCGGGGGCATCGCCATCACGAACCCGGGTACGGGCAACCGCCACATCGGGAGACACTTCGATCAGCAGGGTCAGGTCGGGCAGCAGGCCCTGGCTGCCGATCCGGTGCAGATCCAGCACCTCGGCATCGGACAGCCCGCAGCCGCCGCCCTGGTAGGCCCGGCTTGAATCGACGAACCGGTCACAGATCACCCATTGGCCGGCTGCCACCGCCGGACGGATCAGCCGCTCGACATGGTCCGACCGCGCTGCCGCAAAGAGCAGCGCTTCGGCGCGGGGGTTCCACCCTTCCCCCTCCACACCCAACAGCAGCGCGCGGATTGCTTCGGCCCCGGGGGTTCCGCCGGGTTCGCGGGTGACCACGCAGGCGATCCCGCGCGATTCGAGGGCCGCGGCCAGCATGCGGGTCTGGGTGCTCTTGCCTGCCCCTTCCCCGCCTTCAAGAGCGATGAACATTCCGCGCGTCATGAGAACGGCCCTAGCAGGCCATTGACCAGCCTGTCGATTGGTCCGGCTGGGCCGACCGCCTGCGTGGCCACCAACGGCAGGAAGTGCGGTGGCTGGCCCGCGAACCCGACTTCAAGTCTAGCCACCATCTGCCCCTTGGCCAGCGGCGCGCGAACTGGTCCGTTATAGACGATCCGCGCCGAAATCTTAGGGTGAGAACCAGCGGGCACCGCAATCGTGAATGGCCGCGCCACTGCAACCGGGACCGAGCGCGCATTCCCTCCCTGCACCCGGATCGATCCGACGATCCAGTCGGTGCCAAGGAACGGCCGGCTGTCCCACGCGGCATAGCCCCATTCGGCCATGGCGCGCGCGGCCGCGGCCCGATCGGCTTCGCTGGGCGCCTTGCCGATCACCAGCACCAGGCGCCGCCCGTCGCGCTCCACCGCGCCGAGGAAGGTATAGCCAGCCTCGCGGGTGTGGCCGGTCTTGATCCCGTCCGCCCCGGCGACAATCCCGGCAATCGGATTGCGGCTGGAGAGCACCTGCCCCTTCCAGTCCATCCGGTGCTGCCCGAAGTAGCGCCGGTAAAGCCCGGGATGATCGACGATCAGCGCCTGGGCGAGGCGAACCATGTCGCGCGCGGTGACCCTTGTGCGGCCGCCATCGGGCAAGCCATTGGCGCTCGCAAAGCTGCTGCCGGTCATCCCCAGGGCTCTGGCCCGCGCGTTCATCGCCGCGATCCAGGCCGCCTCGCTGCCCATCGCCCCTTCGGCGAGGGCAACGGCCGCATCGTTGGCGCTGGCGGTGGCGATCCCGTAGAGCAGGTCGCGCACCGCCACCTGCTCGTTGGGCTTCAGCCACAGGCTGGTGCCCTTGCCGGACAGGCGCCTGGCCGTCTCCGGGCGAACGGTAATCAGGGCATCCTCGGCCAGCTTGCCTTCGCGGATCAGGTCGAAGGCCACCAGCAGGGTCATCGCCTTGGTCATCGAGGCGGGGAGAAACGGCTGTTCCGCCTCGCGCGCGAACAGCGTCTGGCCGGCGGAGAGGTCAACCAACAGCGCGATCGGGGCCTGCGCCTGCGGCAACTCGATCGGCTGCGCAGCGGCATATAAGACCGTGCGCGACGTCGCCGCGCCGGGCAGCAGCGCGGCAATCAGCAGCAAGGCATGGCGATGGTTCAATTCCGGTCCCCGCCAGACGCGGCGCGGACAGGAAGATTCCGTCAGTCGGCGCGTTGGATTCTGGCGTCGCTATAGCCTGCCGCGCGGGCCTTCGCCAAGGCGGCCTTGGCCTCCGCCTCGCTGGCGTAAGGGCCCATCCGCACGCGCCAGACGCTGCCGCCCTGCACGGCCTTGCCGCCGGATCTCTTCGCCGCGGCATCGGCATTGGCTTTGCTGGAGAATGCGCCAACCTGGACGACGAACCCGCCCTTCACCGGCGCTGCCGGCGCAGGAGCGGCGGCGCCATCCGGCGCCGGGCTGACACGCGGCGCGATCTTCGGCTTGGGTTCGGCCTTGGGCTTTGGCTTGGCTTCCGGCTTCGGAGGCAGGGCTGCAGCGGGCGTATCCGGCACCGGATCGGTCGCGGCAGGGCGCGTGACCCCTTCCTGCTGGTCGAGTTTGCGCTGCAAAACGTTCAGCAGCGATTTGGGCGTATCCATCCGGGCCAGCGCAGCCATGCCGCTGCGCAAGGCAGCGCGATCAGGCTCGACCGGATTGACCCGGCGCACCCGGACGGGAACATCGCCAGCGCCAACCACACCGAGTTGGGCGGCCGCCCCGGGCGACAGTTGCAGCATTTGCTTGCCGGTCATCGGCCCGCGCCGGGTGACGCGGACCAGGATGGTCTTGCCGCTATCGAGCGCGGTCACCTCGACATAGCTGGGCAGAGGCAGGGTCCGGTGCGCGGCCGTGACGGTGGAACCGCCATCCGGGCCGATCACCGCGCGGCCAACGGCATCGTAATTCATCCGGTCGGCCGGGGTATAGGTCACCCCGTCCACGGTGAAGCTGGGGCCGAGCACCATCGGATAGTCGGCCTCCGGCCCATTGGCTGGAACGGCGGGATTATCCGCCACGCGCATCCCCCCGCCGCCACAGGCGGATAGCAGGACCAGAGCGATAAGCGGCAGGCTGTGTTTAACGGGCAATTTCATCTGCAAGTAACCCCACGGACAGTGCGTAGTAGTTCGAGCAGTTGTAATGCAGGATGACGCGATAATTCCCGGTTAACAGGAATGAACCATTCCCCGCCCCGTCCGGTTCGAACAGCACGGCCATGGTCGAATCCGCAATCGGTGCGCGCGGAACCACGCCCAGCGCGCGCCATTCCGCCACCGTTTTCCAAACCGAATGACGGACATGGACCCGGGGACAGGAAGGCGCATCGAGCCGGGTGGTCAGCAACTTCCGATCCAGTCCGGCCGGCGCATCGACCCGCACGCCCCAGGGCTCGCCCTGACGCCAGCCGGCATCCTTGAAATAGTTAGCGATGCTGGCGAAGGTATCGGCCCGGCTGTTCCAGATATCGGCATCGCCATCGCCGTCGCCATCGCGCGCGACCCGCAGATAGACCGAGGGCAGGAACTGCGGGTTGCCGAAAGCCCCGGCCCAGCTGCCCAGCATCCGGCTGCGCGGCACGCCGCGGTCGGCCATTTTCATCAGCGCGATCAGCTCGCCTTCGAACAGTTCGCGCCGCCGCCCTTCATAGGCCAGCGTGGCCAGCGACCGGGCCAGATCGAAATCGCCCATGATCCGGCCATAGAAGGTTTCCTTGCCCCAGATCGCGATGATCATCTTGGCCGGAACGCCGTATTGCGCTTCCATCCGTCCGACCAGATCGGCATTGGCGGCGAGCGCGGTCCGCCCCCGGTTGATCCGCTCCGCCCCGATGTGGCGGGCGTAATAGGGCCAGAAGGCCGGAGGCGATCCCGGAGTCGATCCGGGCTGGGACCGGTCCAGCGATACGACCCTGGGGTTATAGGTCAGCCCGCCAATGATGCTGTCCACCGCCCGCTGGCTCACCCCCTGCCCGCGCGCCTTCGCCCCGACCAACTGGAGATAGGACTGGAACCCGTCGGCGGAATCGGCCGCGGCCGGAACCGGCTGTACCACCGGCACGGCGCTCTGCTGGGCGGTTACCGGAGAGAACAGCGCCATGCCCAGCCCGAGCGGGGCGGCAAGACGGAATTTGCGGAGCAGGCTCATGCCGCCAACCTTGGCACAACCCCGTTGATTCGGGAAATCCATCGGGCGTGACATTGCCGCGCTTTGCCGCTAGCGGCTTGGGCAAGCGGACAGGTGGCCGAGTGGTTTAAGGCAGCGGTCTTGAAAACCGCCGTGGGTGCAAGCTCACCGTGGGTTCGAATCCCACCCTGTCCGCCAACCCATCCCGCCAGTGATTTTCTTTCCGTGACTTGGCCGGAAAGAG
This sequence comes from Sphingomonadales bacterium, assembly GCA_017302615.1. Lineage (GTDB taxonomy): Bacteria > Pseudomonadota > Alphaproteobacteria > Sphingomonadales > Sphingomonadaceae > Novosphingobium. The sequence continues at coordinate 262,881 of JAFLDB010000001.1, forward strand.
CGAACAGCCATGGTAAACCCGCATATACTATCCACAGGGGTTGAGCCGCTGTTCACCGCCTATCTTGCTGAAACAATGGGACGATTTTCCGCGCCTTGAAGCAGCGTCACCGGCGCAAGGCCCTTAACCGTCCGGGCCGAACAACCCGATCTTAACGATAGCGGGAAAGAGTTCGGCAAGGCGCCCGGCCTAGGCCAGCGGCATGAACCCGGCCTTCCAGACCCCTTTCACCCCCCATTCCGACCAGACCTGCGCCCGGGTGGCACCGCGTGCCGCGCTGGGTTTGACCTGCGAGGTCCGTCAGGGCACGCGGGCCTGGCAGCGGGTGGTGCTGGAAGACCTCTCCCCCACCGGCTTTCGCATCCTGCGCCTGGCCAATCCCGATCCCTCGAAGCCACTGTGGATCCGCATTCCCGGCATCCAGCTGCTGACCGCCAACCTGTGCTGGACGCGCGGCACGGCAACCGGCTGCGAATTCACCGCGCCGCTGCACATTGCCGTGTTCGAACACCTCGTCCGCCAGGCCGGGGGCGAGCTGCAGCGCTAAAGCGTCAGATGTGCAGCGCGCGCCCGTAAGCGGCGAGGACGCTTTCGTGCATCATTTCCGATAGCGTCGGATGCGGGAAGACCGTTGCCATCAATTCGGCCTCGGTGGTTTCCAGCGTCTTGCCCACGACATAGCCCTGGATCAGCTCGGTCACTTCGGCCCCGACCATGTGCGCGCCCAGCAGCTCGCCGGTCTTGGCATCGAACACGGTCTTGACGAAGCCTTCCGGCTCACCCAGCGCGATTGCCTTGCCATTGCCGATGAAGGGGAACGTTCCGGCCTTGACCGTGTAGCCGGCCTCCCTGGCCTTGGCCTCGGTCAGGCCGACCGAAGCGACCTGCGGGTGGCAATAGGTGCAGCCCGGAATGTTGCGGCGGTCCATCGCGTGGGGGTGAACCTCCTTGTTGCCCAGTTCCCTGGCGATGCTTTCGGCCGCGATCACGCCTTCGTGGCTGGCCTTGTGCGCCAGCCACGGACCGGGCGTGACATCGCCGATCGCCCAGACGCCGGGCACGTTGGTGCGGCCATAGTCATCGATCGCGATGATGCCGCGTTCGGCTTTGATGCCAAGCGCTTCAAGGCCGATATTCTCGGTATTCGGAACGATCCCGACCGCGACGATCACGTGGCTGAAATCGCCCGAGACGACCTTGCCGTCCTTGCCCTTGATCGCCGCCTTGACGCCGGCAGGACCGACCTCGATCTTCTCGACCCCGGCCCCGGTCAGGATCGTCATGCCCTGCTTGACCAGCGCTTTTTCCAGGAATGCGGAAACGTCCGCATCTTCCACCGGAACGATCCGGTCCATCATTTCGACGACCGTCACTTCGCTGCCCATGTCGTTGTAGAAGCTCGCGAATTCGATCCCGATCGCGCCGGAACCGATCACCAGCAGCTTGCTCGGCAATTCCTGCGGCACCATCGCGTGGCGATAGGTCCACACGCGCTTGCCGTCGGCCGGGGCAAACGGCAGATCGCGCGCCCGCGCGCCGGTGGCGACGATGATGTGCCTGGCGGAGAGGGTTTCGCTGCCCTTCTCACCGGTCACTTCCAGCTTGCCCGCCCCTTTCAAAACCCCGGTGCCCATATGCACCGCAATCTTGTTCTTCTTCATCAGGTGGGTGACGCCCTGGTTGAGCTGCTTGGCCACGCCGCGGCTGCGCTTGACCACCGCGTCCAGATCGGCGCGGATATTGTCGGCGGCCAGACCGTAAGCCGCTGCGTGCTTCATGTTGTGCAGCACCTCGGCCGAGCGCAGCAGCGCCTTGGTGGGGATGCAGCCCCAGTTGAGGCAGATCCCGCCAAGGTTCTCCCGCTCGACAATCGCGGTCTTGAGGCCAAGCTGCGCACAGCGGATCGCCGCAACATAGCCGCCGGGGCCGGAACCGAGGACGATGACGTCGTATTGATCGGCCATCTTACGCCACCAGTCCCAGCGGGTTTTCGATCAGGTCCTTGAACGCCTGCATCAGCTGCGCGCCGTCCGCACCGTCGATCGCGCGGTGATCGAAGCTGCCGGTGGCGCTCATCACCGAGGCGACCGACAGTGCGCCATCGACCACATAGGGCCGCTGCTCGCCCGCGCCGACCGCCATGATCATCGCCTGGGGCGGGTTGATCACCGCGTCGAACTGCTTGATCCCGAACATGCCGAGGTTGGACAGGCTCGCCGTGCCGCCCTGGTACTCGTGCGGCATCAGCTTGCCCTCGCGCGCCTTGTCGGCCAGCGCTTTCATCTCGGTGGAGATCTGGGCCACGCCCTTGGCCGCGGCATCGGTGATGATCGGCGTAATGAGGCCCGAAGGCGCGGCAACGGCGACCGAGATATCGGCGCGGGAATACTTGCGCAGCTCGTCCCCGGCGAAGGAGACGTTGCACTTCGGCACCCGGATCAGCGCCTTGGCCAGTGCCTTGATCAAAAGGTCATTGACCGAGAGTTTTACGCCATCAGGTTCAAGTGCCTTGTTAAGTTCACCGCGCAGCTTGAGCAGCGCATCGAGCCGGACATCGACCGTCAGGTAGATGTGCGGAATGGTCTGCTTCGCCTCAGTCAGGCGGCGGGCGATGGTCTTGCGGACGTTGTTGAGCTTTTCCGCTTCGTAGGGAATGCCGAAGTCCGGCACCGGCGCAGCGACGACAGGCGCGGCAGGCGCAGCCGCCGGAGCGGCACCCGGCTGGGCCGCCTCGACATCGGCCTTGACGATCCGTCCACCCGGGCCGCTGCCCTTGACTGCCTTGAGGTCCACGCCCTTCTGTTCGGCAATCCGCTTGGCCAGCGGCGAGGCGATCACCCGGTCACCCTTGGCCACCGGTGCCACAACGGGTGCCGGCGCCGGCGCGGCCGCAGCCACTGCCACAGGAGCCGCAGCAGCAGCGGGCTTGGCCGCGCTTGCCTTGGCAGCCGGCTTGGCGCTGGCGTCTTCGCCCTCACCCGCCAGCACCGCGATTACCGTCCCGACCTTCACCCCTTCGGTGCCTTCCGGAACCGAGATCGACACGATCGTGCCCTCGTCGACCGCTTCGAATTCCATCGTCGCCTTGTCGGTTTCAATCTCGGCCATGATGTCACCGGAGGAGACGGTGTCCCCTTCCTTGACCAGCCATTTGGCAAGCGTGCCTTCCTCCATCGTCGGGGAAAGCGCGGGCATCTTGATTTCGATGGGCATGGTTTGCCTTCAGGTCCTCGCTGGGGAGTGCGTGTCGCTACGTCTCTGGCCAGAAATTGCCCAGACGGCAAGACGCTTGCGCAGAATACGATTGTATCGGATACCCCGCGCCGAGGGACAGGACCATGCGCGTTTACCTGGTAATCATGGACGAAACCGACGAGGCCGCCACCGCGCTGCGCTTTGCCGCAGGGCGTGCCGTTCGCACCGGTGGGCAGGTCCATTTGCTGGCCCTGGTTCCTCGACAGCAATTCGTCGCATTCGGCGCGATCCAGGCCACCATCGAGGAAGAGGCCCGCGCTCGGGCCGAGGCGCTGGTCACTTCGGCGGCCGGCAGCCTGATGGGTGAAGGCCTGGCTGCCCCGGCCATTGCCGTGCGGCGGGGCGACGGGGTTGCGGTGATCCGTGAATACCTGGCCGAACACCCGGAGGTTTCCGCCCTGGTGCTGGGCGCTGCGGCCAGCGGCGGGCCGGGCCCGCTGGTCAGCCACTTTGCGCAGATGTCGGGCCAGCTGCCCTGCCCGGTCTACATAATTCCCGGCGGCATCAGCGAAGCGGACCTAGCGCGGCTGAGTTAACCTGTTCAGCAAAGCTGAATTCATCACCGGCCCGCTCCCCCGGCCCAACCACCCACAGGGTAACCTTATCGGGTGGTTGGGCCGGGGGAGCGGGCCGGTGATGCTTCCACGTCAGTGGAAACAGACTAACGCCGCTTGCCCTGATGGCGGATATTGCCCGGCCGTCCGCGCGGTCCGGCAAAGTGCTTGCCCTTCTTCTTCAGCGGCAACGGCTTGCCGCGCGGCTCGATCCGGCCTTCGGCATCTTCGGGTTCGAACTTGAGCGCCCCGGTCAACGGGTTGGCTTCGGCCAGCCGCAGCCGCAGGATCATGCCCAGGCCATAGCGGGTGCCGGTCGATTCCCCGGCCAGCACTTGCGCCTTCTCGTCATGGAAGAAGCGCTCGTCGCCCAGCACCGAGACCGGGACCAGCCCATCCCCGCCCAGCCCGATGATCGTGGCGAACAGGCCGAAGCGCTGCACCCCAGTGATCCGGCAATCGAACACTTCGCCCACGCGCGATGACAGCCAGGCTGCGACATAGCGGTCGATCGTCTCGCGCTCGGCCTCCATCGCCCGGCGCTCGGCCGCGCTGATCGCTTCGGATACACGCGACAGGTCCGACCGGTCGCGGTCCGACAGGCCGGAGGTTGGCGGCAGATCGCCCTTGGGCGCTGGCTGCTCCAGCCCATAGCCATCGACCAGCGCCCGGTGCACCAGCAGGTCGGCGTAGCGCCGGATCGGTGAGGTGAAATGCGCGTAAGACCCCAGCGCCAGCCCGAAGTGCCCGGCATTGCGCGGACCGTAATAGGCCTGGGTCTGGCTGCGCAGCACCGCCTCCATGATCAGCGCCTTTTCCGTATCATCCGCCACGTCCTTCAGCATGCGGTTGAACAGGCTGGGCGTGATGACCTGTCCCAGGGCCAGCTTGCGATCGAAAGTGGCGAGATAGTCCTTCAGTGCGACCAGCTTTTCCCGGCTGGGCGGCTCGTGAATGCGGTAAACCACCGGCGCGACCTTGCTTTCCAGCGCTTTGGCCGCCGCGACATTGGCCGCGATCATGAAATCCTCGACCACGCGGTGGGCATCGAGCCGCTCACGCAGGGCAATCTCGGTAATCCGGCCCTGCTCGTCCAGCTTCACCCGCCGTTCGGGCAGGTCGAGATCAAGCGGATCGCGGCTCTGCCGGGCTTTTTCCAGCGCGCGCCAGGCCTCCCACAAGTGGACGAGGTTCTCACCGGCTTCCCCGCTATCGATCCGCCGCTGCGCCTCTTCATAGGCGATAACTTCCTGAATCCGCACGATGGCCCGGGTGAAACGCCATGACGTCACTTTGCCTTCTGCACTGATTTCCAGGTGGCAGGCCATGGCCGCGCGATCTTCTCCTGCCCGCAGCGAGCAGACATCGGCGCTCAGCACTTCGGGCAGCATCGGCACGACCCGGTCGGGGAAATAGACCGAGTTGCCGCGCTTCCTTGCCTCGCGGTCGAGGAGGCTGCCGGGGCGGACGTAAAAGCTGACATCGGCAATCGCGACCAGCGCGCGGAAGCCGCCCTGCCCGTCGGGCTCGGCCCAGATCGCATCGTCGTGGTCGCGCGCATCGCTGGGATCGATCGCGACGATGGGCAGATGCCGCAGGTCCTCGCGCCGCTCTGCGCTGAGCGGCAGTCTTGCCGCCAGCGCGCCTTCGGCCAGGGTTTCCGGGCTGAACGCAAAGGGGATGCCGTGCTTGTGGATCGCGATCAGGCTGAAGGCTTTGGGAGCGAGCGGATCGCCCAGCACGGCGGTGACTTTCACGCCCGCACGCGGTGAGCGGCCGGCCGGTTCGGCCAGCACCAGTTGTCCGGCCTCCGCCCCGCCCAGGTCGGCGATCGGGCTGGAATTGCGCACCCGCTTGTCGACCGGCGCGAGCCAGCCCTTGCCGCTCCTGTCGATCTCCACAACGCCCAGCACCTGATCGGTTGCGGTGGGCAGCTTCTTCATCGGATGGGCAATCCAACCGGTGGCGGTTTCCTCGGTCCGGGCCAGCACCCGGTCGCCGCTGCGCAGCGCGGGGCCGCGCTTGCCCTCGCGCAGCCGCAGGCGCGGGGGCGGCGTGGCGTCGTCGGGCGTCCAGCTATCCGGGATGGCAATGGCCTCGCCGTCCTCGGTATCGACCACCCGCAGCACCGTGACCTTGGCGACGCCGCCCATGCGGTGGAAGGCGGTGCGGTTGCCGTCGATCAGGCCTTCCTCGGCCATGTCCTTCAGCAGGGCCTTGAGCTCGATCTTCTCCTGGCCTTTCAGACCGAAGGCGCGCGCGATCTCGCGCTTGCCGGCCGGTTCTTCGCTGCGGGCGATGAAGTCCAGGATCTGCTGGCGGGTCGGAAGGCCGGGCTGGGGCTTGCCGCGCTGGGCCAAGTCAGTAGGCCCGCGCGATATAGATGCGTTCCACCGCCGGTTGCCCGGTGAACGGACAGGTGCCGCTGACCGGCTCGCCATCCAGCGGGGTGTTGCGCATGGTCAGCTTCAGCGCCTTGAGCCGGGCGACCACGTCCTCGAGAGCCGTACCGGTCGGGCGCGACCAGGCCAGTTCGACCCAGCCCGGATACTTGCGATCCTCGGCAAAAAACGCCTCGATCCCGGCCATGTCGCTGATCCCGCGGTGGATTTCCGCATCGCGGCGCGCGGCGGCTTCGGCGTGGAGCGCGCGCTGGATATCTTCCAGTTCACCCGCTGCGGCGGCGAGGAACGCGTCCTTGTCCTGGCCATTGAAATTGACCTTGCCGTCCTCGCGGTAGAGCCGGTCGCGGCGGACAGCGGAAACCTGCCCGTTCGCGGCATCGCGCCCCCCGATTTCGAGGATCAGCGGCACGCCCTTCTTGACCCAGCCCCAGCGCTTCTGCGTGGCCTTGCCGGCCCGTTTGTCGAGCAGGACGCGGACCGGTTCACCCAGCGCGGACTGGCTGGCAAGCGAACGGCGCAGGTCTTCGCAATAGGCCAGCAGCGCCGCGTCGCCATCGTCATCGCGCAGCATCGGCAGGATGACGATCTGGTGCGGGGCGATACGCGGCGGCACACGCAGGCCATCATCATCGCCGTGGGTCATGATCACGCCGCCGATCAGCCGGGTCGAAACGCCCCAGCTGGTGGTGTGGCACAATTGCTGCCCGCCTTCGCGGTCCTGATACTTGATCCCGGCTGCTTCAGCGAACCCGGTGCCGAGGTAGTGGCTGGTCCCGGCCTGCAGCGCCTTGCCATCCTGCATCATCGCTTCGATCGAGTAGGTCGCCACCGCGCCGGGGAAGCGCTCGTGTTCCGGCTTTTCACCGGCGATCACCGGCATGGCGAGGTCATCCTCGGCATGGGCGCGGTACATTTCCAGCGCGCGCAGCGTTTCCGCCATCGCGTCCTCGCGGTCGGCATGGGCGGTATGGCCTTCCTGCCAGAGGAACTCGCTGGTGCGCAGGAACATGCGGGTGCGCATTTCCCAGCGAACCACGTTGGCCCACTGGTTGGTCAGCAGCGGCAGATCGCGCCACGACTGGACCCAGCGGGCCATCGCCTTGCCGATCACCGTTTCCGAAGTCGGCCGGACGATCAGCGGTTCTTCCAGCTTGGCCTCGGGATCGGGCACCAGCCCGCCCTTGCCATCCTGGATCAGCCGGTGATGGGTTACGACCGCCATTTCCTTGGCAAAGCCTTCAACGTGCTCGGCTTCCTCGGCAAAGTAGCTGAGCGGGATGAACAGCGGGAAATAGCAGTTTTCCACCCCCGCGGCCTTGATCCGGGCGTCCATCAGGTGCTGGATCCGCTCCCAGATGCCATAGCCCCACGGCTTGATCACCATGCAGCCGCGCACGCCGCTTTCCTCGGCCATTTCGGCTTCGGAAATGACTTCCTGATACCAGGCGGCGAAGTTTTCGGTTCGGGTGACGGACAGGGCGTGTTTCATGGGGCGGCGCGATAGCCGCTCAGCCCCCAAACGGCAAGCGGCCTAGCTTTTGCCGAGCTTGTCGAGCTTGGCCTGCATTTCGGCCATCTGCTTGCGCAGCTGGGCGATCTCGTCGTCCTGTTCCTTGTCGTGGCTGCTGGGCTTGGCATCGTCGGCCAGGCCCGGCACGAAGGCCGATGCGGCGGCCTTGAACATGGCCAGGTTCTGCTGGGCCAGCTTGGCCAGCGGGTTGTTCCCCAGACTCGATTCGAACGCCTCGCGCAGCTTGCTCTGGTTGGCGCGGAACTGGTCCATGCTGGCTTCAAGGTAATGCGGGACCAGTCCCTGCATCGAATTGCCATACATGCTGATCAGTTGGCGCAGGAAATTCACCGGCAGCATCTGCTCGCCGCTGACGCTTTCTTCTTCCATGATGATCTGGGTAAGGATCTGGTGGGTGATATCCGTGCCGGTCTTGGCATCGAGCACTTTGAAATCGACGCCTTCGCGCGTCATCTTGGCAAGATGATCAAGCGTGATGTAGCTGGATGACTTGGTGTTATAGAGCCGCCGGTTGGCGTACTTCTTGATGACAACAGTCTCGCCCTTGGCGTCGCTCATGCTGGTTCCCCCGTTCGGGATGCGTCCCCTTGCCGTAGCGTTAGCACCTGCAGCAACGGCAATGCAACAAAACTGTGCTGCGCAGCATCACCGGGCGAAACGGCGGCCCAGCAGGGTCAGCAGTTCGTACTGCGAAAGCCCGCTCAGCGCGGCGGCTTCGGGCAGGGCATAGTCTGCGGTGACCCAGTCCCCTTCGCGCAGGTCCGGTGCCGCCGAAAGGTCGATCACGGTCATGTCCATGGACACCCGGCCCAGCACCGGCAGGCGCGCACCGCCGGCCTGCATCGCCCCCTTGCCCGACCAGCAGCGCAGGTAGCCATCGGCATAGCCCAGGCTGATCACCCCGATCCGCATCGACCGGTCTGCCACGAAGGTTGCGTTGTAGCCGACGCTCTCCCCTGCAGCGATCTGCCGCACCTGCATCAGCGCCGCTTCCGGATAGGCGACCTGCCGGATCGTGTGCTGCAGCGCCGCGCAGGGCACTCCGCCATAGAGCGCAAGGCCCGGCCGGGTCAGATCGCCGTGATAGGCCGCGCCCAGCATGATCCCGGCGCTGTTGGCCAGCGCCGCCCGGCGGTGCGAAACCAGCGCCCGCGCCTCGGTCCAGCGGGCCAGTTGCACGGCGTTGAGCGGACTGTCATCCTCGGCCGCGGCAAGGTGCGAATGCAGCACCTCGATATCGAGGCGCGACACCTGCGGGTCGGCCAGATCGCCAAGCCCAAGCCCGATCCGGTTGATCCCGGTATCGACCATCAGGTCGCAAGGCCCGCCGCCGGCTGCGATCCAGCGCGCTGCCTGTTCCAGCGAGTTGATGACCGGACGCAGGCCGAGCGCGACGGCAAAGGCCGCATCGGCATCGGTGAGCGGCCCGTGCAAAACGGCAATCCGGGCCGGATCGACCGCCTTCGCCAGTTCAGCCGCTTCCGACCAATGGGCGACGAAGAAGTCGGCGCATCCGGCCTGCTGCAGCACCCGTGCCACCCGTACCGCGCCCAGGCCATACCCATCGGCCTTGACCGCAGCCCCGGCCCGCGCGGTGCCGGACAGCCGGTCCAGTTCGCGCCAGTTGTGTGCCAGCGATTCCTGGTCGATCGTCAGGCGCAGTGCAGGCAGCGGCGGCTCAGCTGGCATCGTCGGCAAAATCGCGCGGTTTCCCGTTCGGCAAACCCCACAGCGAGACCAGGAAGGCCATCAGTACGACGACCCAGGTGTACCACAGGCCGGAATAGGGATTGCCGGTCCGCGCGACGATATAGGCGGCAATGAACGGCAGGAACCCGCCGAAATAGCCGGTCCCGATGTGATAGGGGATCGACATCGACGAATAGCGCACGCGGGCCGGGAACATTTCCGCCAGCAGCGCCGCGACCGGGCCATAGGTTGCCGCTGAAAGCGCCATCAGCACCAGCAGCGCGGCAATGATCAGGACCGACTGGCCAAGGCTCGGCTTGTGCTTCTCGAAGTTGAACACGGTCTTGCCGGCGCGAGCCTCGATCTCGGCCTTGCGGGCCTTGGCGTCACTCCAGTCAAGGTCGTCAAGCGCAATGGCCCCGCCCCCGCCCATTACCAGCTCAAGCTTGTCGCCCTGTTCCAGCGTGTAGGACACGCCGGCCCCGGCAAAATCGCCCATCAGCTTTCCGCACTGGCTGTCCTGCTTGGTGGCAAAGGGATTGTAGGTGCAGTCCGGACCACGGATCGTCCACTCGATCGCGGCGTGCTGGGCCGGGTTCTTGGCGACCGAACCGATGAACCAGAAGGTCGGGAACAGCAGCACCAGCGTCAGCGCATAGCCGATCACGATCGGCTTCTTGCGCCCGATCCGGTCAGACAGGCTGCCGAAATAGATGTACATCCCCATGCCCAGCAGCGCGGCGATGCCGACGATGATTTCCGCCGTGGTGCTTTCCACGTGCATCGAGTTCTGCAGGAAGCCCAGACCCGAGAACATCGCGGTGTACCAGATCACCGTCAGGCCCGCCGCGATCCCGAACAAGGCAATGAAAATCCGCTTCTTGTTGCCCGGATAGGTGAAGCTCTCGACAAAGGGATTGCCGGCAATCTCGCCCTCTTCCTTCATCGCCTGGAACACCGGGCTTTCGGAAAGCTTGACCCGCATCCACAGCGATATGGCCAGCAGCAGGATCGACAGCAGGAACGGCACGCGCCAGCCCCAGGCGGCCCAGGTTTCCGCGCTCATCGCGGCCTTGCAGCCGAGCACCACGACCAGGCTGAGGACAAACCCGCCGACCACGCTGGCCTGGATATAGCTGGTGAAATAGCCGCGCCGGTTGAAAGCGGAATGCTCCGCTACATAGATCGCCGCGCCGCCATATTCCCCGCCCAGCGCCAGCCCTTGCAGGATACGCAGCAGGATGACGATGGCCGGGGCCCAATAGCCGATGCTTTCCGCCGACGGGATCATCCCGACGCCCGCTGTCGCCACCCCCATCAGCGTCACCGTGACCAGGAAGGTGTATTTGCGTCCCAGCTTGTCGCCCAGATAGCCGAACAGGATCGCCCCCAAGGGGCGGAAGCCGAAACCAACCGCGAAAACCAGCCAGAACAGCAGCATTTCCAGCGTGGCATTGCCGGTCGGGAAGAAGGTTTTGGACAGGATCGCGCCGAGCGCGCCGTAGATGAAGAAATCGTACCATTCGAACACGGTGCCGGCCGATGATGCGCCGATCACCAGGCGCATTTCCTTGGCCGATGGTTCAACGTGCGGATGCCGGGCCGGCTCGCTCATGGTAGGTATTCTCCCCGTCTGGTTATGATGCTGCTCTAGCCGCGCCGATCGGCTTAGGGAAGCGCTTCAAGCGCGGCCTGCCAGGCCAGCATGATCGCCCCGTGCCGCGCGGGATAGGCCCGCGCCGGCGCGATCGTCTCCAGTCCTGGCCAGTCCGGCCGGGGCGCGTCGGGACTTACCAGCCACTCCCGCAACCGGGCTTCGGTCTGGACAAGTTCGGCCCGGGCCCGACCGATCGCGGCCTGCGCGAAGATCGCCGCCGCTGCCTGCCCGATCGCACAGGCATGGACCTTCAGCCCGGCACCGGCGATCCGCCCCGCCGCGTCGACGGCCAGTCCGATCTCCAGCGACGATCCGCACAGGGCGGACCGTGCCGCGCCGCGCAGCGGAAGGTCATCCGTCAGCGGAAATGCGGCCAGAGCCGTCGCCAGCCCCAGCACCTCGGCATTGTAGAGCCGCGCCGCGCTCACTTGTCCGAAAGCTTGGTCTTGATCGCTTCCTTGCCAAGCCGCTCGGCCTCGGACCTGACGGCTTCCTTGCGGCGCTCGGCAATCATGCTCACCAGATATTCGCTGCCAGCATTGACGAAGGGATAGGACCGGGCCTGCTTGATCCAGTCTGGCCGGCCTGCCGCGCCCCAGATCGTGTCATAGCCCAGCACGAGCACGGAAAAGGCCATGACCACGATCACCACGCCCTTGACCGCGCCAAAGCCGAAGCCAAGCAGGCGGTCGATCGGGCCCAGCACCGAATTGCGGCTGGCCTCTCCCAGCCGGGTGGCGAGCAGGCGGACGATGGCATAGGGCACCAGCAGCAACAGTGCGAAAGCCAACACGGCCGCGCCGCTTTCGGTGCCGATGTGCGGCACAAGCCCGTCGGAAAGCGGCGTGTGCAGGTTCTTGATCGCCGCCAGGGCGAGCACCCAGGCGGCCAGCGCCAGCACTTCCTGCACGAAGCCGCGCATGAACCCGGTGATCGCGCCAAGGCCGACCAGGGTGAGGACTGCGATATCGAAACCCGTCATAGGGCCGGGAAACTACGCCCCACCCATGATCCGGTCAACGAGATTTGGCAGAAGCGACAAGGACGTAAAGCGCGAACCCGGCGGCGCGGCCCCCGCTTCGCCCGGCCCGAACGCGCGGGCAAAACCCAGCTTGGCCGCTTCGCGCAGGCGGATACCGGAATGAGCCACCGGGCGGATCTCACCGGCCAGCGAGACTTCCCCGAACCAGACAGCATCGCCGGGCAGCGGCTTGTCGGCCAGGGCAGAGATCAGCGCTGCCGCTACGGCAAGGTCCGCGGCCGGATCGGCCAGGCGGTAACCGCCCGCAACATTGAGATAGACTTCGGCCGAGGAGAAATTGAGCCCGCAGCGCGCTTCCAGCACGGCCAGCAGCATGGCGAGCCGGCCGCTGTCCCAGCCCACCACCGCGCGGCGCGGCGTGGCCCCGCTTTGCAGCCGGACGATCAGCGCCTGGACCTCGATCAGCACCGGACGCGTGCCCTCGATCGCCGGGAACACCGCGCTGCCCGCCACCGGATGCTCGCGGCCCGAAAGGAACAGCAGCGAGGGATTGCCGACTTCGGACAGTCCCTGCCCTTCCATCGCGAAGACCCCGATCTCGTCGACCGGGCCGAAGCGGTTCTTGATGCTGCGCAGGATCCGGTACTGGTGGCTGCGCTCGCCCTCAAAGCTCATCACCACGTCGACCATGTGCTCAAGCACGCGCGGTCCGGCTATGCTGCCGTCCTTGGTGACATGCCCGACCAGCACCAGCGCAACGCCGTTTTCCTTGGCATAACGGATCAGTTCGAAGGCCGATGCGCGGACCTGGCTGACCGTGCCCGGTGCGCCCTCGATCTGGTCGGAATGCATGGTCTGGATCGAATCGATCACCAGCAACGACGGCGGTGCCATGGCCGACAGCGTGGTCAGGATATCCCGCACCGAAGTGGCCGAAGCGAGACTGATCGGGGCATTGGCCAGGCCGAGCCGATCCGCCCGCATCCGCACCTGACCGGCGGCTTCTTCCCCGCTGATATAGACCGCGCTGCCGCCGCCCAGCGCAATTTTCGCAGCCGCCTGAAGCAGCAGCGTCGATTTGCCGATCCCCGGATCGCCGCCCATCAGCACCGCCGATCCCGGCACCAGCCCGCCGCCGAGCGCGCGGTCGAACTCGGCAAGCCCGGTGGAGCGGCGCTTGAGCACTTCGCCCGGCGCATCAAGCGCTTCGAACGTGATCGGCCGTCCGCCGCTCGACAGGTCATGCTTGGCGGAAAAGACCGTGGCGGGCGCTTCCTCGCTCAGCGTGTTCCATTCCCCGCAATCGGCGCACTGCCCCTGCCAGCGGTGAGTAACGCTGCCGCAAGCCTGGCAGATGTAGCGTCGCTTGGGCTTGGCCATGGCCCGTGCCTATACGGAACGAAGAGAGAACGCAATTGCCAATGCCGCCGCGAAGTGGAAAGAGACCATCATGCGCCAGAAGGAACTCCGCATTGCCCTGGTCTGCTACGGCGGAGTCAGCCTGGCCGTGTACATGCACGGTGTCACCAAGGAACTGTGGAAGCTCGCCCGCGCCAGCCGGGACTATCATGAGGGCGCCAGCCCGCTTGGCGGAACCGAGGCCATCTATGCGCGGCTGCTGGAACGGATCGAGCGGCACTTCAAGTTGCGGCTGCGGATCCTGCCTGACATCATCGCCGGGGCCAGCGCCGGCGGGATCAACGGGGTATTCCTGGCCCAGGCCATCCATTCCGGGCAGAGCCTGGAAGCGCTGACCGAATTGTGGCTGGAACGGGCCGATGTGGATGTCCTGCTCGATCCCGATGCCCGGCCGGGGTCGCGGATCGCCAAGTTCTGGGCCATGCCGATCGTCCACTGGCTGCTCAAGCGCCCCGGCAATGTCGTCTCCGAAAGCGTGGCGAAAGAGACCCGCAGCGAAGTGCGGGCCAAGCTTTCCCGCCTGATCCGCTCGCGCTGGTTCGAGCCGCCGTTTGGCGGATTGGGCTTTTCGCGCCTGCTGTGCGAGGCCCTGTCACTGATGGAAGCGCGCGGGGCCGAGCAGCCGCTGCTGCCACCGGGCCATCCGCTGGACCTGTTTGTCACCGCAACCGATTTCCGCGGCCATGCCCAGGAACTGCGGTTGCACAGCCCGGAGCGGATCGAGGAAAGCGAGCACCGCCTGTCGATCGGGTTTCGCGCCCTGACCCCGCCCCAGGGTGGGAGCTGCCTTGCCGCACCGGTTGAACTGGTCTTTGCCGCGCGGGCCACGGCCAGCTTTCCCGGCGCCTTCCCCGCCCTGCAACTGGCCGAGATCGACCAACTGGCCAGCGAACATGGCCGTCCGTGGAGCAGCCGCACCGCCTTTGTCGAACGGATCATGCCCGAACACAGCCATCGCGGCGATGCGGAGAGCGTGGCGCTGATCGACGGATCGGTGCTGGTCAACGCCCCCTTCGCGGAAGCAATGGGCGTGCTGCGTGATCGCCCCGCCTTGCGCGAAGTGGACCGGCGTTTCGTCTACATCGATCCCCACCCGGACCAGATCGGCGGCCAGCGCCGCACCGATCCGCGTCCGCCGGGGTTCTTCCAGGTGATCTTCGGCTCGCTATCCTCGATCCCGCGCGAACAGCCGGTGCGTGACAACCTGGAGGAGATCGCCCGGCGCTCGCGCCAGCTCGAACAGCTCAAAAGCATTGTCGATTCGCTTCGCCCCGAAGTGGAGGATTTGGTCGAGCAACTGTTTGGTCGGACCCTGTTCCTCGACCGGCCCAGCGTGAAGCGGCTTTCGGCCTGGCGGGCCAAGGCCCAGCAAGCCGCGGCCGAACGCGCCGGTTTCGCCTTTCAGGCCTATGGTCAGGTCAAGCTGGCCGGCATTCTCGCCGACCTGGGCGAGACGGTCCTCGCTGCCGCGCCGGAACTGATGCTGCCCAATGCCGATCCGATCGCAGACCGGCTCAGCCTGTGGCTTGACACCCAGGGCCTGGACCATCTGGGCGCGGCGCGCGGCGGCGGGGCCAGCGCGGCAGCCATCGACTTCTTCCGGGACCACGATCTGGGCTTCCGCATCCGCCGCCTGCGCCTGCTTGCCCGGCGGTTGTCCGAGGAATGGGACGATATCGATACCGAAGCGCCCGATGCCCGCGAACGGGCGCGCGAAACGGTCTACCGCGCCTTGTCGCTCTATTTCGAGCGCGAGGGAGCCTCCGCGCTGGGGCGTGATTTCGGCGCGGTGGCCCGGCAGGTGATGGATGATCCGGCGCTGGTTCTGCAAACCGTGGCCGCGCGCCGCCAGCTGCCCGCCACCGACATGGTGGTCGATGCCATGCTGGCCGAGTGCCTGAACACCCTGCCCAAGGAGCTGAAGCGGCGAATCCTGCTGACCTATCTGGGTTTCCCGTTCTATGACACGGTTACGCTGCCGCTGTTGCGCGGGGAGGGAACGACCGAGTTCGAACCGGCCAAGGTCGACCGGATTTCGCCCGACGATTGCCAGTCAATCCGCAGCGGCGGGGCCAGCGCAATGCTGCGCGGGACCGAGTTCTACAACTTCGGCGCCTTCTTCAGCCGCGCCTATCGCGAGAACGATTACCTGTGGGGACGGCTCCACGGGGTGGAGCGGATGATCGATCTGGTCACTTCCACGCTGCCCAAGGGCATGCTGCTCGATCCGGCCGAATTGGCGCGTTTCAAGCACGAGGCGTTCCTCGCCGTGCTGGACGAGGAGGAAAAGCACCTGAAGGCCGATCCGGGACTGGTTCCGGGGGTGCGGGCGGAAGTTTTGGCCAGAGCTTCATCCCGGGCCTGATCGGAAGAGCGCGGGCTCAGCCTCCGAAGGCTTCCTTCAACCGGTCAAAGAACCCCTTCGACTGCGGGGTTTCCTCGCCCGTTTCGGTCGCCTGCAGCTCGCGCAGCAGTTCCTTCTGACGGCTGGTCAGCTTGGTCGGGGTTTCGACCATGATCTCGATCACCAGATCGCCGCGCCCGCGCCCTTGCAGCACCGGCATGCCGGCACCGCGCTTGCGCAGCTGCTTGCCGGACTGGATCCCGGCGGGGATGTCGATTGCGATCTTCTCGCCATCAAGGCCCGGAATCGCGATCTCGCCGCCCAGCGCCGCCGTGGTGAAGGCAATCGGCACGCGGGTGATCAGGTTGGTCCCGTCCCGCTCGAACACGCCGTGGCGGCGGATGTGGATGAAAATGTAGAGGTCGCCCGGCGGTGAGCCGAACGGCCCGGCCTCGCCCTTGCCGGCCAGGCGGATCCGGGTGCCGGTATCGACGCCGGGGGGAATGTTGACTTCCAGTTTCTGGGGCGTGTCCACCCGCCCCTCGCCCCGGCAGGAGCGGCAGGGCTTTTCGATCACTTCGCCGCGGCCGTGGCAGGTCGGACAGGTCCGCTCGACCATGAAGAAGCCCTGCTGGGCGCGGACATGGCCATGGCCGCCGCACAGATTGCAGCGCCGCGTGCCCGTGCCCGGCTCCGCGCCGGAACCGTCGCAGGGTTCGCACTTGGCGGAAACCTCGATCTCGATTTCTGCCTGCTTGCCGTGGAAGGCATCGTCGAGGTCGATTTCCAGATCGTAGCGCAGGTCCGCCCCGCGCCGCGCCTGCTGGCGCCCGCCACCACCGAAGGCCGACCCGAAGATCGTCTCGAAAATGTCGCCGAGGTCGGAAAAGCCGGCCCCACCGGCTCCGCCCGGGCCGCCACCGCCGCTCATGCCCTGCTTGAACGCCTCATGGCCGAACCGGTCATAGGCGGCGCGCTTTTGCGGATCCTTCAGGCAGTCATAGGCTTCGCTGATCGCCTTGAAGCGCGCTTCGGCATCGGCGTCGCCGGGGTTCTTGTCCGGGTGCCAGCGCATCGCCAGCTTGCGGTACGACGACTTGATCGTCGCATCGTCGGCCGTGCGGGAAACTTCGAGCAGTTCGTAATAGTCGGCTTCGACAGACATGGTCGCCCCTCAACGAACAGGCCCGCCGCCGCGCGGATTGCTGCGGCGACGGGCCCGGTCCATGGCTTGCTTAGCCCTTGTTGCCTTCGTCGACTTCCGAGAATTCGGCATCGACCACGTCTTCGGCCGCGTCGGCCCCGGCAGCACCGGCGCCCGCACCCGGAGAAGCGGCGGCAGCCTGCTCCTTCTCATAGATCACCTGACCCATCTTCATGGCCTTTTCGGTCAGGGCCTGAGTCTTGGCGGTCATCTCTTCCGGATTCCCGCCTTCGATCGCGGTCTTGGCTTCGGCAATGGCGGCTTCGATTTCCGACTTGAGATCGGCATCGAGCTTGTCGCCATGTTCGGCCAGCTGCTGCTCGGTCGCGTGAACCAGGCTGTCGGCGTTGTTCTTGGCTTCGGCCGCTTCGCGCCGCTTCTTGTCTTCCTCGGCAAAGCGCTCGGCGTCCTTGACCATCTGGTCGATGTCCGCATCGGACAGACCGCCGGAAGCCTGGATCTTGATCTGCTGTTCCTTGCCGGTGCCCTTGTCCTTGGCCGACACGTTGACGATGCCGTTGGCGTCGATGTCGAAAGTCACCTCGATCTGCGGGATGCCCCGGCGCGCGGCCGGAATGCCGACGAGGTCGAACTGGCCGAGCAGCTTGTTGTCGCTCGCCATTTCGCGCTCGCCCTGGAACACGCGGATCGTCACGGCCTGCTGGTTGTCCTCGGCGGTCGAGAACACCTGGCTCTTCTTGGTCGGGATCGTGGTGTTGCGATCGATCATGCGGGTGAACACGCCGCCCAGCGTTTCAATGCCCAGCGAAAGCGGGGTCACGTCGAGCAGCAGCACGTCCTTGACATCGCCCTGCAGCACGCCGGCCTGAATGGCTGCGCCCATGGCAACGACTTCGTCCGGGTTGACGCCGGTGTGCGGTTCCTTGCCGAAGAATTCCTTCACAACTTCGCGGACCTTGGGCATGCGGGTCATCCCGCCTACCAGCACCACATCGTCGATGTCCGAAGCCTTGAGGCCGGCATCGGCCAGTGCCTTCTTCATCGGCTCCTTGGTGCGTTCGATCAGGCCCATCACCATCTTCTCCAGATCGGCGCGGGTGATCGTTTCGACCAGGTGCAGCGGGGTGGTCGCCCCGCCTTCCATACGGGCGGTGATGAACGGCAGGTTGATTTCGGTCGAAGCCGTGCTCGACAGCTCGATCTTCGCCTTTTCGGCGGCTTCCTTCAGGCGCTGGAGCGCGAGCTTGTCGGTGCGGAGGTCCATGCCCTCCTTCTTCTTGAACTGCTCGGCCAGCCATTCGACCACCTGGGTGTCGAAGTCCTCGCCGCCCAGGAAGGTATCGCCATTGGTGCTCTTCACTTCGAACACGCCGTCGCCGATCTCGAGGATCGAGACGTCGAAGGTGCCGCCGCCAAGGTCATAGACCGCGATGGTCTTGCCGTCGTTCTTCTCAAGCCCATAGGCCAGCGCCGCGGCAGTCGGCTCGTTGATGATGCGCAGCACTTCAAGGCCGGCGATCTGGCCAGCGTCCTTGGTCGCCTGGCGCTGCGCGTCGTTGAAATAGGCCGGGACGGTGATCACCGCCTGGGTGACGGTTTCGCCGAGATAGCTCTCGGCCGTTTCCTTCATCTTCTGCAGGATGAACGCGCTGATCTGGCTGGGCGAATAGTCTTCGCCGCCGGCCTTGACCCAGGCATCGCCGTTCTTGCCCTTGACGATGGTATAGGGGACGAGCTCGGTGTCCTTCTTGGTCACCGGGTCGTCAAAGCGGCGACCGATCAGGCGCTTCACCGCGAAAATCGTGTTGTCACCATTGGTCACCGCCTGGCGCTTGGCCGGCTGACCGATCAGGCGCTCACCATCCTTGGTGAAAGCGACGATCGAGGGCGTGGTGCGCGCCCCTTCGGAATTCTCGATCACCTTGGGCTTGCCGCCGTCCATCACGGCAACGCAGCTGTTGGTGGTGCCAAGGTCGATACCGATTACTTTAGCCATTTGAACCCCATCCTTAAGTCGTTCGTGTGACACCGCGTTTTTCGCTTCCCGCAGCTGCGGCAAAGCGGCTCGGCGGCTCTTACTCGGGGCATATAGGTGCGGTTTTGCTTGGCACAAGGGCAGGCAAGGTTTAGCGAGCGAAGCCAGTGAATCCCTTTGGAAAGGCCGCCTTGTGACCCTTGCCCGCCGTTTCGTCCTGCCGCTTGCCGCCTCGCTCGCCGCCCTCTCGCTCAGCGCCTGCGGTCAGTCCGCCAAGGAAGAGGAAAAGGCCACCGCGAGCGCCGCACCGGAAGCCAAGCCGGGGATCAGCGTGGCCGATGGCGTTTTCATGCTGCCGGCCGTTTCGGGCAATCCCGGCGCGGCCTATTTCGCGCTCGACAATGAAAGCAACAACACCGTCTCGATCGCCAGCATCGCAATCGCCGGTGCCGGCAAGACCGAAATCCACCAGACCATGGGCGGGCAGATGAAGCCGGTCGACCGGGTCGATGTCGAGGCCAAGACCGTGGTCAAGTTCGAACGCGGCGGACTGCACGTCATGGCCTTCGAAGTCGATGGCAGCCTGAAGGCGGGCGACACGGCGGAAATGACCATCACCTTCACCGATGGCGACAAGGTGTCCGCCCCGCTCAAGCTTGAAGCGATGGGCGCCGGTGCGATGGATCACGGGAGCGGCCACTGACGGCGGATAGCCACACCTGCCCGGCGGGCGGCGAACGGCCGCTGACTGCGGGCGAGGTGGAACTCGTAAAGTCCGTATTCGGCGAAGCGATCGATTGCGCGCGCGTCACCGTGCGGCGGCGGCGCTGGTTCCCGCTGCAACCGCGCAAGGTGACCATGGCCCCGCGCGGGCATCTCCATTTTCACCCGCGCTCAAACGCCTATTGCGATGATTTCAGCCAGGCCAGCCTGGCGCTGCAAGGGCATTTCATCCACGAGATGACCCACGTATGGCAGGTCCAGACCCGCGGAGCCTGGCACCTGATCCTGCGCCGCCCCTTCTCCCGCCGCTATGACTACAGCCTCAA
This sequence comes from Sphingomonadales bacterium, assembly GCA_017302615.1. Taxonomy (GTDB): domain Bacteria; phylum Pseudomonadota; class Alphaproteobacteria; order Sphingomonadales; family Sphingomonadaceae; genus Novosphingobium. The sequence goes on from JAFLDB010000001.1 coordinate 282,906, forward strand.
GCCCGGCTGGCCGCTGGAGCGTTACGGGATCGAGCAGCAGGCCGAAATCGTGCGCCATGCCTTCCTGCTGCGGAAAGGCGCGAAGCTGCCGGGGGTTGAGGGAAAGCGGGCCTATGAGGGGCTGGTGAAGTTCATTTCACAAGCACAAGTTTGATTTTACGAATTTTAAGACATTAGAACGTCAATTAATGGGCATGGAAATGCTGCCCATTACAGTTTCGGAAATCTGGCAGATTCGAGTTCTTCGAAGCAAGATTGTCGACTCATTTGCGCTTGCCGAGAGATCACTTTGCTCGGTTGCAAGCGATCTCGGCCTGCAATTCAAGAATGAGCTAATCGGACAGCGCATTGAGCGAGTTCGAAACGTACCGGCAAACCCGAGGTATTCGAAAGAGCGCAGGGCCCGTCTTCATGCTGCGCTCGATGAATTCGAAGCCATCTTGCCTATCCGGAATTTCATTGTGCATTCGCATCTGCAAGAGATCAGGCTTGACGATGGTTCGTGCTACGCCTGCTTCAAGAGCTTGCGAGAAGTTACCCCGCCAAGCCCGGACCTCTTGGTTTTGTCTCAGAAACAAATGGAACTAACCGATCAGAACGCTCTCAAAGTTGCGAGCGATCTAAAAACCGCCTGATCAATCCGGCTTCTTCGCTACCGCCACCATCGCCGGGCGCAGCAGGCGGTCCTTGATCATGTAGCCTGCCTGCAGTTCCTGCAGCACGGTGCCGGGTTCGGCCTCGGCGTGCGGGACTTCAAGCATGGCCTGATGCTGGTTGGGATCGAGCGGCAGGCCGACAGCGGCGATGCGGCTGATACCGTGGAGACCGAACACCTTGTCGAGCTCACGCGCGGTCGCCTCGATCCCGGCGACGAGGTTCTTCAGCTTGTCATCCTCGCGCAGCTCGGCCGGAACCGCATCGAGCGCACGGGCTAGGTTGTCGGATACCGAGAGGATATCGCGGGCAAAGGCCGTAGCGGCATAGGCGCGGCTATCGACCACGTCCTTTTCAAGGCGGCGGCGTACGTTCTGCGTCTCAGCCTTGGCGTAGAGCACTTCCTGCTTCGCGGCTTCCAGATCCTCACGCAGCCGGTCGAGCGCATCGTTCAGATTGCCCGGTTCCTTGTCCAGCAGTTCGTCCGGCACACCGGCCAGTTCGGCTTCCACCGCCGGATCGCCCTGCGGTTTGTTCTCATCGCTCATGATATCAAAAGACCTGTCTTATCCGATCAGTTTGCCCAATGATTGGGCCGTGAAATCCACCATGGGGACTAGCCGGGCATAATTCAACCGCGTCGGACCGATAACCCCCACCACGCCAATCACCCGGCCATCGCGATCACGATAGGGCGAAGCGATCACCGACGAGCCCGAAAGCGCGAAAAGCCGGTTCTCCGCGCCGATGAAAATCCGGGTCGCTTCGGCCTCGCGCGCGGAATCGAGCAGTTCGGCAATCGACTGCTTGCTTTCGAGGTCGTCGAGCAGCAGCCGCACCCGTTCAAGGTCGGTCAGCGCGGTTTCATCCAGCAGGTTGGCCTGCCCCCGCACAATCAGCACCGGCCGGCTGAGCGCATCCTCGCTCCACACCGCCAGCCCGCGTTCCACCAGTTCGCGACTGGCGGCATCGAGCGCGCTGCGCCCGCTGGCGATTTCCGTCCGGATCGCGGCAATCGCCTCGGACAGGGTTCGCCCGGCCAGATGCGCCGAGATATAGTTGGAGGCCTGCTCCAGCGCCGAGACTGTCACGCCGGGGGCCAGCGGCACCACCCGGTTCTCCACCGCGCCATCGGTGCCGACCAGCACGGCCAGCGCCCGGTCGGCCGCCAGCGGCACCAGTTGCAGATGGGCGAGGCGCGGTTCGCGACGGGGCACCATTACCACCCCGGCGGCCGAGGACAGGCTGGAAAGCAGCGCCGAGGTTGCCTCCAGCGCGGCCTCGATCGGGCCAGGCTGGCTCACGCTGCGCTCAATTGCGGCGCGCTCTTCCAGGCTGGGCTCTGCCACCTGCATGATGCCGTCGACGAACAGCCGCAGACCCTGCTCGGTCGGCAGGCGCCCAGCGCTGGTATGCGGCGCGGCCAGCAGGCCCAGTCCTTCCAGCTCGTGCAGGACCGAGCGGATCGAGGCAGGCGAGAGATTGAGCGCCCCGGTTCCCGCCAGCGCTTTCGACCCCACCGCCTGCCCGGTGGAGAGATAGCCTTCCACCACCAGGCGGAAGATTTCCCGGGCGCGGTCGGTCAGATCGGTGATCGGGGGCGTCGTCATTGCGTCCAATCTAGACAGCCCACTTGCAGGCTCAACCCCATTGCGCCTAACGCAGCATCAAATCTTGCAAAGGAACCCCCATGCGACCTTCCGGCCGCGCGCCCGACGAGATGCGCGCTATCAGCTTTGAACCGCATTACACCAAGCACGCCGAAGGATCGGTGCTGGTCAGCTTTGGCCACACCAAGGTGATCTGCACCGCCTCGGTCGAGGAGCGCCTGCCGCCGTGGCTGCGCGGCAAGGGCGAAGGCTGGGTGACGGCCGAATATTCGATGCTGCCCCGCGCCACCCACACCCGTGGCAGCCGTGAGGCGGCCAAGGGCAAGCAGAGCGGCCGCACCCAGGAAATCCAGCGGCTGATCGGCCGCTCCTTGCGCGCCGTGTGCGATCTCAAGAAGCTGGGCGAACGGCAGATCACCCTCGATTGCGACGTGATCCAGGCCGATGGCGGCACCCGCACCGCGGCCATTTCCGGCGCCTGGGTGGCGCTGCGCATCGCGGTGGACAAGCTGATGGCCCAGGGCCTGATCGCGGAAGACCCCCTGCCCCGCAAGGTCGCCGCGGTCAGCTGCGGGATCTTCAACGGCACGCCGGTGCTCGATCTCGATTACGATGAAGACAGCGCGGCCGATGCCGATGCCAATTTCGTGCTGATCGAAGGCGGCCAGATCGCCGAAGTCCAGGCAACCGCCGAAGGCGCGACCTATGATGAGGAAGCCCTGCTGCGCCTGCTGCGCCTTGCCCGGATCGGCTGCGAACGGATCTTTGCGGCGCAGGGCGATGCGGTGAAGTAAGCCTGTCGCCGAAGTCATGTGTCATCCCCGCGCAGGCGGGGATCCATGGCGCGGCAGTAGACCATGGATTCCCGCCTGCGCGGGAATGACGAGGCACTGGATAAGATGAAAAAGCTCGGCTCTGAAACGCTGGTCATCGCCACCCATAACGCGGGCAAGCTGAAAGAGATTTCGTCCCTGCTGGCGCCCTATGGGCTGAACTGCATTTCGGCAGGGTCGCTCGGCCTGCCCGAACCGGCCGAGACGGGCACGACATTCATCGAGAACGCCCTGATCAAGGCCCGTGCCGCGGCCGAGGCTTCGGGCCTGCCGGCGCTGGCCGACGATTCCGGGCTGTGCGTCGATGCGCTGGGCGGGCGGCCCGGCGTCTACACCGCCGACTGGGCCGAACGGCAGTGGTTTGAAGGCGCGCCCGGGCGCGACTGGTATATGGCCATGGGCAAGGTCGAGGGGCTGCTGTGCGAGCTTGGCCCGGATACCGACCGCTCCGGCCATTTCGCCTGCGTGCTGGCGATCGCCTGGCCCGACGGGGAAAGCGCAGTTTACGAGGGCAAGGTGCAGGGAACGCTGACCTGGCCGCCGCGCGGCACGCTGGGCTTCGGCTATGATCCGGTGTTCGTCCCGCAGGGCCGCGACCAGACCTTTGCCGAGATCGATCCGGAAGAAAAGCACCGGATCAGCCACCGCGCCGCCGCTTTCGCGCTGCTGGTGGCGGAACAGTTCGGCGGCTGATCAGGGCACGTTCTGCCCGCGCACGTTGCCGGCCGGGTAATACCGGCAAACCAGGATATCGCGGCCATTGGCCATGCTGGTGGCGCAGCCTAGCTGGCTGGTTCCGGCCCAGATCAGCTGGGTATAGTGCCCGACGTCCTGCCACTTGCCGGTGGTTGAGACCTCGGGGAAGGTACCGGCACGGAAGTACTGCCTTTCCCGAATGAAGCTGCCGACCATCGCTTCGGGCTGATAATAGCCGCTGGTCCCCATCCACAGGTTCTCGCCGGCGCCGAACCGTTCTTTAGAATGCTCGAACACCCCGCGCCGAGCCAGATCGTCGGCCCAGACCCTGGCCTGGGCGGCCAGAACCGGGCTCCACACCAAGGGCTTCACGCCGATCCGGGCGCGTTCCTGGTTGTGGGCGTCGAGCAACCGCTGCTGGAAACTGCCCGGTGCCTGTGCCGCCACCGGAAACGCCAGCAGCGCGGCAATCAGGGTAAGCAGGCGGGCGGGTTTCATGGCTTCTCCTTGACATCGCGCGCTTAAGACCGCCTGAACACGGGCCATGGCCCGCGCGCTTTACATTCACTGGCCGTTCTGCCTCGCAAAGTGTCCCTATTGCGATTTCAACAGCCATGTCCGCGATCAGGTGGACCATGCCGCATGGCAGGCCGCGCTGCTTGCCGAAATGCGACACGAACACGCCATTGCCGGCGGCGAAGCGCTTGATTCCATATTCTTTGGCGGCGGCACGCCCAGCCTGATGCCCCCTGCCCTCGTCGCCGTGCTGCTGGCCGAGGCAGAGCGGCTATGGGGCTTTGCCGAGGGGATCGAAATCACGCTGGAAGGCAATCCGTCTTCGGTCGAGGCGGCGAACTATGCTGCGCTGGCCGCCTGCGGGATCAACCGCGTGTCACTGGGGCTGCAATCGCTCGACGGTGCGGCGCTGCGGTTTCTGGGGCGGCTGCACAATGCCGATGAAGGGCTGCGCGCGCTCGACGTGGCCCAGCAGAACTTCGCGCGGGTCAGCTTCGACCTGATCTATGCCCTGCCCGGGCAAACGCCGCAGCAGTGGGAAGCGCAGTTGGCCCGCGCGCTGGGCTTCGGCACCGGCCACCTCTCGCTCTACCAACTGACGATCGAGCCGGGAACGCGGTTCGCCACCATGGTCCGCCAGCACGATTTCACCCCGCTGGACGACGATGCCGCCGCCGATCTTTACGAGCTGGCCGGCAGCATGACCGAGGCCGCCGGATTGCCGGCCTACGAGATCAGCAACTATGCTCGCCCCGGCGAGGAGAGCCGCCATAACCTGACCTACTGGCGCTATCAGGACTATTGCGGGATCGGCCCCGGCGCGCATGGCCGGCGCGGCGGCATGGCGACGGTGCGGCACAAGAAGCCGGAAAACTGGCTGGCCGCCGTGGCTGACCGGGGCAGCGGACTGTCGGAAGAACGGGCGCTGACCCCCACCGAGCAGGCCAGCGAAGCCCTGCTGATGGGCCTGCGCCTCCGCGAGGGGATCGACCTTGCCGCGCTGGCGGACCGGTTCGGCTTGGCCGGTACCGCGCTGATCGATGCGGACAAGGCCGCGTTCTATGCCAGGCAGAGACTGGTCTGGCAGGAGGGATCACGGATCGGCGTTACGCCGCAGGGCCTGTCCTTGCTCGACGGATTGCTGGGCGAACTCGTCCGGCCCGAACTGGTGGCCGGATGACCCGCGCCGACCTGCTGGAGGCGTGGCACGCCCACCTTGCCGAAGGCCGTCGCCGTTCTCCCCATACGGTGCGGGCCTATGTCGCCACGGCGGCGCGGCTGCTTGATACGGTTGCGGTCGATGACTGGGGTACCCTTGCGCGGATTGATACCGGTGTGCTGCGCCAACAGCTCGCTCGCCGCCGGGCCGACGGATTGACCAATGCCAGCACCGCGCGGGAATTGTCGGCCTTGAAAGGCTTCATCGCTTTTGCCCGGCACCAGGCCGGGATGGCCGATCCCGCCCCGCCCCGGATGCGCGGGCCGCGGGTGAAGAAGGGAATTCCCCGTCCGGTCACGCCCGACGAAGCGGTCAATCTCGCCGTTTCGGTGGAGGAAGAGGCAAGTGCCGAATGGATCGGGTCGCGCGACCGGGCCGTCTTGATGCTGCTCTATGGCGCCGGTCTGCGGATTGCCGAAGCCCTGAGCCTGAGCGGTGGAGCCCTGCCCCTGGGCGAGACGCTGGTGGTGACCGGAAAGGGCGGGAAGCAGCGGGTTGTCCCGATCCTGCCGCTGGTCCGCGACGCTGTGGCCGACTATGCCGCCAAGTGCCCCTGGCCCCTGCCCAAGGACGGGCCGCTGTTCCGCGGGGCCAAGGGCGGGCCGCTGTCTCAAGGGATGGTCCAGAAGGCGATGGCACGGGCACGGATAGCACTTGGCCTGCCGGCCAGTGCGACACCGCATGCACTTCGGCACTCCTTCGCGACCCACCTGCTGGGAGCGGGGGCCGATCTGCGCAGTTTGCAGGAGCTGCTGGGCCACGCCAGCCTGGGTTCGACCCAGATCTACACCAAGGTCGATGCCGCGACGCTGCTAGACGTTTATCGTCACGCCCACCCGCGTGAAACGGGCTAGCCCTTCGGCTTCCAGGTAACGACCCGCCACAGGTAGGTCAGCACGATCAGCGCGATCACCCCGGTGGACAGCGGGCCGAGCCATTTCTCGACATCCTGGAACTGCGATCCGAGGAAATAGCCGGCCCCGGCCAGCGCCGCGCTCCAGCCCAGAGTGCCGATGGTCGAGAACACCAGGAACCGCCGCAGCGACATCTTGAACAGCCCGGCCGGGATCGAGATCAGCGAGCGCAGCGTCGGGATCATCCGCGCGACCAGCACGATGATCGAGCCGTGCTTTTCGAACAATCGCTCCCCGCGCTCGATCTCGTCCCAGTCCAGCGTCAACCAGCGGCTGAACCGGTCGATGAACACATGCAACCGTGCCTCACCGAACTTGATCGCCAGCCAGTACCAAAACCAGTTGCCCAGCATCGCGCCGGCGGTGCCGGCCAGGATCGTGCCTTCCAGCGTCATGGTGCCGCGCGCGGCCGAAACCCCGGCCACGGTCATGATCACTTCGGACGGAACCGGCGGGAAGACCGTTTCCAGCAGCATCAGCAGGGCCACACCCCAGTAACCGGCCCAGTCGACGAGCCGGATGATCCAGTCTTCCATGATGTCCTCAGCTTGCCCGGGCCGCCTGCAGCCGCGCTTCGATCGCGTCCCAGATCCGGGCCGGGGTGTTGGTGCCGTTGAACCGGTCGATTGCCATGATCCCGGTCGGCGACGTCACGTTGATCTCGGTCAGCCACTTGCCGCCGATCACGTCGATCCCGACAAAGATCAGCCCGCGCTCCTTCAGCGCCGGACCCAGCGCGGCGCAGATTTCCTCTTCGCGCGCGTTGAGCGTGGTCGGCTCGGCATAGCCGCCCGCCGCCAGGTTGGAGCGGAACTCCCCTTCCCCAGGCCGCCGGTTGATCGCCCCTGCTATCTCGCCATCGACCAGTACGATGCGCTTGTCGCCCTCACTGATTTCGGGAAGAAACGGCTGGAACATGTGCGGTTCGACCCAGGCATTGTCGAACAGCTCGATCAGCGCGCCGAGGTTCGATCCGTCGGCAGGGATCCGCACCACCGCCTTGCCGCCGTTGCCGTGCAGCGGCTTCATCACCAGATCGCCGGGATGGCGGGCATGGAAATCGCGCACGTCCTCGATCCGCCGGGCAATCAGCGTCGGCGGCATGAAGTGCGCAAAATCGAGCACGAAGACCTTTTCCGGAGCATTGCGGACCGATGCCGGATCGTTGACCACCAGCGTCTGCCCCTCAAGCCGCTCCAGCAGGTGGGTGGCCGTGATATAGGACAGGTCGAACGGCGGATCCTGACGCATCAGCACCACGTCCACATCCTTGACGAGGTCAATCCGGCGGTGTTCGTCGCGGGTAAAGTGATCGCCCACCACCCGCTGCACCGTCACCGGCGCGGCCCAGGCGGTCAGGCGGCCGCTTTCATAGGCCAGGGTCTGCACCCCATATTCGAACACCGTGTGGCCGCGCGCTTGCGCCGCCTCGATCAGGGCAAAGCTCGAATCCCCGGCAATGTTGATGCTTTCCAGCGGGTCCATCTGGACGGCGACACGAAGGGTCATGCGGACTTGGCTCCAATCACAGCATCAATGCGTTCGCCATGTGGCGCGGCAATCGCCCCGGCGCAAGGAGGAGCACGTCGATCCGTTGCTCGTCCGCGCCATTTGCGTAACGGTGAGCGACAGCTTCGGCGGCGGCGGCCACCCTTTGCAGGCGGTAGGCATCGATGGCCGTATCAAGATCGGCGGCGCTGGCCCGCCACTTGACTTCGACGAAAGCCACCACCCGACCGCGTCGGGCAATCAGGTCGATCTCGCCGCGCGGGGTCTTGACCCGCCGGGCAAGAATGCGCCAGCCCTTCAGCCGCAGATACCAGGCCGCCAGCGCCTCGCCGCGCCGGCCGCGGGCCTCGCGCTCGGCGCGGGTGTTCATTTCAACTCCAGCGCCCGGGCATAAAGCGCCTTGCGATCAAGCCCGGTCGCGCGGGCCACTTCGGCGGCAGCCTGGCTGGCCTTCAGGGTCTTCAGAGCCTCGATCAGCAAGGCATCGGCATCTTCCGCACTGGTTTCCGTTTCGCCCGGCGGGCCGACGACCAGCACGATCTCTCCCTTGGGCGGGTGAGCCGCATAGTGCGCGATCAGGTCCTCGGGCGATCCGCTGCGGCATTCCTCGTAAAGCTTGGTCAGCTCGCGCGCGACGGCCACTTCGCGGCCCGGCAGCACCTCGCCAATCGCCGCCAGCGCATCAGCCAGGCGCGGCGCGGTTTCATAGAACACCAGCGTCGCCTTGACCGGAGCCAGCTCCGCCAGAACCTCGGCCCGGGCCTTGGCCTTGGCCGGCAGGAACCCGGCAAACAGGAACCGGTCGCTGGGCAGGCCCGCCAGCGTCAGCGCGACAATCGCCGCGCTGGGGCCGGGGATCGAGGTGACCGCAATCCCCATGTCGCGCGCGGCGCGGACCAGCTTGTAACCGGGATCGGAAATCAGCGGCGTACCGGCATCGCTGACCAGCGCCACCGGCTGCTCTGCCGCCAAAGCCAGCAAGTGATCGCGGGTCGCGTCGCTGGCGTGATCGTCATAGCGGATCAGCCGGACCTTGCGGCCGATGTGCTGCATCAGCTTGCCGGTAACGCGGGTATCCTCGCAGGCCACCGCAGCCACGGCACCGAGTACCGCGCTGGCACGCATTGAAATATCACCCAGATTGCCAATCGGCGTGGCGACAATGTAGAGACCGGGGGCAAGCGTTTGATCCATCGGCGCTACCATGGACCGCAGACTGGGGAGCGACAAGGGATGATCGAGGCAGGAACCACCCGCAGGGCTTTGGTGCTGATGCTGGGCGTGGCCATGGTTGCGGGATGCAAGGTGATCCCCAAGGGCGCGCCTGCCCCCACTCCGGAACCTTCCCCGGGTGAAAGCCTGCCGCAGGACAAGGCCCGCCACCGCGTGGCGCTGCTGGTGCCACTGACCGGAAGCAATGCCGCCCTTGGCCAGTCGATCGCCAACGCGACAACCATGGCGATCCTGGATACCAACGCCCAGAACATCCGCATCACCAGCTACGACACGGCGGCCACCGGCGGCGCGGCCGGGGCCGCGCGGCAGGCGCTGGCCGATGGCAACAAGCTGATCCTCGGCCCGCTGGAAGCGGTCGAGACGGGCGCAGTGGCGGCAGTCGCCCGCCCGGCCAAGGTGCCGCTGATCACCTTCTCCGGCGATGCCCAGGTGGCCGCGCGCGACACCTTTGTGATGGGCAGTTCCACCACCCAGTCGATCGACCGGGTGGTCAGTTTCGCCATCGACAAGGGCGTGACCCGCTTTGCCCTGCTGGCCCCCAAGACCGAGCACGGGCGCGAGGCGGGGCTGGCTTTCAGCGCCGCGGTGCGCGCCGCGGGCGGCACGGTGGTGGCCAGCGACAGCTATGACCGGGGCAACAATTCGATTCTCAGTGCGGCATCCCGGCTAAAGGCCAAGGGCGGCTATCAGGCCGTGCTGATCGCCGATTCCGCCCGCTATGCCGCCCAGGCCGCACCGCGCCTCAAAAGTGCCGGGGCCGCGAGCCCGCGCATCCTGGGCACCGAACTGTGGAGCGGCGATCCCCTGGCCAGCAGCACGCCGGCCCTGCGCGGGGCATGGTTCGCGGCCATTTCCGACAGCCGTTTCCGCCAGTTTGCCACCAGCTATACCGCCCGCTTCGGCGGTGCCCCCTATCGCCAGGCTACGCTGGGCTATGACGCGGTCCTGCTGACCGTGCGGATCGCGCGTGACTGGAAACCGGGCAGCGCCTTTCCCTATGCGGTAATGGCCGATCCGGGCGGGTTCCTGGGGCTGGACGGACCGTTCCGGTTCCTGCCCAGCGGCGAAGGTCAACGTGCGCTGGAAGTGCGCGAAACGCGGGCCGGCGGGATCACCGTGGTCAGCCCGGCACCGGAAAAGTTCATCGGCTGACGATAACCGGACGGGCACGCTTGCGCGGCGGAATCCGCGCGTTCTATAGGCGTTCCCCATGCCCCAAGCCCCCGATGACCTGTTTGACAAGCTGCCCGCCAGTTCGGGCGAATCCTATGACGGCAGCGCGATCGAAGTACTCGAAGGACTGGAGCCGGTCCGGCGCCGCCCCGGGATGTATATCGGCGGTACGGACGAGCGCGCCTTCCATCACCTCGCCGCCGAAGTGCTCGACAATGCGATGGACGAGGCCGTGGCCGGCCACGCCAATCGGATCGAGGTGACGCTGGAAGAAGGCAACCGTCTGACCATTACCGACAACGGCCGCGGCATTCCGGTGGATGAACACCCCAAGTATCCCGGCAAGTCGGCGCTGGAAGTGATCCTGACCACGCTCCATTCGGGCGGCAAGTTCTCGGGCAAGGCCTATGCCACTTCGGGTGGTCTGCACGGGGTCGGCGTATCGGTGGTCAATGCCCTGTCCACCCTGACCCGGATCGAAGTGGCGCGGAACAAGGAGCTGTTCGCGCAGGAGTTTTCGCGGGGGGCGCCGACCGGGCCGTTGCAGCGGCTGGGCGGCACGCCCAACCGGCGCGGCACATCGGTCACCTTCATTCCCGATCCGGAAATCTTCGGGGATGACGCCCGGTTCAAGCCGGCGCGGCTGTTCCGCCTTGCCCGGTCAAAGGCCTATCTGTTCGCGGGCGTGGAAATCCGCTGGAAATGCGCCGCCTCGCTGACCAGCGAGGAGGTTCCGGCCGAGGCCGTGTTCCAGTTCCCTGGCGGGCTGGCCGATCATCTGAAGGAACAGATCGGCGCGCGCGAATGCGTCACCTCACAGTTCTTTTCCGGCACCCAGGACTTCCCGGGCGAGCAGCAGGGCCGGGTTGAATGGGCGATTGCCTGGCCGCTGTGGTCGGACGGTTCCTACTCCTATTACTGCAACACGATCCCGACCCCCGACGGCGGCACCCACGAGCAGGGCCTGCGCGCCGCGCTGACCAAGGGTATCCGCGCCTTTGGCGAGCTGGTCGGACAGAAGAAGGCCAAGGACATCGCGCCAGAGGACGTGGTGACGGGCAGCGAAGTGATGCTGTCGGTCTTCATCCGCGACCCCCAGTTCCAGAGCCAGACCAAGGACCGGCTGACCAGCCCGGAAGCCGCCCGCATGGTCGAGAACGCGGTGCGCGATCACTTCGACCATTTCCTCGCCGACAACATGGAGCGCGGCAAGGCACTGCTGGGCGCGGTGATGGAGCGGATGGACGAGCGCTTGCGCCGCAAGGCGGAGCGCGAGGTCAAGCGCAAGACTGCCACCAACGCCCGCAAGCTGCGCCTGCCCGGCAAGCTGACCGACTGCACCGGCGAAGGCGACGCGGAGACCGAGCTGTTCATCGTTGAGGGTGACTCGGCCGGCGGCAGCGCCAAGCAGGCGCGAGACCGCAAGACCCAGGCGATCCTGCCAATCCGCGGCAAGATCCTCAACGTCGCCAGCGCAACGGCGGACAAGATCCGCGCCAACAGCGAGATCGGCGATCTGACCCTGGCGCTGGGCTGCGGCCTCAGGAAAGACTGCAACCCCGACAATCTGCGTTATGACCGGATCATCATCATGACCGACGCGGACGTCGACGGCGCGCATATCGCCACGCTGCTGATGACGTTCTTTTTCCAGGAGATGCCCGAAGTGGTCCGGCGCGGGCACCTCTACCTTGCGCAGCCGCCGCTCTACCGCCTGACTGCGGGCAAGGAGAGCGCCTATGCCCGCGACGACGCGCACCGCGCCGAGCTGGAAGCGACGCTGTTCAAAGGCAAGAAGGTGGAAGTGGCCCGGTTCAAGGGCCTGGGCGAGATGAACCCGCAGCAATTGCGCGAAACGACCATGGACCCGGCCAAGCGCGGCCTGCTGCGCGTTACCCTGCCGCCGGAGTATGAAGGCCGCGCGGCGGTGAAGGAACTGGTCGACCGGCTGATGGGCCGCGATCCGGCCCAGCGCTTCATGTTCATCCAGAACCGCGCCGGGGATATCGACCGCGACCTGATCGACGCCTGAGGCGGCAGCACCGGCTGCCGCCCCGGACGCCTGTGGATCAGTTCTTGCGCGGGACGTTCTGGCCCACGGCGATGATTGCACCGCAAGTCTTGGCAAGGCGGGTGGCCGCCTTGTCCTTGCTGGTGATCCAGCCCATGATCCTGGTCTGGCGCGGCTTCAGTTCCGCACCAAGATCGGGAACCTTGGTGCCCGACAGCGCTTCGGCCGCACTGTAGAAGGCCGCGCCGGTGGTGGCCGATTCCTGCTTCTTTTCTTCGGTGTCCGAAGCGATGCCGAAGATCACCTGCAGCGTGGCGCAGTCCATCAGCGTTTCATACATCGCACGGTCGTATTCGGCATTGGCCTGGGCCACGGCCTGGCCCGGAAGGGCGGCGGCGGCCAGCGCGGCAACACCGGCCAGCTTGAGGGCAAAAAACTTCATTGTCGGAAACTCCTTCCAGATCGGTGGCTTGATCGGCTTACTTCTTCGACATCGACAGATAGTCCTTGCCGACGCGGAAGATCGCGCCGCAGGACATGGTCAGGCGCTTGGCGCGCGGATCGTCGGAGCTGATCCAACCCATGATGCGGTCTCGCCGCGGCTTGATCTCGGCGCCCAGGTCCTTGACCTCGGTCCCGGTCAGCACGTTGGCCGCCGAAAGATAGGCTGCCGCCATGGTGGCCGAATCGTTCTTCTGCGCCTCGTTCTCGGCAGCGCCGGCGAACAGGATCTGCAGCGTCACGCAGTCCATCAGCAGGTCATAGGTGGCCTTGTCATAATCCTGCGCCTGGGCAATCGCCGGAGCGGGAAGAACGGCCGAGGCGGCAAAGGCGGCAAGGCCGGCCAGCTTGAGCGAATACTTGAACATCAGGTTTTATCCCATCCAGAAGGTTTAAGCGCATAACCCGTTGCGGTGATTGCCAGATATCCGGCGGTTTTCAAGTAAAGAAAAATAACGAGCCGCTGCCAACTGTCCGGCCAATTTCGTTCATTGCACTGTCAGGCAGAGTGGCTACACCTTGCCCTAACTGGGAGAGGGAGCCTGTCCATGCCGCGCCTGCCGTTGTTTGCCGCTTCGCTGATTGTCCTGTCCACCGCGGCCCTGGCCGAACCGGGAATCGACCTCACCATCTATGCCGACAACCAGGCGCTGGTGCAGGACACCCGCGAGGTGACTTTCACGGGCGCGCCGCAGAAGGTGGAATTCAAGAACGTCTCCGCCCAGATCCGGCCCGAAACCGCCAGCCTTGCGGCCAGCGACATGCGGATCATCGAGCAGAACTTCGACTATGACCTGCTCTCCCCGGCGAAGATCATGGAAAACGCGGTTGGCCAGACCATCACCCTGGTCCGCACCAACCCCGCCACCGGCGCGGAAACCCGGGAAACCGCAGTGGTGCTGGCGGCCAATGGCGGCGTGGTCCTGCAAATCGGCAACCGGATCGAAGTGCTGCGCGACGATGGCCTGCCGGTCCGGGTGATCTTCGACAAGGTCCCGCCCAACATGCGGGCCGATCCGACCCTGTCGATCACCCTGCAAGGCAACCCCGGCAAGCGCGAGGCGGCGCTGCGCTATCTCACTCCCGGCCTTGGCTGGCGGGCGGACTATGTCGCGCTCTACGACGACAAGGCAGGGACGATCGACGTCCAGGGCTGGGTCACGCTGACCAACAATTCCGGCACCACATACGAGAACGCCCGGACCGTGCTGGTGGCCGGCAATCCGCGCCTACTCGGCCAATCAAGCGGGCGAAGCTACCGCTCACCCGGCATGGTCGAAGCCGGCACCGAAAGCGGGAGCCGCGAGCGACTGGGCGACTATTACCTCTACCCGCTGGCCGAGCGGACCACGGTCGCCAACCTCCAGACCAAGCAGGTCAGCTTCCTCGACGTGCACGGTGCCCCGGCCCAGCATGGCTATGAATCGCGGTTCGGCTGGCTGCAGACCTCGGACACCCCGATCAGCGCCAACACCGTCTACACCTTCTCCAATTCGGCCAAGGGCGGCCTTGGCGATCAGCTGCCGGCCGGGGTGGTACGGTTCTACATCCGCGATTCGCGCGGGCAGGCCCAGTTCATCGGCGAAAGCGCGATCGGCCATACCCCGATGGGATCGAAGCTGGCGATCAGCACCGGCCAGGCCTTTGACGTGAAGGTTCAACCGGTCGTGGAAAGCCGCACCCGGGTGAACGACCGGCGTTGGAAAACGGCGATGCGCTATACCCTGACCAACGCCCTGCCCAAGCCGGTGACGGTGCGGGTGATCCAGTCCGGCCTGTGGGGCGATGTGCGGATCACCAGCGAAAGCCAGAAGAGCGAGCGCCGCGATGCGGACTCGGTGATCTGGACGGTGACCGTGCCGGCCAACGGCAAGACCGACCTGACCGCCACTCTCGACACCCGGTACTGAGGGCCGCGCCCTTGCGCTGGCTGGCCGCCCTGTTCCTGGCGCTGATCGCCGCCCCGCCTGCCCTGGCGCAGAGCGGGGAAGCGGGTGTGCGCGATGTTGCCGCATCCGCCCCCAGCGACGTTTCGGTGACGATCTACCGCGCGCCGTGGCGCAATGGCGGATCGATCCAGCTGGACCGGCTGGGCGGCTTTGCCGTGATCCAGGAGACGCGCACCGTCCGCATCCCGGCGGGCCGCAGCCGCCTGCGCTTTGAAGGGGTGGTCGACGGGATCCTGCCGGAAAGCGCGATCGTTACCGGTCTGCCCGGCGGCGTGCTGGAAAAGAACCGGGATGCCGCACTGCTCAATCCGTCATCGCTGATGCGGGCCGCGCGCGGCAAGGACGTGACGCTGAAGCGCACCGACCCGCGCACCGGCAAACCCGTGCTGGTGGCGGGCGAGATCATCTCGGCCGGGCCGGAAGGCGTGGTGTTCAAGACCGCCGCCGGAACCGAGGCGCTACGCTGCACCGGGATGCCGGAGACGTTTCGCTATTCCAGCGGGGCCGAGGGCCTGTCCGCCCGGCCAACCCTGTCGGTAATGACCCGCAGCGCCCGGCCGATCACCGTGACCGTCACGCTGACCTATATCGCCGAGGGGTTTGACTGGAGCGCGAATTACACCGCCCATATCAATCCCGACGGCAAGACCATGGACATCGGCGGATGGATCACGCTGGCCAATGGCAATTCCGTCTCGCTCAACAATGCCCGCACCCAGATCGTCGCGGGCGGGCTCAACCGCGCCTATGTCCAGAAGTTCATCAACAATCAGCCGCAGGTCATTGCCCGCTGCTGGCCGGCGCAGCGCACGCATGAGGTGCCGCGCAAGCCCGAGCGGCCCTACAGCCTCGTCTCGCCCTACATGGGCGAGGATTACGACATGTACGACGAGGAAGCGGCGATGGAGATGAGGGCCTCGCGCAAGGGCGTACCGATGATGGCCATGGCTCCGCCGCCACCCCCGCCCCCGCCGGCCGCACCACCGCCTCCTCCCCCTCCGCCCGAACAGCTTGGCGATCTGAAGCTCTACCGCGTGCCCCAGCGCACCACGGTCTCGGCCCTGGGTATGAAGCAGACCCGGCTGGTCGAACAGCGCGGCGTGCCGTTTGACCGGATCCACACGACAAGCGTTTCCGGGATCACTTGGGGCGGCGGCGGAGAGGAGCGCCCCGGCACGGCCGTGATCCTGCGCACGAAGAACACCAAGGCCAACCAGCTGGGTCTGCCGCTGCCGTCGGGCGCTTTCGTGATCGAGCAGGACCACTGGGGCCGGACGATGCGGATTGCCGAGCCGGCCTTGCGCGACACCGCCGAGGGCGAGAAGATCGAACTGGGTGCCGGTTACGCGTTTGACGTAACAGTGGTGCGGCGCACGCTGAAGCGCGAGGGCAATCTGGAAACGGTCGAAGTCGAAATTACCAACGCCGCGCCCTATGATCTGGCCTATGAGCTGAAAGTGCCGGTCTATGGCAATTCGAAGATCACCGATTCCGACACCAGCTGGGAAAAGCGCGATGGCACGCCGCTGTTCGCACTGAAGATCCCGGCCAATGGCAGCGTGACGCTGCGCTTCACCGCGACGCGGAACTAGGAGGCAGCAGGAATGCGCCTGATAGCGATCGCCTTGGCCGTAATGCTGGCTGCTACGGCACCTGCCGCCCTGGCCCAGAGCGTGGCGGCTCCGTCGGCGCGGACAGCAAGTCCGCTTGAGCAGATCGCGCCGCGCCTGCTCGATCTGCTGGCCGGACGCGCAGCACCGGATGCAACGCTGTTCACGAACGAATTCCTTGCCGCGATCCCACCTGCGCAGATCAAGGCAATCGTCGGTCAGCTAGCTGCTCAGCACGGCTCCGCCGAAGCGATTGGATCAATCAAGCCGATGGGCTCGACGCTTGGCCGGGTGACAATCGACTACCAGAAATCGCGCGTGACCATGGACCTGCGCGTCACCGATGAACCAAACCCGCGAATCAGCGAACTGCTCATCACTGACATTCAGCCCCGCAATGACAACCTGGCGGCGATCGAGGCAGACTTCCGCGCCCTGCCCGGCTCTGCGGGCTTCGGCATTTACCGCCTCGGCAGCGGCAAGCCGCAACTGGTGGCCGGATACAATCCGCAGCGCCAATTCGCGATCGGCTCTGCCTTCAAGCTGTGGGTGCTCGATGCGCTAGCCGCAGATGTGATCGCAAAGCGCCGCAAGTGGAGCGATGTCGTCTCGCTGGGCCGTCCCTCGCTGCCTTCGGGCGACATGCGCAAGTGGCCGCCGGGCTCGCCGGTCACGCTCCACACGCTGGCCGTGGCGATGATATCGGACAGCGACAACACTGCCACCGATACGCTGATCGGGGTGGTCGGGCGCGAACGGATCGGGCAGCACCTCCTTGCAACCGGCCATTCCGCCCCCGCCCTGACCCTGCCGTTCCTGACCACGCTGGAGGCTTTTGCCCTCAAAGCCGGCCCCAGGGACGAGCGCGATGCCTATGGCGCGGCGGACGATGCCACACAGGCGCGGATGCTGACCGCCCTCGCCCCGCGGCTTGATGCGGGGAAGATCGATCCGGCGTTCCTGTCCGGCAAACCCAATGCCATTGCGACAATCGAATGGTTCGCCTCGGCAGAAGATCTGGCCGAGTTGCTGGACTCGCTGCGCCGCCGTCCCGATCCGGCGGTCATGGCGATCCTGGGGGTCAATCCCGGCCTGGGGCCGGACAGCGCGGCGCGCTATGCCCGCGTCGGCTTCAAGGGCGGATCGGAACCGGGCGTGCTCAACCTGACCTGGCTGGTCCAGAGCAAGGACGGCAGCTGGTATGCCGTCACCGCCAGCTGGAATGACCCCGACCGGGAAGTGGACCTCCAGCGTTTCCTGGGCCTTGGGCAAAGGTTGCTCGCGCAGGTCAAGTGACCCCTTGCCACGGCGATTGCCGCGACCTATCGCTTAATCGGACGATTAAAACATCCGGGGAGTTCCCATGCGCTTCGAAGGCACCAGCAACTACGTCGCAACCGATGATCTGAAAGTGGCGGTCAATGCCGCCGTGCTGCTGCGGCGTCCGCTGCTGGTCAAGGGTGAGCCCGGCACCGGCAAGACCGTGCTTGCCCATGAAATCGCCAAGGCGGTTGATGCCCCGTTGATCGAATGGAACGTGAAGTCCACCACCAAGGCCCAGCAGGGCCTCTACGAGTATGATGCGGTTGCCCGCCTGCGCGACGGCCAGCTCGGCGACGAGCGGGTTCATGACATTTCGAACTACATCAAGAAGGGCAAGCTGTGGGAAGCTTTCACTTCCGAAAAGCTGCCCGTGCTGCTGATCGACGAGATCGACAAGGCTGACATCGAGTTTCCGAACGACCTGCTGCAGGAACTCGACCGGATGAGCTTCGACGTTTACGAAACGCGTGAGCGGATCGCCGCGAAGGAACGCCCGATCGTCGTCATCACTTCGAACAACGAAAAGGAACTGCCCGACGCCTTCCTGCGCCGCTGCTTCTTCCACTACATCAAGTTCCCTGACCGCGAGACGATGCAGTCGATCATCGACGTGCACTTCCCCGGCATCCAGAAGACCCTCGTGTCCAAGGCGATGGATATCTTCTACGAGGTCCGCGAAGTGCCGGGCCTGAAAAAGAAGCCGTCGACCAGCGAACTGCTCGACTGGCTCAAGCTGCTGCTCAACGAGGACATGCCGCTTGACGTGCTGCAGCAGAAGGACCCGACCAAGGCGATCCCGCCGCTGCACGGTGCCTTGCTCAAGAACGAGCAGGATGTCATGCTGTTCGAACGGCTGGCCTTCATGGCACGCCGCCAGAACTGACGGAGTTTCAAGGCTATGGGCAAGCGGGTTGCGGCACTTTTCTCGGCGGCGGCCCTGCTGCTTGCTGTCCCGGCGGGGGCGCAGAACAAGATCGATGCACCGGCCGGGCAGTCGTGGATCCACGAAAGTTCCGGTTTCGGCTTTGCCGCCTCGGCGGATGGCTTCAAGCGCGTCGAGGTGAAGGATTTCGGTGAGACCCGGTCCGATATCGCGCTCACCTATCGCGAAGATGCAACCGGCACGATCGTAACGCTGTATCTGTTCCGGGCCGGGGTTCCCGACGTATCTATCTGGGCGGACCGGGCCGAGGCGAGCATGCTGGCCAATGCCCCGCGCTATCTTGGCACGCTTGGTCAGGACAAGCGCAAGTGGAGCCAGCTCACCTTGTGGCCAAACGCCCGCAATGCCGGGATGATTGTGGTCTACCCGCTGGAGGGAAAAGGCCTGATCGCCACCGGCCTCGCCGTGGTCCGTCACGGCCCCTGGCTGATCAAGCTGCGGGTAAGTTCGTCGCGGCTGGGCTCCGCCCAGCTCGAAACCCGTATCGCAACCTTTTTGCGCGCACTGGCCTTGCCCGCGCCAGCGGGCAATCAGGCTCCGGCTTATCAGATCAAGCCCTGCGCTACCTCTCTCTCCACGGCCAAGGTCACGCAGCTCGCCTATGACAAGGTCGAGGAGCAGGTACCGGGCCTGCTGCTGCCCGGTGGCAATCCGGCCCCGGCGACAAAACCCTATTGCCGCGAGGAAACCGGTGTCGGTCTGACCGCGGTCTTCCGGCCGGGCGGCAGCCTGAGCGAGTATGTCATGACGCTCAACGACGGCGGCGTTGCGGCGCTGGTGCGGCCCTGGCCGGCCACTGTGCCAGGGCGGAACAAGCCGTTCGTCTCCGGCATGCTGATCACCAACGACCGGATTATCGGCCTGAACCGTTTCGATGGAACCCCGGGCTGGAAGCAGCTTTACGACGCGTTCGACAATGCCTCAGTCAGCTTCGAGATCGACCGCACGTCCGCCGGCAAAGGCATGGCATCCTAGTCGGCGCATTCGGCCCGCCAAGGCCCTTGCCCCCGCTGTGGCTTCGCTTTAATCACGCGGTTAAGAAGGAGAGCCCGGGCCGATGTTTTTCAATTTTGTCGACGAACTGCGCGCCGCCGGGATCAAGGCCAGCTTCAAGGAGCACCTGATGCTGCTCGAAGCACTGGACAAGGACGTGATCGAGCAAACGCCCGAGCAGTTCTACTTCCTGTCCCGCGCCGTCTTCGTGAAGGACGAAGGCCTGCTCGACAAGTTTGACCAGGTTTTCAACAAGGTATTCAAGGGCATCCTGACCAATTACGGTCAGAACCCGGTCGACATCCCCGAGGACTGGCTGAAAGCAGTCGCCGAAAAGTTCCTCACGCCCGAGGAAATGGCCGCGATCGAGAAGCTGGGTTCGTGGGAAGAGATCATGGACACCCTCAAGAAGCGGCTTGAGGAACAGCAGAAGCGGCACGAGGGCGGGAACAAGTGGATCGGCACCGGCGGGACCAGCCCGTTCGGCAACAACGGCTACAACCCCGAAGGCGTCCGCATCGGCGGCGAAAGCAAGCACAAGCGCGCGCTGAAAGTCTGGGAGAAGCGCGAGTTCCAGAACCTCGACAACACCCGCGAACTGGGCACCCGCAACATCAAGATCGCGCTGCGCCGGCTGCGCCGCTTCGCCCGCGAAGGCGCCGCGGACGAACTGGACCTTGAAGGCACGATCGAAGGCACCGCCCGGCAGGGCTGGCTCGACATCCGCATGCGCCCGGAAAAGCGCAACGCAGTGAAAGTGCTGCTGTTCCTGGATGTCGGCGGATCGATGGACCCGTTCATCAAGCTGGTCGAGGAACTGTTCAGCGCCGCCACAGCCGAGTTCAAGAACCTGGAATTCTTCTACTTCCACAACTGCCTGTACGAAGGCGTGTGGAAGGACAACAAGCGCCGCTGGAGCGAGCGGACCAACACCTGGGACATCCTCCACAAGTACGGCCATGACTACAAGGTGGTGTTCGTCGGCGATGCCGCGATGAGCCCCTATGAGATCACCCACCCCGGCGGCTCGGTTGAGCATTTCAACGAGGAATCGGGCGCGGAATGGGTCAAGCGCGTGGCCCACGTCTATCCCGCCACGGTGTGGATCAACCCGGTGCCGGAAAAGCAGTGGTCCTACTCACAGTCGACCAAGATGATCAAGGAACTGGTCGGCGGGGCGATGTATCCGCTCACGCTCGAAGGGCTCGACAACGCGATGCGCGAGCTGACCCGCAAGAAACACTGATCCTTCAGGCGGGCTTCCGCGCCGCGATATAGAACCAGTCGCCCTGCCCGATCCACGGACCGGCCAGCGCCAGCGGCGCGAACAGCGCGGCATAGGCGGCGCGCTTCGGGCTGCGGGCCAGCACGGCAGGGCTGCCAAAGGTGTAGCTCAGCGGAATGCGGGTGTGGCTGACCGCACCGGGGACGAAGCCGCCCTTCTCCAGCATGGCCGCCAGTGTCCTCACCGAGAACTGGTAGAGATGATGCGGCGGTTCCGGGTGCGGCCAGTGACCCAGCGCCTTGGCCAAAGGCAGGGACAGGCGCGGGAACAATCCGTCGATGTTGGGCGTGGACAGCACAAACCACCCGCCCGGCTTCACCAGCTGCCACACGGCGGCGATGTCGGCAGCGGGATCGGGCACGTGCTCGATCACATCGAACATGGTGACCAGATCGAACGAACCCGGCGCGGCGCTTACCTGATGGACCGAGCCCTCGGTCACCGTCAGCCCGAAATGCTCCCGTGCGACGCGGGCCGAGTCTGCGGAGAACTCCGCGCCTTCCACTTCGAACCCCTGCGCCCGCGCGGCAGCGAGGAAATGCCCGGTTGAACACCCCACATCCAGCACTCGTCCGCTGCCAGCCTGCTGGCGGACAAAGGCCATGTGCTTCTGCGCCAGGGCCTCGAAGCTGCGCCAGGTTTCGCTGGCAGGATCGTGCAACTGGACGTGATAGTTGCTCTCTGCGGAATAGATCCGCTTCAGTTCCTCGGCACTTGGCGGATTGCTGACATAGGCCAGGCCGCAGTCCACGCAGCGCACCAGGTCATAGCCCTTCAGCGTGACGAGCGGCGTGAACACCGTGGACTGGCAATGGTTGCAGGGCATGGCTCGTGGCTCTTGGCGAGGGGCGTTCCCGCTGATCCTACTGCCAATTTCCCAAGCAAGCCTTAACCGGGCCAAGCCGGCCTTGGGGCGGGCGGACATTTGCTTGGCTGGCATTGCCGGGCCGGCTGGCCCATATCGGCGGCATGACCAGCCCCCGCCAGCCCGCCCTGTTCCTTGGCCACGGATCGCCGATGACCGTCATCACCGATGTGCCGGAACGGCGCATGTGGCAGGCACTGGGCCACACCCTGCCCCGCCCCCGCGCGATCGTGGTGATCTCCGCCCATTGGGAAACGCAAGGCAAGACCCACGTCACCGCCGGTCCCGCCCCGCGCACGATCCACGATTTCCGGGGCTTCCCAGACGAACTCTACGCCATGCACTATCCCGCCCCCGGCTGCGACGAACTGGTCGGCCGGATCGAGGCGCTGCTCGGACCAGAGCGCGTGGTTCGCGATGAAAGCTGGGGCTTCGACCACGGCGCCTGGGGCGTGGTGCAGCCGATGTATCCGGACGCCGATATCCCGATGGTCGAGATCAGCCTGGATCGGACCCTGCCGCCGGAGGAGCACATTGCCATCGGCGCGCGGCTGGCGCCCCTGCGCGACGAGGGCGTGCTGCTGATCGGCAGCGGCAACGTGGTCCACAACCTTTCGCTGTGGCGCCAGTTTGCCGGAACCCGGCCGGACTGGGCGGTGGACTTTCAGACCCGGATCGATGCCGCGGTCCACGCCGCAGATCATACCGCATTGACCCGCTTTGCCCCGAACGATCAGGCCGCTGCCGCCGCGATCAACAGCGCGGAACATTACCTGCCGCTGCTCTACGTGGTCGGCGCAAGGCTACCGGGCGACGCGGTCGGCGTGTTCAACGACACCATCGACGGGGCATTGTCGATGACCAGCTACCTGATCGGCGACACCGCCCTGCTGCCTGGTTAGCCCTGCTTGCCTAGCCCTGCTTGTCGAGCTCGTCGTTGAGCCGCTTGCTGGCGAGCCAGAAGAACAGCGACGGAATCAGCCCCAGCAGCGCAGCACCGTACAGCACCCAGCGCACGCTGTCGGGCCCAGCCAGGGGCTTCACCACGTCAGACAGGATGCCGAAGAACAGTGGCCCCAGCCCCAGCCCGATCAGGTTCTGGGCAAACAGCAGCACGGCTGCCGCCATGGCCCGGGCCCGCAGCGGAACCAGCCCCTGCGCGCAGGAATAGGTCGGGCCGATGTAGAGGCTGTTGAGCACCGTCGGGAGCAGGATCAGCAACAGGGCGATCCACCACACTTCGACCCAATAGGCGGAAATCGCGATCGGAATGGCGACGACCATGCCAACGGCCGGCGCGGTCAGCACGTGGCGGCGATCGGTCTTGCCGAAGCGGTCGGCCAGCCAGCCGCCGCCGAAGGTGCCGATGGCCCCGGCGATCCCGCCGCCGATCCCGAACCAGAAGCCGACTTCGCCGGGGGTCAGGTCATGGGTGCGCTGGAAGAAGATCGTGGTCCAGGTGCCCTTGCCATAGCCAAGGAAGGCCGCAGCCGCCCCGGCAATCGCAATGTAGATGAAGGCGCGCGACTTGAAGATCACCGCCAGCGCATCCTTTGTCGCCATGGTCGGCGCGGCCTGGCGCGTTTCCAGCGTGGCCGACATGCGCGGATCACGCAGCACGAACCATACTACCAGCGCCATCAGGATCCCCGGTATGCCGGCAATCAGGAAGGCCATGCGCCAGCCATAGGCATCGGCCACTAGCCCGCCCATGACCATGCCAAGCAGGCCGCCGATCGGAATGCCGAGCGAATAGAACGAGATCGCCGAAGCGCGCTTCTCCGGCGGGGCGAGGTCCGCGATCAGCGAGTGGGCAGCGGGCGTGCAGCCGGCCTCGCCCACACCAACCCCGATCCGGGCCAGCAACAACTGGACGAAGTTCTGGGCCATGCCGCACAGCGCGGTCATCGCCGACCAGACCACCAGCGAGATCGAGATCAGCCCGACCCGGTTGGTGGTCGGCTTGTCGGCGAAGCGGGCGATCGGAATGCCCAGAAAGGTATAGAACGCGGCAAAGGCGATGCCGGTCATCACCCCGATCTGCCAGTCCTTCAGGTTCAGGTCGCGCGCGATCGGCTCGGCCAGGATATTGACGATCTGGCGATCGAGAAAATTGAAGATGTAGACAATCAGCAGGATCCAGAGCGTCAGGCGCAAGGAATTGGCGGGCTTTTGCCCCGCTTGCGATCCAGTCATCGAAAATCCTCTCTCGTCGGGGCCCGCTGGCCCTTCGCGAATCCCATCCACGGTCACCGTGGCGGCGGGGGCGTGGCGGGTCAAGCCGCGCTAGTAGGAATCGACCACCCGGAACAGCGTCTCGATCTGCTGTCGTTCTTCCTCGCTGACTTCGGGGCGCCAGACATCGAAGATCAGGACCAGGCGGTCCTCGTCGCTGTTGTTCCAGGCTTCGTGTTCGACCGAATCGTCGAACACCAGCAGTTCGCCAACCCGCCATTCGCGGGTTTCGGCCGCCACCCGAAAGCCGCAATGCGGCGGCACAATCAGCGGCAGGTGGCAGATGAAACGGCAATTCACCATGCCGGTATGCGGCGGGATCTTTGAATGGGGGCGCAGCAGCGAAAACATGATCGACGGCGCGCGGTTGGATATCCGGCACAGCGGTACATTGCCGTCGATTGCGGCAAAGGTACGCGGGCTGCCCGCCACCCGATCCGGCATCGGCAGGCCCTTGTCCGTCAGGTAATAGGTCGACCAGTCCGGGTTATCGAGCAGTCCGTGAACATCGCCCTGCGGCCGTTCACTGGTGCTTTGCATATAGGGCCGGAAGGTCCCGTCATCGGCCAGCAGGGCGCGGGCTTCTTCAAGGATCGCCGGGGTGGCCGCTTCAACCGCCTCGCGCCAGGCGAACTGGCTGGTATCGGCAAAATGGACCAGCGGCAGATCGGGGTGGAAATAGGTCTGCGGCAGCTGCGGAAAACGGTCGTAAACCGGATCGCGCTGCCGCCGCCCGGCCATGATATCCAGCGCTTTCTGGAACCGGGGGTGGCGCTTGCCCTCCCCGAAACCGGCCTTGACCAGCCCTTCGCGCAGCATGACGCCAAACTGGTTTTCCAGCCACACCGCCGCGTCGCGGGCGCGCAGCAGTTCCGATCGGTCGATCGGAATGCCGCTACCGGCCATCCGTCCGACCGCGCTGTAGAACGCCGCCGCGCCGCGGAAATCGCGCGCCAGCATGCGGTGATCGGCCTTGGCCAGCGTGGCCAGGATATCGTCGCGGCGCGCCGCCATGCGGGCCTCGGCCTCGGCCTCGCTCATGCTCGGATCGGGCTGGTCGATCGCCATGTCAGTACAGCAGGTAGGGCTGCACGGTTTCGTGCCATGCCGCCTCGTCGGCGTTGGCGATGCGCTCCAGATCGCCGGCTTCGGCCGCCGCATCGTCCACCCATTCGCGCAGGGCCGGGCCGCCGTTGATCACGTCGATCGCCAGCCGCTCAAACTCGTACTCATAGGGGAAATCGCGCCAGATTTCGTACCCCGGATAGAGCCGCCGGATCGCCTTGAAGGCCAATGCCTGCAAGCGCCACGGCCGGAAGGCATGGTGATCGTAGAAGCGCCCTTCGGCATGGATCATCAGCCCGTCGCACAGCTGCCCGGCGTGCTTGTGAAAGGTCGGCGTGAACCAGCATTCGCGGATCGCGCAGCCTGCCAGCCAGTCTGGCGCAAACCGCCGCATTTCCGCCAGAACACCTTTGGCATCGACATCGGGGGCGCCAAACAGCACTTCGAGCGGGCGGGTCGTGCCGCGCCCTTCGGACAGGGTCGCCCCTTCCAGCATCACCGTTCCGGCATAGGCCCGGGCCATGTTGAGACTTGCGGCATTGGGGCTGGGGTTGATCCAGATCCGGCTGTCCGGCCAGCCAAAACCGGCGCCCTCCGGTTCCCAGCCCTCCATCGTCACGACCCGGAAAGGCACGTCCAGCTTGAAATGGTCGATGAACCAGCGGCCCATCTCGCCCATGGTCAGGCCGTGGCGCATCGGCATCGGCGCGGCGCCGACAAAGCTTTCCTGCCCCGGCACCAGCAACGTGCCTTCGATCGGCCGCCCAGCGGGATTGGGCCGGTCCAGCACCCAGACTTCCTTGCCGGTGCCATGCGCGGCTTCAAGCAGATAGAGCAGCGTGGTGACGAAAGTGTAGATCCGGCAGCCCAGGTCCTGCAAATCGAACAGGAACACGTCGGCCGTGCTCATCATCTGGCCGGTCGGGCGGCGCACTTCGCCATAGAGGCTGAACACGGGAATGTTATAGGTCGGGTCGAGCTCGTCCTCCGTCTCGACCATGTTGTCCTGCTTGTCGCCCTTCAGCCCGTGCTGCGGACCGAAAGCGGAGGTCACGTTCACTCCTGCTTCGATAAGCGCGTCGAGCGAATGCGCCAGCCCTTCCGTAACGCTGGCCGGATGGGCAACCAGCGCCACCCGGCGGCCGGACAGGTCCTGGATAAGCGAAGGGTCCGCCAGCAAGCGGTCGATACCGAATTTCATGGGCCCTGATTAGGGAACGGGCAGCACGAAGCAAGTGGGCTCATGGAAATCCGGCTTCAGGCCGGGATGGCGCAGCGCCCAGTAGGACATGCGACCACGCGCCTCTTCCACCACCGCGGTAAGCGCGGCGTGGCTGGCCCCGGCCAGTTCCGCCTCGTCCAGAAACACGGTCACCGTCAGGACCGATTGCCCGCTGTCCATCGCGATTTCCGGCACGGCAACCGGATCGTGGTTCCCCACGCGGTTGCGGTAGCCGTTGAAGGCATAAGCGGCCCAGCGGCCATCGGGAGAGAAATTGTACTCGCGGTAACGCCCGCCGCCATCGGACAGGAACAGTTCGAAGCAGGTGCTGCGCCACAGCTCGTCGGTCCGCGCCGTGCTGCGTCCCTTGGGCAGGACCACGTCGGTGCAGCCGTCCAGGCGGTAGCGCAGCATCACCCGGCCATCGCGCACCCGCCCCCAGCGCACGGCCAGACCATCGACTTTGCCCGGCACGAAGGCGGGATGAAACTTCAATCCGTGCGTTTGCAAGTGCGACCTCGCGTGCTAGGCGCGCGCCCGAAACGGAAAAGCGCCATGACCTATACCTCGACCCTGCTCCGCCTGCTCGACGAGCGTGGCTACATTCACCAACTGACCGATGCCGAAGGGCTTGATGCCCTGGCGGCGAAGCAGATCGTGCCGGGCTATATCGGGTTCGACGCCACCGCGCCATCGCTGCATGTCGGATCGCTGGTGCAGATCATGCTGCTGCGCCGCCTGCAGCAGGCCGGGCACAAGCCGGTGGTGCTGATGGGCGGCGGGACCACGCGGATCGGCGATCCGACCGGGCGCGACGAAAGCCGCAAGATGCTTTCGGACGAGACGATCGATGCCAACATTGCCTCGATCCGCACCATCTTCGAACGCTTCCTGACTTTCGGCGACGGGCCGACCGACGCGGTCATGGTCAACAACCACGATTGGCTGGGCCAGCTGGGCTATATCCAGCTGCTGCAGGAAGTCGGCACCCATTTCACGGTCAACCGGATGCTGACGTTTGATTCGGTCAAACTGCGGCTGGAACGCGAACAGCCGATGACCTTCCTCGAATTCAACTACATGATCCTCCAGGGCTACGACTTCCGGCATCTGGAAAAGGAAATGGGCGTGCGCCTGCAGATGGGCGGCAGCGACCAGTGGGGCAACATCGTCAACGGGATCGAGCTGGCCCGGCGGATGGACGGGGTCGAAGTGTTCGGCGTCACCACGCCGCTGCTGACCACCGCCGACGGGGCCAAGATGGGCAAGACCGCCGCCGGGGCGGTCTGGCTTAACGAGGATGCCCTGCCCGCCTGGGACTTCTGGCAATACTGGCGCAACGTCGATGACCGCGATGTCGGCAAGTTCTTGCGCCTGTTCACCGACCTGCCGCTGGACGAGATCGCCCGGCTAGAGGCGCTGGAAGGCAGCGAGATCAACGCTGCCAAGGTTGTTCTGGCCAACGAGGTCACCCGCCTGTGCCGGGGCGAAGAGGCGGCGAAGGCTGCCGAAGCGACCGCCGCGGCGACTTTCGCTGCCGGCGGCCTGGGGGCCGATCTGCCGGTGCTGACGGTCGAATCCGGTGGAATCGGCATCGTCGATGCCCTCGTCGGGATCGGATTCGCCGCCAGCCGGGGTGAAGCCAAGCGCCTGATCGCCGGTGGCGGGGCCCGGGTTGATGGCGAATCGGTAACCAACGAAGCCTTTCATATCGCGGTGGAAAACGAGGTCCGCCTGTCCTCCGGCAAGAAGAAGCACGGGGTCCTGCGACCGGCCTGAGTCGCGAAAATCTGCGGGGTTTACCCAATTTTTGCCTTTGCCCGGCAGATAGGTCGCTATTGACCTTAAAGCCGGAGGCAAGCGCGGATGGGCGCAGGAGCACAACTGACTGTTACCGACCTGCGCCGCGCCGCGCGGCATCCGGTCGACCTCAAGGTCATCGGCGAGCATCGCCGGCTGGGCGATGTGCACATGCATATCGTCAATATTTCCGCCCACGGCTTCATGGTCGAAGGCGAACTGGGGCTTGAACGCGGAGAGCGCGTGACGATCCGCCTGCCGGAAGTCGGCCGGATCGAGGCCCACCTGATCTGGACCACCGAAGGCCGCGCCGGCTTTCAGTTCGAGCGGATCATCCGGCTCGACGATTTCATGCGCCTGATCGACAAGATCCAGCCCAACCCGCGCCTGCGCCGCCCCCGCTAAACCGGCACTTTCAACAGCCCAAGCAGAGCCAGCCTTGGCAAGCGCCGGGGCTGCTGCCATTGCTGCCGAGTGTCCGCCCCCACTCACTCTCTGCAGATCCGCGATTACCGCCTGATCTGGCTGGCCCGGTTCATTTCGGTCAGCGCCACGGTTGGCATGGTGGTGGTGATCGGCGCGCAGACCTACCGCATCGCCCGCGTCGACTATGGCTACAGCGAGGCGGAAGCCGCCTTCATGCTGGGCCTGTTGGGCCTGGCGCAGTTCATCCCGTTCCTGCTGCTGACCCCGGTGGCCGGGCTGCTGGCCGACCGGATGGACCGGCGCCACGTCGGCGCGGTGGCGACCGGGGTGGACATGCTGCTGGCCCTGGCACTGGGCATTGCCAATTACACCGGGCAGATATCGCTGCCGTTCCTGTTCATCATGGCCGCCCTCTATGGCTCCGCGCGGGTGTTCATCGGCCCGGCAATCAGTGCGATCACGCCCAACGTGGTCCCGGCCGAACTGCTGCCCAAGGCCGTTGCGGTCAGTTCGATCGCCTGGCAATCGGCCGCGGTGATCGGCCCGGCCCTTGCCGGGTTCCTGCTCGCGGCGGATCCGGCCCTGCCCTATTTCAATTCCGCCGCGCTGCTTGCCGTCGGCGTGGTCACCCTGCTGGCGATCCGCCACCGCGCTCCGCCCGCCGCCGCCAAGGAACCGCCACTGAAACTGATGGCCGACGGGGCAAAGTTCGTCTGGCACGAACGCTTCCTGCTGGGCTGTGTCACGCTTGATCTGTTCGCCGTTCTGCTGGGCGGCGCCACGGCCATGCTCCCCGCCTTTGCCTATGACGTGCTGCATGTCGGCGATGAAGGCCTCGGCCTGCTGCGCGCCGCGCCGGCCGCCGGAGCCATGCTTGTGGCTGCCTGGCTGGGGGTGAAGCCGATCGCCCGAAATGTCGGGGCCAAGATGCTGTGGGCGGTCGCCGTGTTCGGCGCGGCCACGCTGGTCTTCGGACTTTCCACCAGCTTCCCGCTCTCGCTCGCCATGCTGGCGCTGCTGGGCGGGGCCGATGCCGTCTCGGTCTTCGTGCGCAACACCCTGGTCCAGCTCAACACGCCGGACGAAATGCGCGGCCGGGTCAGCTCGATCTCGGGCCTGGCCATTTCCGCCTCGAACGAGCTGGGCGAAATGCAGTCCGGCCTTGTCGCCGCCATCCTTGGTCCCGTCGGCGCGGTTGCGCTGGGCGGGGCGGGAGCTATCGTGGTCACCGCCATCTGGGCAGTGATCTTTCCCGAATTGATCCGGGCCAAGACCTTTGCCCCCCAATATCGACAAAGAGGACCGTCCCCATGAAGGCTGACAGCATCCTTGCCACTATCGGCAACACCCCGCACATCCGTCTTTCGCGCCTGTTCCCGGACCACGAGGTCTGGATCAAGGCGGAACGCGCCAACCCCGGCGGCTCGATCAAGGACCGCATCGGCCTCGCCATGATCGAAGCGGCCGAGCGCGACGGCCTGCTCAAGCCCGGCGGCACGATTGTCGAACCGACCAGCGGCAACACCGGGATCGGCCTGGCCATGACCGCCGCGGTCAAGGGTTACAAGCTGGTGCTGGTCATGCCCGAATCGATGTCGATCGAGCGCCGCCGCCTGATGCTGGCCTATGGCGCAACCTTTGACCTGACCCCGCGCGAAAAGGGCATGAAGGGCGCGATCGAGCGGGCGCACGAACTGGTCGCCTCCACGCCCGGCGCGTGGATGCCGCAGCAGTTCGAAAACCCGGCCAACATCGATGTCCACGTGCGCACCACCGCGCAGGAAATCCTGGCCGACTTTGCCGATAGCCCGATTGACGCGCTGATTACCGGCGTCGGCACCGGCGGCCACCTGACCGGCTGCGCCGAAGTGCTGAAGGCCAAGTGGCCGGGCATGAAGGCCTATGCGGTCGAGCCGACCCTCTCCCCGGTCATTTCCGGCGGCCAGCCCGCCCCGCACCCGATCCAGGGCATCGGCGCCGGCTTCATCCCGGCCAACCTCCACACCCAGGCAATCGACGGCGCAATCCAGGTCGATCCGGCCGATGCCAAGGAAATGGCCCGCCTTTCAGCCACCAAGGAAGGGATGCTGGTGGGGATCAGTTCCGGCGCGACGCTGGCCGCGATCAAGCAGAAGCTGGCCGAATTGCCCGCCGGCAGCCGCGTGCTGGGCTTCAACTACGATACCGGTGAGCGGTATCTGTCGGTGCCGGATTTCCTGCCGGAGTGAGACTGGCGATGGGGATGGCGCACGCCTCTCCTTCCCGTCACCCCGGGCTTGACCCGGGGTCCCGCTCTTCTTCAGCTTGTCTGCCAACGACCGTCGCGTCGGGACAAGTAGCGGGACCCCGGGTCAAGCCCGGGGTGACGATCCAAAGTTGAGTGGAAGTCACGCCTATGAGCCAGCTTGAACCCATCCCATACCACGACGGCGGAATCCCGCTGGTCGGCCACCTGATCCGCCCGGCTGGCACGCCGCGCGCCGCCGTGGCCGTCTTCCCGACCTTCATGAACATCACCGCAGGCGTTGAAAACAAAGCCCGCGCCCTGGCCGAGGCCGGGTTCACCGCCTTCGTTGCCGATTTCTATGGGCCGGATGCGCCGCACGATTTCGACAGCGCCAACCAGGCAATGATCCGCTTGCGCGCCGATCCGCTGGCGATGCGCCAGCGGCTGCGGGCCGCGCTGACCAAGCTGGCCGAGCTGGAACCCGGCGCCAAGCAAGCGGCGATCGGATTCTGCCTGGGCGGCATGGCGGTGCTGGAACTGGCCCGCGACGGCGCGGATCTGGAACTGGTCGCCAGCTTCCACGGCCTCCTGCAAAGTCCGCTCCCAGCCAAAGCGCCGATCAAGCCGCGGATCCTGATCTGCCACGGCGATGTCGATTTCCTGGTCCCACGCAGCCACGTCACCGCACTCTGGGAGGAGATGGACGCGGTGGGCGCCAATTGGCACTTCCACAGCTATGCCGGGGTCGATCACGGTTTCACCAATCCGCTCACGCCTGCGGGGGCCCCCAACCCCAGTTACAACGCCAGCGCCGACCGCCAGAGCTGGGCCGCGCTGAATGGCCTGCTGGACGAGGTGTTCGGGTGAACCGAACCGCGGGAATCGCGCTGCTCAAGGCGGTGCTGTGGGGCGGCTTTGCCGGGGCAGCGCCGTTCCTGCTGTTCACGGTTCCGTTCGGCATGAACCTGTTTGCCGCCCGGCAGACCGATATCGGATTGTTTACCGCCATCTGGGGCATGGTCTTTCCGCTGGTCGTGGCCTGGCTGGGCACGCTGATCGGCGCGATAGTCGTGGGTCTGCCGGTAACCAGGCTGCTGGCCAGTTCGGGATTGGAGCGCGGCCGCTGCTACATCCTGGCCGGACTGATCGGCGGCTCATTGCCATTCCTGCTGGCCGGACTGTCGCCTGACACGGTCTGGCTCATGGCCTTCTCGATCCCCGGCGGTCTCGCCGGGGCAGTCGCCGGCTGGCACTGGGGCCGCCACCGCGATGCCGTGATCGCCGCGCGCGGCAGCGCCGCCTGAACCCTGATTTTCCTACACGGATAGAGCCTGTTATTTTCGCGCTGGCTCTTTGCAACCGTAAACCCTGAACAGAAACGCGGAACGTGTCCGAAAACACGCTCCGCGTATGCATGTCATCAACCAAACCCCAGCGTCACGCTGCGACTCGGGTCCGTCAGGCCGTGGCGAAAGCCTCGACCGGCAGGGCCATCAGCGCCTCGCTCCCCGCCTCGATCTTGCGGCGCAGCGCGCCGGCATCGGGAGTGAACCGCTCGCCATAATAGCGCGCGGTGGTCAGCTTGGTTTCGTAGAAGGCCTTGTCTTCGGCTCCGGCAGCAAGCGCATCGGCCGCCGTGGTGCCCATCTTCAGCCACATGAAGCCCAGCGCGACGATGCCCATGATGTGCATGTAATGGTGCGCCCCGGCCCCCACATTGTTGGGGTTGGTCATGCCGTTCTGCATGAACCACATGGTCGCGGCCTTGAGCTCACCGTTGGCCTTCTCGACCTGAGCGGCCAGACCGGCCAGTTCGGGCCGGGTCTTGGCGGCGGTGCAGGCGGCATCGACATCGGCGAAGAACGCCTGGACCGCGCGGCCGCCGTTCTGGGCAAGCTTGCGGCCGACCAGGTCCATCGCCTGAATGCCGTTGGTGCCTTCATAGATCTGGGCGATGCGGGCATCGCGCACGAACTGGCTCATCCCCCATTCCTCGATGTAGCCATGTCCGCCGAACACCTGCTGCATCTGCACGCAGGTTTCAAAGCCCTTGTCGGTGCCGTAGCCCTTGAGCACCGGGGTCAGCAGGCTGATCATGTCGTCAGCCAGGCCGCGCTCTTCCTCGGTGGCGGCCTTGTGGCTGAGGTCCACCAGCAGCCCGCCCCACAGGTAGAACGCGCGCATCCCTTCGGTGAAGGCCTTGGCGTCCATCAGCATGCGGCGCACGTCCGGGTGGACGAACAGCGTGTCGGCCTTTTCCTGCGGCTCGGCCGGTCCGGTCAAGGCGCGGCCCTGACGCCGCTCCTGCGCGTACTTGACCGCGTTCTGATAGGCCGCTTCGGCCTGCGAAAGCCCCTGGATGCCCACGCCAAGGCGGGCCGCGTTCATCATGATGAACATCGCGGCCAGGCCCTTGTTCTCCTCACCGACCATGTAGCCGGTGGCGCCATCGTAATTCATCACGCAGGTGGCGTTGCCGTGGATGCCCATCTTGTGTTCGATGCTGCCGCAAGACACCGCGTTGCGTGCACCCAGCGAACCATCATCGTTCACCAGCACCTTCGGCACGATGAACAGCGAAATGCCCTTGGTGCTGTCCGGCGCGCCCGGCGTCTTGGCCAGGACTAGGTGGATGATGTTTTCGGTCAGGTCATGGTCCCCAGCCGAAATGAAGATCTTGGTGCCGCTGATCGCATAGGTGCCATCGGCATTGGGCACGGCGCGGGTGCGGATCAGGCCGAGGTCGGTGCCACAGTGCGGCTCGGTCAGGTTCATCGTGCCGAGCCATTCGCCCGCGATCATCTTGGGCAGGTATTTGGCCTGCTGCTCCGGGCTGCCCTTGGCGAGAATCGCGCTGATCGCCCCGCTGGTCAGCCCCGGGTACATTCCCCAGGCCTGATTGGCCGAGGAGACGAATTCCTCGACCACGAAGCCCAGGACATGCGGCATCCCCTGTCCGCCGAACTCTTCCGGAGCGGCCAGAGTGCCCCAGCCCGCCTCGCGATAGAGTGCCAGCGCCTGCTTGAAGCCTGCGGGAGTGGTCACCGTTCCGTCGGCATGACGCGTGCAGCCCTGCTGGTCGCCCGACAGGTTGAGCGGTGCCAGCACCTCGGCCACGAACTTGCCGCTTTCCTCGACAATGGTGTCGACCATGTCGGCGCTGGTGCTTTCGAACGAAGGTAGCGCGGCATATTGCTCCAGCTTGAGAACTTCGTTGAGAACGAAACGGGTGTCGCGCGTCGGCGCCTTGTAGACTGGCATGGGTCGTGTCCTTGGACTGGCTGATCAGCCCTTGCGGGCGGTAAGGTCGATGTTTTCGACCAGGGATATGAACTGGGTCAGCTCGCTGATCGCGGCATCGAGATCGTCACGCTGCTGCTTCAGGCGCGCCACCTTGTCGCGGCAGCGCTGGATGGTCACGCGGCGCTGCTCGACCCGGCCGTCGCCCAGATCGTAGAGATCGATCATCTCCTTGATCTCGGTCAGGCTGAAACCGACGTTCTTGGCCCGCAGGATCCAGGCCAGGCGGGCCCGGTCACGCTTGGAATAGACGCGGGTCAGGCCGGCCCGGGCCGGAGCGATCAGGCCTTCGTCCTCATAGAACCGCAGCGCACGGGCGGTGACGCCGAACTCGCTGGTAAGGTCCGAAATGGTGAACTGTTCGCGCTGCAAGGCATCGGGCGTGTCGAGGTGCGCGCCGTCGTGCGAGGTGGGGCTTTCACCGAGCTGTTCCATGCCCGGCGCAATAGCTTCCCTTTACGTAAGCGTCAACTTTCGATCCGGGTCAGTTCCGCTCCGTCCACCCGGCGATAGAAACAGCTGACCGCACCGGTGTGACAGGCCGGGCCCTGCGGCTCGGCCACCAGCACCAGCGCGTCCTGATCGCAATCGACAAGAATCTCCCGGACTTTCAAAACGTGGCCCGATGTCTCACCCTTCATCCACAACCGCCCGCGCGACCGGGAGTGGAAATGGGCCAGGCCGGTCTGCCGCGTCTTCGCCAGCGCTTCGGCATCCATGAAGGCAACCATCAGGACATCGCGGCTGGTGGCATCGACCACAACGGCGCTGAGCAGGCCGTTGGCATCGAACTTGGGCAGAAAGGCCGTGCCGGCCTCGCGATCGGTCTGGTCGGGCTGGGTCATGCCGGGTCCTTGTTGCAACTCCGCCACAGATGTCGAGCAAAATATAACGTCACCACTCTTGCCGCTTTCCAACCCCCCTCGTTTAGGGGAAGGAGGCCGGGCGGAAAGGCTCAGGTTCAGGGACCGACCACCGCATGAGGGATTGGGCGAGGTGGATCGAGGGGGATCCGCCGAACTACGCAAGTGGAAGCCCTGATGGTTTCGTCACGAGAGCGCCCGGGATTTCGGTCCCGGGCGTTTTCGTTTTCACCCTCCGGCCGCGTCCAGCGCTTCGTCCAGAACTCGTGCGAAGCAGGCAAGTCGCACCTCTTTCGCCCCGGCCCGCCGCAGCGCGGCAACGCAGGCCCCGCTGGTTGCGCCGCTGGTCAGAACATCATCAACCAGCAAGACCTGCGCGCCTTTGAACTGGCCCATCCGCCGCGGATTGGCCGCAATCGCACCGGACAGCACCCGCGCCCGCGCCGCCTTGCCCAGCCCGCCGAGCGGCCGGGTCCGCCTGCGCCGAATCAGCCCGTCGACCACCAGCTCCGCCCCGCGCGCCCGGGCAATCTCACCCGCCAGCAGCGCCGCCTGGTTGAACCCGCGCCGCCACAGCCGCCAGCGATGCAGCGGCACCGGCACCACCAGCCAGCCCGGCCCGACCTTTTCAGGCAGCTGCGCCAGGATCAGCCGGGCAAGCAGCGGAGCAAGGGCGATCCGGCCGCCGGGCTTCAGCGCCAGCACCAGTTTGCGCGAAGCATCGTTGTAGAGCGTCCCCGCCGCGATGCCGGCATGTTTCGGCGGATCGGACAGGCACACCGCGCAGACTGCCCCGTGGCTGATCCCGTCACCGAACGGGCGCTGGCAGGCTGAGCAACATGGCTCACCGGGGATCGCCAGTTCGGCCCAGCATGAGGCGCAGACACCCGATTGGGCCGCCAACCCCTCGCCGCAGAGCGGACAGCGCGGGGGGAACAGCAGGTCGGCGACCGGCAACAGGAGCGGATGGACTTGCATCGCCCGCCCGGTATCGCTTGCACTGCGCCCCGGCGCAAGGCAGGGCTGCGCGCGTGAGCCAGACCGCCCCGCCGCAGATCTTCGCCCCCGCCCGCCGCCTTGCCGCGCGCCGCCGCGCCCTGGCCCTGCAAACGCGGCCGGGTGCGGCGCGCTACCTGCTCGACGACATGGCCGATGACGTGCTGGAGCGGCTTTCCTTCCTGCGCCATCAACCCGCCACGGCGCTGGTGATCGGCGACTGGACCGGCACTCTTGCCGCGGCCCTCAAGGCCCGGGGTTGCGCGGTCACCGAGGCTGAACCGGCGGCAGGCTTCGTCGAAGAGGCCCCCTACCCCGAGACCGGCTTTGACCTGATCGCCAGCCTTGGCACGCTCGATACGGTC
Source organism: Sphingomonadales bacterium (assembly GCA_017302615.1). Lineage (GTDB taxonomy): Bacteria > Pseudomonadota > Alphaproteobacteria > Sphingomonadales > Sphingomonadaceae > Novosphingobium. The sequence continues at coordinate 319,245 of JAFLDB010000001.1, forward strand.
AACGACCTGCCCGGCGCGCTGATCCACATCCGATCGGCCCTTGCCCCGGGAGGCCTCGCCATTGCCAGCTTCAGCGGTGCGGGCAGCCTGCCGGCGCTGCGGGAGGCCATGCTGGCAGCCGATGGCGACCGCCCTGCCCCGCGGCTGCACCCGGCGGTCGATGTCCGGGCCGGCGGGCAACTGCTCCAGCGGGCCGGATGGGCCAGCCCGGTGATTGACAGCCGCAGCCTGAACGTCCGTTTTTCCAGCCTTTTCAGCCTGTTATCTGACCTGCGCGCGCAGGGCCTTTCCAACTGCCTGGCCCGGTCCGGGCCGGCGTTGGGCAAGGCGGCGCTGGCCCGCGCGGTGGAAAAGTTCGCCGCGCCGAGGGTCGAGACTTTCGAAATCCTGACCCTCAGCGGCTGGCGTCTGCCCTAGCGAAGCGCCGCCTGCGCCGCCGCCAGGCGGGCAATCGGCACGCGGTAGGGTGAGGCGCTGACGTAATCGAGCCCGACCTTCTCGCAGAACGCGATCGAGGCCGGATCGCCGCCATGCTCGCCGCAGATGCCCAGCTTGATCTCGGGCCGGGTTACCCGTCCCCGCTCGGCTGCCAGCTCGACCAGCTGGCCGACGCCCTCGATATCGAGGCTGACGAACGGATCGCGGGCGAAGATGCCCTGCTCGACATAGGCGTGAAGAAACTTGCCGGCATCGTCGCGGCTGACGCCCAGGGTGGTCTGGGTGAGGTCGTTGGTGCCGAACGAGAAGAACTCGCCTTCCTCGGCAATCTCGCCCGCCATCAGCGCGGCGCGCGGCAGTTCGATCATGGTGCCGACATGATAGGCCAGGGTGCGGCCCTTTTCGGCAAAGACCTCGCCCGCCACTCGGTCCACCAGCGCCTTCAGGATCGCCAGTTCCTTCTTCGTCGCCACCAGCGGGATCATGATCTCCGGAACCACGGCCTGACCATGCGCGGCCTCGACATCGCAAGCCGCCTCGAAGATCGCGCGGGCCTGCATCTCGTAGATTTCCGGGAAAGTGATCCCCAGGCGGCAACCGCGATGACCCAGCATCGGGTTGAACTCGTGCAGTTCATCGGCCCGGCGCTTCAGCGTGGCGGCACCGATCCCGATCACTTCGGACAGTTCCTCGAATTCGGCCTCGCTGTGCGGCAGGAATTCGTGGAGCGGCGGATCGAGCAGGCGGATCGTCACCGGCAGGCCGGCCATGACTTCGAAGATCGCGTGGAAATCGGCGCGCTGCTCCGGCAGCAGCTTGGCCAGCGCGGCGCGGCGGCCGGCCTCGTCCTCGGCCAGGATCATCTGGCGCACGGCGGCGATCCGGCTGGCATCGAAGAACATGTGCTCGGTGCGGCACAGACCGACGCCTTCCGCGCCGAACTGGCGCGCGGTGCGGCAATCGTCCGGGGTTTCGGCATTGGTGCGCACTTTCATCCGGCGGTGCCGGTCGGCCCAGCCCATCAGCACGCCGAAATCGCCGACCAGTTCCGGCTCGATGGTCGGAACATGTCCGGCCATGACTTCGCCGGTCGCGCCGTCGAGCGTGATCTGATCGCCTTCCTTGAGGTCGCGCCCGCCGATCTTCAGCGTCCGGCTGGCCATGTCGATCGAAACCGCACCGGCCCCTGAAACGCAGGGGCGGCCCATGCCGCGTGCCACCACAGCGGCATGGCTGGTCATCCCGCCGCGCGCGGTCAGGATGCCCTTGGCAGCGTGCATGCCGTGGATGTCTTCCGGCGAAGTCTCGACCCGGACGAGGATCACCGCCTCACCCAGGGCAGCGCGGTTCTCGGCCGTATCGGCATCCAGCACGATCGCGCCGCTGGCCGCGCCGGGGCTGGCCGGCAGGCCGGTGGTCAGCACGTCGCGCTGCGCATCGGGATCGAGCGTCGGGTGGAGCAGCTGGTCCAGCGCCATCGGATCGACCCGCAGGATCGCGGTCTTCTCGTCGATCAGGCCTTCACCCGCCATGTCGACCGCCATCTTGAGCGCGGCCTTGGCGGTGCGCTTGCCGCTGCGGGTCTGGAGCATCCACAGCTTGCCGCGTTCCACGGTAAACTCGATGTCCTGCATGTCGCGGTAGTGCTTTTCGAGCAGCTCGAACACCGCGGCCAGTTCGGCATAGGCCTCTGGCATGGCCTCTTCCATCGAGAGCGGCTTGGCCCCGGCGCGTTCGCGGCTGGCCTTGGTCAGGTACTGCGGGGTGCGGATCCCGGCGACCACATCCTCGCCCTGGGCGTTGACCAGCCATTCACCGTAATAGGCTTTTTCGCCGGTCGCCGGATCGCGGGTAAAGGCCACACCAGTGGCGCTGGTATCGCCCATGTTGCCGAAGACCATGGCCTGGACGTTGACCGCCGTGCCCCAATCGCCCGGAATGTCGTTCAGCCGGCGATAGACCTTGGCCCGGTCCGAATCCCAGCTGTCGAACACCGCGCGGATCGCGCCCCACAGCTGCTCGGTCGGGTCCTGCGGGAACGGCGCGCCCAGCGCGTCCTGAACGATGTCCTCGTATTCCTTGACCAGCGCCTGCCAGTCTTCGGCCTGCATCTCGACATCGGCGTAGTAGCCACGGTCTTCCTTGGCGATTTCCAGCGCATCCTCGAACAGGTGATGGTCGATCCCCAGCACCACGTCGGAATACATCTGGATGAAGCGGCGATAGCTGTCCCAGGCGAACCGGGCGTCACCGCTGCTTTCCGCCAGGCCCTTCACCGTCTCGTCATTCAGGCCCAGGTTGAGCACGGTATCCATCATGCCCGGCATCGAAACCCGCGCGCCCGAGCGGACCGAAACCAGCAGCGGGTTGGCCACATCGCCAAAGCCCTTGCCGACGGCGCGCTCGATGTGGGTCAGGGCCTGGGCCACTTCGGCACGGAGCGCCTCCGAAAACTCGCCGCCCTCTTTCAGATAGCGGACGCATTCCTCGGTGGTGATGGTAAAGCCCGGAGGGACCGGCAGGCCGATCCCGGCCATTTCCGCCAGATTGGCGCCCTTGCCGCCAACCACCGTCTTGTCCCGGCTGCGGGGGTCGCTCGAGTTGGTACCGCCGCCGAAAGTGAATACGTATGAAGTCATGGAAATCCGCCAGTTCCACAGAACCGGCGAGTCGGTGCCGGTGTGCCTTGGCCCCTAGCGGTTGACGCGTGCGAAGTCAGCCCCATTGTGCATTGCAGCACGGGGATGAACGCACGGAACCTGACAAAGTTCACAGGGTTCAAGGAAAGAAAAAATTCTTCCGTCACCCTGTGACACCTTGTGTCACCCTGCGTCACCCAATGGCGGCGCGCCTTACCCCTCGATGCGCGAGAAGTCGGCCACGCCATGCACCGCCGCGCGGAAGCGGGCGAGCAGGTCAAGTCGGAACTGGCGCTTGGCGGGATCGGCATCGTTGACGGTCACCTGGTCGAAGAAGGCATCGATCGGTGCGCGCAAGCTGGCCAGCGCCGCCATGGCCGCGGCAAAGTCTTCCTGCTCCACCGCCGCAGCGGCTTTCGGCCCGGCCGTATCGAGCGCATCGATCAGCGCCTTTTCCGCAGATTCGGGCATGTAGGAAAGCGCAATCTGCGCCGCAGCCTCGACCCCTTCCTTCTTCAGGATATTGGCGGCGCGCTTGTACCCGGCCAGCAGGTTGGTGCCGTCCTCGGTTCCGACAAAGGCTTGCAGCGCGTGGACCCGGGCGAGCAGGCGGACGAGATCGTCCTCGCCGTCAAATGGGGAACTACCTCCTAAGGAGAAGACGGCATCAATTGTATCGTGCATGATGCCAAGCTCGCGCTGTTGAACCTTCAAGCGCTCAACCAGAAACTCCCACAAAGAGGAGACGCACTTCAATACGTCGTATGCTCGCTCGAATGATGCATCCTTTGAGAATTCCGCCTTATCAGAAGTATAACCTTCGAACATCCGACTTGCGCTTTCAACGGACACTTTGCCTACAAGAGATATGAAAAATTCTCTCGTATCATATCGAGCTTCACGCGCTCTCTCGTCAAAGGCATGATGAAGTGTTGCCACCCCCAAAGCAAACTTCGTAGAATAACGAAGATAGTTCTCAAGGCTAAGCGCGCAGAGGCCAATAGCGGCTCGCCTCAAAGCATAAGGATCTTTTGAGCCAGTCGGCTTCATATCATTGAAAAAGAACCCTGCCAAAGTATCCAGCTTATCCGCCAGAGCCACCGCCACCGTCACCGGCGCGGTCGGCACGTCATCGCCCTGGCCGACCGGCTTGTAGTGATCGCGGATCGCGTCGGCCACGGCATCGGGCAGGCCTTCGGCGCGGGCGTAGTAGCCGCCCATCAGGCCCTGCAATTCGGGGAACTCCCCGACCATTTCGGTGACGAGATCGGCCTTGCACAGCTGCGCCGCCTGCCGCGCCAGGGCCGGATCGCAATTCGGGACAATGCCTTCACTGGCCAGCCATTCGGCCAGTTTTGCCACCCGCTCGACCTTGTCGGCGACAGTGCCGAGCTTCTCGTGGAAGGTAATCCGCGCAAGCTTCTCCGCGTGCTCCGACAGTGTCTTCTTCTGATCCTGTTCCCAGAAGAACCGCGCATCGCTCAGCCGCGCGGCGAGGACCTTGCGGTTGCCGGCGACGATCTGCGCGCCGCCATCCAGCGCAACGATGTTGGCGGTGCAGACGAAGGCATTGGCCAGCCGGCCCTGCTCCTCGCCCTCGCCCGCCGGTTCGCGGCAGATGAAGTACTTCTGGTTGGTCCGCGCGGTCAGCTGGATCACTTCGGGCGGGACATCAAGGAACGCCTCGTCGAACCGGCCGAGCAGCGGCACCGGCCATTCGGTGAGGCCGGCATTCTCGATCACCAGTCCTTCGTCGGCGACCAGCACCAGCCCTTCGGCATGGGCGACGGCGGCGGCCTGCTGCCGGATCAGGTCCTGACGTTCCTCGTGGTTCACGATCACGTGGGCGGCGCGCAGCCTGGCCGCATAGTCATCGGCCCCGGCAAGCTCGATCTCGCCATCCGAATGGAAACGGTGACAACGGGTCAGCCGGCCCGAGGCAATGCCGTCGATTTCGAACGGAACCACTTCGCCGCCGAGCAGCGCGACGATCGCCGAGAGCGGACGCACCCAGCGCAGGCTTTCCGTGCTGATCGAGGCCGCGCCCCAGCGCTGGCTCTTGGGCCAGGGGAACGCGCGGATGATCGCGGGGATCGCTTCAGCCAGCACATCGGCGGTCGGCCGGCCCGGCTTGTCGATCACGGCGAACAGCACGCCGTCGCGCTCGACCAGGTCGGTTTCGGCAAGGCCGGTCTTGCGCAGGAAGCCTTCGAGTGCCTGCGGCGGCGCGCCGACGCGCGGGCCCTTGATCTCCTCGCTGACCGCAGCCGTGGCCGCGGGCAGATCGCGGGCAATCAACGCCAGACGGCGCGGGGTGGACCAGACGGTGACTTCACCCAGCGCAACGCCGGCATCGTCCATCGCCTTGCGGAACAGCTTTTCCAGATCGGCGCGCGCGCCGGCCTGCATCCGGGCCGGGATTTCTTCCGAGCGGAGTTCAAGAAGGAAATCGCTGCTCACAGGCTCCACTCCGGATACTTGGCGGCCCATTCGTCCTTGTTCTTTTCGATCCAGGCCTGGCAGCTGCCCTTGGCCAGATCGCGAACCCGGCCGATGTAGCTGGCGCGTTCCTGCACGGAAATCACACCGCGTGCCTGCAGCAGGTTGAACAGGTGGCTGGCCTCGATCGCCTGGTCATAGGCGGCGAGCGGCACCTGCGCCTCGATGCAGCGCTGGCACTCCAGCTCGGCATGGCGGAAGCCGGCGAACAGCTGCTCGGTATCGGCCACTTCGAAGTTGTACTTCGACATTTCCTGCTCGTTCTTCAGGAACACCTGGCCATAGCTGACCCCGGCATCGTTGAAGGCCAGGTCATAGACGTTGTCGACACCCTGGATGTACATGGCGAGGCGCTCGAGGCCGTAAGTGATCTCGCCCGCCACCGGCTTGCAATCGAACCCGCCGACCTGCTGGAAATAGGTGAACTGGGTGACTTCCATCCCGTCGCACCACACTTCCCAGCCCAGCCCCCAGGCGCCTAGCGTGGGGCTTTCCCAGTCGTCCTCGACAAAGCGGATATCGTGGGCCAGCGGATCGACCCCGATCTCGGCCAGCGATTGCAGGTAAAGCTCCTGCAGGTTGGCCGGGTTCGGCTTCAGGATCACCTGGTACTGGTAATAGTGCTGCAGGCGGTTGGGGTTCTCACCATAGCGGCCGTCGGTCGGGCGGCGGCTCGGCTGGACATAGGCGGCGTTCCAGGTTTCCGGGCCCAGCGCGCGCAGCGTGGTCGCCGGGTGGAAGGTCCCCGCGCCCATCCGCATGTCATAAGGCTGAAGGATCACGCAGCCCTGCGCCGCCCAGAAGGCGTGAAGGCGCAGGATCATCTGCTGGAAGCTGAGCGGTTTTGCCGCGTTTGCCGAGGTATCTGCCATGATTGCGGGCCTTTGGCGGATGGGCCTTGCCCGGTCAAGCTTCGCCCGCCGCGCGCGATTGATCATCGACGGGCACGGAAAGGCCAGTTAGGAATGGTTCTCATGAGAATCAAAGCCCTTGCGCTGGGTAGCGCCGCCGCCCTCCTCGCTTTCCTTGGCCCCGCCACGCTGGCCCAGCAGGCCCAGCCCGCCGCGCCCGCCCCGGCGGCAACGCCGGTGCAGCGGGTCGCCACTCCGGCGCTGTGGAAGGTGTCGGACAAGGACACCACGATCTACCTGTTCGGCACGATCCACCTGCTGCCCGAAGGGATCGACTGGTACCATGGCAAGCTGGCCACCGCGTTTGAAAGCTCGGGCGAACTGGTGACCGAACTGCCCGACATTCCGGCGGGCGAGGCCGCTTCGCTTTCGCTCAAGATGGGCACCCTGCCTGCGGGCCAGAGCCTGCGCGCCGGGATGACCACGGACGAACTGGCCAGGTACGAGGGCGCGATGAAGTCGCTCGGCCTGCCGGTCGGCGCGTTCGATCGCTTCAAGCCGTGGTTCGCCGCGGTTGCCCTGGCGATCGTTCCGCTGCAGCGGGCCGGCTATTCGATGGACAACGGGATTGAGACCCAGCTCGACAAGCGCAACAAGGCGCTCGGCCGTCCGCGCTACGGGCTGGAAACGCTGGAGTACCAGCTCGGCATCTTCGACGGCCTGCCAGAGTCCGTGCAGCGCAAGTACCTGTTCGACGTGATCGACGCGGTTCCCACCATCCCGCAGGACATCGGCAAGATGGTCGATGCCTGGGTCAAGGGCGATGCCGCGGAACTGGCAGTGCTGCTCAATTCCGAAACCGACGATCCGGCGCTCTATGACGCACTGCTGACCAAGCGGAACAAGAACTGGGCGGTGTGGATCGACAACCGCCTCGACAAGCCCGGCGTGGTGTTCATCGCCGTGGGTGCCGGTCACCTGGGCGGCAAGGACAGCGTGCAGGAATTGCTGCGCAAGCAGAAGATCAAGGCGGTCCGTGTTCAATAGGCTGCTGGCGTTCCTGTTCGGCCTGCTGGCACTGAGCAGTTGCGCGAAGCCAGAACCGGTCCATCCGGCGCTGTGGCTGGTCGAGGGACCGAAGGGCGAACAGGCCTGGTTGTTCGGCACGATCCACGCCTTGCCCGAGAAGGTCGATTGGCGCACGCCGCGGGTCGATGCGGCGCTGGGTCAGGCCGACCGGCTGGTGCTGGAAGTGGCGGCGATCGAGGACGATGCCGGCACCGCCCGCGCCTTTGCCGCCCTTGCGCAAAGCCCGGGCCAGCCACCGCTCGCAACCCGCGTCGCGCCCGATCTGCGCGACGATCTGGCAGAGGACCTGGCCAGCGGCGGCATTCCTCCGGCCCAGCTGGACCCTTATGAAACCTGGGCTGCCGCCCTGATGCTGCAGCAGGCGCTGAGCCGCAGCGATCAGAGCGATGCTGCCAACGGGATCGACCGCGCCGTTGCCCGCGCCTGGAACGGACCGATCGAGGAATTCGAAGGGGCCGCCGCCCAGCTTGCGATCTTTGACCGCCTGCCAGAGGCGGCCCAGCGGGCCATGCTCAATGCCGTGCTGCGCGAGGGCGAGACCCGCACCGCCACCCTGCGCGAGCTGGAACAGGCCTGGGCGCGCGGCGACATGGCGCTGATCGACCGGCTGACGATAGAGGGCTTTGCCGGGCAGCCGATCCTGCTGGAAGCCTTGCTGGTGGCCCGCAACCGAGCCTGGACGGACCGGCTGGAAACCCTGCTGCGATCCGGCGCGCGGCCGTTCGTGGCCGTCGGCGCGGCGCATCTGGCCGGAAAGGACGGCCTTCCCGCGATGCTTGCGGCGCGCGGCTGGAAAGTCACCCGGCTGCAATAGACAGCTTGTATGCTTGCTTTTGCGCGCCATAGCCGCTAACGGCCCGCGCTTCCCCGTCATGGTCATCCCTGGAGGCGTGGCGGAGGAATTGTGTAAACCTGAGTTTTGAAAGGCATTGCAATGAGCGATACGCTGCACCTGCCGGCCGAGACGCGCGAACGGGCTGGCAAGGGAGCCTCCCGTGCCCTGCGTCGCGAAGGCCGTGTTCCCGCCGTCGTCTATGGCGGTAACGAAGAACCCCTGGCGATCCACGTCGAAGAAAAGCTGCTGGTCAAGCAGCTGGGCACCGGCCACTTCTTCAACTCGATCGTCGAAGTGGAAGTCGGCGGCAAGACCGTCCGCACCCTGCCCAAGGATGTTGCCTTCCACCCGGTCAGCGATCGTCCGATCCATGCCGATTTCCTGCGCCTATCGGCCAACTCGACCGTCCACGTCGAAGTGCCGGTGATCTTCGTCAACGAAGCCGCCAGCCCGGGCCTGAAGCGCGGCGCGGTGCTGAACATCGTCCGCCACGAGCTGGAACTGGTCTGCGAAGCGGACAAGATCCCCGATGACATCGCGATCGACGTTACCGGCCTCGATGTCGGCGCCTCGATCCACATCAGCCACGTCACTCTTCCGGCTGGCGTGAAGAGCGCGATCACCGACCGCGACTTCACGATCGCCACCATCGTTGCCCCTTCGGGCCTGCGCAGCGAAGAAGGCGACAACAGCAAGACCGAAGCGGCTTCCTGAGCCCACGGTTGACCGGGGCGGCCCTGCTGCCCCATCAGAAGCCGGACCGCAGCGATGCGGTCCGGTTTTCTTTTGGCCCCATCAATGCAGAGGACGAGCATGCAAGTCTGGGTCGGCCTTGGCAATCCGGGGCCTCAATACACCTTCCACCGCCACAACGTCGGCTTCATGGTCTGCGATACGCTGGCCGAGTTCCACGGCTTTGGCCCGATCCAGAAGAAGTTCCTCGGCTGGATCCAGGAAGGACGGATCGGCGGGCAGAAGATCCTGCTGCTGAAACCGGCCACGTTCATGAACGAAAGCGGCCGCGCCGTGGGCGAGGCGCTGCGGTTCTACAAGCTGGGTACCGATGCCCTCACCGTGTTCCATGACGAGCTCGACCTGCCGCCCTTCAAGGTCAAGGTGAAGCAGGGCGGCGGCACGGCAGGCCACAACGGCCTGCGCTCGATCGACCAGCATCTCGGCCCCGATTTCCGCCGGGTGCGGATCGGGATCGGCCACCCCGGCCACAAGGACCGGGTGACCAGTCATGTGCTCGGCAACTACTCCAAGGCGGAGATGGACCCGCTGGCCGACATGCTGGGCGGGATCGCTGCAGAGGCCGAATGGCTGGCCCGGGGCGACGATGCCCGTTTCATGAGCGATCTCGCCCTGCGCTTGCAGGATTGAGTCCCAGAAGCGTCGGGATTGTTTACAAGTCGGCAGCCGCGGACAACCCGTTAACCAGCAGCCTCCGCACCATTCCGGCAATGGCACGGCAATTGCTTCGTTGAACGTTAATCAACGAAGTTTCTGTACGGAGCCGTCCCATGTCGATCATGCGCAAGTTCACCCCAATCGTGGCAGCGGTTTCGCTCTCGCTGTCAGCCACTCCGGCCATGGCCGATGCCATCACCCTGGGCAGCGGCGATGTGGGGACCAGCTTCTCGCTCAACTTCAACGGCTTTGCCGATGGCACCGTGATCAACAACCTGGCGGCCATGGCCACGTTCACGCTGCAGGCGGTGACCGGCAGCAGCTATACCTTTGCCTATACCATCACCAACAGCACCGGCTCGCCGCTGACCTCGCGGGTCTCCTCGTTCGGGTTCAATACCGATCCGAACATCAGCTCGGCCAGCTCGACCGGGGCGTTCAGCTACACCACCCTCAACTCGTCCTATCCCAACGGGATCGGCGCGATCGACGTGTGCTTCAAGGATGCCAAGACCGGGGCCTGCTCGGGCGGTGGTTCGGGCGGACTGACCACCGGCCAGACCGGCACCGGCACCTTCACACTCAACTTCTCGCAGCCGCTGTCGGAGCTGACGCTCAGCGATTTCTTTGTCCGCTATCAGTCGATCACCGGCGCGGGCAATGTCACTTCGGCCAGCGGTGCCGGGACTCTGACCTCCTCGGGTGGTTCCACCAGCACCTCCTCGGGCGGCACCTCGGTGCCTGAGCCGGGCATGCTTGGCCTGTTCGGCGCGGCACTGATCGGCGTCGGCCTGATGCGCCGCCGCCGCAAGGCGCCGCTCGCCGCCTGAACCCTACTTTCCGGCGCGCTCGGCCTCGGCCAGGTGCGCCCGGTTCGCCGGATTGCCCGGTGCCAGCTGCGCGGCCCGCTGCAGCAGGCGCCGGGCTTCCTGCGGATCCTTCCCCGATTTGAACAGTACCCAGCCGGCGGTATCGACGACCGAGGCATTGTTCGGCGCTTCCTTCAGCGCCCTGCGTGAATAGTCCAGCGCCGCATCGGTGTTCCCCAGCATGAGCTGGGCATAGGCCATGTTGTTGAGCGCGATGTAATTGCGCCCGTCCGTCACCGCCAGCACGCGTCCATAGGCTTCGGCCGCCCCGGCCCAGTTGCCCGCCTTCATCGCCGCATCGCCATCGACCATGTCGCGGGCGGCGGCCTGGGCCGGCGGCGCCTTTGCGGCGGCCGCATAGCGATCCGCTGCGGGATCACCTGCGGCACGAGCCGCCTTGGCCGCAAGTGCCAGTTCCTCACGCCGGGCTGCGGGATGATCCGCAACCGGCCGCAGCACGCCAAGCGCACCGCGCGCATCTCCCCCCGCCAGCATGGCTTCTGCCAGCAGCAGCATGGCGTCCCGGTTCCCCGGAACCGTCCGCACGATCGGTCGCAACTGGGCAATCGCCAGTTCGTTCTGGCCTAGCCGGAGGAGTGCTTCGGCATAGATCAGGCGGAGCGGATCGTTCTGCGGGATCGCCGCTTCGACCGGCTGCAGAGTGGCGCGAACCTTGTTCCAGTCCTTTCTGCCCGCTGCGGCCCGGGCGGAGAGGAAAATCACCGTCCGGTCACGCGGAGCCATCGCCGCCGCCCGATCGACTGCCGCCTGCATCTCGTCGGTCCGGCCAAGATCGCCCAGCACGGCGGCCTGACCGGTGACGGCGGCAAGGCTGCCGGGATAACGTTTGGCCGCCCGCTGATAGAACCCAAGCGCACCGTTGAGATCGCCCCGGCGCACTGCCAGTTGCCCCTGCACCAGCAGGGTATCGAGCCCGTCCGGATCCGCCTTGGCCGCGCGGGCTGCCATTGCCTCGGCTTCAGCCACAGCCCCGTTCATCAGGTGAAAGCGGGCATAGTCGGCAAAGGCGCGGGCGTTGCCGCCAGCATCGATCGCAGCCTCGAAGTGGCCTTGCGCCCGCTTGGGATCTTTCTTCTGCAAGGCGGCAATCGCGCGGAGCCGTTCGGCCTCCGCGCCTTGCCTTGGGCCCAGCAATTGCAGGGCGGCATCGGGTACGCCGCGCAGCAGGGCGGCTTCGGCCGCGAGTTCGGCAAGATCGCCTTCGGGAGGACGACCAGCGGCCAGCTTTTCCAGCATGGCCTGCGCCCCATCCCCGTCTCCCAGCGCAAGCAGGGTGCGGGCCTGCAGCAGCATGGCATCGCGATCGCCTGGCCGGGCCGCAAGGTAGCTGGCCAGATGGATCCGGGCCGCCGCAAAGTCATTCGCCGCATATCCGGCGCGCGCCTTGGCAAGGCTTTCCTCGGGGCTGTCGCTGCAGGCCGAGACGGCAAGCAGCAAGGGCAGGAACAGGGCTTTCTTCATGCTCGCGTTCTAACCGGGAAAGGCTAAATGATCGGTGAAGCAGCCAGGATGGCGAAGCTTGGGGCAATTGGTTAGAGCCGGGTCATGCAGCGCATTCTGATCATCGGTTCACCCGGAGCGGGTAAGTCAACGCTTTCCCGCACGTTGGGCGATCGGCTCGGTTTGCCGCATCACCCGCTTGACCAGTTGTTTTGGCTGCCCGGCTGGGTCGAACGCGACCGCGCCGAAGGGCGGGCCGAACTGGCCGCGATACTCGAACGGGACCGGTGGATCATCGATGGCAACTATGGCTCTACGCTGCCGATGCGGGTGGCGCGGGCCGATACGGTGATCTGGCTCGACTATCCGACCTGGCTGTGCATGTCGCGCGCAATCCGGCGCTGGTGGCAATATCGCGGCGTGACCCGGCCCGACATGACCGAGGACTGCCCGGAACGCTTCGATCTGGAGTTCATGCTCTACATCGCCAATTTCCGCCGCGCCTGGCGACACCGCAACGCCGAGGCGCTGCGCGGATTTGGCGGAACCGTGGTCCGCCTGCGCAGCCCGGACGAAACCGATGCCTGGCTCGATACGGTCGAACGGGCGGCTTGAACGCGCGGCCCTGGCTCCCTAGTTTGCCGGAAAAGCACATCAGGGAGAATGCCATGTCCAGCATCGATCGCCGCACCGCCCTCGCCCTTGGGGCCGCCGCCACGGCCGGAGCAGCCATGCCGGCCGCAGCTGCCGCGGCCGGCGAGGCTCTTGGCGGCAAGGCCATGGCTGGCAAAAGCGTGCTGATCACCGGTGCTTCATCCGGCTTTGGCCAGCTTGCCGCGCTGCTGTTTGCCCGGTCGGGAGCCAAGGTCTTCGCGACGATGCGCAACCTGCCCCGCGCCGAAGCCGATGAAATGCGCAAGGTGGCCAAGGCCGAAAAGCTGGACCTCACCGTGCTGGAGCTCGATGTGCTTTCCGATGCCTCGGTGGCGAAGGCCGTGACCGAGGCCGAAAAGCTTGCCGGCGGCGGGATCGACGTGCTGGTCAACAATGCCGGGATCGGCATCACCGGCCCGGTCGAGGTACAGGACCTGGAAGCGACCAGGCTGATCTTCGATACCAATGTGTTCGGCCCGCAGCGCGTTGCCCGTGCCGCTCTGCCGGCCATGCGCAAGAAGAAGTCGGGCCTGATCTTCAACATCTCTTCCCAGCTCGGCCGGGTCATCGTGCCGGGCGGCGGGCATTATTCGGCCACCAAGTTCGCGCTCGAGGCGATGAGCGAGCAGATGGCCTATGAACTGGTTCCGCTGGGTATCGAGGTCTGCATCATCCAGCCCGGCGGCTATCCCACCCGCGTGTGGATCAACCGCAACGGCTATACCAAGGCCCTGCGCGAGCGGACCGAGCCCGGGCGCCTGGCGGACTATCCGGCCCTCACCGGCCGGATGGGAACCGAGGACGGTTCCGGCCGCACGGCCGATCCCGCGGATGTGCCAAAGGCCATGCTGGAGATTGCCGGCCTGCCCGCCGGCAAGCGTCCGCTGCGCCGTGCGGTCCACCCCGGCGCCAAGCCCCAGGAAGCAATCAACAGGGTCAGCGCCGAGACCCAGGTGGCCTGGCTGGGCAACTCTCCGTTCGGCCCGTGGATCAAGGCCGTGCACGATTGACCTGTCGGAATTCCTGACAAATCGCAGCCGGGATTTTTTCCGTTAACCAGCGTCTTGCCGGGAATTCCGCATTTGGCACGCCTGTTGCGTTGCCTGTTGATAACCAAGTCAACAGGGATGTACGCCATGATCCGCAAGTCACTTGTCGCTGCCGCAGCGCTCAGCATGCTGACCGTTTCCGCTCCGGCTCATGCCACCTGGAGCAGCTGGTGGAGCGGTACCACCAAGCACAAGCACTATCCCGGCTGCGGACACAGCGGCACCACTTCGTCGACTTCGACCACCAGCACCGGCAGCACCACCACCGGCGGCTATACTTCGACCACCAGCACCACGTCGGGCGGCACGACCACCACTTCGACCACCACCGGCGGTTCGACCACCACGTCGACCACTTCAGGTGGCACCACCACGACCACTTCGGGCGGTTCGACCAGCACCAGCTCGGGCGGCACCGCGGTGCCGGAACCCGGCATGCTGGGCCTGATGGGCATTGCCCTGCTCGGCATCGGCGCTGCCCGCCGCCGCAAGCGCGCCGCAGCCTGATTTCACTTCATCGGTTGGTCCCGAAGAAGCCGTCGCCGGTCATCCGGCGGCGGCTTCTGCTGTCTTGAGCGCGACGATCAGGTCAAGATTGCGCGGATCCAGCGCCAGGCCCCGGCGCAGCAGGCTTGCCGCCTCGTTCGCCTCCCGCCCGGCGCGCAACCTGGCCATTGCGGCCAGATGCAACAGCCCCGGATCCTGCGGCGCCGATACCAGCGCCGCATCGGCTGCAACAATTGCCCCGGCCATGTCCCCGGAGCGCAGCAGGGCATCGGCCAGCGCGGCCTGTCCCCGGGGATCGCCATCCAGTGCCAGCATGGCCCGCAGGCTGACTGCGACAGTTGCCCAATCATCCTTCAGCACCGCGGCGTCGGCCGCCCTGGCGTGGCCTTCGTAGGCGAGATAGTCGGCCGAACCCAGCCGCGCCTCAAGTTGCCCGGCAACGGGATCGCCCGCCTCCCGCGCCGCTTTCACCGCCAGTTCGAGCACGGGCCGTTCGGGATAGCGGACCGCCAGCAGCGGCTCGAGCCGGTCCAGCGCACGCGCCCCGTCCCCGGTTGCCAGTTCGGCTTCGGCTGCCAGTCGGCGCACGTGGAGATTGCCCGGCTGCAATTGCAGCACCCGGACCAGCAGCGCGCGGGCCTGTTCCGGTCGCCCGGCCCGCAGCAGCGCCTCGGCATAGAGCAGCCCATCGGCGGATTCCGGGGCCAGCATGCTTTCCTGTGACTGCAACTGGGCGACAACCTTGTCCCATTGCCCTTGCGCCGCGGCAAGCCGCAGACGCGTGACCCCGACGGCACTGCCGATAACCGGCAGCTCGGCAGCCTTGTCCACCAGCGTCACCGCCTCGGCCGGACGGCCTGCGAGTTCAAACACCTGGGCCTGGGCCAGCAACGGCTCAGGGCGACTTGGAGCCTTGGCCGCCGCAGCGGCGAAGGCCTTGAGTGCGGCGGCGCTCTGGCCGGTCAAGGCGGCCAGATCGCCTTCCAGCAGAAGCGCTTCATAGCTGCCGGGAGCCACCTTGCGGAGCGCCTCCAGCACCCGGGCCGCACCGACCGGGTTGCTGGCGAGCACCTGCAAGCGCCCGTAATCGAAGGCGAGCCGGACGGACGGGGCATCACGCAGGCCTTGCTCGAAAAGGTCAATCGCCTCGGCCGCGCGGCCATCCCGGACCAGCGCATTGGCCCTGATCCGCAAGCCTTCCGCAGAGGCGTCGGCGCCCAGCAAGGCCAGCGCTTCTTGCGGCTGCCCCTTGATCAGCAGGGCTTCGGCCCGCAAATGCTCGGCCTCGGGAGCGTCCTTCGCTGCAGGGCCAAGCCGGTCCAGTGTGCCCAGCGCCCCATCGGCATCATTGAGCCGCACTTGCGCCGCCGCCAGCAGCAGCGCGGCTGCCCGGTTGCCCGGATCCGCTTTCAACAGCGCGGCAAGCCCGGTTTGCGCGGCGGAATAGTCATGCGCGGCCATGCTCGCCTGCGCTTCGGCCAAGCGCTCTTGCGGCGATGCGGCGCAGGCAGCGAGCAGCAGGGCCAGTGCCAAAGGGGCGTGACGGAACGATCTCATGGCCAGGCATCCTATCCCCCTCCCCTGAAAATTCGGTGAAAACCACGCACAGCCAAGCGCCAACTGGTCAAACGTCGCCGGCCCCGCTATGGGCGCGCGCTGACAGACTTTCGGAGCAGATAATGGGATTTCGTTGCGGTATCGTGGGCCTACCGAATGTCGGCAAGAGCACCCTGTTCAATGCGCTGACCGAAACGCAGGCGGCGCAGGCGGCGAACTATCCGTTCTGCACGATCGAGCCGAACGTCGGCAACGTCGGCGTGCCCGACCCGCGGCTGGATGAACTGGCCCGGATCGCCGGGAGCCAGAAGATCATCCCGACCCAGCTCGGCTTCGTCGATATCGCCGGGCTGGTGCGCGGCGCGTCGAAGGGCGAGGGTCTGGGCAACCAGTTCCTCGGCAACATCCGTGAGGTCGACGCGATCGTTCACGTGCTGCGCTGCTTCGAGAACGACGACATTCAGCACGTCGACAACAAGGTCGATCCGATTTCCGACGCCGAAACGGTCGAGACCGAACTGATGCTGTCCGATCTGGAAAGCCTGGAAAAACGCGTTCCCGCCGCGCAGAAAAAGGCCGCACAAGGGGACAAGGACGCCAAGCTGCTGGTTTCCGTGCTGCAGCCCGCCCTCGATCTGCTGCGCGACGGCAAGCCGGCGCGTCTCGCCCGCCCCGACGGCGAGGACGAACTGCGGGTGTTCAATCAGGCCCAGCTGCTTACCGCCAAGCCGGTCCTCTACGTCTGCAACGTCGAGGAAGAGAGCGCCGCCAATGGCAATGCGCACTCTGCCCGGGTGTTCGAGAAGGCCAAGGCCGAAGGCGCCAATGCGGTGATCGTCTCGGCCGCGATCGAGGCCGATCTGATCACCATGGAGCCGGAAGACCGGCTGGTCTTCCTGGAAGAGATGGGCCTCCACGAAACCGGCCTCGTCCGCGTGATCCGCGCCGGTTACGATCTGCTGCACCTGATCACTTTCTTCACCGTCGGCCCCAAGGAGGCTCGCGCCTGGACCGTGCACCTGGGCGCCAAGGCCCCCGAAGCGGCCGGTGAGATCCACTCCGACATGCAACGCGGCTTCATCCGGGCCGAGACCATCGCCTATGATGACTACGTCACGCTGGGCGGGGAAACGGCAGCCAAGGAAGCCGGCAAACTGCGCCAGGAAGGCAAGGAATACGTGGTCCAGGACGGCGACGTGATGCACTTCAAGTTCAACGTGTGATTGATTGCGGGCCAATGCGGACCTAAGGTACCGCCATGGTTCAGCGCCTGCTCCTGATCGTGTTGTCACTGTGCCTGGCCTTGCCGGCACTGGCGATGCCGATTGGTCATGGCGCACCGACGGCGTCGCCTGACGTCACGGCCACCAGTGCGCATGATTGCCACAAGCCAGCCAAGTCAGAACGGACAAAGGGCGACCATTCACAAAAGCACGAATGCATCGGCTGCATCGCCCGTTATGACGGACTGGCCAATGCCGAAGTGGCGGTTTTTCTGGGCGAACCCCTGCCGGTAAGCAGCCTTGCCGTTCAGGTTCCGCAAACCCTGGCAGGGCCTGACACACCCCCACCCCGCTCCTGAGGTCGCAATCGGCGAAGTGCGCTTCGCCGCCTTGCCAACCTTATCAACGGAGCATTCTACCATGAAATATCTGCTTGTCCCGGCCTTGCTGGGATCGACCGCCTTTGCCCTTCCCGCAACAGCCCAGGACCATTCGGGCCACGATGGGCATCAGGAACAGCCGGCCAGTCCGGCCAAACCTGAACCACACGACCATTCGGGTCACGCGGGCCATCATCCCCAGCCAGCAAAGCCTGAGGATCATTCCGGCCACGCCGGTCATATGGACCATTCGGGTCACAAGATGCCCGGCACGAAATCCGATGTTTCACCCATGGCCTTCGCCGAGGGCTCCGGCACTGCCCGCCTGCCCGGGGCAGAGGGCGGAATGCACGGCCTGCACCTGTCCACTGGCGACTGGATGGTGATGACCCACGGCAATGCCTCGCTTCAGTACACCGACCACAAGGGACCGCGCGGAGATGACATGGTCTATGTCACTTCGATGATGATGCTCACCGCCGAGCGCAAGACCGGCTGGGGGCGGATCCAGTTCAAGTCGATGCTCAGCCTTGAACCGCTGATGGCCCCGCCGGGCCACCCCAACCTGTTCGCCACCGGAGAAACCGCCTACGGCGAACCGATCGTTGACCGTCAGCATCCGCATGACTTCTTCATGGAACTCGCCGCACGGGTCGACATCGACGCCGGGGCGGGCACGCTGTTCGTCTATGGCGGCCCGGTTGGCGAACCCGCTGTCGGCCCTGCGGCCTTCATGCATCGCGGCTCGGCCAAGTATAATCCGGAGCCGCCGATCACGCATCACTGGTTCGATTCGACCCACATCACTTACGGCGTGGTGACGGTCGGATATTCGGCCCCGAAATGGCAACTGGAAGCCAGCGCCTTTCGCGGACGGGAGCCGGACGAGGAGCGCTGGGGGATCGAAACGCCCAAGCTGGATAGCTGGTCGGTTCGTGCGACACTGACCCCGACGCCGAACTGGGCCGTGCAGGCCAGCTTCGCCAAGCTGAAGGAACCCGAAGCAACCCATCCGGGCGACGATGAAGAACGCTTTACGGCCTCGGTCCACTATTCCGGCGGGCCGGTCTCGGCCATGGGCGCTTTCTCCAGCAAGAAGAAGCACCACGGCGGCACGCTGACCGCCTGGCTGGGCGAAGTGAACTGGAACCTCGACAAGGCCAACACCCTGTTCGGCCGGGTCGAGAACGTCGACAACAACGAACTGTTCCCCGATCACGCCGATCCGCTGCACGAGGTGCCGTTCCGGGTTACCAAGTTCCAGGCCGGATATGCCCGCCGGATCCCCGTGGGGCCGTTCGAACTGGCGCTCGGCGGTTCGCTGGCCGCCTTCGCCAAGCCGGACGCGCTGGATGCGGCCTATGGCAACAAGCCCTGGGGCTACACCCTGTTCGCGCGCTTCAGCCTCGGCCACTAAGATCGGTCATTGCATGGCCGGGCAGCGCGGGTAGATAGACGGACATGATCCGCTTTCTGCTCGCGCTGCTCGTCCTTGTAACGCCGGTTTCGTTCGTCAGTGCGGATGCACCGCGGCAGGACCGCGTGGTGATCCTGATCGGGATCGACGGATTCCGTCCGGACTACCTCGATCGCGGCATCACCCCGCACCTCTCGGCCCTGGCCGGCGGCGGGATCAGCGGGCCGATGCGCCCGTCGTTCCCGACCAAGACCTTCCCCAACCACTGGACCCTGGTGACCGGCGTGGTGCCGGACCGGCACGGCATTGTCGGCAATCGCATGGAGGATCCGGCCCGGCCCGGCGAGCTGTTCTCTATGGCCAACGAGGACCCGTTCTGGTGGAACGCGGCCGAACCGATCTGGGTCATGGCCGAGCGCGCCGGAATCCGCACCGCGACGATGTTTTGGCCCGGCTCCAACGTCGGCTGGGGCGGCACCCGGGCGCGGCCCAACGCCATGACCGAGGGTGGATACCGTCCGGCGGACTGGCAGGCCTTCAACCAGGCGGTCAGCAATACCCAGCGCGTCAACGCCGTGCTGGACTGGCTGCGCCGGCCACCGGCGATCCGGCCCCGTCTGGTGACGCTCTATTTCGATACGGTCGATACCGCCGGCCACGAATTCGGCCCCGACGATCCGCGCACCAATGCCGCGATTGCCGAGGCTGACGGCCATATCGGCGCGCTGCTGGCGGGCCTCAAGGACCTTGGCATCACGGCCGACATCGTGGTCGTGGCCGATCACGGCATGGCTGCGGTTGCCAGCGAACGGACCATCGCGCTCGACAAGCTGGCCGATCCGGCGCTCTACCGCGTGATCGAAAGCGGACCCTATGCCGCGCTGGCCCCGACCGAGGGCAATGCAGACAAGCTGTGGGCCGCCCTGGCCAAGCCCGGCCCCAACCACACCTGCTGGCGAAAGGAAGAAATTCCGGCCCACCTGCGCTATGGCCGCAACCCGCGTGTCGCGCCGATCCTGTGCCTGGCCCGCTCCGGCTGGTCACTGGTACCGACGGCGCCAAGCCGCAGCTTTACCGGCGGCGCTCATGGCTATGACCAGACCGACCCCGACATGGCCGCGCTGTTCATCGCCAACGGCCCCGGCTTTGCCGGCGGGGTAAAGCTGGCCGCGTTCGACAACACCGCCATTACCCCGCTGCTGCACCACCTCCTCGGCCTGCCGGCGCTGGACAGCCTCGATGGCACGACCAAACCCTTTGCGAGAGTACTGAAACCATGAGCAGCGATGACGGCCTGGTCTATTTCGAGGATCTGGAAGTGGGCAGCACGGCCAGCTTCGGGCGCTATGAAGTGACCCGTGAGGAAGTGATCGAATTTGCCTCAAAGTACGATCCGCAGCCCTTCCACCTTTCCGACGAGGCGGCGGCGCAGACCCATTTCGGGCGGATCTCGGCCAGCGGCTGGCACACCTGCGCCATGACCATGCGGATGCTGGTGGATAATATCACCGAACGCAAACAGGCCGGCCTCGGATCACCGGGGCTGGATGAGCTGCGCTGGCTGAAGCCGGTCTATCCGGGCGACACGCTGCGGGTGGAAAGCGAACTGATCAGCAAGAAGCAAAGCCAGTCGCGCCCGGAAATGGGCAGCTTCCAGTCGATCGTGCGGGTGTTTAACCAGAACGACGTGGTGGTCTGCACGATGAAGTCGATCGGGCTGATCCGGGTACGAAATCCCGGCGAGAGCGCCTGAAATCTGCCCGCCCACAAACGCAGCTATAGCGAAAAACGTCGGGATTCCTTCACCGATCAAGGTGAGCAAATGGCCTAAGCTTCAGCTTGTAAGAAACCCACAAAGCCCGGCAAGCTTCACCGCACGCGATCCCGGCAAAAACAAGGGACGAAGGTGAATATCCGAGCTTGGGATACTGCATGTCAAAGATGATCATGGCTACAATCACAAACCCAAACCCGACAAAAAAAGGCAAGTCTCCGAAGCTTCGAATGAAAGCATCATGGGCCCTCCGGATCGACCGATGATCAGGGCCAAGGCGCCAGCGATCAGACAACCAGCTAAATGCGACCAGGACGAGAACGAAGAGGCAGAGTGCGATCCATTCCCTGTTTCCAGAAAGATCTAAAAGAACGGGAATTGGCGCGACCAGAGCAAAGCCAAGCACATCAAAATAACGGCTGAGCACGGCATCGGGTGCGAAATCGAGAATATCCGAAGCATTCATTGAAGTCTCGGCCATCACGAACCACCTGAGCACTTATATAATAACATTATTTAAGAACCATGACCGTTCAGGTCAAGCGCGCTGCCAATCGCTATTGACCTACTTGCGCCCAAACAGCTTCTCGATATCGCCGTGCGCCAGTTTCACCCAGGTCGGGCGGCCGTGGTTGCACTGGCCGGAACGGGGCGTGACTTCCATTTCGCGCAGCAGCGCGTTCATTTCCGCGACTGACAGCACCCGCCCGGCACGGACCGAGCCGTGGCAGGCCATGGTGGCCAGCACGTGGTCGATCCGTTCACCCAGCAACAGCGCCGCGCCGTTCTGGGCCAGATCGTCGGCAATGTCGCGGACCAGCGCCTGGACGTTGCCCTTGCCCAGCACGGCCGGCACCGCGCGGACCAGCAGCGCGTTCGGGCCGAAACGTTCGAGCAGCAGGCCATATTCGGCCAGTGTCCCCGCCGCGCCCTCCACCCGGTCGCAATCGGGTTCGTCCAGTTCGACCACTTCGGGGATCAACAGCGCCTGGCTGCGCGCCGCGCTGTCCTGCGCGCCGGCGGCTTTTAGCCGTTCCAGCACGAGCCGTTCGTGCGCGGCGTGCTGGTCGACAATCACCAGCCCGTCCTCGGCCTCTGCCACGATGTAAGTGTTCGCCACCTGCCCGCGCGCCACGCCAAGCGGATGGTCCACGCTGGGTGCTTGCGTCGCAACTTCGGCCCGCGCTACCGGGGCCAGCGGCGCGTCCTGCACCGGACGCCAGGCGGGTGCGGCATCGCGCACACCGGATGATGCGTATTCACGGGCGAACAGCGAACCAAGCGCCGGAGCAGGCTCAACCGCGCGGGTGATCGGTTCAGCCTGCCAATTGGCCATGGCCGGGGCCGCCGGAGCCTGGGCAGTGCGCCGCCCCTCGCTGTCGAGCGCATGGCGCAGGCCGGAAACGATGAAGCCGCGGATGAAGGCCGGATCGCGGAAGCGCACTTCGGTCTTGGCCGGGTGGACGTTGACGTCCACCTCCTCTGGCGGAAGGTCGAGGAACAGCGCCAGCACCGCGTGCCGGTCCCGCGCCAGCATGTCGGCATAGGCCCCGCGCACAGCGCCGACCAGCAGCCGGTCCTTCACCGGGCGGCCGTTGACGAACAGGTACTGGTGATCGGCCACGCCGCGGTTGAAGGTCGGCAGGCCGGCCACTCCGGTCAGGCGGGCGGCCCCGCGCTCCAGATCGATCGCCACCCCGTCTTGCGCCAGTTCACGCGCGACGATCTGGGCGACGCGGCTGGCCAATCCCTCTCCCGGCTGCACCGCCAGAACCCGGCGGCCATCGTGTTCCAGCACGAAACCGACATCCGGCCGCGCCATGGCGAGGCGGCGGACCACGTCGAGGCAGGCAGCGTATTCGCTGCGGGCCGAGCGCAAAAACTTGCGCCGCGCCGGAACCTTGCCGAACAGGTCCTCCACCCGGATGCGGGTGCCGGGCGGCAACGCGGCAGGGCCTTCTTCCACCACCGCGCCATGATCGACCACCCGCCGCCAGCCTTCGCTGGCTGAGCGCGGGCGGCTTTCCAGTGTCAGGCGGGCAACGCTGGCGATCGAGGGCAGCGCCTCGCCCCGGAAGCCGAGCGTGGCAACCAGCTCGATCGCTTCGTCCGGCAGCTTGGAGGTGGCATGGCGTTCCAGCGCCAGGGACATTTCGGCCGGGTCCATCCCGCAGCCGTCATCGGTCACCTCGATGCCGGACAGCCCCCCTTCGGACAGCCGCACCGTGATCTGCCGCGCCCCGGCATCGATCGCGTTTTCGACCAGTTCCTTCAGCGCTGAAGCCGGCCGCTCGACCACTTCGCCCGCGGCGATGCGGTTGATCAGGGTCTCAGGCAGGCGGCGGATTGTCGGCATGGGCAAACTGCCTAGCGGTGAAGCGCCACAATTTCGAGACGGAGGGTGTCCCGCAGCGGCGCAATCCGCACAATTTTTTGGCCTTTCTTTTGGCCTTGCGCTAGGGCGTGCGCTCCCACGCCACGACAACGGCCTGCCACCCTCGCGCGAATCGCGGTAAGTGGCGGTAAACACACAGGTTTTTCAATGGCATCGCTTATGTCTCGATTCTTCAAATTCGGCTCCCAGAACATGGCCATCGACCTGGGTACCGCGAACACGCTGGTCTATGTCCAGGATCGCGGTGTGGTACTCAACGAACCGTCGGTCGTGGCGATCGAAACGATCAACGGCGTGAAGCGCGTCAAGGCCGTGGGCGACGATGCCAAGATGATGATGGGCAAGACCCCGGACAGCATCGAGGCGATCCGCCCGCTGCGCGACGGCGTGATTGCCGACATCGAAATCGCCGAAGAGATGATCAAGTATTTCATCCGCAAGGTCCACGGCAAGAAGTCGATGTTCCGCTATCCGGAAATCGTGATCTGCGTGCCTTCGGGCGCGACCTCGGTGGAAAAGCGCGCGATCCGCGATGCGGCCAGCAATGCCGGGGCCAGCCAGGTCTATCTGATCCTTGAACCGATGGCTGCCGCGATCGGCGCCGACATGCCGGTGACCGAGCCGGTCGGATCGATGGTGGTCGATATCGGCGGCGGCACCACCGAAGTGGCCGTCCTCTCGCTGCGCGGCCTGGCCTATACCACGTCGGTCCGCGTCGGCGGGGACAAGATGGACGAAGCGATCGTTTCCTATGTGCGCCGTCACCACAACCTGCTGATCGGTGAAGCCACGGCCGAGCGGATCAAGAAGGACTATGGCTGCGCCACCGTGCCGGCCGATGGCGTGGGTGAAACGATCCACATCAAGGGCCGCGATCTGGTCAACGGCGTGCCCAAGGAAATCACCATCACCCAGGCGAACATCGCCGAAGCCCTGTCCGAACCGATCGGGGCGATCGTCGAAGGCGTGCGCATCGCGCTGGAAAACACCGCGCCGGAACTGGCCGCCGATATCGTCGACCAGGGCATTGTCCTGACCGGCGGCGGCGCGCTGATCCATGGCCTGGATGAATACCTGCGCGAAGAAACCGGCCTTCCGGTGACCATCGCGGAAGATCCGTTGTCCTGCGTTGCGCTCGGCACTGGCCGCGCCATGGAGGATCCGGTGTTCCGCGGCGTGCTGATGACGGCCTGAGCGAAAGGAACGCTCTGGTGGGTCGCGCTTCCGGCAAGAAGGACTGAACGGGCATGGTGGCGCCAGTCAACCGGCGCCCGGGCCATTCCCGCCGGGCGCAATATGGCACCTTCTTCGGTTACCTGCTCGCAATTGGCGGGCTGGGCATCGGCGTGCTGCTGCTGGCCAGCGGAGGCGATGACAGCAGCGCCGCGCAGGCTGCCCGCAACGGCGCAGCCGACATCACCGCCCCCGCCGCCGAACTGGCCGCCGCCGGGCGCAGCGAAGGCCAGGGTCTCCTGGCCGTTATCGGCGGTTACCTGACCCGGGGCAGCCGGGTCGCGCGGCTGGAACGCGAAGTCGCCGAAGCCCGTGTCAAACTGGCCGAGCAGGCCGCGCTGGCCGAAGAGAATGCGCGGCTCAAGGCGCTGCTCGGACTGGCCCAGGGCGAAGTGCGCCCGGTTGCCACCGCGCGGCTGATCGGCTCAAGCTCGTCCTCGACCCGCCGCTTTGCCACGATCAGCGCCGGCAGCCGTCAGGGCGTGCGCCCCGGCATGGCGGTGCGCGCGCCGACCGGAGTGATCGGCCGCGTACTGGAAGTGGGCGACAATACTGCGCGGGTCCTGCTGATCACCGATACCGAAAGCACGGTGCCGGTCCGGCGCGCCACTGACGGGATCCAGGCCTATGCCGTCGGCAATGGCGATGGCACGCTCAAGATCCGGCTTGCCACCACCGGGATCAATCCGCTGCGCAAGGGCGATGCGATCGTCACCTCGGGATCGGGCGGGCTGTTCCGCCCTGGCGAGGCGCTGGCGGTGATCGTCTCGCTGACCCCGGACGGGGCGATTGCCCGCCCGCTGAGCGATCCCGGCGCAACCGAATTCGTGATTGTCGAGCCGATCTACGACGAATCGACCGCCCAGGCCGCCACGGCTGCCGACGGGGGGCGCTGATGCCCTCGCCCCTGGTCTCGCCGATCACCGATTTCGTCCGCGGCATCGGCAAGCCCGGCATCAACCGCGGTCCCTCCACCCTGCTGGCCGTCGCGCTGCCGCTGCTGCTGGTGATGGCCGGATCGCTCAGCCCGACCTGGCCGGTGATCGCCGCGGCGCCGGTGATGCCACCGCTCGGCTTCATCCTGCTGCTGGCCTGGCAGCACCTGCGTCCGGGCCTGTTCCCGGTCTGGGCGGGTCTGCCGCTGGGGCTGTTCGATGATCTGTTCTCCGGTCAGCCGCTTGGCTCAGCCGTGCTGCTGTGGTCGCTGGCGATGATCCTGCTCGACATTCTGGAAGTCCGCTTCCCGTGGCGCGGCGTGGTCCAGAACTGGCTGGTCGGCGGCGCGATCATCACCGGCTATGTCCTGCTGTCCGCACAGCTGGCGGGCGGACTCGATCTGCCGCTGTTGCTGCCGCAGATCGCGCTGTCGATCCTGGCCTATCCGCTGGCGGCGCGCCTGGTCGGCGCGGTGGACCGACTGCGGCTGATCCCGATCAGGAAGTACTAGGCCATGCTGGGCGGGAACAAGCACGTCAGCTCCGGCACGCTGAAGAACAGCTTCGAGCGCCGCTCGGTCCTGATCGGCGGCCTGCAGACCGCGGTCGGCGTGCTGCTCGCGGCGCGGATGGGCTGGATCGCGCTGGTCGATAACGAGAAGTACGAGCTCGCCTCGGAAAGCAACCGCGTCAACCTGACGCTGATCCCGCCGCGCCGCGGGGCGATCCTCGATCGCAACAATGTCCCGCTGGCCTCGAACCGGATGGAATACCGGATCGACATCGTGCCCGAACGGCTGGTCGATCCCGAAGGCACCATCGCCAAGCTGGGCACCCTGCTCGGCATGGACGAAGTGGCGCTGCGCGATCTTTCCGACAAGCTGGAGAAGGCGCACGGGTTCCAGCCACTGGGCGTGGCCTCGGGCGTTCCGCCGGAAGTCTATGACAAGGTGCTGGTCCGCCTGCCGGAAATGCCGGGAGTGATGGCGGCGCAGGGCTTCACCCGCTGGTATCCGACCGGGCCTTCGGTCGGCCACCTGCTTGGCTATGTCGGCCCGGCCACGGCCGAGGATTTCAAGGCCGAGCGCAACCCGCTGCTGGTCACCCCGGGTTTCAAGCTGGGCAAGGACGGGCTGGAGAAACAGTTCGAAGCACAGCTGCGCGGAATTCCCGGCGCGCGACGGGCGGAAGTGACCGCATCGGGCAAGATCGTGCGCGATCTCGAAATGCGCGACGACATTCCCGGCGCGCCGCTGCAACTGACCATCAACGGCCCGCTGCAGGACTATGCCGCCCGCCGCCTCGGCCTGGAAAGCGGGTCGGTGGTAGTGATGGACTGCCTGACCGGCGATATCCTCGCCATGGCCTCGATGCCCAGCTTCGATCCGAACAGCTTTGCCGACGGGATCGGCCGGATCGAGTGGAAAATGCTGTCCGACGACGATCACGTGCCCTTGCGCAACAAGGTGCTGCGCGGGCTCTACCCGCCGGGGTCGACCGTCAAGCCGGCCGTGGCCATGGCCTTCCTTGAGGCCGGGCTGGATCCTAATGCCAGCGTCAACTGCGGCGGCGGCCTCAGGGTCGGCAACCGGGTGTTCGGCTGCTGGAACCGGCGCGGCCACGGCTCGGTCAACATGGCCAAGGCGATCTACCAGAGCTGCGACGTCTATTTCTATCACTTCGCCCAGAAGATCGGGATGGACCCGATCGCCGCGATGTGCCGTCGGCTTGGCCTGGGCGAGAAATACGATCTGCCGGTCACGGCCCAGCATTACGGAACGGTGCCCGATCCGGCGTGGAAGCAGAAGAAGTACAACAAGCCATGGGCCGTATTCGATACGGTCAACGCCACGATCGGCCAGGGCTATATGCTGGTCAATCCGCTGCAGCAGGCGGTAATGGCGGCGCGGATCGCCTCGGGAAAGCTGCTCCAGCCGCGCCTGTTGATGAACCAGAAGGTGCCCGACGCACCCAGCATGGGCTTCAGCCAGGAACACCTCGATTACGTCCACAAGGCGATGAGCGATGTGGTCAACGGCCCCGGCACCGCCGGGCGGGCGCGCCTGCCGATCCCCGACGTACTGATGGCCGGCAAGACCGGGACCGCACAGGTGGTCAGCCTGAGCGTTTCCGACGGCAAGTCAGGCCCCTGGAAGTACCGCGATCACGGCCATTTCATTGCCTATGCCCCGTTCGACAATCCGCGCTATGCCTGTGCCGTGGTGGTGGAACATGGTGGTGGCTCCGGCTCGGCCTATCCGATCGCGCGTGACGTCATGACCTTCCTGTACGATCCGGCCAAGGCGCTGGAAGTGCTGCACGGGATGGAAGCCGGCTGGGGCGGCACGCCGCAACAACGGATGGCCGCCCGCTATCGCAGCTATTCCGCGCAGTACGGCGCGACCGCTCCCAAGCCGGCCGACGAGGCCGAGATCCAGCGCCGCTCCGAAGGGCCCGATCCGGCCGCACAGGCTCCGCGCTCGGCCGTGACCGAAGCAGCCGCGCCGCGGCCCGAACCCGATGCTGCCCCGCCCGCCCCGGCGCCGACGGCCAGCCCCTCCGCTCCTGCGGGCGAGGCGCCGCAGCCATGAACCGCCGGATCATCCCCGAAGCGATCGCGCGCGAACCCTGGCAAGTGATCGTGCCGCTGTTCCTGCTCAACCTGCTGGGCTGCGCGGTGCTCTATTCCGCCGCCAGCGGCAAGTTGGAGCCATGGGCGCTCAGGCACATGATCCATTTCCTGGGCTTCCTGGTGATCGCCTTCATCATCTCGCGTCTGCCGCGTGAATTGTTCAAGGCGATCGCCTATCCGGTCTTCATTGCCCTGATCGTCGCGCTGGTGCTGGTCGATCTGATCGGAAGCGTGCGCGGCGGCAGCCAGCGCTGGCTGAACCTGGGCTTCATGATGTTCCAGCCGTCCGAACCAATGAAGCTGTCGATCGTGCTGGCGCTCGCCCACTTCTTCGATTCGCTGCCTCCGGCGCTGACCCGCAGCTGGCGGGTGCTACCGCCGCTCGGCGCGCTGGTGCTGGTTCCGGTGCTGCTGGTCATGCTGCAGCCGGATCTGGGAACCGGCCTGTCGATCATGATCGGCGGGCTGGCCGTGGTGTTCATGGCCGGATTGCCGATGCGCTGGTTCGTCGGTGCGGGGCTGGCCGGCGCGGCTTTCACCCCGATCGCGTTCTTCACCCTGCTCCACGATTACCAGCGCCGCCGGATCATGACCCTGCTCAACCCGGAAGAAGATCTGCTCGGCGCCGGTTATCACATCACCCAGTCCAAGATCGCGATCGGTTCGGGCGGGTTCTGGGGCAAGGGCTTCGGCAACGGCAGCCAGAGCCACCTCGACTATCTGCCCGAAGCCCAGACCGACTTCGCCTTTGCCACCATGGCCGAGGAATGGGGCGTGCTGGGCGGGCTGTTCGTGCTGGCGGTGTTCCTTTGGGTGTTCCACTGGGGCCTCAAGGTATCGCGCAACGCACCCGATCGCTTCTCCAGCCTGCTGGCGGCGGGGATGACCTTCACGATCTTCTTCTACATGGCGGTCAACATGCTGATGGTGATGGGGCTGGCCCCGGTCGTCGGTATTCCGCTGCCGTGGATCAGCTATGGCGGATCGGCCCTGCTGACCAATATGGCCTGCATCGGGGTGATCATGGCGGTTGACCGGTGGAGCCGCCGGGGCGGTCCGCTGACAAGTTGAGCCGGGGCAAAAGAAACCCCTTCCATCCCGCAAAGCAATCGCTATAGGGGGGCTCCCGAGCGAATCGGGGCCAGCGGAAACGCCTGGAAGTGGACGCATAGCTCAGTTGGTAGAGCAGCTGACTCTTAATCAGCGGGTCCTAGGTTCGAGCCCTAGTGCGTCCACCATTCTTTTCATTGGCTTTTTTCCGGTTTCCAGTCAGACGCGCCACCCTCAGTTGGGCGGTCAGTTGGGAGCTTTCCCCCTGTTTTCGAGCTTCCGAATGGCGCTTGCCGCCAGCCCGGAATCGCGTTTCAGATAGTGCGCGTCGAGTATCGCGCCGACATCCTTGAAGCTGTGCCCGGTAATCGTCGCAATCTCCGCTTCGCTGCACTCCGCCAGCGCCAGCCGGGTCACGGCGGTCCCGCGTAGATCGTGGAATGTGACGCCGACGACGCCCGCCTTCGCGCAAGCCTTGCGCCATGATGCCCGGAAGCCGGACTCCGTCCACGTCGTCCCGCCCTCAGTCGCTAGGATCGTCAGCGGAAGCGGTTTCGCGTCCTTGGGGTCCCGATTCGACCGCTTCGCCTTTGCTGCATCCAAAGCGGCCCGGAGAGGCGCGCCAGCCGGGATGACGACACGCGCGCCAGTCTTGCGTTGCTTCAACCGGATATGCGTTCCGTCATAGGCGGACCATGTGAGCCGGAGGAGGTCGCCTTGCCGCTGCCCGGTCCAAAGCGCCAAGGTGAGCGCCAGATGCAAATGGTCCGGTGCCTTCGCGTAGAACGCGGCTTCGTCCACCTCAGTCCAGATATTCTCCGACCGGCTGGAGCGGTAAAGGCGGCCCGGTCGCTCGCATGGATTCGACGGGACTAGGCCGCGATTGAACGCCCATGACAGGATGCGCGCAAGGACGCTGAAACGATAGTCCGCTTGCCGCCGCGACTTCGCGCCAATGCGGTCACGCCACGCAAGGAAATCCCCCCTCACCCGGCGGTCCTCCAGCGCGGCAATCGGGAGGTCCCCAAATTCGTCCTCAATGGCGCGGATATGCTTTTTGTAATCCTTGCGCGTCTTGTCCGCGAGGTCGAGGAAGTCGGAGGATCGCTCGAACTTGTCGAGGATCGCGCGAAGCTGGTCCTTGGGCGCTGCCCGGCGCGATGCCACGGCGGCATTATAGCTGGCGTGGAACTCCGGGGAGCCGGGCGTTCCCTCAAGTCGGGGACCGCCCTTCCAAGCATAGAAATAGGTGACAGTCTGACCGGAGGCGAGTTTCTTCGTTATCCGGTTGATGCCCTTAAGATGGACTCTCATGGCGTTTCTGCTTCCACTCATCATAAGGCGAGGCGGGGACTGGCGAGCAATCGGTATGAATAAGCCGGATAGTTCCGTCCGGGGCAATCTCCGTCCGCGCCACGTTCAGGCCAGCAGCCCGCGCGGCTTTCACCGCGCGGACCACATCGCCCTGTTTGAACATGGCAGGCGTCCGGGCCATTGATGCCTCAGAACGAACCGTTGAGGCGGACGGCGACATCGGCGCTAGGGTTCGCGGCGGCTTCCGTCGCCACGCCCAGCTTCGTGTTGCCGCTAGCAGTCTTGTTCACGAGTCCGGTGGCGGGATCGTAATAAACGACATCGCCCGCCGCGATTGCGAGCGCCGACACCTTGGGCAGGCGGAACACGCCAACCGTATCGACATCGACCGGCGCGCCGTTCGCCGCGTCGCCATTGGCAACGCCGATGATCGACCCGACGGCGACAACAGCGCCGGAAGTGATTTCCGCCGGAGCGGTCAGGGTGAGCGTGTTGCCCGGCTGGATATAGTTCTTCATCTCAAAGTCCTTTCGAGGTGCGAAAGATGATTGTGGAGGGTGGCCGACCGCCGCTCAGGTTCGCGATTTCCCGGTCCAGAGTCGCCAAGGCGGCCCTCATTTCCGAACCTGAGGAAAAGGCGACCTCCTCCCCGTTCTGGTCCCGGAACGCACGGATTCCGTCGGTCAGGGCCTTGAACAGGGAGTCGCGCCGTTGCTGGAGGTCGGCCAAGGTCGCCATTACAGGTCGTCCTCACCCAGATCGTGATAGGCCCCGCGCCAGTCCACCGCGCCGCAACCGAAGTCGAGAACGACACGGAACTCCCGGCCAAGGACCTCCCAACCGTCGCGGCTGGCAATCTGCGGCCCCTGAGCGGACGACAGATAGGCATATTCGAGGACGGGCAGCATTGTCGGGTCCGCGAACACGTACCAGTCATCGCCGGACAGGCGCGGTTCGATCAGCAGCGTCATTTTGCCGGAGAACGGATTCTGGTCGTCCACCTTGGCGGCTGCCAGTTCGGCCAGCAGCTTCTCAAAGGTCGTTTCCAGTTCCGGCGCGGCAAGGATGAACTTGGGCGTCGCGCTGATCGGAGACACGCCGTCCAAGCCAGTCTGACGACGAAGCGCCAGCCGGGCAGCCGACAGCGAGTCCACGTCGGGAGCCGCGCCCGTCGCCGACAGGTTGCCGTGCGCGGCGGAGAACAGAGCGTTGCCGTCCTCCATGACCGGATTGGCGGTCAGCAGGGAGACAAGCTGGTCCGCTTCCGTTTCGGCGGCGGCCCGGCCCATCATCTCCGCCCAGCGCGCGAACGCGCCAAGGTCGTCATTGACGATCGCCTTGCGGGACAGGTTGAACATGCCGCCGAACGTCTCCAGCGAATAGCCTTCCTTGGCTTCGCCGGTCGTCAGGGCCTTGATCTCTCCGGCCTCCGTCACCTTTTGCAGCTTGCCGAACTCGCCCAGCTTGAGGAGCGACATGGGGCGGAAATCGTCTGCCGTCCGCTGGCGCGCCAGTTGCTTGAGTTGCGATTCCGCTGCCCGGTATGCGGGCATGAGAATCCGGTTTCCGGTCGCCGTCAGCAGGTTCGGGAAATCGCTGGTCGTGTGGAGCGCGCGGGTAAGCACCTCCTCCCGGCCAAGCGTGGCAATGCCCGCCTGCCCGGAACGCTGGAGCGACTGGCGCGCCATGTCCGACATGCGAAGCGACATATAGGGGCGCGCGGCTTCGCTTGGCGCGGTCCCCATAGCCCGGCAGGCGAGAGCTTCCGCCATGCGGTCCTGCACCACGGCAGGATCATCGCCGGACGGCCCGACGCGGATATTCGAGACCGGGACGCTGCGACGCTGCATTTCAGCGAACACGGCGGAACGGGCCTCCTCCACGGTCGCCTCACGGTCGATCAGATCGTTCGCGAAGCCGGCTGGCAGGCGCGCATAGGTGACGGCACTGCGAATCTGGGCGTTCACCTCCGCCCGCGTTTCGTTTTCGGGCGGGTCGGAAATGATTTCCCGCTGCCCCGTTTCGATTTCATCTTCCATCGTTTGACTCCTGATGGTGGCGTTGGCGTCGGCGGGGACAGCGACAAGGGACGCTTCGACAATCTCAAAGAGGACTGCCGTGCGAATGAGTTTGCCGGACTTGGGGTCGCGGCGTTCGGACCATTTCTTGACTCGGTAGCCGACGCTAACGCCGGTCACGTCGCCACGGGCGACGGCGGCAAGCGCGGACGGGTCAGAGATATTGAGCGTCGCGACAATCGCGCCCGGCTCAAACCGGATATTGGATACCGACCCTTTGATGTCGGCAATCGACTGCTGGCGATGCGAGTCCAGCAGCGGGATGCGCTGGGCGAACTCCACGTTCTCCGGTGCGATTGCCAGCACCTCCACATGGCCTCCGCGCTGGACCGGCGCGCCGGTCGTTAGGGTCACGTCAACGGTGCCCGAGTCCGCGTCGAACGTCTGCGGAACGAAGCCGACGGTAGGGGCGCGGCGGGTCTCAAGTACGGTCGTCATTACAGGCCCCCAAAGTCGTCAGGATCGGGCAGAGGATCGACGCCGCGCGGCTTCCGGCAAAACTGGTAGGTCCGGGCGTCGGTCGCCTCCAGCCGCTCCCGGAGGTCGTCATGGCTGTCCAGCAGGTCGGCGATCAGCGGCGCAAGCGCGCCCTTGTGCAAGATCGTCCCGACCGAACCGGCGGGCGATTCAATGCGGATGGTGTAGAACGGCGGATAGCTACGCACTGGCGGCCCCCTTCGTTTCTCCGAAGGACAGGCCCAGTTCGCGTTCGCGCACCCGGTCGGAAATGATTTCCGCGTCCAGTTCCTCCACGCTGTAGCCTTGCGCCGCGACGGCCCGGCGGCGGGAGGTCAGCCCGGCGGCAATCATGGTCGCCGTCGCCTCCGCGTCCTTGGCCGGGTCGATCCACTCTTGCGCGGGCATGATCCATTCGCAGGCGAACCACTGGTCCGCGTTGGACTCGAAGTCCGGCGCGTCGATTTCGCCTGCCAGAACGGCGGTCGTCACGAACCGCTGAAAGATCGGGCGCAACAGTTGCGGGACGACAACCTGAAACTGGATTGCCTCCACGCGGCGGCGGAACTCCAGCAGCCCGGCCCGGAGGGATGAATAGTTTGCGCCAGACAGGTCGCCGGTCAGCAGGTATTCCGGGACGCCTAGCCCGGCGGCAATGCCGCGAAGCTGGAGCTTGGCGAAGTCCACTGTCTGCTGGGCGTTCTGAGGGCCGCTGAACTTGATGTCGAAACCGGCGGGCAGGACCTTGAGAGTGCCGGGTTCAAGTCCACTTTCCATCACGGAGTCCGTGCCGACCCCTTCAAACGGGAAGCCGCTTGCGGAGCCGTTCTGGTCGATCAAGAATCCCGCGAACATGGCGGCGACTTTCGCGGCGACAAGCAAGGCGTCGTCCAACTGGTCCAGTTCGCCCGCCCGGATCAGGACCGGCGCAAGCCACGAAATGCCGCGAACCTGCCCCGGCCCCAACGGCTTGAACAGATGCACCATGTCGGCAGCGGGAACGCGAACGGGCGGCGCATAGCCTTCAAAGATCGCCGTCGGATCGACCGGGCGGACCCAGTACGCGACCCGGCGGCCTTCCGCGTCAAACTCCACGCCCGCGATAATGCGACCGCCGGAACTCAGTTCGCCAGTCTGGGCGATGTCCACTTGCTCCGGCGCAATCCGGCGGAGCCGCAACCCTTCGTCCGTTGTCACAAGCTGGATAAAGGCTTCGCCGCTTACCACCATGTCGCGGACGGCTCCGGCAGTCAGGCCGGGAAAGTCCGTCCGTTCGTCCAGATCGCAGACAGCGGACCAGCGGTTGAACGCGGCTTGCACCGCGGGGCGGCTTGCGTTGTCAGGATGTTGCGGCGTCGGCGTGATGCCCGCACCGACCAGCGCCGTTGCCCATGTAGCGACGCCGTTATTCAGCCATGGGTTGTTCTCCACGGCATAGCGGGCCTTGCGCGCAATGACGGCGCTGCCTGCCAGAGTCTCCGGCCCATAGCTCCCGAACGTCGCGTTGCCCCGCTGCCCGCTGGTCGCGTCAAACCGACGCTGGAGGACATCGCGTCCAGCGGGCCGGGTCTGACGGCGACCGAATAGCTGAGAGAGGGACGGCAGGCGCATGGTCAGATGCCCGCCACCGTGCCCGCGAGCGCAACACGAATGTTGCTCAGATAGCGGGTGGCATTGATGAACAGGCCGTCGCGGAGAGTCGGGGCGGCTTCGTCAATCACGTCAAAACCGTCAACGCCGGGCCAGACGTGAAGGAAAATCGGGCGGTCCTCCTCCCAATAGAGAGGCGGAAGGGCCTTGATCGACTTCACGGCGTCGGCGCGAAGCCGGGCGTTGTCGTCATTGCTGAAAACGATAGCCGCCGCGTTATCGTCATTCGGTTCGCCCGGACGGGTACGGCGAGCGCCCTGAAAACCGGCAACCTGATTCAGGATCGACGCCACCATTTTCGGGCGGTCGGTCGTCCGCGCCAATTCCACCGCAAGCGCAAGCTGAGCGACATCGGCAAGAACGAAGTCACGACGCTTACCTTGGCTGCTGTTCGGCGTGAACGTCGCCAGCCCGTAGGCGGTGTAGTAGCGGGTCAGGGTTGCCGGGCTTGCGCCGATGGCGGCTTGAACCTGACCGCCGCTGAACGTCATGTCGTCCAGCCGTTCCAAAAGTGTTTTCTCGACCATGCGGGCCTCCGATTGCTGAGTCGGTGGCCACCATAGGTCAAAACTTCGGATGTGAAAAGGAAAACCTTATCTCTGAAATAGTATCTTGCCGTCGCAGTGCGAATCGGCTATCGGAGCGTTGCCGGACAGGAGGTTAGTCGTGGGGACCGTCCTTTTGTCTGGTAGCTTCGGGCGTCTCCTAACGACGAAGTGATTTCCGGGAAGGCCGGGCAGGGAGTTGGTTACGCCCTGTCCGGCCTTCTTGTGTCCAGCTAGAAATTGTCAAATGGAAACGCTAAGTGCCCCTACAGAAGGAGGGCGACATTATGCTGACTTGGATAGCGGACAATAGGGAATGGATTTTTAGCGGCATTGGTGTCGCTGCTATCTCTGGTCTTGGCGCGTGGATTGTTTCTCGCCGACGCCAGTCGCGTGACGAATCCGAGACAATCAAGCAAAATCAACGCGGCGGCAGCCAATCGACTAACGTACAGATTGGCAAGGTTGAAAGGCGCGATTAGTGAACCAGCAGCAGAAAGGTGGATCAGGCTCCACTAATATACAAATTGGAACGGTCTCGACTGGACTTACTTACAACGATGTCCGCGACATTGCGACGGACTTGTTCAAAGCAAATTTTGCAAATCTTATGGCAATGGCGAAGGACGCAGCCGAAGAAAGAGCCGCCGAAATTCGTGACGAAATCATTGATCGACTTGAGAATGATAAAACGGCGAACCCTCAATCATTCTCTCAAGTTGAAAAGCAGGTGATTCTTTTAGAAGCACAGAAGGCATATGCGGTTTCTGGAGACGACGAACTCAAAGAAATACTGGTTAGAGCTGTAATTGGGGCTTCTAGTGCACCCGAACGATCTAAGAAATCAATTGTGCTAGGAGAGGCTGTAAAAATAGCGCCACTCCTCACAAAAAATCAAATTAAGGCTCTTGGTATATCGTTCGCGATACGCTTCGTTAATTTTCCATCTACCAACCTTAATCAGCTGTTTGATACCTATCTGCGCGCGATTAACTTGACTGAAAAGCATATAGATCTCACCGCTGGCGACATCCGACACATGGAATATCTCGGCTGCGGCACGATGGGGATAGGCCATGTAGGCTTTTACGACATCCTAAAGGGCGACTATCACGGCCTTCTTTGCGCAGGTTTTTCTGAGGCAGAGTTACAAGCCGCTTTTCATCCTGAATCTCTTCCGCGCCCTATGCGGGTTTGCCACCGGGATACACAGAAATTGGAAATTGCCACTCACCGTCAAGATGTACTTGATGGAACGAAATGGACTGCGCATCAAATAACAGTCGCAAAGCAGAAAATTCAAGAGCGACTTATAGATGAGCAAGCGCTTATCGGTGAACTGGAAAAACATTCCGAAATATCCGCCTATCTATACAAGCAGTGGCAAGAATCTAACCTAAGTAACTTTCAACTTACCAGCGCAGGCATCGCCATTGGCCATACCTACATAGCAGAACGTGTGCCGATGGGAGATTTAGACATCTGGTTATAGTCTGTGCGTCATCCATTTTGAATGGATGACCGGCGACCGGGCGGGCGGGAGCGCGGCTGGCGTCGATAGTTCCTCCTCCCGGCGGTCCAGATTGGCCGTGACAAGTTGCCGAGCGGCGAAACCGTAAACCACGCAATCGAGAGCTTCCGCCCTCATTCCCGGCTTGCGCTCAAACCGGCGGACGGGCTGCCCTCTGACATACCGGAGGACGCGGCGCTCTGACGCCAGTTGTTCGTACCACGCCGTCTCAAGGCTATCACTGAATCGGATCGTCCGGCCTCGCGACAGTCGAGTCAGTATTTGCGATTTCAGCCCGTCCACGCCGACAAGGAATAGGCGGACGCCCTTGGCTTGCGATGCCGTAACCGGCGGGCGCGTTCCCGCCACGCCCTTACCAGCCATGATCTTGCGCCCGAAACGGGGACGGCAGAACGCATAGACATGGGCGGTCCAGTCGCCATCGCCGGAGTCAATGATTGCCGCGTCCAGGCGGAGCGTTCCACCGCGCGGATGCGGCCATGCCGTTTTCAGCAGGTCGTCCAGTTCCGCCCATGTGGAATCGTCGCCGGGGCTGCCCCAAATGACGACGTGCCCAAGGATCAGCGAAGCGTCCCGGCTCCAGCCGATGAATGTCACCTCTAGCCGGTCGTCCTGCACATCGACTCCAGCCGTGACGACAAGGACCTCCGTCGGGATGTTATCGAGGCCCCAAGGCTCAGCCCGCGCGGCAAGCTCGCTTTCCTCCAGTTCGTCGGCGGCCTCCCTCCAGCCTTCCGCCAGAATTGTGTTCACGAAAGTCTGGAGCATGTCCGGGCTGCCCTTCGCGGCAAGGAACTCTGCTGCCAGCTTGCCCCACGCAGCGTTTGCATGGGGAGAGACCAGCGCATTGATCCTGAAACCGGCATGGCCTTGCACCTCTGGGCGCGTGGCGCGCCAGCGGCCCGCGTCGATCATTGCGGGCTTGTGCCGTTCGGAAATGATTTCCGCGCAAGCCGGGCAATGGAACGCCGCTGTCTCCGGCTGGTCCGGCTGCCATTCGATATGCGACCATTGGATTTCGGTGAACGTGCCGCAATCCGGGCACGGGACCTCAAACACACGCTGGTCCGATTGGGCATAGGAGCGCAAGACATTGCTGGTCGCCTCCAGCGTCGGAGTGCTGCCCATGATGATCTTGCGATTGGCGAAGCTCAGCGTCCGGCGCTCCGCCAGCAGGACCGGACTGCCTTCCGCTCCCGGTTCCATCGCGTCCGCTTCGTCGATCAGCAGAACGCGGACATTGTGGCGGCGAAGGTTCCGGGGCGACTTTGCCGCCACCACCTTTAGCGACCCGCCGGGGAAGCGCCGGGACAGCAGCGTGTTGCGCCCGCCTTCCGCGCTATCGTCGCTCAGCAGTCCGGCTAGCGCGGGCGTGGCGGCGAAAATCGGTTCCATGTCCGAAACCATGAAGTCGCGGCAATCGGCTTCCGTAGGCAATAGGAGCAAGATCGGGGACGGCTCATTCGCTGCGAAGCTCCCGACGGTTG
The DNA here is from genome assembly GCA_017302615.1 of Sphingomonadales bacterium. Lineage (GTDB taxonomy): Bacteria > Pseudomonadota > Alphaproteobacteria > Sphingomonadales > Sphingomonadaceae > Novosphingobium. The sequence continues at coordinate 357,203 of JAFLDB010000001.1, forward strand.
CCGTCAGCAGCGTGGACAGGCCAATGCGGACGGACTTAACAAGCGTCACGCGCTCAATCGTCGGATCGGACATCGCGTCGGCAATATCGCGCTGAAACGCCCATAGACGAACATCGCCGGGGAGCGCCGACACGTCGTCCGGCAGCCGGAGGTTCGATTCAATCCATCGGGACAGCGGCAAACGCGGCGGCGGCCTGAGCGCCGACAGGGCCTCCAGCCGGACAGGCATTATCGCACGTTCAAAGCCCATTGTTCGCGGCCTCCTCAAGCGCGTCCCGAATTTCCCGGTCGATGATGTCCAGATCGTGCGCCGATAGGTGCCCAAGCTGCTGCTGTATCCGGCTGGGCACTGCCAGCATCCGAGAGCGGACCAGCCGGAGAATCGACGCCCATTCATCGGCGACCAGTTTGGCGGGCAGCATTTCGCGCCGGGTCGCCGCATTCTGCATCTCCAGCTTATCGGCCTGCCCGCGCGCAATACGTTCGCGTTGGGCGGTCAGGCCCGCCGATGATGCACCACGTTGGGCGGACAGTTCCCGGAGGTGACTGGTAACGGCCTTCACGGATTCCCGGAACCTGAATTTGCCGGGCGCGCTCCGGGCGATGATCCCCTTGCGGGCATAGTCGCTAATCGCGCGTTCGGAGACGCCCAGCCAGTCGGCAAGCTCCACCGCTGAAATCTCAGAATCAGAATGACGGCTATCGGAAGTCTGACTCATTTTACTGCCCTGATCGAAATGAAGCGGCTCAGCGTCCCCCCAACGGCCCCCCGGTGAGAGGGACCCGCTGATTCAGTGAATGGTAGGGCGATCATCCCCGGCAGGCGGGACATCGGGACACCCCTTAAGGGGTGTGTCCCGGTCCGTCCCGGCAACCTCAGGCGGGACTGTCCCGGCATGTCCCGGCAATGTCCCGTTGTGTCCCGGTTCACTGGTCGTCCCCTTCGTCATCGTCCGGCCATTCAAAGTCCGGCTGGCGAGCGACTGTCACGCGGTCATCGGACAGCACAACCAGCCCGGCCCGGAACAACCCCGTCCGCGCCCGATTGAACGCCCGCTTTCGATTGTCCCGGTCCTCCGATTGAGAGACGCGCCGAGACTCGATGCACTCATCCCGCCATGCCCCCTCCGTCACGACCTGCCCGCTCGCCTCAAGCTCGAGGAGCATGGCGAGGGCTTCCCGCTGTCCGACCGGCAGGCGTGGCGCGCGTGGTGCGGTCCCGGCTGGTAGTTCATCCACAATGGCAGCGGTGATCGCGTCGCCGTCGTCATCCCTGCCCAGTTCCTCTGACGCCACGCGGAACGCGATGTCGAGGTCCGGCGGCCCGTTGCGATTCTTGCTGAGCCTGCCCCGGATAATCCGTTCGCTGTCAGCCGGGAGAAGCTGGAGCGCCACGTCCAGCGCGCCGTTCAATACGCTATGCCCGCGCGGCGTCGATCCTTCCGCCTTCGTGCCATGATGGATCAATACGACAGCCGCACCGTGGCACGTCAGAGACCGCGCAATGCAGACAACCTGATTCATGCTCTGGGCGTCGTTCTCCTCCAGATCGCGGAACGCCATTGCCAGCGTGTCGATAAAGATCAGCGCCGGGCGGACCTCCTCCACGGCGTCACGCAACGCGGCAAGGTCCGGGCTGTTCTCCTCCAGCAGATCGGTCACGCCGTCCACGACATAGAAGTCCGGGGCGTCGCCATCCCGGCGGCGGAGGGCCGCGACGCGGTTCTTCATGCCGTGGGCGTCCTCCGCCGCGACATAGAGGACCTTGCCCGGCTTCGTCCGCAAGCCGAACACGGACTCGCCCCGTGCGACGTGATACCCCAAATGCGGGGCAATGGTGGATTTGCCGCCGCCCGGCGCGCCGAAAATGCAAGCGACATCGCGCGGGGCGATCAGGCCCTTGATGATGTACCCGCGCGCCGGGGCGTTCGTGCAATCGGCGGGCGTTAGAAGCTGGAGCCGGGAAGGCTCCCGTGGTGCGGCGACCTTGGCGTTCCAGCCGTGATCCTTCGCCATGCCGTAGAGCGTCGCAATGCTGGTCGCCTTGCCGGTGCCCTTGCCGAACGACTCCCATACGCGGCGCTGATCGCGGGCGTCATACTTGCTCCCGGCGGCGCTCCATTCGCTCCAGAGCGTGAAGCCGGACTCGCTGCCCCGGAACTCGTCATGCAACGCCATGCCGACGGGTCGCCAGCATCCCTCCCGGTCGTCCCGGACCTCCGGCGGTATTGCCGCCAGCGCGCCCCTGATCTTGTCGAGATTCGGGGCCGCCCAGATGTCCAGATCGTCGCCGTCATCCTCCGGCGGCTCCAGCAGCGCGGGCGGGACAAACATGAAATGGTCCGGGTCAATGGCAGCGTAGGGTTTGCCCCGCTTATCGAGCGCGCCCGCGTCCAGCCGGTCCAGCGTGTCGATCCCTGCCCCGTCGATCTCCAGCGTCTCCGGGACCGTGCCGCCTTCCACGCCGCCGTAGTAGTAGCTCTGCGACAGGGCAAAGGACTCCGGTGCCAGTGCGCCGCCAAGGACGCCTTGCAACCGGGCGCAAAGCCGCTCCCGATGCTCCGGGGACATGGACCGCGACAGGGGCGCAAGAACGCGCCAGCGGGGCCGCTCAGGGGTGTGTGACGGGCTGGTATAGATCAGGGCCGCGATTCCGGCCTGCTGGAGCCGCTGGGCGGCCTCAGCGGGCGTCAGGGTCCCCGCGTCATGATCGCCTTCAATCCCGTCTATGGCGGTCACGTTGCCATTGTGGCGCAATGACCCTTTCCGGCTGGGCACGTCCCCGAACGTCGCCAGCTTGAGCCACGGCAGCCGGTCCTTACGGTCGGCCCGGCGCTCCACGATTTTCGGGGCAAGGCCCCTGAGCGGGACTAGGTGCTGGACTGCCCGTCTAGCACTCGCATCCTTGAACTGGGTCAGGGTGATTTCCCGGTCCAACGGACTTGCCGCTACATCGGCAGGCTGGTAATTAGATACCGCTGGCGGCTCTCCTAGGGCATAGTCGCCGGTGGCATGTAGAGCGCCGTTCCGGGGACCATCCGGGACGGCGTTTTCGTTATCAGGCCCCGTTCCGTCAGTTGGAAGAGTCTCCGTAACCCATTGATGTTCCACGAGCCGTTATTCCCTAATTTGGGAAAAAAGCCGTTTAGAATCAAAGGCCCGATATGGACTCTTAATCAGCGGGTCCTAGGTTCGAGCCCTAGTGCGTCCACCATTCCCTTCCCATCATCATTGATCGGTCTGCCCTGCAGGGCATGAAAAACCGTTTGCGCGGATCACCTTTGCAAGGGCAAAGGCGGCGCATGGAACAGATCAGCGCAAACCGCAGCCACGGCGGCACCCAGGGCGTTTACACCCACCAGAGCGAGGCGACCGGCACGGCGATGACCTTTTCGGTCTTCGTCCCCGATCATGCTCCGGAGGCGAAGCTGCCGGTCCTGTGGTACCTGTCCGGCCTGACCTGCACCCATGCCAACGTCACCGAAAAAGGCGAGTTCCGCGAAGCCTGTGCCCGCCACGGGATTGCCTTCATCGCCCCCGACACCTCCCCGCGTGGCGACGATGTGCCGGATGACGAAGGCTATGATTTCGGCAAGGGCGCCGGCTTCTATGTCGATGCCACCGCGGCACCGTGGTCCACCCACTTCAAGATGCGCAGCTATATCGAGCAGGAACTGCCCGAACTGGTTGCCTCGCATTTCCCGCTCGACATGGAGCGGCAGGGCATCACCGGCCATTCGATGGGCGGCCACGGCGCGCTGACCACCAGCTTGCGCAATCCCGGCCGGTTCCGCTCGGCCAGCGCCTTTGCCCCGATTGTCAGCCCGCTGAACTGCCCGTGGGGCGCGAAGGCGCTGAGCGGCTACCTTGGCCCGGACAAGGCCGCCTGGCGCGCGTACGATGCCTGCGCGCTAATCGAGGACGGCGCCCGCCTGCCCGATCTGCTGGTCGATCAGGGCGATGCCGACAATTTTCTGCACGAACAACTCAAGACCGGTCTGCTGGTGATGGCCTGCCGCAAGGCCGGCATTCCGGCCACGATCCGGATGCAGCCGGGCTATGACCATTCGTACTATTTCATCTCCAGCTTCATGGCCGAGCACGTCGCCTGGCATGCCGAACGACTGAAGCGCTAAGCCAGCGCAGTGTCGCATTCTCGCAAGGCGGGCGGCGAGTGATCGGCTAGATTCGGTGCTCCATTTCAGAGACCACCTCATGAACCTGCGACTTTCGATCCTGCTGGCCTGCACCCTGATCCTGCCCCTTGCCGCCGTCCAGGCCAGGGCTCCGGCCGATCCCAGGGCCGAAATCACTCGGCAGGTGCGGGCCGTGCTGCTGAGGGACGACATGTCCGAACACGATCCGGCAGTCATTGCCGCCCAGGTCACTCCGATCGACATCAACGGCGACGGGATTCAGGACTGGCAGGTCGATTGGAACATGCTGGGCATGCAATGGTGCGGCACCGGCGGGTGCCGCTATCAGCTGTGGCTGGGGCGCAAGGCGGGACCGCCGCTCAAGGTCTTCGACCGCCGCGTGCGCGACCGCAAGGTCGAGACCCGCGACGGCCGGATCCTGTTCGTGTTCGATTTCCACGGCACCCATTGCGGCGGGTACGGCGCGCAGGAATGCCCTGGAACCTTCACCTGGAATGCCCAGCGCGGGCGCATGGTGCTGGTGCCGATGCCGGGAAAATCGACCCGCAACAACCAGGCGATCGAGCGGTTCTAGTAACTGCGCGGCAGACCGAGCACGTGTTCCGAGATGTATGACAGGATCAGGTTGGTGCTGATCGGGGCGACGGTGTAAAGCCGCGCCTCGCGGAACTTGCGTTCGACGTCGTATTCCTCGGCAAAGCCGAACCCACCGTGGGTCTGCACGCACATGTCGGCTGCGGCCCAGCTCGCCTCGCTGGCCAGCATCTTGGCCATGTTAGCTTCCTCGCCGGGGTTGCCGCCCCGGTCATAGACTTCAGCCGCATGGTGAACCATCAGCTCGGCCGCACGCATCTGCGCATAGCAGCGCGCGATCGGGAACTGGACGCCCTGGTTCTGGCCGATCGCCCGGCCGAACACGTTGCGCTCCTTGGCATAGTCGGTCGCCTTGCGGATGAACCACTTGGCATCGCCGATGCATTCCGCCGCGATCAGGATCCGCTCGGCATTCATGCCCGAAAGGATGTAGCGGAAGCCCTTCCCTTCCTCGCCGATCAGGCTGGAGGCGGGAATGCGCATGTCGTCGAAGAACACTTCGGTGGTCGAGTGGTTCATCATGGTGCGGATCGGCTTGATCGTCATGCCGCTTCCCACCACTTCGCGCATGTCGACCAGGAAGATCGAGAGGCCCTCGGTCTTGCTCGCCACCTGGTCGCGCGGGGTGGTCCGCGCCAGCAGCAGCATCAGGTCGGAATGTTCCGCGCGGCTGGTCCAGATCTTCTGGCCGTTGACCACGTAATGATCGCCGTCACGCACCGCGACCGTGCGCAGCGAGAGCGTGTCGGTTCCGCTGGTCGGCTCGGACACGCCGAAGGCCTGCAGCCGCAGTTCGCCAGAAGCGATGCCCGGCAGATACTTCGCCTTCTGCTCGGCGCTGCCATAGCGCAGCAGGGTGTTCATGATGTACATCTGCGCGTGAGCGCTGGCCCCGTTGCAGCCGGCGGCCTGGATTTCCTCCATGATCACCGCGGCGGCCAGCAGGCTCAGGCCCGAACCGCCGAATTCCTCCGGGATCAGTGCGGCAAGAAAGCCCGAACGCGTCAGGGCATCGACGAACTCGCCGGGGTATTCCCGCGCGGCATCCTTGGCCCGCCAATATTCCCCCGGAAACTCCGCACACAGGGCCTGCACGGCGCGGCGGATTTCGACAATTTCTTCGCTCTCGGTCATGCCATTCGCCTTAACCGATCGGTTAAACGGTGCAAGCCCCGATCGAGCGCGCTTGACCTGTGCTGACAGCGTGGCAAGTTGCCATTGAAAACGGGATGGAAGGGGATGAGGATGCGCAAGGGCCACGCCCTGATCGCGCTGCTGCTGGCGTCAAGCGCGCTGGTCAGCGGCTGCAATGGCGGAAAAGAGGACGCTGCCGAAGCGGCCAAGGTGGCCGAAGCAGCCTATCCCCAGCGGGTCTACTGGGGCGATACCCACCTCCACACCGCCAATTCGCCCGATGCCTTCGGCTTCGGCAACCGGCTCGGTCCGGAAGAAGCGCTCCGGTTTGCCCGGGGGGATGAGGTTATCTCCACCACCGGGATCAAGGCCAAGCTGGCCCGCCCGCTCGACTTCCTGGTGATCGCCGACCATTCCGATGGCTTCGCGACGATCAAGGACCTTTACAACGCGCCGCGCAGCTTCATCACCCACCCGACGATGCTGCGCTGGTACGACATGATGCATGCCGGGCCGGAACAATCGCAGAAGGCGGTTGGCGAGATCATCGACGCCAAGGCCAAGAACACCCTGCCGCCCGAACTGCTCAACCCCGAAGGCGCGGCCGAGCGGCTGCGCAAGAACTGGTACACCCACGTCGCCACGGTTGAACGCTATAACGAGCCGGGCAAGTTCACCGCCTTCCACGGTTTCGAATACACCCTGATGAACCGGGGCAACAACCTGCACCGCAACGTGATCTTCCGCGACGGCGCGAACGAAGTGGCCGGGTTCATGCCGCTGGCCAGTTTCGACACGATCATCCCTGACGGTCTGTGGGATTTCATGGACGCCTATGAACGCCAGACCGGCGGCAAGGCACTGGCCATTCCGCACAATTCGAACCTCTCGAACGGCGAGATGTTCCAGCTGACCGATCCCAGCGGCGGACCGATGAGCGCCGATTACGCCCGCCGCCGCGCCGCGCGCGAGCCGCTGGTGGAAATCACCCAAATCAAGGGCGACAGCGAAAGCCATCCTTTCATGTCCCCCAACGACGAATTCGCCGGTTACGGCGATGCCGGCTGGGAACTGGGCAACCTGGACTTTTCGGAAAAGACCACGCCGCAGATGCAGGCCGGGTCCTATGTTCGCGAGGCGCTGAAGCGCGGGCTGCTGGTCGAACAGCGCACCGGGGTGAACCCCTACAAATACGGCGTGATCGGATCGACCGACAGCCACACCAGCCTGGCAACTGCCGATGACGACAATTACTTCGGCAAGCATTCGGGCTCGGAACCTTCCCCCACCCGCTCGACCAAGTCGCAGGGACTGGGCCGGGTCGATGAACGGGTCGGCTGGAATTACCTCGCCAGCGGCTATGCGGCGGTGTGGGCCACCGCCAACACCCGCGAGGCAATCTTCGATGCGATGATGCGCAAGGAGGTCTATGGCACCACCGGCCCGCGCATGGTGCTGCGGGTATTCGGCGGCTGGGACTTTACCGCCGATGACCTCAAGGGCGACTGGGTCAAGGCCGGCTACGAACGCGGCGTGCCAATGGGCAGCGACCTCAAGCCGGGCAGCGGCGCCCCGCGCCTGGTCATCTCTGCCCTGAAGGATCCGCAGGGCGCCAATCTCGACCGTGTCCAGGTGGTCAAGGGCTGGGTCGATGGAAATGGCGTGGCGCAGGAAAAGGTCTTCGACGTGGTCTGGTCCGATATGGACAAGCGCGCCATGGTGGGGGGCAAGGTCCCGGCAGTTGGCGATACGGTCGATGTCGCCACGGCCAGTTATGCCAACACGATCGGCGCGCCCAGCCTGGCCACCGTCTGGACCGACCCGGAATTCGATCCGAAGCTGCGGGCGTTCTATTATGTCCGCGTGCTCGAAATCCCGACCCCGACCTGGGTCGCCTTCGACATGGTCCGCTTCAAGTTGAAACTCGATCCCGCGATCCCGCTCAAGCAGCAGGAACGCGGCTATACTTCGCCGATCTGGTACAATCCGGCCTAGGGGGTAAGGGGAATGCGCAAGACAATCGCCACGGCGGCACTGCTACTGGCTTCAACCGCACTGATTACCGGCTGCGAGAAACTGTCGCAGGCTGGTGGCAGCAAGGCCGAAGTGAAGGACACGGCCTATCCGGAACAGGTCTATTGGGGTGACACCCACCTTCACACCAGCAACTCGGTCGATGCCTTCGGGTTCGGCACCCGGCTCGATCCCGAAGCAGCACTGCGCTTTGCCCGGGGCGAGGAAGTGGAAGCAACGACCGGGACCAAGGCCAAGCTAGCCCGCCCGCTCGACTTTCTGGTGATCAGCGACCACGCCGAGGGGATCGGCGCGACCAAGGCACTTTACGAAGCGCCGCGCATGTTGCTGACTGATCCGATTGCGCTGCGCTGGTACGATCTGATGCACGAAGGCCCGGAAGGATCGCTGAAGGCGACCGGGGAAATGCTGGCGGCGCGTGCATCGGGCAACACCCCGGCCTTCATGAATGACAAGGAAGCGGCCGAGAAACGCACGCTGAAGCTCTGGTCCGAGCATATGGACACGGTCGAGCGGTACAACGAACCGGGCAAGTTCACTGCCTTCATGGGCTTTGAATACACCCTGATGCAGACCGGCAACAACCTGCACCGCAACGTCATCTTCCGCGACGGGAAGGACAAGGTTTCCACCATCACCCCGTGGGATCCGCAAGACAGCCTGTGGCCGGATGACCTGTGGGCCAAGATGGAAGCCTACGAAAAGAACACCGGCGGCAAGGTGCTGGCCATTCCGCACAACGGCAACGTTTCCAACGGTCTGATGTGGATGCTCACCGAACCGAACGGCGGCCCGATGAGCGCGGATTACGCCCGCCGCCGCGCCGCGCGCGAACCGGTGGTGGAAATCACCCAGATCAAGGGGGACAGCGAAGCTCATCCCTTCATGTCGCCGAACGACGAGTTCGCCGGTTACGGCGTGGCCGGGTGGGAAAAGTTCAACCTGCTGGGCAACATTGCCACCAAGCAAGGCGACCTGCCCGGTTCCTATGTCCGCGAGGCGCTGAAGCGCGGTCTGCTGATCGAGCAGCGCACCGGGGTGAACCCCTACAAGTTCGGGGTAATCGGCTCAACCGACAGCCACACCTCGCTCTCCACGCCGGACGAGAACAACTTCTTCGGCAAGCACACCGGGGTGGAGCCCGGGCCAAAGCGGGCGACTGCCGGCTTTGTGCCCGGAGTCAATTCGGGCCGAATGAACTGGGAAAGCCTGGCCAGCGGCTATGCCGCCGTCTGGGCCACGTCCAACACCCGCGAGGCGATCTTCGATGCGATGATGCGGCGCGAGGTCTATGCCACCACCGGGCCGCGCATGGTGGTGCGCGTGTTCGGCGGCTGGGATTTCAAGGAAGCGGACCTGCAGGGCGATTTCGTCAAGGCCGGTTACGCCCGCGGTGTACCGATGGGCGGCGAACTGAAGCCGGGCGGCACGGGCAAGCCCAGCTTCCTGATTTCGGCACTGAAAGACCCTGAAGATGCCAACCTGGACCGCGTCCAGGTGGTCAAGGGCTGGGTCGATGCGGCCGGCAAGGCGCATGAAAAGGTGTTCGACGTGGTCTGGTCGGACATGGACAAGCGCCAGCCGGTGAACGGCAAGGTTCCGGCGGTGGGCGATACGGTCGATGTGGCCACCGCGACCTACCAGAACACGATCGGCGCACCGACGCTGGCGACGGTCTGGACCGATCCGGAATTCCAGCCCGGCCAGCGCGCGTTCTATTACGTCCGCGTGCTGCAGATCCCGACCCCGACCTGGATGGCTTACGACATGGTCAAGTACAAGCTGACCCTGCCGCCGGAAATTCCCCTCAAGCACCAGGAACGCGCCTACACCTCGGCGATCTGGTATAACCCGGGCTGAACCATGCAATTCAAGGATACCGCCCGGCGGCTGCTGAAAGAGCCGCTGGTGCATTTTCTCATCGCCGGGGCGCTGGTTTTCGCCCTGCTGTCGGGCCGCGCACCGGATCTGGGCGAGCGGCGGATCGTGGTCGACGAGAAGGTCGTCGGCGCGCTGGTCGGCCGGTTCTACGATTCCTTCCGCCGCCTGCCGACCAAGGACGAGACCGACGGCCTGATCGCTGACTGGGTACGGGACCAGGTCTATTACCGCGAGGCTCTGGCACTCGGCCTCGACCAGAACGACGAGGTCGTGGTCCGGCGGATGCGGCGCAAGATGGAGACGCTGGCCGTTGCCGATGCCGAAACCCGCACCCCCAGCGATGCCGAACTGCAAGCGATGATCGACAAGGACCCGGCCCGTTATGCCGAGGATCCGCGGGTCACCTTCCAGCAGGTCTACCTTGGTGCGGACACGCCGGAAAACCGTCTGAAGGCAGAGGCGGAGCTCGCCCGTCTGCGCAAGGGTGAGCAAGTCTCGGGCCTGCCCGCGCCGATCCCCGCCCGCATGGACAATGCCGGTTCGAACGAAACCTCCGGCCTGTTCGGGGACGAGTTCACGCTCAACCTGCGCCGCTTGCCGGTCGGCCAATGGACCGGCCCGGTCGCTTCGGGTCTGGGGCTGCATCTGGTGCGGATCGAGCGGCGCGCTGCGGCCGAGCCGCCGAAGCTGGCCAAGGTCCGCCAACGCGTGGAGAACGACTGGCGCGCCGGAGCCGGCGCCAAGGCCCGCGATGAGGCCTACCAGCGCATCCTCAAGGGCTATGACGTGGTGATCGAGCTGCCGAAGTGAACCGCCTGATCGTCCTGCTCCTTGCCCTGTTCACCGCGCTGGCCGCCCTGCCCGCGCGGGCCGACGAACTGCGCCCGGGTTATCTGGAGTTCACCCAGCAGGATGCGCAGACCTGGAAGCTGGTGTGGAAGGCTCCGGTGCTGGGCGGCCTCGCCACCCGCACCCGTCCGGCTTTCCCGGACTTCTGCACCCAGTCTCCGCCCCAGGCGCGGGTCGAAGGGCTGGTGCTGGTCGCCGAAAGCCGCCTGACCTGCACCAGGGACCTTGCCGGATCGCAGGTCGGCCTCTCCGGCATGGACGCGGCTTTCACCGATGCGCTGCTGCGGATCGCCCCGCTGAACCGTCCGGTCCAGGCCGCACGGCTGACCCAGGACGAGGCGATGGTCGAAGTCGCCACTATTCCAGACCGCTGGGAAGTGGCGCGCAGCTATTTCGTGCTGGGGGTGGAACACATCCTGGAAGGGTACGACCACCTGCTGTTCGTGATCTCGCTGGTCCTGCTGATCGGCCGCACGGGTGCGGTGATCAAGGCGGCGACAGCCTTCACCGTGGCCCATTCGATCACCCTGATCGGATCGACGCTGGGCATCGTCGGGCTGGCCCAGGCCCCGGTCGAGGCGCTGGTCGCATTGTCGATCATTTTCCTGGCAGTGGAGATCGTGAAGCGCGATCCGGCCAATCCCAGCCTGACCGAGCGCTTGCCCTGGCTGGTCGCTTTCCTGTTCGGCCTGATCCACGGCTTCGGCTTTGCCGGCGCGCTGCGCGAGATCGGCCTGCCGGAAAGCGACGTGCCGACCGCGCTGCTGACCTTCAATCTGGGGGTCGAGGCCGGGCAGCTGGTGATCATTGCCGCAGTGATGGTGCTGATCGCCCTCACCCGCCGCTTCGCCCCACGCGCGCTGCACCCCGCGACTCTGACCGCGACGTACCTGATCGGCACGATTTCCAGCTTCTGGTTCATCGAGCGGATCTGGCCCTGACCGGCTTGTCGCACGCGCACCACCGTGCCAAAGCGCCAAAAACGCCCCTGACTGGAGAGAGCCCGACCATGGACAGCCCCGTCCTCTATTCGCTCGATGCCGACGGCATTGCCACGATCACGCTGAACCGGCCGGAACTGCGAAATCCGATCTCGGACCTCGATCTGATCGAGGCGCTGCTTGATACGCTGCAGCAGATGGAGGACGATCCCAAGGTCCGCGTCGCGATCCTGACCGGGGCCGGCAGCGCCTTTTCCGCCGGCGGTAACCTCAAGGCGATGCTGCCGGATTCGGGCGGGCTAAACGCCAGCCTGCCGGCCCGCACCCGCCGCAATTACAAGAGCGGGATCCAGCGCCTGCCGCTGGCCTTCGCCGCGCTGGAAGTGCCGGTGATTGCCGCGGTCAACGGCCCGGCGATCGGCGCCGGGCTGGACCTGGCCTGCATGTGCGATCTGCGCGTCGCGGGGGAAAGCGCCAAGTTTGCCGAGAGCTTCGTCAAGCTGGGGATCATCCCCGGCGATGGCGGGGCCTGGCTGATCCAGCGCATCGTCGGGTTTTCCAAGGCCGCCGAACTGACCCTGACCGGCGAGACGATCGACGCGGCGGAGGCGCTCAAGATCGGCCTGGTCAACCAGGTCGTGCCCGATGCCGAACTGCTGGACGCCGCGCGCAAGATGGCGCTGCGAATTGCCTGCAACCCCTCGTTCGCGGTGCGGATGGCCAAGCGGCTGATCTGGGACGCCCAGTCGATGAGCATCGGCCAGGTGCTGGAAATGTCGGCCGCGATGCAGGCCGTGGCTCACGCCACCAAGGACAACGCCGAAGCGGTCAACGCCTTCCTCGAAAAGCGCAAGCCGGTGTTCAAGGGCGACTGATTTACAGCAATGTGATATCCAGCCTTGGGTATCACATTATAATGTGATACCCGGCGAATCATGTCGACCAACATCATCGAACGCGTCCGCCGCCTCGTCTCTGACGGAGGCATGTCCCGCGCCGGCCTGGCCCGCGCAGCGGGGCTACACGCCAACACCCTGCGCGATTGCACCGACGACGGCTGGAACCCCACCGCCGATACCCTGCGCAAGCTGGAACGCTTCCTGTGGGACAGCGAAGAAGAGCCGGTGCTGGTCGGGATCGAGGAGATCATCGAGGAAGCCCGCAACGGCCGGATGTTCATCCTGGTCGATGACGAGGACCGCGAGAACGAAGGCGATCTGGTCATCCCGGCCCAGATGGCCACGCCCGACGCGATCAACTTCATGGCCACCCACGGCCGCGGGCTGATCTGCCTTACCCTGACCCGCCAGCGGACCGAGCAGCTTGGCCTGGAGCTGATGAGCCGCAACAACGGCACCCGGCACGAAACCGCCTTCACCGTCTCGATCGAGGCGCGCGAAGGCGTGACTACCGGCATTTCCGCCGGGGACCGCGCCCGCACCGTTGCCGTGGCGATCGATGCCACCAAGGGCCGGGACGATATTGTCACTCCGGGCCACGTCTTCCCGCTGATCGCCCGCGATGGCGGCACCCTGGTCCGCGCCGGGCATACCGAGGCCTCGGTCGATATTTCGCGCCTGGCTGGTCTCAACCCCTCGGGCGTGATCTGCGAGATCATGAACGAGGACGGGACCATGGCGCGAATGGACGACCTGATTCCCTTCGCGCGCCGGCACGGTCTGAAGATGGGCACGATCCGCGACCTGATCGAATACCGCCGCAAGAACGACCGGCTGGTCGAATGCGTCAGTGAGGCTCCCTTCACGTCCGATTACGGCGGGGAATGGACCGCCAAGACCTATCGCAACAAGGTCGACGGGTCGGTCAACATCGTGCTCCAGAAGGGCCATGTGGTGCCGGGCGAGCCGACCCTGGTGCGGATGCACAGCATCTCGATCTTCTCCGACGTGCTGGGCAAGCCCGGCCCGCGCAAGCGCACCCTGCAGCGCGCGATGGACGCCATCGGCCAGAACGAAGCCGGAGTGATCGTGCTGCTGATGCCGACCTCGCCCGATCAGCTCAGCGCCGAACTGGGCGGCACCAAGGGGCCGGAAATGGACCTGCGCGCCTACGGTATCGGTGCGCAGATCCTGGCCGATCTGGGCATCCACGACATGATCCTGCTCACCAATTCGCATCGCAACATCGTCGCCATCGAAGGCTATGGCCTCAACATCGTGGGCGAACGCCCGATCCAAGAAGGATAAGACCGTGGCCCGTTTCCTCATTGTCGAAGCCCGCTTTTACGATCATCTCAACGACATGCTGGTCGACGGCGCGCGCGCCGCGCTGAAATCTGCGGGGCATCAGGTGGACGTCATCACCGTTCCCGGCGCGCTGGAAATCCCCGGTGCGATCGCGCTGGCCGATCAGGCCCAGCTCTATGACGGCTTCGTTGCCATCGGCGTGGTGATCCGGGGCGAGACCTATCACTTCGAGATCGTCGCGGGCGAAAGCGCGCGCGGGATCATGGCCCTGACCATGGATGGCATTGCCATCGGCAACGGCATCCTAACGGTCGAGAACGAAGAGCAGGCGCTGGTCCGCGCCGATCCGAAACAGAAGGACAAGGGCGGCGAGGCGGCCAAGGCCGCGATTGCCCTCCTCGCCCTGCGGGAGAAGTTCGCATGAGCCGGCACCCTTCCCTTTCGGGCCTCAAGCTGGTGCTGGGCGGCAACGTGTTCGGCTGGACCGCCGATCAGGACACCAGCTTCGAAGTGCTCGACGCCTTCTACGAGGCCGGCGGGCGGATGATCGACACCGCCGAAGTCTATTCGGCCTGGGTCCCCGGCCACAAGGGCGGCGAGAGCGAGACCGTGATCGGCGCCTGGATGAAGGATCGCGGCGTGCGCAAGGACATGCGCATCGCCACCAAGACCGGCTATGGCCCGAACGGCGGCGATCTCAACCCCGCCACGCTGGAAGCGCGCCTCAACGGCTCGCTCGAGCGCCTGCAGACCGACTACGTCGATCTCTATTACGCCCACCGCGATGATGAGAGCGTGCCGCAGGACGAAGTCGCGGCCGGTTTCGCCGCGCTGGTGGCGGCCGGCAAGGTGCGGGAACTTGGCGCTTCGAACTTTACCGAGGAACGCCTGCGCGGCGCGGTCGCAGCTGCCAAGGCGCAGGGGCTGCCGGGCTACACCGTGCTGCAGAACCAGTACAACCTGCTGGAACGGGCCGATTTCGATCCCGATTACCAGAACTTCTGCGTGGCCAACGATATCGCCATGCTGCCCTATTTCGGGCTCGCCAGTGGCTATCTGACCGGCAAGTATCGCAAGCCCGCCGACTTCGCCCGCTATCCGCGCGGCGAGCGGGTCAAGCAGTACCACGACGGGCAAGGCCCGGCGCTGCTGGCCGTGATGGACAAGGTCGCCGCCGAATGCGAGGCAACCGTGGCCCAGGTGGCGCTGGCCTGGCTGCTTGACCAGCCCGGCATAGCCGCCCCGATTGCCAGCGCAACCACGGCCGACCAGCTCGACGAACTGGTCGAGGCGATCGATATCGAGCTGATGCCCGATCAGATCACCCTGCTGAACAAGGCCGTGTCCACCCCGGGGGGGTGACAGGCAAAGCTTGCTCTCAGACAACGAGAGGCCCATCACCCGTTCAGTCCGAGCAAGGCAGCTTGCCCGGACCAAACAACAAGGGAGAGGGGCACATGAAACACACAGCCTCAAGCATCGCATTTACTGCCGCCCTGCTGCTGGCCGCGCCGGCCTTGGCCACCACCGCCGGCTACATCAAGTTCGACGGCGTCGACGGCGAAGCGGCAACCGAGGTCGCATTGGATGGATGGTCGTTCGGAGCCTGCCAGTCCGGCACCTGCAGCACCATCGTCTCGCCGCGCGATCCGGCCACCGGCCAGGCCAGCGGCAAGCGCACGAAGGAACCCTTGGCGGCCTCCGGCCAAGGCGCCCAGGCCCAGCGCGGCGGCGTCACCAAACTGACCGCCAGCCAGAACAGCCAGTCGCTGCGCGGCGGGGTCAACGTCGCCGCGGGCGATCTCGATGGCGATGGCCGGGCTGATCTGGCCTATGCCGGGACCCTGTCGGAAGTATCGTCGCTGACTCTGCATTTTGACAAGGCCAGCCCGGTCCTTGCCAAGATCTGCATGGGCAAGCACATCGCCAAGGCCCAGCTCGGCCGCGGTGCAGAGTCGATGGTAATCGAACACGCCACGGTGACCTGTTCGTCAGGCACGGCCGGCCGGACCACCCAGGGCGCTACCTTTGGCGAGAAGGTCAGCACCGGGCTTCAGACCGGCGCCCCGCTGACCATGGTCATCACCGGCGGCCAGATGAAGCACACCAAGACCGGCCACGTGACGATCCTGAAGTAGGCTACCTGCCGACCGGTTCGCACTTGTCCAGGCGGCGGGCCTGGTCGACGGCGGCGAACAGTTCCGCAGTCGGTGCCAGCCGCCGATCGAGCACCATGCCCTTGTCCGACGGGGATCGCACGACCTGCACCCCGTCGGGCACCGGCTGCCCTTCGCGAGCCAGCACGAAACGGATGCCTTGCGGCTGCTGCGCGCTGTCGAACACCGCGATATTGTCGGTATTGGCGGCGAAGACCGAGAGCGAGACATAACCCTGGTTGGGGCTGGGCGCGGCCTCGATCAACAGCGGTCCGTCCTTCAGGTCATAGACGCAGGTCGAATAGGCCAGGTCCGGGGATGGCCGCACAATATTGCGCGAATTCTGGGTGGTGCGCGGGCCGAACTGGAACTGGTTGACCAGTTTGCCCCCCTGCCCGACGCGGTCCATCGCCACGCCCATCAGGAAATGCGGCACGAACAGCACCAGCGCGAGATGGCCGACCACGGCCGACACGGCGAACAGGATCGCCAGCTTGAGACGGCGGTTCATGCCTTGCCTCCGCAATCGAGCTTGGTGACACTGGGCATCGGGATCGAATTGTAATCGGCCTGTGCCCCGGCGCCGGGCTGATAGATCCGCAGCGTGATGTCGAATTCTCCGGCATTGCGGGTCGAGGCCCAGGCCTCCCCTTCGGGCCGGGCCGGGCCGAGCTGCGCCGTCCACTTACCGTTCGGGTCCGGCTTCACTTCGGTCGAATCGAACGAGAGGGCGTCGTCATCGTTGAGCGGCAGATAGTTGTCGGCAGCATAGACCGTCACCGACCACCACTGCCCCGGCATCTGCGTCCCACTCACCCGGTAGCGGCAATCCTCGCGAAAGCGCTCTCCGGCATCGTCGGTCTTGCGCGTGAAGTAGACCGCCTGGCTCTTGTTGAGCGCCAGCAGCCCGCTGATCGCCACGCGCGCGCGCAGCCAGGGCCCGGCGTCGGCCGATCCGGTCACGTCGCTGCCATACCAGCCGGAATAGTTCTTTCCGCCCATACCTCCGGTGATCGCCGCCCAGCCAGTCAGCAGGCCCACCATCAGACCGACGGAAACCGTCGCCGCCGGGGCCCACCACGATCTTTTCCTGTGTTCAGCCAAGGTCCATGAACTCCTTCAGGTCATAGGGCTTGTAAGGGCCGATGATCAGCTGTTCGAATACTCCGAAACCTTCGCCGTGGCGATCGGAAACGACCTTGCAGGGCAGCTGGACGTGGTAATTGTCCATCGATCCCGGATCGCACTGCAGCAGGCCGAAATCCTCGCGCTCAACCGCCAGCGCGCCATGCCACAGGCCGTGGCCCCACTTGGGCGAGGTATAGCCGATTCCGCGCATCTGGAACCGGCCGACCGGTTCGAAGGTCAGCGTTTCCGGACCGTCCGGCCCGTCGATCACCAGGGTGCCTTTTTCCGGCCAGCGCGTGCCCTTGGCGAGGGGCGATTCCATTTCGCCTTCGGTATCGAACAGCGCGGCGGCATCGGCACCGTCGGGCGCGATCACCGCGCGGGTGTTCCACTTGTTGCCCTTGGCATCGGCATTGACGTGGAAGAACACAGAGCGGTCCCCGAAATTGATCGGGGTCCACTGCCAGAAGAACCCCGGGATCACCCCGGTGCCGTGCGGCTGCTCATCGCGGGTGCCGACCGGGCGCACGCCCCAGCTGCGGTCGCGCGTGCCGGCCGTGCCGGGGGCGCAATCCTGCCGCTCCCCGTCAACTTCGATCCAGCCGGTGTAATGGCCGTTCTGGGTCAGGCGGGTATAGTCCATGAAGGTGCGCGGCCCAATCCGGTGGATGAAGCGCGGCTCCTCGATCGGAAAGGCGCGGCCGGTAAAGGTGAGGTCGGCCTTCAGCCCTTCGCCATCCACCACCACCCGCAATTTCTGCAGCGGCTCCAGGATCTCGATCCGGATCGGCCCGACCTGCAGATCGAGCCGCTCCATTCCCAGTTCCTTGCTGGCGTGCAGGTTGTACTGCACCCCGTCGCGGATCGTCGAAAAGTGCGCATCCATCACGTTGAGGTGCGGATAGACCCCCAGCGCCACGGCGAAAAAGCCCGACCCGTCGGGCGCATAACCGTTGAAGAAATACCGATCGTAGAAGTTCCGGTCGGTTCCGGCATAGGCCACCGGTTCCGGGGTCTGGTGCAGCGGATAGTCATCGCCTTTGGTCAGGACCATCAGATCAGCCTTTCAGTTTGGCCATGCTGCCGTGCTGCAGCGCCAGGGCGCAGCCGCCGCGGGCCATGGAGAGGAAATTCGCATCGCCGCGCTCCGTGCGCTCGACATAGGCGGCGCTGAATACAGCGGTGGAAATGCCGTGGATCGCGCCCAGCACGTAATCGTCCCAGATCGCGTCTTTGGTCAGCGCAACCCCGCGCGCGGTCATTTCCGCGCAGTAAAGCTCCAGCAACTCATCCTCATGCGCGCGGCGCAGTTCGTCGCCAATCCCGGTGCCGAGGAAATAGCCGATGTCCATCAGCGGATTGCCGGCGGCCACGGTCTGCCAGTCCAGCACCGCGATTTCCTCCGCCCCGCCCTTGATGTCGAACAGCATGTTGTCGAGCCGGAAATCGCCATGAACGATCGACTTCGGCCCGCCCTCACGCCCGAACCAATGGTCCTTGGCCTCGTTGAGCTCTTCGCAGATCGCCATAAATTCCGGCTCGAGGCTATCGGCATAACGCTCGCGGAAAATCGCCTGGGCATTGCCGTAAAGCGCCTTGATCTGCTCGGCCTGACCTTCCCGGGGCTGAAGCCAGTCGATCCCGGTCAGCGCGTCGTTGCCCCAGCTCGGTCCGTGGATCGCCGCTGCCTGGCGGATCCCGGCGCGGGCATCGGCGGCGGAACAGCTGGCCAGCTGGTTACCGCCCCGGGCCGGACCGAGGTCTTCAAACAGCAGGACGAAATCGACGCCGTCGTCGGCAATCTCCGCCGCCAGCGCCTGCGGTACGCGCACGCCCAGTTGGGGAGCGACTTCACGGTAGAACCCGACTTCCTTGGCATAGAGTCCGAAGGCAGCCGCCGTGCCGCGGCTCATCTGGTCTTCGGCCGGGAACTTGCCGGCCAGCGTGGCCGGACCGGCCCCGGCGCGGTCATAGCTCAGATGAAAGCGGGCGCTGTCGCCCACCTGCCCGGTGCCGATCGGCTCCCACCGCACGGCAGTAACCACGCCGCGATCGAGCAGCCCGGCCGCGCGCAAACGGTCATTCAGCCAATCCGGCTGCACCGCACTAGGGTGCGTCGGAAAATCGCCCATCGGCGCTCCTCTCTCTTATCGTTTAAGCGCACGGTTAAACGATAAGAGAGGGGCTTGGCAATCGCTTTAGGCGAGCCGCCCGAAAGCCGCCGGCCCGGCATAGCGCGCCGCATCGCCCAGCTCTTCCTCGATCCGGATCAGCTGGTTGTACTTGGCGAGCCGGTCAGAGCGGGCAAGGCTGCCAGTCTTGATCTGGCCGCAGTTGGTGGCGACCGCCAGATCGGCAATGGTTGCGTCCTCGGTCTCGCCCGAACGGTGCGACATCACGGCGGTGTAGCCGTTACGCTGGGCGATACTGACCGCATCGAGCGTTTCAGAGAGCGAGCCGATCTGGTTGACCTTGACCAGCAGCGAATTGGCCAGGCCCTTGCCGATGCCCATGGTCAGACGCTTGGGATTGGTGACGAACAGATCATCGCCGACAAGCTGGACCTTGTTTCCGATCAGGTCGGTCACGGCTTTCCAGCCTTCGAAATCGTCTTCGCTCATGCCGTCCTCGATCGAGACGATCGGGTAATCGGCGCACAGCGCGGCGAGGTAGTCAGCCATTTCCACCGGGCTCAGCGAGAGGCCCTCGCCGCTGATCTCGTACTTGCCGTTCTTGAAGAATTCGGTCGCGGCGCAGTCCAGCGCCAGCTTGATGTCGGTGCCCGCCTGGAAGCCCGCCTTGGCAATCGATTCCATGATGAAATCGAGAGCGGCGCGGGTGCTGGACAGGTTCGGGGCAAAACCGCCCTCATCGCCCACCGCCGTGGCCAGGCCCTTTTCGTGCAGGCCCTTCTTCAGGGTGTGGAACACTTCCGCGCCCCAGCGGACCGCTTCGGCCAGAGTCGGCGCACCGACCGGCATGATCATGAATTCCTGGAAATCGATCGGGTTGTCGGCATGTTCGCCGCCGTTGATGATGTTCATCATCGGCACCGGCAGAACATGGGCCGAAACCCCGCCGACATAGGCATAGAGCGGCAGGCCGCGGGCATTGGCGGCGGCCTTGGCCACGGCCAGCGAGGTGCCGAGGATCGCGTTGGCCCCGATCCGGCCCTTGTTCTCGGTTCCGTCCAGCTCGATCATCACCGCGTCGATATCGCGCTGATCCTCGGCATCGCGGCCCAGCAGGGCATCGCTGATCTCGGTATTCACGGCCTTGACCGCAGCCCGGACGCCCTTGCCGAGGTAGCGGCTCTTGTCGCCGTCACGCAGTTCGACGGCTTCGTGCGCGCCGGTGGAGGCGCCCGACGGAACCGCCGCGCGGCCGAACGAACCGTCATCCAGCAGGACATCGACTTCAACGGTGGGGTTGCCCCGGCTGTCGAGGATTTCGCGGGCGTGGATGTCGATGATCGCGGTCATGGCGGAAAGGCTCCTTTTGCGCTGATGGCGGCTCCCTTAGCAGGGGGGCGCGGCGAGGCAAGTTGCAATGCAGCATGACAAGCCCTTGCAGCCGTTCTATCACGGTACCACATAGGAATTATCAGGCCCGCCGCGTGCGGGCGCCAAGAAGGGTAGACCGATGGCCAAGACCCCCGAAAAGACCGCCGCCGCCAAGAAGCCGGCCGCTCCCCGCAAGCCTGCGGCCAAGAAGCCCGCAGCCGCCAAGGCTGCCCCGGCCACCGCCGAAGCAAAGGCCAAGTTCGCCAAGGCGATCGAGGAAGCCAAGGCCGGTGCCCAGGCCCTGGCCAGCGAGGCCCAGACCAAGGCCCAGACCCTGACCAAGGACGCCCAGGCCAAGGCCCAGGCGCTGAGCAAGGATGCTCAGGCCAAGGCCGGTGCCTACAAGGAACAACTGTCCGCCAAGAGCGAGGACTGGGTCGGCGATGCCAAGGAACTGGCCAACCAGGCCAAGGTCCGCGCCAGCGATCTGGCCGTTGAAGGCAAGGCCAAGACCAGCGACGCGATTGCCAGCCTGGGCAAAATCGTGGCCGACAATGCCGGGACGATCGATGAGAAGCTGGGCGTGAAGTACGGCGACTATGCCCGTACCGCGGCCCGCTCGATGCAGGAAACCGCCGCCAAGATCGAAGCCAAGGATCTGAACGAGCTGGGCGACGATGCCAAGGAATTCGTCCGCAAGAGCCCGGCCCTGGCGCTGGGCATCGCCGCGGTGGCCGGCTTCCTTGTTTCGCGCCTGTTCAAGGGCGGATCGAACAACGAAGCCTGATCCGGTTTGCGCCTGCCGCCATGGCCGATGATCAACAGTCGCCGCTGATTGCCGAGGATCCGGCCGAACGCTCGCTGGTGGACGATGTCCGCCAGCTGGTCGACGATGGCCGGACCTTGCTGGAAGCGGAGCTTGCCTATCAGAAAAGCCGCGCGCTGGTCGCGGGCGAAGCGGCCAAGGCTGTGGCCGGCTGGGGGGCGCTGGCGCTTGCCCTGCTGTTCTTTGCGCTGATGGCACTGGTGTTGGGCCTGGTCCTGGCGCTGACGCCAAAGCTGGGCGCGCTGGCCGCAACCGGCGTGGTGGTGGCCGGG
Source organism: Sphingomonadales bacterium (assembly GCA_017302615.1). Taxonomy (GTDB): domain Bacteria; phylum Pseudomonadota; class Alphaproteobacteria; order Sphingomonadales; family Sphingomonadaceae; genus Novosphingobium. Next base: position 378,885 of record JAFLDB010000001.1, read on the forward strand.
CTGGTCGTGCTGGGTGCAATTTCCGGAATTACCGCCGTGCGCCGCTGGAAGCGCGCTGCCGCGCAAATCGCCGAGCAGGAGCCCCCGGCATGAGCGATGCCGAAAGCCGCCTGGCCGAAGACCGTCGCAACCGCCAGGCCGCGCGCGGGCTGTTCGATACGCGGCTGGGCCGGGTGAAGGCCGATCTGGCCGCCCGCCCGGTCCCGGAGCGGGTCAAGGCCAAGGCGGTGGACGAGGCCGCCAAGGCAATCGACAAGGGGCTGGAGATTGCCGGGCAAAGCAAGGGCGTGATTGCCGCCACGATTGGCGCGCTAGCGCTGTGGGCCTTCCGCAAGCCGCTGGTCCAGGCGGCGCAGGACTGGTTCGGGCAAGGATCGGTTCAGGATCAGGACGATAACGCAGCGCCGGACAGCGAGATGGAGCCAGACGCGTGAGCAGTGCCAAGGACAAGCAGGACCGGATCCGTGAGCGGATCGCCGCATCGCAAGACCGACTGACGCGGGAGAGCGAAGTGTTGCCTGCCCTGCCCCCGCGCAAGGCTCCGGCCGATGCCTATCCGCCCGAGGACTGGCGCACGCTGGCCCAGGAGCACCCGTGGCTGGTCGTGGCCGCAGGGGCCGGTGCCGGCCTGCTGGTCGGCGCGCTGATCCCGCGCAAGACCGGATCGAAGCTGGGCACCCGGGCACTGGGTCTCGCCACCGTAGGCGCCGAGCTGGCGCTGGCGCTCAGCCGCAATGCCCGCGATGCGGCGGCCGACAATGCCCGCGAGGGTCTTGCCCGGCTGGACGAAGGCACCGCGCCGCTGCGTCGCCGCGCCGGAGAAGCCGCCGAAAGCGCCTCGCGCAGTGCCCGCAGCACCGGGGTGAAACTGGCCGCAGAAGCGATCCGGATTGCCGCGCAACTGCGCCGTTAAGCGTTCGTAAGACCTTGGTGGTACTTGCCTTGGGCAGGCCACCCGACTATGCGCGCGGCCATCCATCCCTCCCCGGAAAGCAGCCATGAGCGAACAGAAACTTCACCTGGTGATCGGCGGCCGCGTCAAGGACCCGCAGACCCTTGAATTCGTCGATCTGGAGAACCTCGATTACGTCGGCGTCTATGCCGATTACGCCGCCGCCGAAGAAGCCTGGCGCGACAAGGCCCAGCGCACCGTTGACGATGCCGAAATGAAGTACGTGGTGGTACACCTGCACCGCCTGCTCCAGCCGGACATGCTGAAGCGCTGAGGCGCGCCAAGATCAGGCCAGAACAACACTTTTCGTCATCCCCGCGAAAGCGGGGATCCATGGGCCAGGGATGCGCCATGGATCCCCGCTTTCGCGGGGATGACAATATGTGGGTTCAGCCCCATGCACCCGTGCCACCGGCACCGGGCGCGGCCAATCAGATGAACTCGATCTTCTGGACCAGATAGAACCGGTCACCCGCAGGCACCGAAACCTCGATCTCGTCGTCTACCCGGCGGCCGATCAGGGCCTTGCCCAGTGGCGAGTTGTAGCTGATCCGGCCCAGCTTGGCGTCGGCCTCGTAAGGTCCGACAATCTGGTACTTCACCGGCTTGTCGTCATCGTCCAGCAGAGTGACGGTCGCGCCGAAGATGATCTTGTCGCCTGACAGCGTCGCCGGATCGACGATCTGCGCCCGGCTGACCTTGTCTTCCAGGTCCGCGATCGACATTTCGACCTGGCCCTGCCGTTCCTTGGCGGCGTGATACTCGGCGTTTTCCGACAGGTCGCCATGGGCGCGCGCTTCCTCGATCGCGTCGACGATCTTCGGGCGCTCCTCGCGCAGCGCCTTCAGCTCGGCAATCAGGCGTTCATAGCCTTCCGCCAGCATCGGCAGCTTTTCGACACTTGCCATCTCGTCCTGTCCTCCTGCCGCCCTGCCCAGAGACTAGAACCCTGTCCCGCGCCGTTCCGGCTGCGGGCCAATCCAGTCGCCAATGTCGGGAGGGCGTGATTGATCAGCTGTTATAATAGTCCTGCAACGACCGCACTTCAAGGCTGGTGTGCCGCAGTGCAGCAATCGCCTCCGCCGCGGCCACCGAAGCGGCCGCCGTGGTGTAATACGGCACCTTGCCCGACAGCGCGGACGCACGGATCGACTGCGAATCCTTCAGGCTCTGCCAGCCCTCGGTGGTATTGAAGATCAGCGTCACATCCCCGTCGATGATCCGATCGACAATGTGCGGACGCCCTTCGGCCACCTTGTTGACCCGCTCCACCGGCAGCCCGGCCTCGGCCAGATAGCGCTGGGTGCCGCCCGTGGCGATCACCGAAAAGCCCTGTTCGATCAGCTGCTTCACCGCCGGCAGGATCACCGGCTTGTCGCTGTCCTTGACCGAGACGAAGGCCACGCCGCCTTCCGGCAGGCGCGTGCCGGCGCCGAGCTGGCTCTTGGCGAAAGCGATTGGGAAAGCGCTGTCGATGCCCATCACTTCGCCGGTCGATTTCATTTCCGGCGAAAGCACCGGATCGACCCCGGGGAAGCGGGCGAAGGGGAACACGGCTTCCTTGACCGCCATGTAATCGAATTCGCGCTTGAACGGCGGGAAGGTGGAGAGCTTCTCGCCCGCCATGACCCGCGCCGCGATCTTGGCGACCGGCTGGCCGATCGCCTTGGCGACGAACGGCACGGTGCGGCTGGCGCGCGGGTTCACCTCGATCAGGTATACCTCGCCATCCTTGACCGCGAACTGGATGTTCATCAGCCCCTTGACGCCGAGCGCGAGCGCCAGGGCTTCGGCCTGACGCTCCATCTCGGCCACGATGTCGGCGGAAAGGCTGTAGGGCGGCAGAGTGCAGGCCGAATCGCCCGAGTGGATCCCGGCTTCCTCGATGTGCTGCATCACGCCCGCGACCACGACCTGTTCACCATCGCACAGCGCATCGACATCGCATTCGATCGCGTCGCGCAGGTACTGGTCGATCAGCACCGGGCTGTCGCCAGACACCGAGACGGCGGTGTTGATGTAGTCATCGAGCTGCGCTTCGCTGTCGACGATTTCCATCGCCCGGCCACCCAGCACATAGCTGGGGCGCATCAGCACCGGATAGCCGATGCGATTGGCCACGGCGACGGCCTCGTCGCGGCTGCGGGCGATGCCGTTGGCCGGCTGCTTGAGGCCCAGCTTGTTGACCAGTGCCGCAAACCGCTCGCGGTCTTCGGCCAGGTCGATCGCGTCGGGCGAAGTGCCGAGGATCGGGATCCCGGCATCTTCCAGGGTCTGCGCCAGCTTGAGCGGGGTCTGCCCGCCGAACTGGACGATCACGCCCACCAGAGTGCCCTTCTGCTGCTCGGCGCGCAGGATTTCCAGCACGTCTTCGCCGGTCAGCGGCTCGAAATAGAGCCGGTCGGAAGTGTCATAGTCGGTCGAAACCGTTTCCGGGTTGCAGTTGACCATGATCGTTTCATAGCCCGCCTCGTCCAGCGCGAAGCAGGCGTGGCAGCAGCAGTAATCGAACTCGATCCCCTGCCCGATCCGGTTCGGCCCGCCGCCCAGGATGACGATCTTCCTGCGGTCCGTGGGCGCGGCCTCGCATTCGGGCGCGCCGAACAGCGGGGCTTCATAGGTCGAGTACATATAGGGCGTGATCGCCTCGAACTCGGCCGCGCAGCTGTCGATCCGCTTGAACACCGGGTGGACGCCCAGCTTGGTGCGCAGCGCCCGCACTTCTTCCTCGGTGGTCGCCCCGGCCATGGCCCGCAGCGCATCGTGGAGCAGGCCGGAACGCCGCGCGGCGAGCGTTTCGCCCAGCCCGCCGGCCACGCCGACGCCGCGCACGGCGAGGATCGCCAGCCGCTTGTCGGAAAAGCCCATGGCTTTCAGGCGGCGCAGCCCGGCCGCATCGTTGGGCAGGCCGTTTTCCATGATCGCCGCTTCCTCGGCGATGATTTCCTCGATGTGGCGCAGGAACCAGGGATCGAAATGGGTGATCGCCTGAACTTCCTCGACCGTGAAGCCCTCGCGGAAGGCCTGGGCCACCACCAGCAGCCGGTCCGGCGTCTGGCGCGAAAGCGCCGCAGTCACCGCATCGCGGCCCGCGCCCTCAAGGCTGAGCATCCGGTTGAACCCGTCGAGCCCGGTTTCCAGACCGCGCAGTGCCTTTTGGACCGATTCCTTGAAGTTGCGGCCGATAGCCATGACTTCGCCAACCGACTTCATAGCGGTGGAGAGCAGCGGCTCGGACCCCTTGAACTTTTCAAAGGCGAAGCGCGGGATCTTGGTGACGACGTAGTCGATGCTCGGCTCGAAGCTCGCGGGCGTCGCCCCGGTGATTTCGTTGGTCAGCTCGTCCAGCGTGTAGCCCACCGCCAGCTTGGCGGCGACGCGGGCGATCGGGAAGCCGGTGGCCTTCGATGCCAGCGCGGAGGATCGCGACACGCGCGGGTTCATCTCGATCACGATCAGCCGCCCATCCTTCGGGTTGACTGCGAACTGTACGTTCGAACCACCTGTTTCGACACCGATTTCCCGCAGCACGGCAATCGAGGCCGAGCGCATGATCTGGTATTCCTTGTCGGTCAGGGTCAGCGCCGGGGCGACCGTAATCGAATCGCCGGTGTGGACGCCCATCGGATCGACGTTTTCGATCGAGCAGATGATGATGGCATTGTCGTTCCGGTCGCGGACGACTTCCATCTCGTATTCCTTCCACCCCAGCAGGCTCTCCTCGATGAGAACCTCGGTGGTGGGGCTGGCATCGAGGCCGGAGCGGACAATCGCCTCGAATTCGGCCTTGTTATAGGCCACGCCGCCGCCGGTGCCGCCCAGGGTAAAGCTGGGACGGATGATCGAGGGCAGGCCGGTGCGTTCCAGCACGGCAAAGGCTTCTTCCACCGTGTGGGCAACGCCGCTGCGGGCCGATTCCAGCCCGATCTTGTCCATCGCCTCGCGGAAGCGCTGGCGGTCTTCGGCCTTGTCGATCGCATCGGCATCGGCGCCGATCATCTTGACGCCGTACTTTTCCAGCGTGCCGTCATTGAACAGCGCCAGCGCGGTGTTGAGCGCGGTCTGCCCGCCCATGGTCGGCAGGACGGCATCGGGCCGCTCCTTCTCGATGATCCGGGCGACCACATCGGGCGTGATCGGCTCGACATAGGTGGCGTCGGCCATGTCCGGATCGGTCATGATCGTGGCCGGGTTGGAGTTGACCAGGACGACCCGGTACCCCTCCTCCTTCAGCGCCTTGATCGCCTGGGTGCCGGAATAGTCGAACTCGCAGGCCTGGCCGATAACGATCGGACCGGCGCCAATGACGAGGATCGAGGAGATGTCAGTGCGTTTGGGCATTTATACGGGCTTTGCTATCTGAGGCATGAGAGTCCTTCCCCGGCGGGGAAGGGTTGGGATGGGGGTTCGACGCTTGTTGGCTCCACCCAGGTGGAGCCCCCACCCCCAACCCCTCCCCGCCGGGAAGGGGAGTTTTGAGGACGCGCGTGAATGGCGGGAAAGCGGCTGACTGGCGTAGCGCGCAAATTGCGGCGGGATATGACCGACGCGGAAAGACGACTTTGGCTCCACCTGCGCGCCAGTCAGCTGGACGGCATCAAGTTCACCCGGCAGTTTCCGATTGGCGATTTCATCGTCGATTTTGCATGCCGTTCGGCCCGCTTGGCCATCGAACTGGACGGTGGTCAGCATGCTGAAAACCCGGCAGATGAAGCCCGCACGGCAATCATCGAGGCCTACGGTTGGCGCGTAATCCGATTCTGGAACAACGACGTCCTGCAAAACACCGACGGCGCCCTCACCGCGATCCTCGAGGAACTGAAAATCGCCCGCAACCGCACCTAAGCCCCTTCCCTTGAGGGAAGGGGTTGGGGATGGGTGTACCAGGCCCGAGCTGCACCGCTGCCCCCTCACCGCCGAACCCCCATCCCCAACCCTTCCCCAAGGGGAAGGGAGTTCTGGAGGATCGAGGAGATGTCAGTGCGTTTGGGCATCATGTCCTATCGCCAAATCAACTGTGTGTCTGTGAGCCAGATGTTTCGAGACTCTATTCCATCACGTTCTTTGTGCCACTCAATGCAACCAACTACAGCCTGGTCTTCAAAACCTGCGGGAATGTAAATTGCAGCGAAATCATCGGGTCCGGCCGGCGGCCTGTTCGTAATCTTCTTGGCACCACATTGGTGGGCCAGCCTGATGCTCCTTCTGGCCGGTAGTTCTTGGGCCTCTGCGGTCATGTCCTCCGGACCGTACTCAACCTGGGAATCGTCCCAAATCATCAGGTATGGCTTCTCGACTGCCCCGGCATCAGCATCGCCACTCGGTATGTATCCCGCACCAAGAAACGCCGCGCTGCTCAGCGCGGCTCCAAGCGCCATCCATGCAAGTGGACGCCGCACCTCGCCCTCACTTCTTCGGCAGCGGAATATCGTCGGCCGGATAGACCCGCGCTTCATCGATGAAGTCGCGCTCTTCCTGCACGGCGGCCCAGGGGGTGATCGCCACGCGGAAGGTCAGGTTGCCGTACTTGCCGGCCCGGGCCTCGTGATAGAATTTGAGGAACTTGCCGCGATCGGCATCGGGCATCACCGCGATCATCACCTGCTTGGCGCCACCCGGACCGGCGGGACGGCCCGGCTGGTATCCGGCCGCTTCGGCCGCCGCCTCGAACCGGTCCATATCGGCATCAGACCCGGCGGCCATGACCGCCAGCACCATGTACTCGGTGCTTTCGCCCGGTTTCTGGATCAGCACCTGGGCCGCGGCAGGCGCGGCGGAGAGCAGCGAGAGCGGCAGCAGGATCGCAGCAAGGCGCAGGAACAGCCTGGTCATCAGAGCATCTCCACAAAACGCTGGAACAGGTAGAAGCTGTCCTGCGGACCAGGGCTGGCTTCCGGGTGGTACTGCACGCCAAAGGCCTTCTTGCCCTTGATGGCGATGCCGCAGTTCGAACCATCGAACAGCGAGACGTGGGTTTCCTGAACCCCTTCGGGCAGCGCGGTGTTATCGACCGCGAAGCCGTGGTTCATCGAGGTAATCTCCACCACCCCGTCCTCCAGTCGCTTGACCGGATGGTTCGCGCCGCGGTGGCCCTGATGCATCTTGACCGTCCGCGCCCCGGCGGCGAGCGCCAGCATCTGGTGGCCCAGGCAGATCCCGAACACGGGAATGTCGCGCTCCAGCAGGCCTTGAATGACCGGCACCGCATAGACGCCGGTCGCCGCAGGATCGCCCGGCCCGTTGGAGAGGAACACCCCGGCGGGCTTGAGCGCCAGCACGTCTTCCAGCGCGGTGTTGCCAGGCACCACCGTCACATGCGCTCCGGCATGGTCAAGGCTGCGGAAGATATTGTCCTTGGCCCCGAAATCCAGCGCGACCACGTGCGGGCGCGGGCTGTGGGGTGAGCGGGCATAGCCCTTGCCCAGCGCCCAGGTGCCGCCTTCCCATTCCTGGCTCGCCGTGCGGCTGACCACGCGGGCCAGGTCCATGCCTTCCAGCCCCGGCCATTCCTGCGCCTTCTTGAGCAGCGCGGGGAGATCGAACTTGCCGGCCTTGCTGTGCGCAATCACCGCATTGGGCGCGCCGGACAGGCGGATCCGGCGGGTCAATGCGCGGGTGTCCACGCCCGACAGGCCGATCTTGCCCTTGGCCGCCAGCCAGTCTTCAAAAGTGCCTTCGCTGCGGAAATTGCTGGGCGCGGTGACGCTCTCGCGCACCACGCAGCCGACCGCACCCTCGACCTGGCTTTCAAGGTCTTCGGTGTTGACCCCGACATTGCCGATGTGCGGGAAAGTGAAAGTGACGATCTGCCCGGCGTAGCTGGGGTCGGTCATCACTTCCTGATAGCCGGTCATGGCGGTGTTGAAGCAGACCTCGCCAACATGGGCGCCTTCGGCCCCGAAACCATGGCCCCAGACCACGTGACCGTCGGCGAGCACAAGGACTCCCGTCGCGCCCGCGGGTTGCGGCGCGTGCAAGAGGGCGGCGTCAGCCATGAGGGGGCGCTCCGTTCGATTGGTTCCAGCAATGTCGCTAAGGCTCGGCGGCTAGACCCCTCTCCCCCCAGCGTCAACCTATGAAAACCGGAATCTTTCGGCTAGGCGGGTTCTTTCCCCAATTCCAACCCGACAAAGGGACCACAATGCTCCGCGATACGATCAAGGCCGCGCAAGTTTCCGCCATGAAAGCAGGCGACAAGGCGCGCCTCGCCGCCGTCCGCCTGATCCTGGCCAAGCTGAAGGACAAGGACATCGAACTGCGCACCGCCGCCGCGATGCCGGACGATGACGTACTGGTGACCGACGTCTTGCAGAAAATGGCCAAGCAGCGCCGCGAATCGATCACCCTTTATGAACAGGGCGGACGGCAGGAGCTGGCCGATGTCGAGAAGGCCGAACTGGCGGTGATCGAGGAATTCCTGCCCCAGCAGATGGGCGAGGACGAGGTGAAGGCCGCCATCGCCGCAATCATCGCCGAACTGGGCGCGGAAGGCATGAAGGACATGGGCAAGGTCGTCGGCGCGCTGAAAGCCAAGCACGGCACCCAGATCGACATGGGCAAGGCCAGCGGACTGGTGAAGGCGGCGTTGTCGTAGAATCTCCCCTCCCGCTTGCCGGAGGGGTCCGGGCCGGAGCGCATGAATGTTCATCATCCTGATTTCAAACCAACCTCCGTTCGTGCCGAGCGAAGTCGAGACACGCTGAGCGGCGATGGCTTTCTGGTGCTACATACTGCGCTGCGCTGACGGCAGGTATTACACCGGTCACACCGATGACCTTGATCGCCGGATTGCCGAACATCACCATGGCGGCCATTGCACTTTCACCACCAAGCGCAGGCCGGTAACTCTGGTGTGGTGCGCTGACTTCCCGACCCGGATCGAAGCTATCGAAGCCGAAGTCAGGGTTGGCAAATGGTCGAGAGCCAAGAAAGATGGCCTTATAGCGCAGGATTGGGAGAGGGTTTCCTGGTTCGCCAAACCACCCAACGAACGAAATGGCGAACCGCCGCGCAGCCGTGTCTCGACTTCGCTCGACACGAACGGAGGTGGGGGTTAATTCCCGTGTTCAATGGCTCACCTTGCAAAGGGTGTGGCCCTCATTCGAGACACCGCACAAACCATGACCCTCACCCCGCAATGGTTGGATGAACTGCGCGCGCGGATCACGCTGTCCAGCGTGATTTCGCGCACCACGCGGCTGACCAAGGCGGGGCATGAGTTCAAGGCATGCTGCCCGTTCCATAACGAGAAGAGCCCCAGCTTTACCGTCAACGACCAGAAGGGCTTCTACCACTGCTTCGGCTGCGGCGCGCATGGCGACGTGATCCGCTGGATGACCGACCAGCGCGGGCTGTCGTTCATGGACGCGGTGAAGGAACTGGCGGCAGAAGCTGGGCTGGACATGCCCGCGCCCGATCCGCGCGCCGCGAAGAAGGCCGAGCAAGCCGCCGGCCTGCATGAGGTGCTGGAAGCCGCCCAGGCCTTCTATCGCAGCCAGCTGGAGACACCGGAAGGCGCCAAGGCGCGCGCCTATCTGCAATCGCGCCGGTTCGATCCGCACACCATGGAGCGGTTCGGTTTCGGCTTTGCCCCGGCCGGGCGGCAGGCGCTGAAAGCCGCGCTGAAGCAGTTTGGCGAGGACATGCTGATCGAGGCCGGGCTGCGCATCGCGGTTGACGAGAAGGAACCCTATGACCGGTTCCGCGACCGGCTGACCATTCCGTTGCACGATCCGCGCGGGCGGGTAATCGGCTTTGCCGCGCGGATTCTTGATGCCGAAAAGAAGGACGCGCCCAAGTACCTCAACTCGCCCGACACGCCCCTGTTCGACAAGGGCCGGACCCTGTTCAACCTGCACCGCGCAGGCCCCGCCAGCCGTCAGAGCGGACGGATCGTGGTGGTCGAAGGGCAGATGGACGTGATCGCGCTGGCCGCGGCGGGGATCGAGGAAGCGGTCGCGCCGATGGGCACCGCGCTGACCGAGCGGCAGCTGGAAATGCTGTGGCGGCTGGTCGAAACCCCGATCCTGTGCTTCGACGGCGACGCTGCCGGGCAACGCGCGGCAATGCGCGCCATCACCCGCGCCCTGCCCCTGCTGCGCCCGGCTCACAGCCTCAAAATCGTGCGGATGCCGGCCGGGATGGACCCGGACGATCTGATCAAGCGCGACGGCGTGGCCGCGCTGGAGGCCCTGCTGGCCGAGCCCAAGTCCTTGCTCGATCAGCTGTGGGAACACGAGCGCGACGCCCTTCCCCTCGCCTCGCCCGAGGACAAGGCCGGGCTCAAGGCGCGGCTGATGGCCCATGTCGAAACCATCGCCGATCGCGATATCCAGGCGCTCTATCGCCGCGAACTGTCCGACCGCTTCTCGGAATTCGCCTTTCCCCGGCGCGAGCAGCGCGAATGGAAACCCGGCGGCGGCAAGCCCGTCCCGGCCCGGCGCGGTGATCCGCAAATGGCCGCACGGCTGCGCCGGCATTCGGGATCGCGCGATGCCCTGTCGGCCGCCGTGCTGGCCGGATTGCTGCGTCATCCGCGCGAACTGGCCGTTCATGGTGACGCTCTGGCCAGTGCCGAACTTGCCGATCCGCGCTTTGCCGCGCTGGTCGATGCGCTTGATGCGGGCGAGCCGCTTGAAACTGCGCACTTGTCCACCATATTGGCAAACCGGGGGATGGCTGCCCCTGACCCTGTCGAATATGCCGCGCTGCGTCTGGGCTTTCTGCTGGACGAGGCCGACCCGGCTGTGGCCCGCGAAAGTCTGGCCCAGGCGGTGGGCCTGCTGGTGGAGCGGCCCGCGCTGGAAACGGCTCTGGCCGAGGCGACGGCCCGGTTCGAGCGGGACCTGTCCGAGGGGGCCTATGCCGAGCAGCAGCGGCTGCTGAAGAGAAAACTGGAATTCGACGCGCGCTTGCGGCAAATGGCCAGCGCGCGGATCGCCGCTCCCTTCGGGGCGGCCCAAACCAAGACGGCGGAATGATGGACGAAGACGATATCCAGGGCAGCGAAAAGGAAGGCGGCGATGCGCCGCTGATCGACCTCAACGAAGCCTCGATCAAGAAGCTGATTGCCCGGGCCAAGCGCCGCGGGGTGATCACGGTCGACGAGCTGAACGAGGCCCTGCCCCAGGACCAGATGAGCAGCGAGCAGATCGAGGACATCATGTCCGCGATCAGCGAAATGGGCGTGAACATCGTCGAAAGCGACGAGGACGCGATCGATCCGGACGAGAAGGAAGTCGACGAGATCGACGAACCGGATTCGATGGGGGCTGAACGCCCGGTCATCGAGAAGAAGAAGGAAACGGTCGACCGCACCGACGATCCGGTGCGGATGTACCTGCGCGAAATGGGCGCGGTCGAACTGCTCAGCCGCGAGGGCGAAATCGCCATTGCCAAGCGGATCGAGGCCGGCCGCGACACCATGATCCTGGGGCTGTGCGAAAGCCCGATCACCTTCCACGCGATCATCCAGTGGTCGGAAGCGCTCAACGCCGGGGAAATGCAGCTGCGCGAGATTCTCGATCTCGACGCCATGCTGTCAAAGGAGCCAGCGCCCGAAAACCTGACCGAAGACGGTGAGGAAGAAGGCGACGGCGAAATCTCCGAAGCCACCGCCGGTCCGTCCTACAAGGAAGAGGACGACATCGAGGAAGAGGAAAGCGCCGACGACGAGGACGAGGACGGCATCGAGCGCCGCGCCCGCCGTCCGGTCGAGGAAGAGGAAGAGGACAACACCCTCTCGCTCGCCCAGATGGAGGCCCAGCTCAAGCCGCAGGCGCTGGAAAAGTTTGCCGAAATCACCGCGCTGTTCCGCAAGTTCGAGAAGATCCAGGCCGAACGGCTCGACGTGATGGGTGCTGGCGGGGCTTTCTCTCCGGCCAAGGAAAAGTCGTACCAGGCGCTGCGCGAGGAACTGACCGCGCAGGTGGAAAGCGTGCAGTTCCACGCTTCCAAGATCGAGTACCTGGTCGACAACCTCTATGCCTTCAACCGTCGCCTGACCGCACTGGGCGGCCAGATGCTGCGCCTGGCCGAGCGCCACAAGGTCAGCCGCAAGGACTTCCTTGAAAGCTACGTCGGGCGCGAGCTGGACGATGCCTGGCTGCAGAGCATGGCCGCCAAGGACAAGAAGTGGGCCGCCTTTGCCGATAACGAGGCCGATGCCGTCGAACGCATCCGCGCCGAGATTTCGGACATTGCCTCGGCCACTGGCATGTCGCTCACCGAATTCCGCCGGATCGTCAATATGGTCCAGAAGGGCGAGCGCGAGGCGCGCATCGCCAAGAAGGAAATGGTCGAGGCGAACCTGCGGCTCGTGATCTCGATCGCCAAGAAGTACACCAACCGCGGCCTGCAGTTCCTCGACCTGATCCAGGAAGGCAACATCGGGCTGATGAAGGCGGTCGACAAGTTCGAATACCGCCGTGGCTACAAGTTCAGCACCTATGCCACCTGGTGGATCCGGCAGGCGATCACTCGGTCGATCGCCGACCAGGCCCGCACGATCCGCATCCCGGTCCACATGATCGAGACGATCAACAAGCTGGTCCGCACCAGCCGCCAGTTCCTGCACGAGCAGGGCCGCGAGCCGACGCCGGAGGAAATGGCCGAGCGCCTGTCCATGCCGCTGGAAAAGGTCCGCAAGGTAATGAAGATCGCCAAGGAGCCGATCTCCCTCGAAACCCCGATCGGGGACGAGGAAGACAGCCACCTGGGCGATTTCATCGAGGACAAGAACGCGGTGATCCCGGTCGATGCGGCGATCCAGGCCAACCTCAAGGAAACGGTCACCCGCGTCCTGGCCAGCCTGACCCCGCGCGAGGAACGCGTGCTGCGCATGCGCTTCGGCATCGGCATGAACACCGATCACACGCTGGAGGAAGTCGGCCAGCAGTTCTCGGTGACGCGCGAACGCATCCGCCAGATCGAAGCCAAGGCGCTGCGCAAGCTCAAGCACCCGAGCCGGTCGCGCAAGATGCGCAGCTTCCTTGATCAGTGATACCAAAAGGCCCCGCTTCGGCGGGGCCTTCCTGTTTGGGCAGCCTTTACAGAATCGGCCCTGCCCGGTAATTCTGACGGCATCACGTGACTGACGAGACAGGCGGAGCACCGCCGTGGAGCGTGATCCTGGCTTGCCGCTCGTCTGGGCACCCTGTCACTCCGGTAGGAAGCCCGTGTTGCTGCGCCATTCTCCTGACGATCCGATCGCGATCACGGCCTGGCACCGGCTGGACGGGCGACTGACCAGTTCCGGGCAGCCGGACGCGGAGCAAATGGCGCTGCTGGCCCCGCTGGGCGTGACCCACGTGATCAACCTCGCCCTGCCCAGCCATGAGAAGTCCTTGCCGGATGAAGCCGGGCTGCTGGCCGCGGCAGGGATCGGTTACACCAATATCCCGGTCGATTTCGCCGCGCCGCAAGAGGCCGACTACGCCCGGTTCTGCGAGGTTATGGAACGGCTGGAAGGACAGACCATCCACGTTCACTGCATCCTCAACCTGCGTGTCTCGGCCTTCCTCTACCGCTGGGGGCAGGACCGGCAGGGCGCGTCAGAGGCCGAAGCCCGGCAGGACCTGGAGCGGCTGTGGCGGCCCGGCGGAGCCTGGGCGCGGTTCATTGGGCGGGCCGAGGACGCGGCGGCCGAGCACCGCTATCCCGAGCGTGACTACGTTTTCGTCGAAAGTGGCGGCACGCAGGCTGGCCTTGACCGCCAGACGGGCCTAAGTGCCGCCCGAACCGAATCCCGCTGAAGGACTGCAAGCAGATGCGCATCGCCATTGCTTCCGACCATGCCGCCGTCGACCTCAAGGCGGAGCTGCGCGAATACCTGATCGAGCTGGGCCATGAAGTGGCCGATCTCGGCCCGGAAACGGCCGATCGGGTCGATTACCCGGATTATGGCTACAAGCTCGCCGCCGTCGTGGCCGATGGCACTGCCCGGTTCGGCGTGGCCCTGTGCGGCAGCGGCATCGGCATTTCCATCGCGGTGAACCGCAATCCGGCCTGCCGCGCCGCGCTGGTTTCCGAGCCGCTTTCGGCCGCCCTTGCCCGGGAACACAACGATGCCAACGTGATCGCCATGGGCGCGCGGCTGACCGGGCCGGACATGGCCAAGGCCTGCCTCGATGCCTTCCTCGCCACCGAATTCGGCGGCGGCCGCCATGGCCCCCGCGTCGACAAACTCTCCAATCCCTCGATCTGAAAGCACAGCCACGATGACTGACGCCGTTCGCAATGCCGGTTTCTTCACCGCCCACCTCGCCGAGGCCGACCCCGAGGTCCATGCCGCGATCCAGAGCGAGCTGAAGCGCCAGCGCCACAACATCGAGCTGATCGCTTCGGAAAACATCACCAGCCTGGCCGTGCTGGAAGCGGCCGGTTCGGTCTTCACCAACAAGTATGCCGAAGGCTATCCGGGCAAGCGCTATTACGGCGGCTGCGAATATGCCGACGTGGTGGAAACCCTTGCGATCGAGCGGGCCAAGGCGCTGTTCGGCTGCAATTTCGCCAACGTCCAGCCCAATTCGGGCAGCCAGATGAACCAGGCGGTGTTCCTCGCCCTGCTCAATCCGGGTGATACCTTCATGGGTCTCGATCTCAATTCGGGCGGGCACCTGACCCACGGTTCGCCGGTCAACATGAGCGGCAAGTGGTTCAAGCCGGTCGCCTATGGCGTTCGCAAGGACGACGAGCAGATCGACATGGACGAGGTTGCCGCGCTGGCGCGGGAGCACAAGCCCAAGCTGATCATCTGCGGCGGAACGGCCTATTCGCGGGTGTGGGATTTCCAGCGCTTCCGCGAAATCGCCGATGAAGTGGGCGCTTACCTGCTGGCGGACATCTCGCACTTCTCCGGCCTGGTCGCCGGCGGCGCGCACCCCTCGCCCTTCCCGCACGCCCACGTGGTGACCACCACCACGCACAAGAGCCTGCGCGGCCCCCGTTCAGGCATCATCCTGACCAATGACGAGGATCTGGCCAAGAAGTTCAACTCGGCCGTGTTCCCGGGGCTTCAGGGCGGCCCGCTGGTCCACATCGTCGCGGCCAAGGCGGTGGCATTCGGCGATGCGCTGAAGCCGGAATTCAAGGCCTATGCCGCGCAGATCGTTGCCAATGCCAAGGCGCTGGCCGCCAGCCTGGCCGACAACGGCCTGCGGATCGTTTCGGGCGGGACCGACA
The DNA here is from genome assembly GCA_017302615.1 of Sphingomonadales bacterium. Classification (GTDB taxonomy): domain Bacteria; phylum Pseudomonadota; class Alphaproteobacteria; order Sphingomonadales; family Sphingomonadaceae; genus Novosphingobium. The sequence continues at coordinate 394,018 of JAFLDB010000001.1, forward strand.
ACCACCTGATGCTGGTGGACCTCACCGCCAAGAACGTCACCGGCAAGGCCGCCGAGAAGGGCCTCGATCGCGCCTGGCTGACCTGCAACAAGAACGGCATCCCTTATGACACCCGTTCGCCCTTCGTCACTTCGGGCATCCGCCTTGGCACCCCGGCCGGCACGACCCGCGGCTTTGGCGAGGACGAGTTCCGCCAGATCGGCGCGCTGATCGCCGAAGTGATCGACGGCATGGCCCGCAACGGCGACGATGGCGACGGCCAGGTCGAGGAACGCGTCCGCGGCCAGGTCGAGGCGCTGTGCTCGCGCTTCCCGATCTACCCGACACTGTGAGCCGCTGAATGCGTTGCCCGTTCTGCGCCCACGATGACAGCCAGGTGAAGGATTCGCGGCCTACCGAGGACAACACCGCGATCCGCCGCCGCCGCCAGTGCGACAGCTGCGGCGCGCGCTTCACCACGTTCGAGCGGGTACAGCTGCGCGAAGTTATCGTGGTCAAAAGCGACGGCACGCGCGAAGCGTTTGACCGGACCAAGATCGACCAGTCGGTCGCGCTCGCCTGCCGCAAGCGCGGCGTGGCGCAGGAACGGCTCGACCAGCTGGTCTCGGGCGTGCAGCGCCAGATCGAAACAATGGGCGAAAGCGAGGTTCCGGCCAAGGCGATCGGCGAAATGGTGATGGAAGGCCTGCGCGGCCTCGATACCGTCGCCTACATCCGCTTCGCCTCGGTCTACCGCGACTTTACCGAGGCCAAGGACTTCGAGGACTTTGCCAGCACGGTGCGCGATGCCGGAAAGAGCTGAGATCCCAGCCCCTGTCATCGTCCTGGTCCGCCCGCAACTGGGCGAGAACATCGGCAAGGCGGCGCGGGCCATGCTCAATTTCGGGCTGACCGAGCTGCGCCTGGTTGCCCCGCGCGATGGCTGGCCCAATCCCAGCGCCGGGCCGGCCGCCGCCGGGGCGGACATTGTGCTGGAACGGGCCGAAGTGTTCGAGACGCTGGCCGATGCCGTGGCCGATTGCGCCCATGTCTATGCCACCACGGTGCGCAAGCGCGGCGTGACCAAGCCGGTGCTGACACCGGAAGAGGCCGCGCAGGCCGTCCACCGCGAACCCGGCCGCAGCGCCTATGTGTTCGGGCCGGAACGATCCGGGCTGGAAACCGATGACGTGGCTTTGGCCCGTGCCATTGTGACCGTACCGATCAATCCGGAGTTCGGTTCGCTCAACCTGGCCCAGGCGGTGATCCTGCTGGCCTATGAATGGTCGAAGAATGCAGGGCTTGAGCAGCCGACGGTCGAGGACCTGCTACCCCCCGCCCCGCAGGAAGAGCTGGAGGGCATGATTGCCCAGCTGGAGGAACTGCTTCAGCCCGCCGGCTATTTCCGGCCGGAAAGCCGTGCCGCCGCCACCCGGCGAACCTTGCGCAACATGCTGACCAAGCCGGGCTGGAACCACTTTGAGGTGCGGACCATGCGCGGGGTCCTGTCGGCGCTGCGCAAGGGGCCGCGCGATTTGCCCTAGGCCCGGCTTGCTGATAACGCCGCGCGGTTCTTAATCGAGGTATTTCATGCGCCTGATCCTGATTGCCAGTGCCCTATCCCTTACCCTGCCGAGCCTCGCCATGCCGACTGTGGCCGCCGCCGAGGAAGCGGCTGCTCCGGCCGAGCAGCCGGCCAAGCCGCCGCGCAAGATCTGCCGCTCCGAACCATCGGCCACCGGCAGCAACCGCCCGGGCAAGCGGATCTGCCGCACGGCGCAAGAATGGAAGATGATCGACCGCGGCGAGGCCGACATCGACATGTCCGGCGGCACCCCGACCCGCTCGCAGGGCAACCGCCAGGACTGAGCGCCTTCGCGCCCGCCTTTCCCGGCTTGATCTTTCCGGTGCGTCCCGCTAAGGGCGCGCCTTCGCAATTGAGCGGGCACTCCGGTGAAGCCCTGCTCGCACCGTGCAGCAGCGCGGTGGTGCGGTTCCGGACCAGAAACGGGACACAGTGTTCCGCCATGCAAATTGAAGGACAAGACGCGCCATGTCGAAGCGCAATTCGTCGAAGTACAAAATCGATCGCCGCATGGGCGAAAACATCTGGGGTCGTCCGAAGAGCTCGGTCAACCGCCGCTCCTATGGCCCGGGCCAGCATGGCCAGCGCCGCAAGGGCAAGCTGTCCGACTTCGGGATCCAGCTGCGCGCCAAGCAGAAGCTCAAGGGCTACTACGGCGACGTCACCGAAAAGCAGTTCAAGCGCACCTACCAGGAAGCCGCCCGCATGAAGGGCGACACCGGTCAGAACCTGATCGGCCTTCTGGAACAGCGCCTCGACATGGTGGTCTATCGCGCCAAGTTCGCGCCGACCATCTTCTCGGCCCGTCAGATCGTTTCGCACGGCCACATCTATGTGAACGGCGTGAAGTGCAACATCGCCAGCCGCCGCGTCCGTCCGGGCGACGTGATCAGCCTGGGCAAGAAGGCCAAGGAAATGGCCCTCGTCGCCGAAGCGCAGACCCTGCCCGAGCGTGAAGTGCCGGACTATGTCGCCCCCGACGGCGGCGACAAGGTGACCTTCGTGCGCGTCCCCACGCTGGACGAAGTGCCCTATCCGGTGAAGATGGAACCGAACCTGGTGGTCGAGTTCTACTCGCGCTAAGTCCGGTCCAACGGAACATGAAAGGGCGGTCCTCGCGGGCCGCCCTTTTCGTTTGCGCGATTTAATCGATCGGTTAAACTGTCTCCCAAACCAAGACCGTTCTGGGGGAATGCATGACCTACGATGAAGTCGTCCTCGGCCGCCGTTCGATCCGGGGCTATCTGCCGAAGCCCGTCCCCCGCGAACTGATCGAGGAAGTGCTGACCCTGGCGATGCGCTCGCCCAGTTCGATGAACACCCAGCCCTGGCATTTCCACGTCATCACCGGCGAACCGCTCGACCGGATCCGGGCCGGCAACACCGAGCGCAACCTGGCCGGCGTTCCGCACAGCCGGGAATTCCGCACCGGCCACGCCTTCGAAGGTGTCCACCGCGAACGCCAGATCGGTGTCGCCAAGCAGTTGTTCGCAGCACAGGGCATCGCGCGCGATGACAAGGAAGCCCGGCTAGACTGGGTGCTGCGCGGCTTCCGCCAGTTCGATGCGCCGGTCTGCGTCATCGTCACTTATGACAAGGAACTGGCCGACAGCGACGACACCGCTTTCGATTGCGGCGCGGTGACGACGGCTCTGGTGAACGCCGCATGGTCGCGCGGGCTTGGCTGCGTGATCAACAGCCAGGGCATCATGCAGAGCCCGGTGGTGCGCGAACACGCCGGCATCCCGGACGATCAGGTGATCATGAAGGCCGTTGCCATGGGCTGGCCGGACGAGACTTTCCCGGCCAACGCGGTGGTTTCCGAGCGCAAGAGCCTGGCGGAGGCCGCCCGCTTCGTCGGGTTCTAGACGGCAAGCTCCTCCAGCCGCTCGGCTGCTTCAAGCCATGCCTGTTCGGCCGCTTCCAGCGCCTTGACCACTTCGCCCCGGCGGCGGGAAAGGTCGCCCATGGTCAGGTGGCGCAGGTCCGGCGCGGCGCTGTCCGGCGCGAACATCGCCTGGTCGATCGCGGATAGCTGCTGCTGCTGGCGGGCCATCGCCGCCTCTGCCTCGGCCACCGCTTTGCGTGCCAGCCGCGCCTGCTCGCGCGCTTCGGCGGCGGCCTTGCGGTCCTTCTTCTCCGGCTTCGCCCCGCCATCGGCCTTGGGCTGATTCCGCCCCAGCACGAAGTCGATGTAATCCTCCATGCTTCCGGCATAATCGCTGGCCGTGCCGTTATCGACCAGCACCAGCCGGTCGGCCGTCAACTCAACCATGTGGCGATCGTGGCTGATCAGGATCACCGCGCCAGTGAAGTCGTTGAGCGCCTGGACCAGCGCCTCGCGCGCATCGACGTCCAGGTGGTTGGTCGGCTCGTCCAGGATCAGCAGGTTGGGTGCATCGCGGGTGATCAGCGCCAGCGCCAGCCGCGCCCGCTCCCCGCCCGACAGCGACCCGACCTTGGTGGTCGCGCGCGGCCCGGAAAAGCCGAAGCGGCCCAGCTGGGCCCGGACGGCACCCGGCGCAGCGCCGGGCATGGCCCGCGTCATGTGCTCCAGCGGGGTATCGCCGCCGGCCAGCTCTTCCACCTGGTACTGGGTGAAATAGCCGACCGTCATCTGGCCCGAGGCCCGCATGGCGCCTTCAAGCGGAGCCAGTTGCGCCACCAGGAGCCGCGCCAGGGTCGTCTTGCCGTTGCCGTTCCGGCCCAGCAGCGCGATCCGGTCGTCCGGATCGATCCGCAGATTGAGCCGCTTGAGGATCGGCTTGTCGTCATAACCGACCGCAGCAAGGTCCAGCGTGATCAGCGGGGGGCGCATCTCTTTCGGGTTGGGGAATTCGAAACTGAGGCTGGGATCTTCCATCAGCGCGGCAATCGGCTGCATCTTGGCCAGCATCTTGGCGCGTGACTGGGCCTGCTTGGCAGTGGAGGCCCGGGCCGAATTGCGCGCGACATAATCCTGCAACCGCGCCCGCTGGGCATCCTGCGCTGCCTTGGCGGCGGCCAGCTGCGCGGCCCGCTCGGCCCGCTGGGCTTCGAAAGCATCGTAGTTGCCGGCGTAAAGCGCCAGCTTGCCGCCCTGCAGATGCAGGATCGAATCGACCACGTTGTTGAGCAGGTCGCGCTCGTGGCTGATGGCCAGCAGGGTGCCGGGATAGCTCTTGAGGAAGTTCTCCAGCCAGAGCGTCGATTCCAGATCGAGGTGGTTCGACGGCTCGTCCAGCAGCAGCACGTCAGGCGCGGAAAACAGCAGTGCCGCCAGGGCTACTCGCATCTTCCACCCGCCGGAAAAGCTGTCGAGCGGCCGGGCCTGCATGGCCTCGTCGAAACCCAGCCCGGTCAGGATGATCGCGGCACGCGAAGGAGCGGAATAGGCATCGATCGCCAGCAGCCGCTCATGCAGATCGCCCAGCCGGTCGGGGTCGACGCAGTGCTCGGCTTCTTCCAGCAAGGCCGCGCGTTCCGTATCGGCGGCCAGGACCGCTTCGAACGGCGTGGTCTCACCACTCGGCGCTTCCTGGGCGATATAGCCCAGACGGGTACGCTTGGGCATGTCGACCGATCCGTCATCGGGATCGAGCTGGCCGACCAGCACTTTCATCAGCGTCGATTTACCGGCACCATTGCGCCCGATCAGGCCGACCCGGCCGCCGGGCGGGATTGAGGCCGAAGCGCCATCGAGGATGGTCCGTCCGCCAAGCCGCACGGTGACTGAGTTGATCGTAAACATTGCGCCGCGCCCCTAGCAGGGTTGCGGGTCAAGGCCAATCGAAGCGTCGATTCAGAGGTAATCGCGCCGGAAATCCGCGGCGAAGGCGGCAAAGCGGCCCTCGGCAATAGCCGCACGCATCGCCGCCATCAGCTGCTGATAGAACGTCAGGTTGTGCTCGGTCAGCAGCATGGCCCCGAGTATCTCGCCGCTCTTGTGCAGGTGGTGGAGATAGGCGCGGCTGTACTTGGTGCAGCAATCGCCGGGGCAGCGCTCGTCGAGCGGCGCGGGATCCTCGGCATGGCGGGCATTGCGCAGGTTGACCGGGCCGTTCCAGGTAAACCCCTGCCCGTTGCGGCCCGACCGGCTGGGCAGGACGCAATCGAACATGTCGACCCCGCGCTCCACCGCACCGACCAGATCGTCGGGCTTGCCCACCCCCATCAGGTAGCGCGGACGGTCTGCCGGCAGCATGTCGGGCGCGAAATCGAGCGTGGCGAACATCGCCTCCTGCCCCTCGCCCACCGCCAGCCCGCCAATGGCATAGCCATCGAAACCGATCTCTTGCAGCGCCTCGGCGCTTTCCCGGCGCAGATCCTCGTTAAGCGCACCCTGCTGGATCCCGAACAGGGCGGAACGTTCGGCGTGTTCCTCGCCGCCGTCGAACCCGGCGCGGCTGCGCGCGGCCCAGCGCATCGACATCCGCATTGATGCCGCGATCACGTCCAGCGGCGCGTCTGCGCGGGGGCATTCGTCAAAGGCCATGACGATGTCGCTGCCCAGCAGCCGCTGGATTTCCATCGAGCGTTCCGGGGTAAGCAGGTGCCGACTGCCATCGAGGTGGCTTTTGAAAGTCACCCCTTCCTCGGTAATCTTGCGCAGGTCCGACAGGCTCATCACCTGGTAGCCGCCGCTGTCGGTCAGGATCGGGCGGTCCCAGTTCATGAACTTGTGTAGCCCGCCCAGTCGCGCCACCCGCTCCGCCCCCGGGCGCAGCATCAGGTGATAGGTGTTGCCCAGCAGGATGTCCGCCCCGGTGGCCCGCACGCTCTCCGGCTTCATCGCCTTGACGGTCGCCGCCGTGCCGACCGGCATGAAAGCGGGCGTGCGGATTTCCCCCCGGCGCATCCGGATCACCCCGGTGCGGGCCTTGCCATCGGTGGCGGAGACGGAGAATGCAAAACGCGGCGCGGTCATCGCCCGCGCCCTATTCGAAACGGTTGCGTTCGACCAGCCCCACCAGTCCTTCGCGCATGTCGTTCCAGGCGCCCTGCTCGGCGAGATCGGCAGCCGGGGCTCCCGTCTCGATCACATCGATCACGGTCTCGATCAGCCCCCTGAACCAGTCGGGCGGAACCGCAAGGGCAACCCGGTGGTGCGGAACCGACGTGTCGAAATAGATCCGCGCCTCGACCGGGTTTTCGAACCAGCACAGCAGGTAGTAGACGGTGTTGCCGACCATCTCCTCTTCCAGCTGGACCGGATTGTGCGGCGAATGATGGGCGAAACTGGCCTGCGCATCGGGAAAGCGCCGATAAAATTCCGCCATTACGGCAGCCGTCGGATCGCCATGCGCATCGACAAAGCGCTCCAGTCGCGCTTCGATCGCCTGCTTGCGGACCTGATCAGCCATCACGCGCCTCCCCTTGCGACCCTGCCTTGCAGGCAAGGGGAGGCGGTGTTGCGGAAGATGTCAACCCGCGTCGGGCAGCCAGTTGCCGTGGAAGCCGGGCGGGATCCGGTGCGGAATGTGAATGCTGGCAAGCGGCGGCTTGGTCAGGTCCGTCGCATCGAGGATCACCAGATCGGTCGTCTCGTTGCGGCTGTCGATGACATAGCCCATCACCCAACCCTCGCCTTCCGGCGCATCGGCGCTGCGCGGCACGAAGACGAATTCGCCCGGCACCTTGCCCGGCCCGAAATCATGGGCCTGCCGTTCGCCGGTTTCCAGATCATAGCGGTAGATCGGCGCATCGCCCAGGAGCGCACTGTCCCCGCCCGGCAGGCCGAGCGACCAGGCATAGCGATAAGGCTGGCCGAAAAAGCGTTCGTCCGGGCGGTGGAATTCCTGCGGGGCGGCATCCAGCGTGATGCGTTCCACCTTGCCCGCCTTGGGATCGATCAGCCAGCGTTCCATCCCCAGCGCCTTGCCGTTGGGGCCATCCGGCCCTCCGGCAAACATCGTCTCGTGGACCGAGCTGTCGCAGACCACGACTCCGTCCTCGCGTTCAAAGGCATTGGCGACGTGGAAGACATAGCAGGGATCGAGCTCGCACCAGACGATCTGGTCCGCACTGCCGGTGCGCGGCAACAGGCCGACGCGGGCCTGATGCGCAGGGTTCCACGAATAGGGGAACTGCTGACCGCCGATCAGCGCCTTCATGGAAAAGGTCACCGGCAGATCGAACACCAGCACATAGTTCTTCGTGATCGCGCATTCGTGGATCGAGGGGCCATCCTGCACCGGGATCGGCTCTTGCCGGACCACCCTGCCTTCGGGCGAGACGACGACGTGCCATACCGTGTCCTGGCTCATCCCGTCATAGACCACCGCGTGGAGTTCGCCGGTCAGCGGGTCTTCGTGCGGGTGGGCGCTGAACGGAGCGGAGAGCGTGCCGCCGAAATCGGTATAGGCGACCGTTTCCAGATTGCCGTCCAGTTCGGCCGGGAAGGATCCGGCCTCGACAATTGCCAGGATCTTGCCGTTGTGCTGGATCACGTTGGTGTTGACCAGATCGCGCCGCCCGCGCCGCGGACCGGGGGCCGCCTTGGGACCGCCCTTCGATTCCAGATCGAGCGAGCGGATATAGCGGTTGCGATACCACAGCGCCTTGCCGTCCTTGATCCGCACTCCGTGGACCATGCCGTCACCGATGAACCAGTGGTGCCCGCGCGGATCGGGCCGGAACGGGTTCGGGCCGATGCGGACATAGCGTCCGTCCAGCTCGGCCGGGATCGTGCCGGTGACAGCAAGGTTTTCCAGCGTCCGTTCTTCCGGCAGCGGTTTGTGGATGCCGGTCAGGAACGGGTGATCGCGGTCTTCGTCCATCCGGCTGCGGTTGAGCTTGGCGACGGCCATGATGCCCTTGGTCACCACGCCGCGGATCGCTGTTTCGACTGCGCTGGCCACTTGCGAATCTCCCATCAATGTTTATGGCGTAAACATAGAGGTTATGGTAACAGTGTCAACATTGCAGCAACCGGTCCGTTCCTATCACCATGGCGACCTGCGCGCGGCGCTGGTTGCGGCAGGATTGAAGGCGCTGGAAACAACGGCGATTGCCGACCTGTCGCTGCGCCAGCTGGCGCGCGAGGTGGGGGTTTCGGCAACGGCAGTCTATCGCCACTTCCCGGACAAGCAGGCGCTGATGCAGGCGCTCGCCTGCGAGGGGATCGAACAGCTTGGCCGCTATCAGCAAGCAGCGGCAGCCGCGGCGGGCAACAATGCCGCTGCCTTTGGCGCAACCGGCCGGGCCTATGTCCGCTTTGCCCTCGCCAACCCGGCGCTATTCCGCCTGATCTTTGGCGAATGCCGCGATGTCGGCCAGTCGATCTTCGGCGACAACCTGGCCGCCAGCCTGTTGCGCGACAAGGCGATGAAGGCCACCGGCAGCGACGAGGAAGCCACCCGCCGCCTGATGATCCAGGCCTGGGCCGTGGTCCACGGTCTGGCCATGCTGATGCTCGACGGGCAGCTCCCGGCGGACGAGGCGTTGATCGATCAGGTGATCGACCCGAAAACGCTGTTTCCGGTCTAACCGCCGGGCAGCAGCAGCGATCCGTCGCCGTAGCTGTAGAACCGGTAGCGTTCCGCAATTGCGTGGGCATAGGCGGCCTGCATCCGCTCCAGCCCCATCAGCGCCGAAACGAGCATCATCAGCGTCGATTTCGGCAGGTGGAAGTTGGTGATCAGGCCGTCGATGCCCTTGAAGCGGTAGCCGGGGGTGATGAATATCGCCGTGTCGCCCTCGAACGGGTGAATGATGCGCGCGTCATCCGCAGCGCTTTCCAACAGGCGCAGCGAGGTAGTGCCGACTGCGATGATCCGCCCCCCGGCAGCCCGCGCCGCGTTGAGCCGTGCGGCCACGTCCGGCGCGATCGAGCCCCATTCGGCGTGCATCCTGTGGTCGTCGGTATCGTCTGCCTTGACCGGCAGGAACGTGCCCGCGCCGACATGGAGCGTCAGCGTTTCGTGCCCGATCCCGGCGGCGGCCAGTTCTTCCATCAGCCGCGGCGTGAAATGGAGCGAGGCGGTCGGCGCGGCGACCGCGCCATCCTTGGCCGCGAACATGGTCTGGTAATCCGAGCGGTCCTGATCGTCGATCGCGCGCTTGCCCGCGATATAGGGCGGCAGCGGCACCTTTCCGGCCCGCTCAAGCAGCACTTCCACCGGCTCCTCGCCTTCAAACAACAGTGTCCAGCTGCCATCGGCGTGGCGCGCTTCGGCCAGCGCGGTCACCCCGGCAGCGAATTCGATCCGGTCGCCAGGGCTCAACCGCTTGGCATTGCGAACGAAGGCCTGCCAGCGGCGCAGGTCGATCCGCTTGTGCAGCGTCGCGCCGATCCGCGCCTGCCCGCGATAGCCTTCAAGCTGGGCCGGAATGACGCGGGTATCGTTGAACACCAGCACGTCCCCGGCACGCAGCTGTCCGGGCAGCTCACGCATGGTCCGGTCGGCAAAGGGCGCATCTGCCCCGCGCACCACCAGCATCCGCGCCGAATCGCGCGGGCGCGCCGGACGCAGGGCGATCAGGTCTTGCGGGAGGTCGAAATCGAACAGGTCAACGCGCATGCGCTGCCCCTAGCCAGTTTGGCCGTTCAGTTCGACTTCGAATTGCTCAGCATGTCGGCGGTAATGCTGGTCGGCGCGGCCGGAGCCGGAGCGGCCGGGCGCGGCTTGTTTTCCGACAGCATCGAGGCCTGGACGATCTTGGTCGGATTGGCCGGCGGCTCGCCGCGCTGGATCGCGTCGACCACGTCCATGCCCGCAATCACCCGGCCGAAATTGGTATAACGGTGATCGAGCGCGAAGCGCGGATAGAACACGATGAAGAACTGGCTGTTGGCCGTATCCGGCTGATCGGTGCGGGCCATCGAAACCGTGCCGCGCACATGCGGCATATAGTTGAATTCGGCCTTGAGGTCCGGCAGCGGCGAGCCGCCCGTGCCGGTCCCGGTCGGATCCCCGGTCTGGGCCATGAAACCGTCGATCACGCGGTGAAAGATCACCCCGTTGTAAAAGCCCTGCTTGGTCAGGGTCTTGATCCGCTCGACATGGCCCGGGGCCCAGGACGGCATCAGCCGGATCATCACCCGCCCGCCGTTCGACAGGTCAAGCACCAGGATATTGTCCGGATCGACGCTGGGATCGGGGTTCACCACCGCGCTCATCGGCGCGGGCGCCGGGGCCTCTGCGACCTTTTCCTTGGCCACGGCCGGCATGGCAGCCAGCGACAGGCCGAGAGCAAAAGCGGTGAAAGTGCGGCGGTTCATCGGTTCGGTAACTCGCAAAGAAAGGCTGTTCGGCTGGCGGGATAGCGCCGCGACGCTGTCATGGCAATGAACGAACCTCGCCTGTTCCCCGGCAATCAGCGCTTGGCGATCCGCCCCACCACGTCGTCGCGCACCGCCGGGCTGACGAACTTGGAAATGTCGCCGCCATAGACCGCGATTTCCTTGACCAGCCGCGAGGCGATCGGCTGCAACGACACGTCGGCCATCAGGAACACGGTCTCAACCTCGTGGTTCAGTTGCCGGTTCATGCCGGTGAGCTGATATTCGTATTCGAAATCGGTCACCCCGCGGATGCCGCGGATCACCACCTGGGCACCCATCGCGTCGGCAAAGTCCATCAGCAGCGAATTGAACCCGACCACCCGGATCTTGGCGCTGCCGATCCCGGCCACTTCGCGCTCAACCATGGCGATCCGCTCATCGTCGTTGAACATCGGCGACTTGGCGATGTTGGTGGTCACGCCGATGATCAGCTCGTCAACCAGCTTGGCCCCGCGCTCGATGATATCCATGTGCCCGAGGGTGATCGGATCGAACGTGCCGGGGTAAACCCCGATGCGCTTCGCCATTCAGTGGTCCCTTTCCACGATATAGCGCGCCAGCGCGCGCAGCAGATCCGCCTCTTGCCCGTAAGAACCCAGATGCGCAATCGCCTGATCGACGAGCATCCGGGCCTGCTCGCGGGCGCGATCCTCGCCCAGCACGGCCACGAAGGTCTGCTTGCCAGCCTCGGCATCCTTGCGCAGCGCCTTGCCGGCCTTGGCCTCGTCGCCGGTGTGATCGAGCAGATCGTCGGCAATCTGGAAGGCCAGGCCGATATCGCGGGCATAGCCTTTCAGGTGCGTGCGCCCTTCCGGCGGCAGCTTGCCCAGCACCGCGCCCATTTCGACCGCGGCAGAGAGCAGCGCGCCGGTTTTGAGCTGCTGCATCCGGGTTATTTCCGGCAAGCCCAGCGCCTGCCCTTCCCCGGCGATGTCCAGCATCTGCCCGCCGACCATGCCCGCCGCGCCGGAGGCCATGGCCAGCACCCGGACCAGTTCCGAGCGGACGAACGGATCGCCGCTGGTGGCGGGATCGGTCAGCACTTCGAACGCGAAGCTTTGCAGCGCATCCCCGGCCAGCACCGCCACCGCCTCGCCAAAGGCCTTGTGCAGGCTGGGCTTGCCGTGGCGCATGGCATCGTCGTCCATGCAGGGCAGATCGTCATGCGCCAGCGAATAGGCGTGGATCGACTCAATCGCGATCGCCGCGCGCAGTGCCTGGCTGCGGTCCGCGCCGTGCAGCGCCGCCGTTGCCGTCAGCAGCAGTGGCCGCAGCCGCTTGCCCCCGCCGATCGCGGCATAACGCATCGCCTCGCCCAGCTGGCCTTCGCCGGGCAGCAGCGCATCGAACATCGTATCGACATCGCGGGCAATCGCGGCCAGCGCGTCTTTCAGCAGCGGATCGGGAACGGCAGTCACGGCCACGGCGCTCAGCCGGCGTCGAAGGGTTTGGTGCCCGCCGCCTGACCATCGGCCCCGGCGACAATCTGCTCGATCCGCAGCTGCGCCGCATCCAGCCGGGCCTGGCAATGGCTCCGCAGCTTCTCACCGCGCTCATAGAGGTCCATCGTCGCATCCAGCGGAACTTCGCCGCTTTCCAGCTTGCGGACGATGTCCTCCAGCGCGCGCAGCGCCTCTTCGAATGACAGGGCGGCGATATCGGGATCGGTGACGCTCATGGCACGGACCATTGACCGCGCGCGCCGCAGCGGTCAAGTTGCGATGGTGCGGAGGCGCCAAGCCTCCCGGGGAGAATTCTCGATGGACAAGTGGTACCTGGCCTACCCGATCGTGGGTGCGGCTTTTCTGATTCTCGACATGATCTGGCTGCGTTTTGCCGTGCCGATGCTCTATCGTCCGGCGCTGGGCGATCTCTTGGCCACCAATTTCCGGGCTGGCCCTGCCGTTGCCTTCTACATCATCTACTTCGCCGCGCTGACCGTGTTCGCGGTGCTGCCCGGCACCATGCTGGGCGTGCCGGCCGCCGTTGCCTCGGGCGCGGCGCTGGGGCTGACCGCCTATGCCACCTACAACCTCACCAACATGGCAACGCTGAAGGTCTGGCCGCTGCAGATGACCCTGATCGACATCGCCTGGGGCACCGTTTCCAGCGGTCTGGCCGCCGGAATCGCGGTGACGGTCATGCTCAAGCTGCAGGGCTGACGGAAAAGTGTTTATCGGCCACTGGGCACCGGCGCTGGCGGTGGCGGCAAAGCGCCCCGCCCCCAGCGTGGGCGTGCTGTTCGTGGCCGCGCAGCTGGTGGACTGGGCCTTCTTCGGCCTGCTGATCACCGGGGTTGAGCGGATGCGCTTTTCCCCCGGGATCAGCGCGATGAACCCGATGGACCTCTATCACCTGCCCTACACGCACAGCCTGCTGGGTTCCGGCGTGTTCGCCGCCGCCTTTGCCGCGCTGGTCTGGGCCTTCAGCAAAGACCGCACCGCAGCTCTGCTGGCAGGCGTTGTCGTGCTATCGCACTGGTTCCTTGATCTGCTGGTCCATGTGCCGGACCTGACCCTGGCCGGAAGCCCGCCCAAGCTGGGTTTCGGGTTGTGGAACCATCCGATGATCGAAATGCCGCTGGAACTGGGCCTAACCTTCGGCGCGCTGTGGCTCTATGTCCGCGCCCGCAAGCCCGCCCCGCTGCGGGTCTGGACGCTGGCCGGGGTGCTGCTGCTGCTCCAGGCAATCAACTGGTTCGGCCCGGTTGAAGCCGAGGTGACGCTCGGCACCAGCCTGCTGGCCTTCTTCGCCTTTGGCCTTGCCACGCTGGCGGCGTGGTGGATGGGGAAAAGCGCGGCCAATCCGGCCTGAACGGACTAGCAGTAATCCGCCAGCCCCGCTAAGGGCCGCCCATGGCCGAAATCACTCCCGAAATCGTCGCCCAGCACGGGCTGTCCGAGGACGAATACCAGCGCGTGCTGCACGCCCTGGGGCGCGAGCCGAACATGGTCGAGCTCGGCATCTTCTCGGTCATGTGGTCGGAGCATTGCTCCTACAAGTCGAGCCGCATCCATCTGAAGAAGCTGCCGACCGAGGCCCCCTGGGTGATCTGCGGCCCGGGCGAGAACGCCGGCGTGATCGACATCGGTGACGGGCAGGCCGCCATCTTCAAGATGGAGAGCCACAACCACCCGAGCTACATCGAACCCTATCAGGGCGCAGCAACCGGGGTTGGCGGGATCCTGCGCGACGTGTTCACCATGGGTGCCCGTCCCGTTGCGAACATGAACGCGCTGCGCTTTGGCCGGCCGGACCATCCCAAGATGAAGAGCCTCGTCAAGGGCGTCGTCGCGGGCATCGGCGGCTATGGCAACTGTGTTGGCGTGCCGACCGTGGGCGGGGAAACCAACTTCCACCCGGCCTATGACGGCAACATCCTGGTCAACGCGATGACCGTTGGCGTGGCCGATGCCGACAAGATCTTCTATTCCGCCGCCACCGGGATCGGCAATCCGATCGTCTATGTCGGTTCCAAGACCGGGCGCGACGGCATCCACGGCGCGACCATGGCCAGCGCCGATTTCGGCGAGGATTCGGAAGAAAAGCGCCCGACGGTGCAGGTTGGCGATCCCTTCACCGAAAAGTTGCTGATTGAGGCCTGCCTGGAACTGATGGCGACTGACGCGATCGTCGCGATCCAGGACATGGGCGCGGCCGGGCTGACGTCCAGCTCGGTAGAAATGGCGACCAATGGCAAGGCCGGGATCGTGCTCGACATGGACAAGGTGCCATGCCGCGAAGAGGGCATGACGCCCTATGAAATGATGCTGAGCGAGAGCCAGGAGCGGATGCTCATGGTGCTGAAGCCCGGCAAGGAAGCCATGGCCGAGGCGATCTTCAGGAAGTGGGAACTGGACTTTGCCGTGATCGGCGAAGTGACCGACACCGGCCACATGGTCCTGACCTGGCAGGGCGAGACGGTCTGCGACATTCCGCTGGGCCCGCTGGCCGAAGACGCGCCGCTCTATGACCGTCCGGCGCTGAGCCTGGCCGACTACAAGGCCTGGGCCAAGGTCAAGCCGCTGGGCGAAGTGCCGCAAAGCAAAGACCTTGGCGCGGATCTGCTCAAGCTCATGGCCTGCCCCGATCTCGCCAGCCGGCGCTGGATCTGGGAACAGTATGACAGCCAGGTCGGCGCGGACACCTTGCAGAAGAGCGGCGGCGATGCGGCGGTGGTGCGCCTGCACGGCACCCGCAAGGCGCTTGCGATCAGCACCGATTGCACCCCGCGCTATTGCTATGCCGACCCCTATGAAGGCGGCAAGCAGGCGGTGGCGGAAACCTATCGCAATATCTCAGCTGTTGGCGCCAAGCCTTTGGCAATCACCAATTGCCTCAACTTCGCCAATCCGCAGCGCCCCGAGATCATGGCCCAGATCGTCGAAGCCCTGCGCGGCATGGGCGATGCCTGCCGCGCGCTCGACTATCCGATCGTGTCCGGCAACGTCAGCCTCTACAACGAAAGCAAGGCAACCGGGGGCGGCTCCGCCATTCTGCCCACCCCGGCGATCGGCGGGGTCGGCCTGATGCAGGACTATGCGCAGATGGCGACCATCGCGATCAAGGCCGAAGGCGAATGCCTGGCCGTGATCGGGCCGTGCTATCCCGAACTCGGCCAATCGCTGTGGCTGCGCGAGATCCACGGGCGCGAAGACGGCGATCCGCCCAAGGTCGATCTGAAGGACGAGCGGTTCTATGCCGAAGTCGTCCGCCAGCTGATCGCCGACGGCATGGTCACGGCGGTTCACGATATCAGCGATGGCGGCCTGCTGGTCGCAGCGGCGGAAATGGCGCTGGCCGGGAACATCGGCATCACGCTCGATGCGATGGACACCGCCTTTGCCTTCAACGAAAGCCAGTCGCGCTACCTCGTCACTTACAAGGCCGACCGGCCGCTCGACCGCGAGAAGGTGCCGTTCGAGAAGATCGGAACGACCGGCGGCGATGCGGTGGTGGTGAACGGCCAGCCGGTCACGCTGGCCGCACTGCGCGAGGCGAACGACAGCTTCTTCCGCGACTGGATGGAAGGGTAAGCCCGGCCCCGGAACCGGTCCGGGGCGCAGGTCAGGCCGCCTTGAGCGCCTGCTGCTTGTGCCCGAGCAGGTCGTAGGGATCGATCCCGTTCGCCCGCCACAGGCTGTGGCACTGCTTGTAATAGTGCGGCTCGCGGATACCGAGCTGCGCGCGGACTTCATCCAGCGGCCGGGCCAGCAGTTCGCGGATCGACTGTTCGACCAGCCGCGGGCAAGTGCCGCCCATCTTCTGGGCCTCACGCACCGCGCGGAACACCGGCACCTTGACCGTGCGGCCCTTGCTGATTTCCAGCGCCCCGGCATAGCCCAGGAACAGGTGGGCCAGGGCCGGCTGCTGACCATAGGTAAAGGCCAGCACGCACTGTTCCCCCAGCGCATCGCGGCCGAAGCCGGAAATCACGTGCATCAGATCATGCGTGTCGCGCAACCGGTTGAAGTACCAGGTCACCTGATCGTCGAAGAACTGATCCGCGCGGCGATACTTGTTGAGATCGTCGACCAGTCCCTGGGCCGACAACCCTTCGCGTTCCATGAAGTCGCAATAGGCATGGGCCAGGCTGCCCTTGGGCGTCAGGCGCAGCGTTTCATGATCGTCGAGGATCTTGACCAGCGACGGCTCGCTCTTGCGAATCGCCTGCCCCCGCTCGGTCGACAGGAAGGCCTTGGCGGCATCATAGGCCCCGCGCCAGGGCAGCGCCTCGAAGATCGGGAACACTTCAGCCGTGTTCTCCTTGTCCTTCACCAATTCCTTGAAATGCCGCCATGCCTTGGGAAAGTCATAGCGCATAGCGGGGCGACCCGGCAGCATCAGCGGCAGGTCGTCTGCGGCGAGATCCACTTCGGTGGGCTTGGTCATCATGTTCATGGCGAAGATGATGATGCGAATTACTTACAGAACTGTCAATACCACTCGCCCGAGGCGCTGGCATGGCGGGCCGGCCCGCGCTAATCCTGCGGTCGAGGCTATGGTGGGGGGATTCGGCATGGGACGACGCTGGCCTTTGCTGCTGGGCATTGTGACCGGTTTGGCTGCGGTTCTCGCGGGCTTGTGGACCGGAGCGGACGCGGCCGACCAATGGAGCCGCGCGGCAAGGTGGACAGCCCGGGTCGGTCTGCCAATCTTCCTGATCACTTACCTCGCCTCATCACTTGTTCGGCTTTGGCCGCGCCCCACCACGCGGGCCATTGCGCAGTCGCGGCGCTGGTGGGGTCTGGGCTTTGCCGCATGTCACACGGTGCATCTCTACGCGCTGATCCGGGCGCTGGAGGCAAGTGGCGAGCAGCGAACGCTCGCTTCGCTGATTCCCGGCGGTACGGCCTATCTGGTGATCGCCGCCATGACGCTGACGTCGAATGACGCGGCGATGCGCGCACTGGGTCGCAACTGGAAACGGCTGCACACACTGGGTATTCATTATATCTGGCTGATCTTCACCCTGGCCTATGCCGGGCGGTTGAGCGACCCGGCCAGACTGCCAGAGGCGATTTATGGCGTGGCCCTGTGCCTTGCCGCGCTTGCCATCCGGCTGATGGCCCGGCGCAGGGCCTAGGCCCATTCGCTCTCGGCAATTCCCAGCAGCCGCAGCACGTCGGTCAGGTCGCCGCGGTCGATCGATCCGTTGGCGGCGGCGCGGGCCTTGGGCTTGGCGTGATAGGCCACGCCATAGCTGGCCGCGACCAGCATCGGGATGTCGTTGGCGCCATCGCCGGTGGCCAGGCTGGTCGCCCCGCCCCGCGCTTCGACCGCGCCGCGCAGCACCCGTTCCTTGACCGCAGAGTCGACGATATCGCCGACCAGTCCGCCGGTCAGCTTGCCGTGCGCAACCGCCAGCCGGTTACCGACCACCCGTTCAAACCCGAGCCGTTCAGCCACCGGATCGGCAAACTGGTGAAAGCCGCCGGTGACCAGCACCGTCTCGCACCCGCGCGCCTTCAGTGTCGCGACCAGCGTGACCGCGCCGGGCATGTCGCGGATCCGCTCGTCCAGGCATTGCTGGATCGCATCCTCGCCCAATCCGCCGAGCAGGCGGACCCGCTCGGCCAGGGCCTCGGCAAAGTCGAGCTCGCCCTGCATGGCGCGTTCGGTGATTTCGGCGATCTGGTCCTTGATCCCGGCAAAGTCGGCCAGTTCGTCGATGCATTCCTGCCCGATCATAGTCGAATCCATGTCCGAGACGAACACCCCCGGCACTTGCGGCAGATGATCGGCAATCAGCAGGTCGGACGGGCTGAAATGCCGGTCGATCACGCCGCGGAAGGCCACCGCGTCGCCCTGATCGGCCATGATCTGCAGCACGCTGTCCAGCCCCGGCAGCGGATCGGCCCCCAGCACTTTCGCGCCTTGCGATTCCAGCGCGTGGACCGCCGCGTCAACATGGGCGGACAAGAGCGCCGGTTCTGCTATCACGCGGGCAATGAGCACGTTGAATTCCTCTGAATCGGCAAAGCGGCCGCCGCTGGCGCTCATCGCAGGGCCGACCGCCAGCGGCAAGAGCGATCTGGCCGTGCGGCTGGCGCTGGCACTGAAAGCGCGCGGGCGCGAGGCCGTGGTGATCAATGCCGACAGCGCGCAGGTCTATGCCGATCTGGCCGTCCTGTCGGCGCGGCCCTCACCGGAGGACATGCAGGGGATCCGGCACCGCCTGTTCGGGGAATGGGACGGAGCCGAAAGCTGCTCCGCCGCCGACTGGGCCGCCCGCGCCCGCGATGTCATTGCCGAAGTCCACGCAAGCGGCGGTGTGCCGGTGCTGGTCGGCGGGACGGGGCTGTACCTGCGCACCCTGCTCGACGGGATCGCGCCAGTGCCGCCGATCGACCCGGCGGTGCGCGAGGCCGTGCGGGCCATGCCGGTGGCACAAGCCTATGCCGCCTTGCAGGCCGAGGATCCGGCCAAGGCCGCGGCTCTCTCCGCCGCTGACACCACCCGCGTCGCCCGCGCGCTGGAAGTGGTGCGCTCCACCGGCCGCCCGCTGGCCGACTGGCAGGCTGACCGCGCCGGCGGGATCGGCGATAGCGCAAAGCTCCACGCCCGCGTGCTCCTGCCGCCGCGCGAATGGCTCTATGAACGCTGCGACCGCCGCTTTGCGCTGATGCTGGAACAGGGCGCGATTGCCGAAGTCGAGCGGCTGCTGGCCCGCCACCTCGACCCGGCCCTCCCCGTCATGCGCGCCATCGGCGTGCCGGAACTGGCCGCGCTGTTGGCCGGGGAAATCACCGCTGCAGAGGCTGAAACCCGCGGCGCGCAGGCCACCCGCAACTATGCCAAGCGGCAATATACCTGGTTCCGCAACCAGCCACCGCCGGAATGGCAGCGGATCGAGTCATTAGATTACGACACAGAGGCTTTGTTCGCATCATTATTGCGCGATTAGGGGTTGACGCGTTATTTCCTAAGCACTAGGGCAGCATCCAAGATATGCGCTTGCGCATTGCCCCCGAGTTGGAGAGGAGACCCGGCACAGCCCCCTGTGCCGGGTCGGTCCTTTAAGGGGACAAGGCCGTTTTCGGGCGCCAGTGAAGTGGAAGGATTTGCAAGTGAGCGAGGAGCGCAGCGGCGCCAGCATCCTGGTTGAAAGCCTGGTCGCGCAGGGCGTCGAATTCGTCTTCGGCTATCCCGGCGGCGCGGTGCTGCCGATTTACGATGCCCTGTTCGGCGATGCCCGGATCCGCCACATCCTGGTCCGGCACGAAGCCGGCGCGGCCCACGCCGCCGAAGGCTATGCCCGCTCCACCGGCAAGCCCGGCGTGGTGCTGGTCACTTCCGGCCCCGGCGCGACCAATGCCGTCACCGGGATTGCCGATGCCTTCATGGATTCGATTCCGCTGGTGGTCATCACCGGCCAGGTGCCGACCGGGCTGATCGGATCGGACGCGTTCCAGGAAGCCGATACCGTCGGCATTACCCGCCACTGCACCAAGCACAATTACCTGGTGAAGGACCCGTCGGAACTGGCCGCGATCGTCGACGAGGCATTCCAGATCGCCACCACCGGCCGACCCGGCCCGGTCGTGATCGATATCCCGAAGGATGTGCAGATCGCGCTGGCCAGCTGGACCGCCGGCCCGCCGCAGCGCCCGATCCGCTATAACCCGCCCACCACCGGGGCGAGCCGCGACATCGCCCGGGCGATCGAACTGCTGGCCAATGCCAAGGCGCCGATCTTCTACACCGGCGGCGGGGTGATCAATTCCGGCCCACGCGCGGCAGAGCTGCTGCGCGAGCTTCAGGAAAAGACCGGCGCGCCGCTGACTTCTACCTTGATGGGTCTGGGCGCGTTTCCGGCCGACCATCCGGACTGGCTCGGCATGCTGGGCATGCACGGCACCTATGAAGCCAACATGGCGATGAACCGGGCCGACCTGATCGTTGCCATCGGCGCGCGGTTTGACGACCGGGTGACCGGGCGGCTCGATGCCTTCTCGCCCCATTCGACCAAGATCCACATCGATATCGACCGCGCCTCGATCAACAAGACCGTGCCGGTCGATCTGCCGATCCTGGGCGATTGCGCGCTGGTGCTGGAACAGCTGATCGAAGCCTGGGGCAGCCGCAAGGCGCAGGACCTGACCGAGTGGAAGGCCCGGATCGACGGCTGGCGCGCGCGCAAGAGCCTGGCCTATCCGGTCAACAAGCACGCGATCATGCCGCAGCTGGCAATCGAGCGCCTGTTCGAACTGACCCGGGCGAAGGACCCGATCATCGCCACCGAAGTGGGCCAGCACCAGATGTGGGCGGCGCAGTACTTCCACTTCTTCGGGCCGAACAAGTGGCTGACCTCGGGCGGGCTTGGCACCATGGGCTATGGCCTGCCCGCCGCGATCGGCGCGCAGCTGGGCAATCCCGACAGCCTGGTGATCGACATTGCCGGCGATGCCTCGATCCAGATGAACATCCAGGAACTCGGCACCGCCACCCAGTTCCGCCTGCCGGTCAAGGTCTTCGTGCTCAACAACGAATGGATGGGCATGGTCCGCCAGTGGCAGGAACTGACCTATGAAAGTCGCTATTCGGAAAGCTATTCAGACAGCCTGCCCGATTTCGTGAAGCTGGCCGAGGCTTATGGCTGGAAGGGCATCCGCATCGAAAGCGAGGCCGACCTCGACGCCGGAATCCAGGCGATGATCGACCATCCGGGGCCGGTGATCGTCGATTGCCTGGTCGCCAAGGAAGCCAACTGCTTCCCGATGATCCCCTCGGGCGCGGCGCACACCGACATGATCCTGTACGGCGATGAAGTGGCCGGCACGATGGACGATGCGGCGAAGGCACTGGTGTAACCCATGATGAAGATCAAGCACGAAGCCTCGGAACGCCACGTTCTGACCATCACCGTCGATAACGAGGCGGGGATCCTGGCGAAGATTGCCGGGCTGTTCACCGCGCGCGGCTACAACATCGACAGCCTGACCGTGGCCGACATTACCGAGAACCACGCGGTCAGCCGGATCACGATCGTCACCCACGGACCGCCGGCGGTGATCGACCAGATCCACGCCCAGCTGGACCGGCTGGTCCCGGTTCACAAGGTGGTGGACCTGACCGAGGCCGGCCCGCACGTCGAACGCGAACTGGCGCTGGTCAAGGTGGCCGGCACGGGTGACGCGCGGGTCGAGGCGCTGCGGCTGGCCGACGTGTTCCGCGCCAAGGTGGTCGATACCACCACCAGCAGTTTCGTGTTCGAGCTGACCGGCACGCCGGACAAGATCGACCGCTTCGTCAGCCTGATGCGCGAGTTGGGTCTGGTCGAAGTGGGCCGCACCGGCGTGGTCGGCATGATGCGCGGGGCCGAAGCGGCTTAGCGAACCAGTTTTTCAATCACCGTGTCATCCCCGCGCAGGCGGGGATCCATGGTGCAAGGTCAGTCCATGAGTTCCCGCTTTCGCGGGAATGACAAGTTAGGAACGGAAGCGACAATGAAGGTTTACTACGACGCCGATTGCGACCTGAACCTGGTCACGGGCAAGAAGATCGCCGTGCTTGGCTATGGCAGCCAGGGCCACGCCCACGCGCAGAACCTGCGCGACAGCGGGGTCAAGGAAGTGGCAATCGCGCTGCGTCCGGGTTCGGCCAGCGCCAAGAAGGCCGAAGCCGCCGGTTTCAAGGTCCTTGCCAATGCCGAAGCGGCCAAGTGGGCCGACATCGTTATGATCCTGGCCCCTGACGAGCATCAGGCCGCGATCTGGGAAAACGACCTCAAGGGCAACATGCGCCCCGGTTCGGCCCTCGCTTTCGCCCACGGCCTCAACATCCACTTCGGCCTGATCGAAGCCCCGGCCGATATCGACGTGATCATGATCGCGCCGAAGGGTCCGGGCCACACCGTGCGCAGCGAATACCAGCGTGGCGGCGGCGTGCCGTGCCTGATCGCGGTTCACCAGGACGCCACCGGCAATGCCCATGACGTGGCCCTGGCCTATGCCAGCGGCGTCGGCGGCGGCCGCAGCGGCATCATCGAAACCAACTTCAAGGAAGAGTGCGAAACCGATCTGTTCGGTGAGCAGGCCGTGCTGTGCGGCGGGATCACCCACCTGATCCAGGCCGGGTTCGAAACCCTGGTCGAAGCCGGATACGCCCCGGAAATGGCCTATTTCGAGTGCCTGCACGAAACCAAGCTGATCGTCGACCTGCTCTATGAAGGCGGCATCGCCAACATGCGTTACTCGATCTCCAACACCGCCGAATACGGCGACATCACCACCGGTCCGCGGATCATCACCGCCGAAACCAAGGCCGAGATGAAGCGCGTGCTGGCCGACATCCAGTCGGGCCGGTTCGTGAAGAACTTCGTGCTCGACAATCGCGCCGGTCAGCCGGAGCTGAAAGCCGCCCGCAAGGCCGCCGAGGCCCACCAGATCGAAAAGACCGGCAGCCAGCTGCGCGCGATGATGCCGTGGATCGGCAAGAACAAGCTGGTCGATCAGGAAAAGAACTGATCCTTCAGCCAGCTTGACTGGAACGACATTGGGGGGTTCCTTCGGCAGCGAAGGAGCCCCCTGATGATTCAGCGTATCGCCATTGCCGCCACTGCCCTTGCCCTGGCCGGAGCCAGCGCCCTTACCGCCGCGCCGCCGGTGCCGGGCTCGCCCGATCCGGCGCGGGTCACGGCCGGAACCTACAAGGCCGATCCGCTGCACACGCTGGTCGGCTGGAAAGTCAACCACCTCGGCTTCAACGACTATTTCGGGATTTTCGGTTCGATCACCGGCACCCTGGTGCTCGATCCGGCCAACCTTTCGGCCGCGCAGGTTTCGGTCCGCATCCCGGTGCGCAAGGTGACGACCGCCAGCGAAGGGCTGACCGGCCATCTGCTGCGCAATCCCAAAGGCGGCGGGAAGCCCGACTACTTCGGCGCGAAGCCGGCCGATGCGCTGTTCGTATCCACCAAGGTCACCCCGGCGGGCGATGGCCGCACCGCCACGATCGACGGGAACCTGACGCTCAACGGCCGGACCCGCCCGGTGTCCATTTCCGCCAGCTTTGCCGGGGCGGGCAAGAATCCGCTGAACGGCAAGGAAACCGTCGGCTTCCACGGCACAACCGTGATCGCGCGGTCGCAATGGGGCCTCGATGGCGACGTGCCGCTGGTGGGCGACGAAGTCGTCCTGACGATCACTGCGGCGTTCGAGAAGTAGCCTAGCGCAGCTTGCCGAAGGCCGTCCGCAGTTCGGAGACGAAAGCCTCGGGCTGCTCCCAGGCGGCGAAATGCCCGCCCTTGTCCATGTCGCCCCAATGGATCAGGTCGGTATAATTCCGCTCGGCCCACTTGCGCGGGGTCGGCAGGATTTCCCTGGGGAAGGCGCTGACCGCGACCGGCAGCTCGATCGGCTGCGGGGCGAAGGAACCGAAGCTTTCCCAGTACAGCCGCGCCGATGACGCGCCATTGGCCGGGAGCCAGTAAAGCATGATGTTGTCGAGGATCTGGTCCTTGCTCAACGCATCGTAGGGCGATCCGGCATTGTCGGTCCAGGCCCACATCTTCTCGAAAATCCAGCCGGCGAGGCCCACCGGACTGTCGACCAGCCCGTACCCGACCGTCTGCGGGCGGGTGCGCTGCTGGGTGGAATAGCCCGAATCCCAGTCCTGATAATGCTTCAGCGCGCCCAGCGCTTTCAGCTCTGCCGGGGTGGGATTGGCCAGGTCTTCCGGTTCCGGCCGGCCGATCGGCATGTTGAGGTGGATGCCGGCGCAGCCCGCCACCTTCTGCACGGCGATCGCGGTGGTGACCGCACTGCCCCAGTCGCCGCCCTGGGCGACCCAGCGCGAATAGCCCAGCCGGGCCATCAGTTCGCCCCAGGCGCGGCCGATCTTTTCCACGCCCCAGCCGGTCACCGCGGGCTTGCCGGAAAAGCCGAAGCCGGGCAGCGAAGGCAGGACGAGATCGAAGGCCTGGGCCTGATCGGCCGGGTTCACCAGCCCTTCGATCACGCCCATGAATTCGATCACCGAGCCCGGCCAGCCATGGGTCATGATCAGCGGCATGGCCCCGGGATGCTGCGAGCGGATGTGGAGGAAATGGATTTCCACCCCGTCGATCACGGTCTTGAACTGGCCCAGCGCATTCAGACGCCCTTCGCAGCGCCGCCAGTCATAGCCATTGCGCCAATAGGCGACGAGTTCCTGCAAGGCGGCGAGCGGCGTGCCCTGCGACCAGTCGTCCACCGGTTCTTTCTCGGGCCAGCGGGTGCGATCCAGCCGCTCGTTCAGATCGTCGATCTGGCTCTGCGGGATGGCGAGAGTGAACGGCTCGATTGCGGACATGTCAGGCTCCCGTCGCGGCTTTCGATGCGGCTTCCACCTTGCCGCGCTCCATCATGGTCATGGTGCTGGTCGCCTTGGCCAGCAGGGTGCCATTGGCATCCTTCAGCGCGCCTTCGTAGAACGCGGTGCGGCGGCCGTGCTTGATCGCCCAGCCTTCCGCAAAGACCGTGCCGGGGCGCGCGGGGGCGAAGAAGCTGACTTTCAGTTCCAGCGTCATCGGCACCACATCGTCGCCGACCATGGCAATCGCGGCATGGGCCATGGCCGCATCGATCCAGCCGGTGACGAAGCCGCCCTGCACCACCCCGCCGGAATGGCACTGGCTGGCCTTCGCTTCATACTCCAGCACGGCGCGGCCATCGGGGTTCATCTCGACGATGCGGACCAGGCCCATCGTCTCATACAGGCTGTCCACGCTCATCAGATCAGTGCCGAATAGATCAGGGTCTTGAGCTCGCGCCGGATCGGATAGGTGCTGCTGGGCGACAGCTGGGTCATGAACACCATGTGCACCTTCTCCACCGGATCGACGAAGAACGCGGTGGAGAACATGCCGCCCCAGTAATATTCGCCCGCCGAGCCCTGGATCAGGTTGGCGGCGGGATCGATATTGACCGCAAAGCCCAGGCCGAAACCGACCCCGGCGTTGGTCGCCTCGCTGAACAGCGACTGCGACCAGCTGGCCAGGTCGCCGTTGCCGGGCAGGTGATTCATGGTCATCAGTTCCAGCGTCTTGCGGCCGATGATCCGTTCCCCTTCCAGTTCGCCGCCGTTAAGCAGCATCTGGCAGAAGCGGTGATAATCGAGCGCGGTGGAAACGAGGCCGCCCCCGCCCGACAGCTGGCGCGGCATCCGGCTCCAGGCGCTTTCCGCCGCGCGATCGTACATCACCCGGCCCTTGCCGGGAACGAAGGTGTAGCAGTCGGTCAACCGGTCGGTCTTGCCTTCCGGCACGGCAAAGAACGTGTCGTTCATCTTCAGCGGCTGGAAGATGCGGGTGGCGAAGAACTGGTCGAGGCTCTGGCCCGACAGGCGCTGCACGCAGGCCCCCAGCACATCGGTGGAAACCGAATAGTTCCACGCCGTGCCCGGCGAGAATTCCAGCGGGATCCGCCCCAGCGCGGCGACGAATTCATCGAGATCGAGATTGCCGTGCCAGTTCTCCAGCTTCCCCTCGCGATAGGCGGCGTCCATGTTGGAACGGTTCTGGAAGCTGTAGGTCAGGCCCGAGGTGTGGCGCAGCAGATCGACCATCTGCATCGGCCGCTCGCAGGCCTTGGTCAGGAACGGCACGCCGGCCCCGCCGCCGTTGTAGACCCCCAGGTTCTTGAATTCCGGCAGCACGTGGTGGACCGGCGTATCGAGCGCGACCTTGCCTTCCTCGACCAGCATCATGAAGGCCACCGAAGTGATCGGCTTGGTCATACTGGCAATCCGGAACAGCGATCCTTCGTCGATCGCCTTGCCGCCTTCGCGGGCCGGCCCCTGCGAGGAGAAATGCGCGATCTCGCCATCCCGCGCGATCAGCACCTGGGCATGGGGCAGCAGGCCCGTATCGAGGTAGCGTTCCTTGATGAAGGCATCGAGCCGGGCAAGGCGGGCGGGATCGAACTTTCCGGATGCGGACGAGATATGGGCCATGGGGCTCCGTTCCAATCAGTTGCAGTTTCGCACCGGTTATTGCCGCTGCATGGCCCCGGGGCAAGCGGGAAGCGGCCACTTATCCCGCCGCAATCACCCCTTCGCGCAGCAGGGCGCGGGCCGTGCCGGCGGTCAGTTCCAGCATCTCGTGGATTGCGCCGCGGATCGGCGGAGACAAGACCAGCCGCCGCGCGGTGCGCAAGCCGCCCTCCCATTCCAGCAGGTGGCCGCTCTCGACCAGGGCATTGGTCCGCCGCCGCACCGTTTCGCGCGGCAGGCCGGTCGCCCGCGCCACCGCCCGGCGCGAGACGGGAATGATCCGCTCCTGCTCGACCAGCGCGGTTGAAACCGCCAGCCCCTCGGCATCGGGGGTGCGCAGCATCCGCTGGACATTGCCGAGCGCCACGGTCAGCACGATCAGCACGTCCTCATGCCCCAGCCCAAAGGCCCGCCGCAGCGCGGCTGATGTCGCCAGAAACTGGTTGGCGACCAGAAAGCCCGACAGCCGCAGCTTGGCATCGGCCGCTTCCGAATTGACTGCCAACATGGCCCGTTCTCCAATGGCGACCCATTTCGGGTCGGGACTCGCTAGCATGGCACCGCCGCCTTTGTCATTCTCTCCTCATCGGCAGGCGCAAGGGCGCCGCCCGGCGGGAGAAGACGAATGGCCTGGACGGAAACCCAGCTCGGCCCGGTGATCGGCAGCGAAGTCACCGGGATCGATCTCAACAACCTTGACGATGCATTGGTAGCCCAACTGCGCGAGCGGCTGGCCGAGCGGATGGTGCTGGTGATCCGCGACCAGAAGCTGGACCGCGATGCCCACAAGGCGGTGGCCCGCCTGTTCGGCACGGGAGAGCTGCACCGCCACGCGCTCAACAAGGCGCGCGGCGGCGATGACGAAGAAGTCTATCCGGTCCGCACCACTGCGGAATCGAAGATGACCGCCGGCGAAGGCTGGCACACCGATGTCTCGTGCGATCCGGCGCCGATCGCCGCCAGCCTGCTCTACATGCACCAGTGCCCGGCCGGCGGCGGCGGGGATACGGTCTATTCCAGCATGATCGAATGCTATGAGCGGCTGTCCCCGCCGATCAAGGAACTGGCGGAACAGCTGAAGGCCACGCACGACGGGGCCTTTCCCTATCGCCAGATCTACGGGATCGAACCCGAAGGCATGGCCTATAACCGCACGGTCCATCCGGTGGTGATCCGCCATCCGGTGACCGGCAAGAAGCTGCTGTGGGTCAACCGCGGCTTCACCACCGGGATCAAGGGCCTCAATCATGTCGAGAACCGGCACCTGCTGGAGCTGTTCTTTCAGCATATCGAAAGCACCCTGACCGCGCAGTGCCGGGTGCGCTGGGAAGACGGCACGCTGACCATCTGGGACAACATGGCGACCCAGCACCACGCGGTGTGGGATTACTTCCCCAACAGCCGCTATGGCGAGCGCGTCTCGGTCGTCGGCCCGGTGCTGGCGGGATAACGCGGGATCGGATAGGGCGCGGGCGATGAGCACCCAAGCCCTCCCGATCAAGGTTGCCGCCCTCTATCGCTTCACGCCGCTGGACGGTCTGCCCGAGCTGCGCGCGCAGCTGCTGGACCTGTGCAGGGCGGAAGGCATCTGCGGCACGCTGCTGCTGGCGCGCGAGGGGATCAACGGCACCATCGCCGGGCCGGATGCCGCGCTGGACCGGGTGGTGGAGCAGATCCGCACCCTGCCCGGCTGCGCGGAGATCGAGGTCAAATGGTCCCGCGCCCCCTCCCCGCCGTTCCAGCGGATGAAAGTGCGCTTGAAGCGCGAGATCGTGACCATGGGCCAGCCCGACATCGATCCGCTGCAAGGCACCGGGCATTACCTGGACCCCGCCGAGTGGAACGCGCTGATCGCCGATCCCGACACGGTGGTGATCGACACCCGCAACGCCTATGAGATCGAGGCCGGAACCTTTGCCCGCGCGATCGATCCCGGCACGCGGTCTTTCCGCGAATTTCCGGGCTGGTTCCGCGCCCACCGCGCCGAACTGCTGGGCAATGGCAAGCGCAAGGTGGCGATGTTCTGCACTGGCGGCATCCGCTGCGAAAAGAGCACCGCCTTCCTCAAGGCCGAAGGGGTGGACGAAGTCTATCACCTCAAAGGCGGGATCCTGAAGTACCTCGAAGACATGCCGGAGGAGCACAGCCTGTGGCAGGGCGAATGCTTCGTTTTCGATGAACGGGTCACCGTCGGCCACGGGCTGGCGCCGGGATCCTTCACCATGTGCCAGGGCTGCGGCCGGCCGGTGAAGCAGGATCAAGTTTGCCCGGATTGCGATCCGAGCCGCTAACCCCCTTTACAGCGCAGATTCCTGCGGCCATAGGCTGCGGCCATGTTCTCGCCGCTTGGCCTTACCCTGCGACTTATCCGCCCTTGGGCGTGAGCTGGCGTGCGCTCTTGCGGCACGCAGCGCCGCTCAAGGGGACCTGAACCGCCAAACGTCGCAGTGCCAATCAGAGTTTAGACCATGACCATGCTCAAGAACCCGGGCGTCAAGTACCGCCCCTTCCCGCCGATCAACCTGCCCGATCGCCAGTGGCCCAGCCGCCAGATCACCAAGGCCCCGCGCTGGCTTTCCACCGACCTGCGCGATGGCAACCAGGCGCTGATCGATCCGATGGGCGCGGAAAAGAAGATGCGGTTCTTCGATCTGCTGCTGAAAGTCGGCTGCAAGGAGATCGAGGTCGGCTTTCCGGCTTCGGGCGCGACCGATTTCGATTTCATCAGCGGGCTGGTGCGCGGCGACAAGATCCCGGAGGACGTTGCCGTCCAGGTCCTCACCCAGTCGCGCCGCGATCTGATCGAGACCAGCTTTGCCAGCCTGGAAGGCGCGAAGACGGCGATCGTCCACCTCTATAACGCCGTATCGCCGGTGTGGCGCAAGGTCGTGTTCGGCATGACCAAGGACGAGATCAAGCAGATCGCGATCGAGGGCGCCAAGGTGCTGCGCGATCAGGCGGCCAAGTATCACGGCACCGACTGGGTGTTTGAATACAGCCCGGAAACCTTCTCGACCGCCGAAGTCGAATACTCGGTAGAGGTCTGCGCCGCCGTGATGGACGTGCTGCAGCCGACGCCGGAAAAGCCGATCATCTTCAATCTGCCCGCCACGGTCGAATGCGCGACGCCCAACGTCTATGCCGATCAGGTCGAGCTGTTCGGGCGGTTGATCCCCAACCGCGACAGCGTGGTGATCTCGCTCCACACCCATAACGACCGCGGCACCGGCATTGCCGCGGCCGAACTCGGCCTGATGGCCGGCGGCGACCGGGTGGAAGGCTGCCTGTTCGGCAATGGCGAGCGCACCGGCAACTGCGATCTCGTGACCGTCGCTCTCAACATGTATACGCAGGGCGTTGATCCGGAACTGGATTTCTCGAACATCGACGAGATCGCCAAGACGGTGGAATACTGCAACCAGCTGCCGATCCACCCGCGCCACCCCTATGTCGGCGAACTGGTCTACACCTCGTTTTCGGGCAGCCACCAGGACGCGATCAAGAAGGGCTTCGCCGCGCGCGAGAAGCAGAACGACGAGCTTTGGGAAATGCCCTATCTGCCGATCGATCCGGCCGACCTCGGCCGCGATTACGAGGCGGTGATCCGGGTCAATTCCCAGTCCGGCAAGGGCGGTTTCGCCTGGGTGCTGGAACAGGACCAGGGCCTGAAACTGCCCAAGAAGATGCAGGCGCACTTCTCCAAGCACGTTCAGGAACTGGCCGACGAAGTCGGCCGCGAACTGTTTGCCGAGGATATCTGGACCGTGTTCCAGAAGACCTATCACCTCAACACCCCGCAGCATTTCCAGCTGCTGGACTATGAGGAAACCCGCGCCGCCGACGGCACCCGCCTGTTCGCCGGCAAGATCGCGGTGGACGATCAGGAACAGTCCGTCTCCGGGCGCGGCAACGGCCTGATCAGCTCGGTCGTGGCAACGATCGGTGAAACCTTCGGCGTGGCGCTGGAAGTGCGGGACTATGCCGAGCACGCCATGACCGCCGGGTCGGACGCGCGCGCGGCGGCCTATGTCGAATGCACCGGCCCCGACGGCAAGACCGTGTGGGGCGTGGGCATCGACGAGGACGTGGCCACGGCCTCGGTCCGCGCAGTGCTGAGCGCCGCCAACGCGGCGGCTGCCAAGGCCTAGTCCGGCGTCAGCACCATCTTGAGCGCCCCGGCCTCGCGCGCCTCGAACAGACGGTAGGCCTCAGCCCCCTCGCTCAGCGGCAGGCGGTGGCTGACGTACTTTTCGGGGCGCAAGCGGCCCGACTGGACCAGCGGGAACAGCGCCGGCAGCTCTTCCGGGACCGAGCAGGTGCCGACCCGGAAGGTCAGACCGGCGGCAAAGGCGCGTTCCAGCGGGAAGGCAAAGCGGCGGCTCTGCTGGACTCCGATCACCGACACGGTACCGCGCGGACGGACCAGCCGCAGGGCGAAGTCGACGGTCGCATCGCTGCCAACCACTTCGACCGCGCAATCGAGCTTGCGGCCTTTGGTGTCCTGCTTGATCCGCTCCAGCGCTTCGTCCGGGTGGAGCGCGATGGCGCCCGATGCCTCGGCCAGCGCGCGGCGTTCCGGGATGGGATCGATCGCGTAGACCACATGCGCGCCCATCACGAAGGCGCTGTCCACCGCCATCAGCCCGATCGGGCCAAGCCCGATCACCGCGACGCTGGATCCGGGCCGGATATCGGCATTGCGCGCCCCGAACCAGGCGGTGGCCAGCGCATCGGTCATCATCAGCGCCTGGTCCATGGTGACGCCATCGGGCACCGGCACAGCGTTCATGTCGGCGGCGGGCACCCGCACGGCTTCGGCCTGGGACCCCTGCAGCTTCGCCGACAGGCCATAGCAGCCGCTCTGCCCGTATTCGCAGGTATTGACCACGCCCGACAGGCAGGACCGGCACTGCCCGCAGCCGACTGCGGCGGGCAGCATCACCTTGTCACCCACTTTCAGCCGCTGGACGGCACGGCCGACCTCGACCACTTCGCCCACCGCCTCGTGCCCGACGCAGAACCCGGTGTCCTCGGAAAAGCCGTGGCCGTGGTAGATGTGCAGGTCCGATCCGCAGATCGAGCAAGCGGTGACCTTGACCACCGCGTCCCGGTCGGACTGCGGGGTGGGATCGTCCATCGTTTCATAGCGCACATCGCGCGCGCCGTAATACCGCAGGGCCTTCATCGCCGGTCCTTCCTCAATAGATCGTGTAGCCGCCGTCGATGACGATCGAATCGCCGGTGTGGTGCCGCGCGCCGCGGCTGGCGAGGTAGACTGCGATGGCGGCAAAGTCCGATCCGTCCAGCCAGTCGCCGGTCGGCACCCGGCCGATCACCGCCTGGTTGAACTTGTCCCAGCTCTGCAGCCGCTCGGTCAGGCCGGAACGGGTCCACCCGGGCAGGACGCTGTTGGCGGTGATGCCATAGCGCGCCAGTTCCACCGCCATGCCCCGCACCATCGCGCAGACCGCGCCCTTGGTGGCGCCGTAATGCTCGTTGCGGGCCGCGCCATGGATCGCCGAGGTCGAGGAGATCGCCACCAGCGAGCCGCCACTGTCGCCCGCCTCGTGCCGCGCGATCATGTGCCGCGCCGCTTCGCGCAAGGTGAACAGCACGCCGTGGACGTTGATCGCCTCGATCCGCTGGAGATCCTCCTGCGAGATATCGAACAGGCTGCTGCGCGGGATCGAGATCCCGGCATTGGCGATCGCCTGGTCGAGCCGCCCGAACTCCGCGACGATTTCGGCAATCCCCGCCGCCACCGCCGCTTCATCGGAAACGTCCACCTGCGCCTCGCGCACTTCGCCGCCGTGGCTGCGCAGGCGCTCGGCCGCTTCGGCATTGCGCGCGGCATTGGTGCCCCAGATGACCACGCTGGCGCCGTGCTGAGCCAGCCCTTCGGCCATGCCGAGGCCAATGCCGCTGTTGCCGCCGGTGACTAGAGCCACCTTGCCGGTCAAATCGAACAGGGAAGCCATGGCAGCCCTACCGCTCGTTCATCGCGACATATTCCTTGATCTTCTGCTTGCCGAGCTGGCTCATGTGGACCTCGTCCGGGCCATCGGCGATGCGCACGAAGCGGTTGAGCGTGAAGAACCGGGCAATCGGCGTGTCATCCGAAACGCCCATGCCGCCATGCACCTGGATCGCGCGGTCGCAGACGGTCTGGGCCATCTGCGGGGCCACCACCTTGATCGCGGCGATCAGGTCCTTGGCGACCTTGTTGCCATAGCGGTCCATCGCGTCGGCCGCCTTCAGGGTCAGCAGTCGCGACATCTCGACCTCGCAGAAGCTGCGCGCGACATCCTGGCGGATGCTCGATTGATCGGCCAGCTTCTTGCCGAAGGCCACGCGCTCGTCGGCGCGGCGGGCCATGATTTCCAGCGCGCGCTGAGCCTGCCCGATCGAGCGCATGCAGTGATGGATCCGGCCCGGCCCAAGCCGCCCCTGCGCGATCTCGAACCCGCGCCCTTCGCCCAGGATCAGGTTCTCCTTGGGCACGCGGACATTTTCGAACCGCAGTTCGCACTCCCCGCCCGGCGAGTTGTGGCTGCCGAACACGGTCAGATGGCGCACGATGGTGATCCCGGGGGTGTCCGGTTCAACCAGGATCTGCGAATGCTGGGCATGGCGCGGGGCGTTGAAATCGGTCTTGCCCATCACGATCCAGATCGTGCAGCGCGGATGCATCGCGTTGGAAATCCACCACTTGCGCCCATTCAGCACATAGTGATCGCCATCGGGGGTGATCGACAGTTCCAGATTGGTCGCGTCGGACGAGGCCACCTGCGGCTCGGTCATGACATAGGCCGAGCGGATTTCCCCGGCCAGCAGCGGCTTCAGCCACCTTTCCTGCTGCTCAGGGCTGCCGAACTTGGCCAGCACTTCCATGTTGCCCGTATCGGGCGCCGAGCAATTGAACACCTGGCTGGCCCACGGCACCCGGCCCATCAGTTCGGCCAGCGGCGCATATTCCAGATTGGTCAGGCCGGGCGAGAACTCGCCATATTCGTGCGGCAGGAACAGGTTCCACAGGCCAAGCGCGCGGGCCTTGTCCTTCAGGGCTTCCATGCCCGGCCATTCCTGCCAGATGTTGGCCGGATCGGTGACGAAGTCGTGATAGGCCTGCTCGTTGGGATAGATGTGCTCGTCCATGAAGGCGCCGATCTGCGCCAGCAGAGCCTTGACCTTGTCGCTGTGCTCGAAATCCATCGTCCCAACCTCTCCGTTCGCAACTTTTTTAATCGCGCGATTAATGATCGGGCGTTCGGCGCTTGTCAAACCGTCGCGGCAGCATAAGCTGATCGAAAGACAGAAAACCGGAGAGGCTGAAATGAGCGAAGCGATCCTGGAACCCGATCTGCCAATCATCGATCCGCACCACCACCTGTGGGATCTGCGGCCGATGCTGGGGATGTTTCCCGATCCACCGCACCATTTCGTCGCCAACGTCTCGCTCTCGCCCTACTACACGTTCAACGAACTCCACGCCGATGCGACCAGCGGCCACAAAGTGATCGGCACGGTCTTCATGGAATGCGGCGCGTTCTACAACGCCGCCTATGGCGAGGAACGCAAGGTCCTGGGCGAGGTCGAATACGTCAACGGCGTCGCCGCGCAGAGCGCGTGCGGCCTCTATGGCTCGATCCGCCTGTGCGATACGATCATCGGTCATGCCGACCTGACGCTGGGCAGCCGGGCGGGCGAAGTGCTTGATGCGCTGGTGGCCGCCAGCCCGCGCTTCAAAGGCATCCGCCACGCCGCCGCCTGGGATGCCGATCCCGAAGTGCTCGGCCCTCCGTTCCACCATCCGGCCGGGCTCTATCGCGACGCCAAGTTCCGCGAAGGCTTTGCCGAACTCGGCAAGCGCGGGCTGACGTTCGATGCCTGGCTGCTGGAGCCGCAACTGGGCGATCTGCTCGATCTGGCCCGCGCCTTCCCCGATCAGCCGATCTGCCTTGACCACTGCGGGACGCCGCTGGGCATGGGACCCTACCACGGCAAGCTGCACGAACGCTTCGATGCCTGGCGCGGCATGATCCACGAGATCGCCAAGTGCCCCAACGTCCACGTCAAGCTGGGCGGCCTTGCCATGTCCTTTGCCGGGATGCCCGATCACGGCCCCGCTGCGGGACTTTCGTCCGAGGTGCTGGCGGCCATGTGGCGGCCCTACATCGAAACCTGCATCGAAGCATTCGGTCCGGCACGCGGGATGTTCGAAAGCAATTACCCGGTCGACAAATGGGGCGCGAGCTATCCGGTGCTGTGGAACGCGTTCAAGCGGCTGACCCTGGGCGCTTCGGCCGACGAGAAGCGCGAACTCTATGCCGGAACCGCCGCGCGGTTCTATGGCATGGAACACCTGCTGGGCTGATCCGCATGGCCGCAATCCACCTGCCCCGCACGATCCGCATCGGCGGCGGCGCGCTGAACGAACTGCCCGAAGTGCTCAGCGCGGCGGGTCTGTCCCGCCCGCTGATCGTCACCGATGGCTGGATTGCCGGTTGCGGAATTCTGGAGCGGGTCGAGGCGCTGCTGGCCGGGGCCGGAATCGCCGCAAGGTCTTTCACCGGTGTGGTACCGGATCCGACGGTGGATTCGATCGAGGCTGGCTGCGCGTTCCTTGCGGAGAGCGAGCACGATTGCGTGATCGGCCTTGGTGGGGGCAGCCCGATCGACAGTGCCAAGATGATCGCGGTGAAAGGGGATCGGTCGATCCCCGCGCTGAAGGCCCCGCACCTTGAGGACGCGCCCGGCCTGCCGATCATTGCCGTGCCGACCACGGCCGGAACCGGCAGCGAGGCGACCCGCTTTACCATCATCACCGATACGGCGACGGACGAGAAGATGCTCTGCGCGGGCCTGGCCTATCTGCCGCAGATCGCCGTGGTCGATTTCGAGCTGACGCTGACCAAGCCCGCGCGGCTGACCGCCGATACCGGGATCGACAGCCTGGTCCATGCGGTGGAGGCCTATGTCTCCAAGCGCGCCAATCCGTTTGCCGATTCAATGGCCTTGTCCGCCATGCGGCTGATCTGGCCGAACCTGCCGCGCGCCTGCGCCGATCCGCAGGACCGCGCCGCGCGCGAAGCGCTGATGCTGGGCGCGCTGCAGGGCGGGATCGCTTTCTCCAACAGCTCGGTCGCGCTGGTCCACGGGATGAGCCGGCCGGTCGGTGCGCATTTCCACGTCGCCCACGGCCTCTCCAACGCGATGCTGATGCCGCTGGTCACCCGGTGGAGCGCGCCGGCCGCCCTGCCCCGCTATGCCGACTGCGCCCGGGCGATCGGCGTGGCGGGCGATGGCGAAAGCGACCAGTCCGCTGTCGGCCGGCTGGTCGAGGCGCTGGAGCAGATCAACGCCGACCTCAAGGTTCCGACCCCGGCCGGCTACGGTATCGCCAAATCGCGCTGGGATGAGCTGATCCCGCTCATGGCCAGCCAGGCGCTGGCCAGCGGCAGCCCCGCCAACAACCCGCGCGTGCCGGAAGCGGCGGAGATCGAGGAGCTGTACCGCGCGGCCTGGGGGTGAAGCGGGATTTTCCTACTTGGCCCGGAATCGCTAGATTGCGCGCCATGACCTCCGCTTCAGCCCCTTTCGATAGCGCCTCGGCAGGATCCCGAAAGGTGACACAGGGTGACACCGGGTGACTCAAGGCGACACGAAGTGACGCAAGGTTTTTTCTTTCCCTGGACCCTGTCAGGTTTGTGAACTTCCGGCCACTCGACAGGCCTTTCCCGGTCCTGCTAAGGCCAGCTTAAACGACCATTTAAACGAGGATTGCCGATGCCCCTTCCCGCTCCGTTCGATCGCCTGCGCCTGCCCGTCATCGGTTCGCCCCTGTTCATCATTTCCGGGCCGGAACTGGTGATTGCGCAGTGCAAGGCCGGGGTGATCGGCAGCTTTCCGGCTCTGAACGCGCGGCCCTCGGGCGTGCTGGACGAGTGGCTGCACCAGATCACCGAGGAACTGGCCGCCCACAACCGCGACAATCCCGACCGTCCGGCCGCGCCGTTCGCGGTCAACCAGATCGTCCACAAGTCCAACAACCGGCTTGAGGAAGACATGGAGGTCTGCGCCAAGTGGCAAGTGCCGCTGACCATTACCTCGCTTGGCGCACGCGAAGACATCAACAATGCGGTCCACGCCTGGGGCGGGATCGTGCTGCATGACGTCATCACCGATCGCTTTGCCCGCAAGGCGATCGAGAAGGGCGCCGACGGGCTGATCCCGGTGGCGGCCGGGGCCGGTGGCCATGCCGGCACGCTCTCCCCCTTCGCGCTGATGCAGGAAATCCGCGAATGGTTCGACGGGCTGGTCGCCCTGTCTGGCTCGATCGCCTGCGGTCGCTCGATCCTGGCAGCGCAAGCGATGGGGGCGGACTTTGCCTATATCGGGTCCCCGTGGATCGCCACCCAGGAAGCCCGCGCGGTGGAAGGGTACAAGTCCGCGATCGTCGAAGGCCGGGCCGATGACATTGTCTATTCCAACCTGTTCACCGGCGTGCACGGCAATTACCTGCGCCCCTCAATCGTCGCGGCGGGCCTCGATCCGGACAACCTTCCGGAAAGCGACCCGAGCAAGATGAACTTCGGTTCGGGCGGCAACACCGAAGCCAAGGCGTGGAAAGACATCTGGGGTTCGGGCCAGGGCATCGGCGCGGTCAAGGCCGTGGAATCGGTGGCCGACCGGGTTGACCGGATGGAAGCGGAATACAACCAGGCCCGCGCGGAACTCGCCGCCAAGGCACGGATTGCGCTGGCTTAAGTACCTTCAAGCTCGGTGGCCGGCCACAGCAGGTCGGCCATCGCGTCCAGTTCGGCAAAGTCGACGCCCTGCCCCAGCGGGTCGTTGCGGTTAAGCCGCAGGCGGCGCTGCTGATCGAGCAAACGGCGGCGCAACGCGCGCTGGAGCAGGGTCAGCCGTTCCAGCGCATCGTGCAGCGCCACTTCGGGTGCGCGCAAGCGGGTCGCGGCCCAGGTGCCCTCGATCTGGCCGACCCGCTCGATCACCATGGCGTTGTAATCGCGGTGCGGTCCGCGGTGCAGCGGCAGGCCGATCCGCACCACGGCATGATCGTTGGCGGGAAGCAGCAGGCCGTTGTGGCGGAAATCGTCGAAGTTCAGTCGCTCCCGCCCCAGACTGCGCAGCAGCGGCTGAAAGCAGGGCTGGAAGAGGATTTGACGGGGCAGGATATGGTGGCGCTGCAACCCGGGATCGAACCCCGGCCAGCCGCGCCGGTTGACCACCCGGAACGACAGCGCCGAGCGCGGCGCGAAAGACGATGAACCAGAGACCGGACCGGCTTCAGCCACGGGGCTTCCCGCCGGATCGAAAGGAGGAAAATGGGAAGCAGCCGGGCGACCGGCCCGTCATCGCTGGACCGTGACCCGCAGCAGGCGGCCCTGACGGACCGGCTCGACCAGCAGGACAATGCCGTCAGGTCCGGCATATTCGGTCCGGGCGCGCAACGGGCCACTTTCCACCAGGCTGTGGACCAGCCGGACCGCGGCCTTGGCAATGGCGGCGGGCGGCAAACGGCGGTCCGGTTCGAAGCGGAGTTCCTGGCCGATGAAGAAGTCCAGCCCAAGCGAGGTCATCGCCCCGTCCGGCTCTCTTCGCAGCGAGGTCAGTCCGAGGGCGGGAAAGGCCCCGCCATCGAGCCATTCGGTAACGACGCCGCAGTAGTACTTGATTGTCATCCAGCAGCTGGCCGGCCCCCAGTGTGCCGCCAGCACGCCGGGCAGGCCCGCCAACCGGGTGCCGATTCCGGCCAGCACCCGCACCGCGGGAAGCATGCCGGGTCCGTCGGCCAGATGCGGCGCGGGTTGCAGGGCCAGCGCTTCTCCCGCCGGAGCCTCGGCCAGGCCGAGCAACGCGCCCGGGGCGGGATAGGCCGAAGGCTGACCGTGGGCCAGGCCGTGGAGGTCAAAGGTAAGGCCGCCGGCCAGCAGTTCGACCCAGCCCTGCGCCGGAGCGGGGCCGGCACAGTCCGGATCGGGGATATGACTGATCGCAAAGGGCATCACCGAACCGGGCACGGAAGCGAGCGCGGCAATGGCATCAAGATCCGGACGCTGGCCTTCCGCAAAGATCAACGACAGCACCGGTGCCGCAACTGCCCCAGCATTGTCCGCCGCCTGAATGATGACCTGTCCCCTGAAATAGGTGCGCCGTGATTCCCTTCATCTGGCACCTTTCCAAGCAATTAGTCGAGTCCCGGCACAACAATTCAAACCGCTTCGGAGCAGTCTTCTTGGTCAATGCTCAAAATATGCCATGCTCCAAACCTTGCGCCAGAGCCATTCCCAGGTCCGCCGCAAGGTCCAGTTGCGACGCGGGAACGGTCTTGGCGGCAAGGATCTCCGCGGGTGTCTGGGCAGCAAGATTGACGATCAAGGGCTCCGCCACCCGCCGCAACCGCCAACCGGTGACGATCCGGTCCAACTGGCGCTGCGCGCCCGCGCCATCGCTGCCGGCAGAGATGATCGATGCATAGGGCCGCCCTTCCACCTGACCAAGCAATGGGTAGTAAGTGCGATCGAACAGCTCCTTCATCTGCCCGCTCATTGCGCCGAGGTTCTCCGGGCAGATGAACAGGAAGCCGCCCGCTGCCAGCAAGTCACCGGCCTGCGCGTCCGCCGCCGCGATCAGGCGCGCACCATCCCCCGCGCCCCGCGCCGCCGCAAGGGCCAGGGCCTCGCTGGCTCCGGTCCGGCTGTGCCAGACGATCGCGAGCGAAACCGTCAAGCGCCTAGCAGCCGCTGCCGAGCACGCCGCCCACGATCCCGCCCAATCCGCGCTTCTTCTTGCACTTGGGCTGCTCCGCCTCGGCGGGGGGCTGTTGCCCGGCGGCCTGGCTCATGCCCGGCATGTCCATCCAGCTCGTTATCGAACGGTGCCGGATCCGCGCGGTCCATTGCAGGTGCCATTCCGCCTTGGGGTCGGCAGGACGGGCGGGATGGAGGAAGTTCTCCTCCGGTCCGAAAGCGGTGAGCATGCCCATCCGGAAGTCGGGCCCGGCCTTGCGCACCTCCGCCGGGATGACGCACTGCGTTACCGTTGGCGCCAACACCGTGCGGTCCTTGACCAGAGCGGCAACCTGACCGGGGCTGAGCCAGTCATTGAGCCCGCCACCAAACTGGCGGCTGGCGCTGCTGGTCCACATCACCATGTCGGCCATTTCCCCATCCGGCCCCAGTTTGCCGCCGAACTGGAAGGCGACATAGCCGGTCGCATCGGGCACGGCATTCCA
The DNA here is from genome assembly GCA_017302615.1 of Sphingomonadales bacterium. GTDB lineage: Bacteria > Pseudomonadota > Alphaproteobacteria > Sphingomonadales > Sphingomonadaceae > Novosphingobium. Next base: position 433,576 of record JAFLDB010000001.1, read on the forward strand.
CTTGACCAGAGTCGAACCGCTGGCCTGTTCGGCCGGCTCGGCCTTCAGCGGCGCCATGAAGTCCCGCGTCAGGGTAAAGGCGATCTCGGGCGTGTAGTTTCCGGCCACCCGGTGCGCGCCGGGCAGGCTGCTGTCAGGCTTCACGAACTTGTGGTCCTCTGCCGGCCAGCGACCGAAAGTCTTGCTGTTCTCAAGGCTAGGCCCCCAATCGCGGGTAACCGTGCTGGTCCACAGCCCCGGCGGGACCTGTCCGGCCTGAAGCCGGGCCAGATCGATCACCACCGGCTGGCCTTTCGGCGCGCGCTCGCCGCAGCCCCAGAAGACCAGAATCCGGCCCTTGGGCTTTTGCGGCAGCTCGTCGAAGTCCGCCCGCTCCTGCCGCGGCGTAGCCAGCTGGACCGATTTGCCCAGCCTGGCCCCGGCCGGCATGAAATGCTCTGCCTTTGGCCCGCCCTTGGCCGGCAGGCTGGAGGAACCGAGCCGCAGGTAAAGCTCCTTCTGCACCTTGTCCCCGCCGCCCCTGCCAAAGGCCATGGAAAAGGCCCCGCCCATGCCCGAACCCATGGCGGCAAAGCCGGATACTGTCCCAGCGCGCATGTCGTATCGGGCGACCGGCCCACTGGTCGGCCCGCGCTGCTGGGCGATGACCGGAATGGCGGCGAGACTGGCTGCGCCAAGTCCGACGGCAAGCAGGATGCGATGATTGGCGTTCATGGACGTTCCCTCCTGATCGGCAGGCTGGCACATTATCGGTTCCTGGCAATGAGAATTGTCAATTATCGACAGTTGTTGCCCGCCCCCTTCCCCGCCTCCGGCACCTCGGCTAACCAGCGGCCATGACTGCGCCTGCCACTTCGATCCTGGGTCTTGACCGCTCGCTCTCCGGGCGGGTCTGGCGTTGGCGCGGCGGCAACATGGACCTGGGCAACGGCGCCAGCCTGAACCACGATATCGTTGCCCAGTTGCTGCTGTCTCGCGGGGTTGCGCCCGATGACCTTGACCGGCACCGCAACCCCTCGCTGCGCGCCTTCCTGCCCGACCCTTCGCTATTCCGCGACATGGACCGCGCTGCCGAGCGCTTGGCCGAAGCGGTGGTCAGGCGCGAGGCGCTGACCATTTATGGCGACTATGACGTCGATGGCGCAACCAGCGCGGCACTGCTGATCCGCCTGATCCGCGCGCTGGGGCACGAGGCCGGATATTACATCCCGGACCGCCTGCTCGAAGGCTATGGCCCCTCGGGCGAAGCCCTGGTCAGGCTGGCGGAGCAGGGTTCGAGCCTGATCGTCACAGTCGATTGCGGGGCCATGGCCTTCGAAGCTCTCGAAATGGCCCGCACCGCCGGGGTCGACGTGATTGTCGTCGACCACCACAAATGCGCGGCCGAATTGCCCAAGGCGCTGGCGCTGGTCAATCCGAACCGGCTCGACGAAGCCGACGATGCCGCCGCACACGGCCATCTTGCCGCGGTTGGCGTTGCCTTTCTGCTGGCTGTCGCCACAGTCCGCACCCTGCGTGGGCAGGGATACTTCAAGGACCGGCCGGAACCGGACCTGTTTGCCCTGCTCGATCTGGTGGCCCTGGGCACCGTTGCCGACGTGGCGGCGCTGCACGGGCTGAACCGCGCGCTGGTGGCGCAGGGCCTGAAAGTGATGGCCCGGCGCGACGGGATCGGCATGTCGGCGCTGATCGATGCCAGCAGGCTGAGCCGTGCGCCGACCTGCAGCGACCTGGGCTTTGCGCTGGGACCACGGATCAACGCCGGCGGGCGGGTTGGCGAATCGACACTGGGCGTCCGGCTACTGACCACCGAAGATCCGGACGAGGCCCGGACGATTGCGGCCCAGCTTTCGGCTCTCAACGAAGAACGCCGCGCGATCGAGGCGATGGTGCAGGAAGCGGCCGAAGCGCAGATCGAAGCCCAGCACAATCGGGCGGTCCTGACCCTGTCCGGGCGCGGCTGGCACCCCGGGGTGATCGGTATCGTTGCCGGACGGATCAAGGAAAAGACCGGCAAGCCCACCCTGGTGATCGCGCTCGATGCGGACGAGGCCGGGAATGGCAAAGGTTCGGGCCGGTCCATCGCCGGAGTGGACCTTGGGGCCGCGATCATCGCCGCGCGCGAGGCCGGACTGCTCGTCGCGGGTGGCGGGCATGCCATGGCGGCCGGGCTGACGATTGCGCCTGACCGGCTTCATGCGCTGGGCGAATGGCTGGATGAGCGGCTTGGGGCAACCGTAACTGCCGCCATGGCCAACCAGGCCATGCTGCTCGATCTGGCAGTTGCCCCGGGAGGCCTGACGCCGGCCCTGATCGAGGATCTGGAAAGCGCGGGCCCGTATGGCATGGGCTGGCCGGGCCCGCGTGTTGCGGTCGGCCCGGTACGGATGGTCAAGGCCGATGTTGTTGGCACCGACCATGTCCGGCTCATTGTCCGCGGCGATGATGGCGCCAGCTTCAAGGCCATCGCCTTTCGTGCGGCCAGCAGCGAGATGGGGCAAGCCCTGCTCCACGCTACCCATCACCGCCGCCTGTGGCTGGCAGGCCGCGCCAAGATCGACGACTGGTCCAGCAGGCCCGCAGCGGAACTTCATGTCGATGATGCGGCCTTTGCCGATTGAAACATTCTTTCGATTGCCCCCTTGACCCCCATGGCGCACCTCTCTAATGGCGCGGGCCTGCCCACCGCGCAGCCGGTGTGGCCCCTTCGTCTAGCGGTCTAGGACGCGGCCCTTTCACGGCTGAAACACGGGTTCGAGTCCCGTAGGGGTCACCATCCGGCGCGGGTGGGCATTTTCATGTCCCGGCCCGGCGCAGGGCTTTGGTGACAGACCGGTTCGGAAACATTTGGCAGGCCCCACAGCGCACTCTATTGAACGCCAGCCGATGCCTGAAAAACGTTCCCCTTCGATGGCCGGCATGGCCCTTGCCCTGATCTCGGCTGCAGTCATGCTGGCTGTTGGCGTGAGCTGGACGGTCACCTTGCCAGTGACGCTGCTGTGGCTTGGCACGCTGTGGCTGGCAGCGCCAGAACCCCTGCCCGAAGCAACGCGCATCGATGTAGCCGAAGTCTCGCGCGATGCGGTGCACGAGACGATCGAGCCGCTCGGACAGCCGCTGCTGGTCCTGGATGGCGCGCGAATCGTCGATGCCAATGCGGCCGCCCGCAAGGCGCTCGGCCAGCATGTGCTCGGTCAGGATGCCCGGATCGCGCTGCGCCACCCCGATGCGATGCGGCTAACCGAAATGGCTGATGGCGATTCCGTCAGCATTGTCGGCTTTACCGGCGGCAAGACCCTGTGGCAGCTGACGCGCCGCAATATCGAAGGGCAGCGCTGGATCATCGAACTCGCCGATCGCAGCGGCGAAGCCCAGATCAGCCGCGCCCACACCGATTTCGTTGCCAATGCCAGCCACGAACTGCGCACGCCGCTGGCCTCGATCACCGGCTATGTCGAAACCTTGGCCGAAGGCGGAAAGGATATCGACGAAGCAACCGAAAAGCGCTTCCTCGGGATCATCCAGCGTGAAGCCCAGCGCATGATCAGCCTGGTCGAAGACCTTATGACGCTGAGCCATGTCGAAGCGGAGAAGTTTGACCGGCCGACCGAGGAACTGGACCTTGGCCAACTGGTTTCGCGGGTGGTGGCGGAAGTCTCGTCGCTGCGCGGCAAGGAGCGGGTGGCGTTGGTCGACAGGCCCGCCCAAGGCAAGGTCCTGGGCGACAGCCGCCAGCTTGAACAGGTGCTGCGCAATCTGATCGACAATGCCCTGAAGTATGGCGCACCCGACCAGCCGGTCAGGGTGGATGTGCAGGCCGCTGAAGCCGGGACAGTTACCGTTTCAGTGATTGACCAGGGTCCCGGCATCGCCCCGGAACACCTGCCGCACCTGACTCGCCGGTTCTATCGCACCGATCCGGGTCGCAGTCGCGCCTCTGGGGGCACCGGGCTCGGCCTTGCCATCGTCAAGCATATTGTGGAGCGTCATGGCGGCAGACTTGAGATTGCCAGCCGCCTGGGTGAAGGCACCAGCGTGCAGGTCATTCTGCCCAAAGCGACCGAAGGCTGAGGAGCCATGTCACAATCTCGCGCAATCAGCGCAATTGCTGTGTCATTAATCTGTCACAGAAGGTGTCGAGAGGGCATCTAGAACAAGCTGATCGGAGCGATTCGCAATGACCAAGTCCACTGCCCTTTCCGTCCTGCTGGCCTCCTCGGCCGCTCTTCTGCTGTCCGCTTGCGGTGGCGCGCAGAGCAACTCGCGCGAGCAGATCCGCGCGGTCGGCTCTTCGACCGTCTATCCCTTCGCCAAGGTCGTTGCGGACTCGCTGGCCAAGTCGAACAGCACCTTCAAGTCGCCGATCATCGAATCGACCGGGACCGGTGCCGGCATGAAGCTGTTCTGCGGCGGTGTCGGCGTGCAGCATCCCGATATTGCCACTGCCTCGCGCCGGATGAAGAAGTCCGAGTTCGAAGATTGCGCCAAGAATGGCGTCGACAAGATTGTCGAAGTGCAGGTCGGCCTCGACGGGATCGCCTTTGCCGAAGCCAAGGGCGGTCTTGCTCTCAAGCTGACGCAGGAAGATGTCTACAAGGCGCTGGCCGCCAATCCCTATGGCAAACCCAACACCACCAAGACCTGGAAGGACGTGAATCCGTCGCTCCCGGCCGAGCCGATCCTGGTTTACGGTCCGCCGAGCACTTCCGGCACGCGCGATGCGCTGAAGGAACTGGTGCTGATGAAGGGTTGCGATGCCAATCCGGAAATGAAGGCGCTGAAGGACAGCGACAAGGATAAGCACGAGCAGATCTGCACCGAAGTTCGCAACGACGGTGCCTATGTCGATGCGGGTGAGAACGACAACCTGATCGTGCAGAAGCTGGAAGCCAATCCCAAGGCGGTCGGCGTGTTCGGCTTCTCCTATCTGGAAGAAAATGCCGACAAGCTGGTCGGTCTGGAAATGAATGGCGTGATGCCGACCTATGCCTCGATTTCGGACTTCAGCTATCCCGGCGCCCGGCCGCTTTATATCTACGTGAAGGCTGCGCACCTTGATGCGATCAAGGGCCTGCGCGAATTCGTCACCGAATGGACCAAGCTGTGGGCCAAGGGCGGTGTCCTGGCCAAGGCCGGCATGGTCGTCTCGCCTGACGATGTGCTGGCCAAGAACACCAAGGCCGCGACCGAGTTCACCACGCTCGATCCCGCCGAACTGAAGTAAGACCAGAAAGCCGCAAACGTGTCGCCAGCCCTGCCCCTTCTGCTTGCCCTTGCACTGGGCCTGATCGCCTGGCTGGCGGCGCGTTCGCGCGCCTGGACCTTCCGCACTGAGGCTCGCAAAGGCGGATCGCAGTTGCACTCCCTGCCAAACTATCACGCCTGGTACGTGGCGCTTTGGGCGATCGTGCCGGCGATCCTGTTCGCGGCAATCTGGACCTCGATCAGTCCGGGACTTGTCCTTGGCAAGGTTCTGACCGAGCCAGCAGCGGCATCGCTTCCGGCTTTCGGGATCGAGCGCGAGGCGATTCTTTCGGAAGCCCAGTCCATCGCCAAAGGCACCATGGCCGTCGGCTTCCGCAAGGAAAGCGCCGCCCTGGTTGAGCCGTTCCGAGCCGCAATCGGGCAATATGGCACAATCGGCCTGGTCGTCACCCTGATCCTCGGCCTTGCGGGTGGGGCCTTCGGTTTCCTGAAGTTGCGGCCCGATTTCACGGCGCGCACCCGGGTGGAACGGTTCGTGATGCTGGGTCTGCTGGCCGCGTCACTCGTCGCCGTCCTCACCACGCTCGGCATTCTTGCCGCGCTGATCTACGAGACCTTCCTGTTCTTCCGTTTCGTCAGCCCGATGGATTTCCTGTTCGGCACCCACTGGGGGCCAGACCCGATGGTCTCCCCCGAATCGATCCGGACAGACGCTTATGGCGCCCTGCCGCTGTTCTGGGGAACGGTGTTCATCGGGGCGATCATCGCCATGCTGGTGGCAATCCCGCTTGGCCTAATGAGCGCGATCTACCTCACCCAGTACGCTTCCGAGAACGTCCGCAAGTGGATGAAGCCGCTACTGGAAATCCTCGCCGGGGTACCCACCGTGGTTTACGGCTATTTTGCCGCGCTGACGGTTGCCCCGTGGATCCGCGATTTCGGCACGGCCATCGGTATCTCCAGTGCATCCAGCGAAAGCGCACTGGCCGCCGGGGTCGTGATGGGAATCATGATCATCCCGTTTGTCTCCTCGATGGCCGACGATTCGATCACGGCCGTTCCGCAAGCGATGCGCGACGGCAGCCTGGCCATGGGTGCGACCACGTCGGAAACGATCAAGAAAGTCCTGATCCCGGCCGCCCTGCCCGGTATTGTCGCGGGTGTGATGCTGGCCGTCAGCCGCGCGATCGGAGAAACCATGATCGTGGTCATGGCAGCCGGTGCCACGGCGCGGCTGACCGCCAATCCGTTCGAATCGATGACGACGGTCACTTTCCAGATCGTCGCCATGCTCACTGGCGAGGGCAGCTTCGATCACCCGTCGACCCTGTCGGCCTTTGCTTTGGGCATGGTGCTGTTCCTCGTTACCCTGACGCTCAATTTTATCGCGCTGCGCGTCGTCAAGCGCTTCCGGGAAGCTTATGAATAACGCTGCCGCCCACCTGAAGAAGCGCTACGCTGCCGAACGGCGGTTCAAGGCCGTCGGCCTGCTGGCTGTCCTGTTTTCCGGCTTTGTGCTGGCCTTCCTGCTGTTCAACATGACCAGCAATGCGATCGGCGGGTTCAAGCGCTGGGAACTGCGCTTTCCGATCGACATGGCCGCTGGCGGACTGACCGTCGACCCCTCGCAGTTGCAGGGACCAGAGCCGATGCAGGCACTGCAAGGCGCGGGCTTGGCCGATGTGGTGACCTTTGCCGCAACCCAATCGCTTGGCGATCAGGCAGCTGGCGAAATCCTCGACAGTGCCTGGCGCGAAGTTGGTGACGAACTGATCTCCGATCCGCAACGCCTGCAAGGCACGCTGGAAGTATCGCTCCCGGTCAGTGACGATCTGGCCGGGGCTGCCCGGGGCGGCGGCACGCCGGAAATGCAGGCTCTGGCTGAAAAGCTCAAAGCGGAAGGCAAACTCGTAAACGCAATCGACTGGGGTTTTCTGTCGCGCGCCGATGCCACGGGGCCGCAGGCGGTGGGAATCTGGGGTGCGCTCAAAGGTTCGATGCTGACCATGCTGATCACCCTGGCCCTCGCCTTCCCGATTGGGGTTCTGGCGGCGGTCTATCTGGAAGAGTATGCGCCCAAGAATCGCTGGACGGAGTGGATCGAAGTTTCGATCAACAACCTGGCCGCGGTCCCCTCGATCATCTTCGGCCTGCTGGGCCTGGCTGTCTTCCTGACGATCTTTCCCAATTACCGCTCGGCCCCGCTGATTGGCGGGATGACCCTGGCTCTGATGACCATGCCGGTCATCGTCATTTCCGGCCGTAACGCAATCAAGGCGGTTCCGCCCTCGATTCGCGATGCCGCACTGGCCGTGGGCGCAAGCCGCGTGCAGACGGTATTCCATCACGTCTTGCCCCTGGCTCTGCCCGGCATTCTGACCGGCACGATTATCGGCATGGCGCGCGCATTGGGCGAAACCGCGCCGCTGCTGATGATCGGGATGCGCGCCTTCGTCGCTTCGCCGCCGGATGGCTTCACTTCGCCGGCCACGGTGCTGCCGGTACAGATCTTCCTTTGGTCGGATGAAATCGACCGCGGCTTTGTTGAACGTACTTCGGCCGCGATCATCGTCCTGCTGCTGTTCCTCCTGGTGATGAACGGCCTCGCAATCTACCTTCGCAACCGCTTCGAGAAACGCTGGTGACAACCTTTCATGAACTAGACCCGCTCAAGGCGAAGATCGCCGCGCGCAATGTTTCCGTCTTCTATGGCGAGAAGCAGGCGATCGACGATGTCTCGATCGAGATTCCGACCGAGTACGTGACCGCTTTCATCGGTCCGTCGGGCTGCGGCAAATCGACCTTCCTGCGCACGCTCAACCGGATGAACGATACCATCCCGGGAGCGCGCGTGACCGGCGAGATCCAGCTGGACGGGGAGGACATCTACACCTCCGGCATGGACGTGGTGCAACTGCGCGCGCGGGTCGGCATGGTGTTCCAGAAGCCCAACCCTTTCCCCAAGTCGATCTATGAAAACGTCGCCTATGGTCCGCGGATCCACGGGATGGCTGCCGGCAAGGCCGAAATGGACGAGCGGGTCGAGAAGGCCCTGCGCCGCGCTGGTTTGTGGGACGAAGTGAAGGATCGCCTGGCCGATAGCGGCACGGCCCTTTCCGGCGGGCAGCAGCAGCGCCTGTGCATCGCCCGCGCGATTGCGGTCGAGCCTGAAGTGATCCTGATGGACGAGCCTTGCTCGGCACTGGACCCGATCGCGACGGCCCGGATCGAGGAACTGATCGACGAACTGCGCGGCCGTTATGCCATCGTCATCGTCACCCACTCGATGCAGCAGGCCGCGCGTGTTTCCCAGCGCACCGCCTTCTTCCACCTTGGCAAGGTGGTTGAATACGGGAAGACTTCCGAGATCTTCACCAACCCGCGTGAGGAACGGACCAAGGACTACATCACCGGAAGGTACGGGTAAGATGGCAAGCGAGCACACCGTCAAGGCTTTCGACGAAGACATCACCCGCCTGCGCGGCCTGATCGCGGAAATGGGCGGCCTGGCCGAGGTTTCGATCGGCGAGTCGATGGATGCGCTGGTCAAGGGCAACAAGGATCTGGCCAAAAGCGTGATCGAACGCGACCGCAAGATCGACTCGCTTGAAGCAGAGATCGACAAGCTTGCGGTGCGGATCATTGCCTTGCGCGCGCCGATGGCTGACGATCTGCGTGAAGTCATTGCCGCGCTGAAGATTGCCGGGGTGCTGGAACGGATTGGCGATTATGCCAAGAACATCGCCAAGAGCGGCGGCAAGATCCAGAACCGCAACCAGTTCGAGCCGCTGACCCTGATCCCGGCGATGGCCGAACTGGCCAGCGAGATGGTCCACGACGTGCTGACCGCCTATGCTGCGCGCGATGCCGAACTGGCTGCCGACATTGTCGCCCGCGATGACAAGGTCGACGCCTTCTACGAAAGCATTTTCCGCAATCTTGTCAGCCACATGATGGAAAATCCTTCGACGATTTCGAGCGCTGCGCAACTGCTGTTCGTAGCCCGCAATATCGAACGGATCGGGGATCACGCCACCAACGTGGCGGAGATGGTCTATTACGCGGCAACCGGCGCTTATCTGACCGACAAGGAAGAGAAGGCGTAATCATCATGCCAGCCCCCCGCCTTCTCCTGGTGGAAGACGATCCGGCTCTTTCCGAACTGCTGGAGTTCCGCTTCAAGGGCGAAGGCTATGCCGTTTCCGCCACGCCCGATGGCGACGAAGCCCTGCTGCTGGCCCAGGAAGAGGTGCCGGACCTGGTCGTGCTTGACTGGATGATCGAAGGCACCAGCGGGATCGAAGTTTGCCGCCGTCTGCGCCGGTCCAAGGAAACCGCTCACGTGCCGATCATTATGTTGACCGCGCGCGGGGCCGAGGAGGATAAGATCCGCGGCCTCGATACCGGGGCCGATGATTTCGTCACCAAGCCGTTTTCCCCGCGCGAACTGATCGCCCGGGTCAACGCGATCATGCGGCGGATCCGCCCGGCGCTGGCCGGCGAAACGCTCACTGTGGGCGATCTGGCACTGGATGCCACGGCCCACAAGGTGACCCGCCGCGGCCAGGTGGTCTCGCTCGGCCCGACCGAGTTCCGTCTGCTCAAGTTCTTCATGGAACACCCCGGCCGGGTGTTCAGCCGCGGGCAACTGCTCGACGCGGTCTGGGGCAACGAAAGCGAGATCGAACTGCGCACGGTGGACGTCCACATCCGCCGCCTGCGCAAGGGCATCGAGATCGAAGGCGCGGCCGATCCGGTGCGGACGGTGCGCTCGGCGGGATACGCGCTGGAAGCTGTGTAGTCTTAATGAAAATCCCGCGACTTCGGGATTACCCGCGCGTCGCGGGGGTGGCCGGCACGGTGGTAGGGGCCGGCGCGGCCGGGGCTGAGCGGGCGGGCGACGTGGTCGGCGCGCTCGACCAGTTGGGGCAGCATATCCTCTGACAGGGCGTGGAGCGCGAGGGTCGCGTCGGTCAACTGGGTGACGATCACGTGGATCACCTCGTCATCGTATTCGACCCGGCCTTTCACTTCCATCAGCCGCGCGCCCATGATCACCTTGCGCTGACGCTCCATCACGTCGGGCCAGATCACCAGGTTGATCACCCCGGTCTCGTCCTCAAGCGTGATGAAACACACCCCCTTGGCGCTGCCCGGGCGCTGGCGGATCAGAACCACGCCCGCCACCTGCACGGCGGAGCGATACTTGCACTCCCTGAGTTCGCTCGCCCGGATGAAGCCGCGCTCGCCCAGCGATGGGCGCAGGAAGGCCAGCGGATGGGCTTTCAGGCTGAGCCGCTGGGTCTGGTAATCGGCCACCACTTCTTCTGACAACGGCATCACCGGCAGGCGGGTGGCGGCCCGCTCCGCCCCTTCATCGCGCGCCTGCATCGCGGCGAACAGCGGCAGGTCCGGCGCAGGGATCAGGCTGCGCGCATCCCACAGCGCCTGCCGCCGGGTGAGGCCCAGCGAGTTGAAGCAATCGGCGCTGGCCAACCGCTCGATCAGTGCCGGCGAAAGCCCGCTCCGCTCCCGCAGATCGCGCAGATCGCGGAACGGGCCGCCCTCGATCTGCGCCGCCACGATCCGCGCGGCAGCGGCTTCGGGGAAACCATCGACCTGGCGCAGGCCGAGGCGCAGGGCACCGTCCTCCAGCGCATTATCCCACCCGCTGGCGTTCACATCGACCGGCAGCACGGCCACCCCGTGCTCCCTTGCGTCGCGGACGATCTGGGCCGGGGCGTAGAAACCCATCGGCTGCGAATTGAACAGCGCGCAGGCGAAAGCTGCCGGGTAATGGCACTTCAGCCACGACGAGACATAGACCAGCAGGGCAAAGCTGGCGGCGTGGCTTTCCGGAAAGCCGTATTCGCCGAAACCCTTGATCTGGCTGAAGCAGCGCGTGGCAAAATCCGGATCATAGCCGCGCGCCACCATCCGCCCGACCATCAATTCTTCCAGTTCATGCACCATGCCCCGGCTGCGGAATGTGGCCATGGCCTTGCGCAGCCGGTTGGCCTCGGCGCTGGAAAACTTCGCCGCATCGAGCGCGATCTTCATCGCCTGCTCCTGAAAGATCGGCACGCCCAGAGTGCGACCGAGGATGCTGGTCAGCTCGTCCGGCGGGCCGTGGGCCGGGCCGGGCGCGGGGATTTCCACCCGCTCCGCACCGCGTCGCCGCTTGAGGAAGGGATGGACCATGTCGCCCTGGATCGGCCCGGGGCGGACAATCGCCACTTCGATCACCAGGTCATAGAAGCAGCGCGGGCGCAGGCGCGGCAGCATGTTCATCTGCGCCCGGCTTTCCACCTGGAACACGCCGAGCGAATCCCCCCGGCACAGCATGTCGTAAACCGCCGGATCCTCGCGCGGGATGGTGGCGAGCGTCAGCGCCTTGCCGTGGTGCGCCTCCAGCAGGTCGAGGCATTTGCGGATGCAGGTCAGCATCCCCAGCGCCAGCACATCGACCTTGAGGATGCCCAGCGCGTCGATGTCGTCCTTGTCCCATTCGATGAAACTGCGGTCCGCCATGGCGCCATTGCCGATCGGCACGGTTTCGGTCAGCGCCCCTTCGGTCAGGATGAAACCGCCGACATGCTGCGAGAGGTGACGCGGCATGCCGATCATCTGCTGGGTCAGCGCCAGCACCCGCTTCAGGTGCGGATCGGACAAGTCCATGCCGGTTTCGGCCATGTGCTTTTCCTCGATCGAGCGGCCATAACTGCCCCAGACCGTGCGGGCGAGCGCGCTGGTGACATCTTCGGACAGGCCCATTGCCTTCCCCACCTCGCGGATCGCCATGCGCGGGCGGTAATGGATCACCGTGGCGCAGAGCCCGGCGCGATGGCGGCCGTACTTCTCATAGATGTGCTGGATCACCTCCTCGCGCCGCTCATGCTCGAAATCGACGTCGATGTCGGGCGGCTCGTCACGGTCTTCGGAAATGAACCGTTCGAACAGCAGGGCATGCTCGGCCGGGTTCACCGATGTGATCCCCAGGCAATAGCACACTGCCGAATTGGCCGCAGAGCCGCGCCCCTGGCACAGGATCGGCGGCTGCTGCGCGCGGGCAAAATCGACGATGCCCTTGATGGTCAGGAAGTACTGGGCCAGCTGCTTCTTGCCGATCAGCGCCAGTTCCTTGCCCAGCACTTCCCGCACGTCCGGCGGCACACCATCGGGAAAGCGCGCCGCCGCCCCTTCCCAGGTCAACCGGTCGAGATAGGCTTGCGCGTCCAGCCCGTCCGGCCAGACCTCGCGCGGGTATTCATAGCGCAGTTCCTCGAGGCTGAACGTGCAAGCGTCGGCCAGATCGCGCGCCGCGGCCAGGGCATGGGGCCAGCGCGCGAACAGCCGGGCCATCTCCTCCGGCCCTTTCAGATGGCGCTCGGCATTGGCTTCCAGCAGATGCCCGGCCGCCGCCACGGTGGTCTTGTGGCGGATCGCGGTCATCACATCGTGCAGCGGGCGACGCTGGGGCGCGTGATAGAGCGGCAGGTTGGAGGCAAGGATCGCCAGGCCGCTCTCCCGCGCCAGGGCATCAAGCCGCGCGATCCGGGCGATGTCATCCCCGGTATAGAGATAGGCGGCGGCCAGGTGGCGCAGGGTGGGCAGCTGCTGCGTAAGGTGCGGAAGGAGGTCCGGAAACGGGGCAGTCAGCGGATCGCTCCGGCGCGGGCCGGGAAGATGCAGCGGCACGACATTGCTTTCCACCGCGATGGTGAAAACCTCTGCCAGATCGCGCGGCGGTACCAGCACCAGATGGACACCCTCGGCATGCTGGGCGAGCATCGCCAGCGAGATGTCGCACTGGCCCTTGTCCTGCCACTCCCCGTCCAGCTTGGCCATCCGTCCGGCCGAGATCAGGCGGCACAGCCGGCCATAGGCGGCCCGGCTCCCGGGATAGGCCAGGAATTCCAGCCCTTCGGCAGTCTCGATCCGGCAGCCGATTACCGGGCACAGCCCCAGCGCTTTTGCCTCGCTGTGCAGCCGCACGACCCCGGCCATGGTGTTGGCATCGGCAATGCCGATAGCATCATAACCCAGCGCCCGCGCGGTGGTGACAAGGTCCACCGCTTCCGACGCCCCGCGCAGGAACGAGAAACAGCTGACCAGCCCCAGCTCGACAAAGGCCGCGCGGCCCACCGGCGGCAGGCCATCGGCGCTGGCGCGGCGGCGCTGGGGGGTCAGCGGGGCCTCAGGCACAGAGCCCCTGCATGAACCATTCGGGCATACCGCCGCGCCCGTCGCCATCGATCCCGTTGCGATAGATCCAGTAGCGCCGCCCCTCCCCGTCCTCGATCCGGTAATAATCGCGCAGCCGCACCGTGCCGCGTTCGCGCCACCATTCCGGTGCGATCCGTTCCGGTCCTTCGGCGCGGGCAATCTCGTGCACCGCGCCGCGCCAGCGGAACCGGCGCGGCAGGCCATCGGGGCTGGCATAGAGCACCGCGATCGGCTCAGGCCGGTCAAGCAACTTCAGCGGCCGGGCGTGAAAGACCAGTTCGGATTGAACCGCGCCTTCCGGCTCCAGCGGCGGCACCCAGCGCTGGGCGCGCTCCGGAACATGGCTGGCAACCGGTGCGGGGCGGCGCACGGCCCCTGCACCCAGCCGCGCACCGAGCCGGTCGATGCAGGCCGCCAATGATGTGCCATGCGCTTCGGCCGCGCGTTCGAAATCGCCCTGGCTCAGCGCCAGCGGCTCGGTCCACGGAGCCGACAGGCGTGCCAGTTCGATCCCGAACCCGGCGTCGAGATCGTCCAGCTTGCCGGAAAACAGCCGGGCGATATGCGCCGCATCACGGCTGGCGGCGGCCAGTTCCAGCTTGCGCACCGGCACTTCGCCATCGACCTTCCACAAGGCCAGTTCCAGCCGCCGCGCACCCTCGGCCCGCCCTTCAAGCAAGCGGGCCATATCCTCGCACAGGTCGGCCAGCACCCGGTCAAGCAGGCTGCGGTGGCGGATCGGCTCCATCAGCCGGCGCTGGACCAGCGGAAACTCGGCAGCCATCACCGGCAACAGCGGTTCGGGTACCCGGCCCAGCAACTGGTCGAGCCGGATCAACGGATTGGCCGCCGGTGCGCGGGTATTGCGGAACCGCCGGGCCAGGGCGTCACGCGCCACGCCGGACAGTTCCCCAATCCGCTTCAGCCCGAGCCGGCGCAGCACCAGCAGAGTGGCCGGATCAAGCCGCAGCGCGGCCACGGGGAGATTGTCCAGACTGTCCTGCGGATGCAGGATCGCGCGCTCCGGCCCGTAATGCGCCAGTGCCCAGGCCGCTCCGGCAGTAGGGGCCAGCCCCAGCCGCACGGTCAGCCCGCACGCGGCCAGCCGGGTAGCGGCATCGTCCAGCAGTGCGGCCTCACCCCCGAACAGGTGCGCCACGCCGGTGGTGTCGACGATCAGCCCGTCGGGCGGATCGAGCGCGGCCCACGGCCCCCAGCGCCGCGCCCACAGCGCCAGCCGTTCCAGAAAGGCGAGATCGCCGCCCGGATCGCCCAGCGCCACGGCCAGTTCCGGGCAAAGCGCGCGGGCATCGGCCAGCAGCACGCCGGCATGCACTCCGGCATCCTCGGCGGCAACATTCGGGGCGGCAATCCGGGGGCCATGGGCGCTTTCGGACAAGAGCGCGAAAGGCGCCGGGCTGATCCCCTCAGCCTGCTGCCAGCGGTCGATCGCCAGCCGAGGACACCAGATCGACAGAATGCGACGGCTGGTGCGGCGGCTCGGCGCGGAGCCGGGTGCCTTCATCACGCAAGATCCATTTTCCGGGGGGATGGGCCCGGGCGCGGAACAGGTCCGCCTGCCAGGCCGGAGCGCCGGGTGCGGCCGCATTCCAGTGCGGCGGGCGCGAGGGCGCGGCGCGTACCTGCCAGCGCTGCCGGGCCGAGGACAGGTCGCTTTGCGCATCAAGCCGGACCAGCCACAGCGGCACGCCGTGGCGTTCCACCGCCAGGCTGAGCCGCCGCGCCGCAGTGAAATTGAGCGAGCGCGGGTTGGCCGCGATCTCACCGATCACGAAAGCCAGATCGCGGCAACGCAGCCCTTCCTCCAGCGCGAACAGGGCGTCCTCCGCGCTCTTGGCGGCAACGTGGATCAACCGGTCTCGCAAGGGACCGGGCAGTCCCGGGCGATAGGGCCGCCCGCCCAGCTTCAGCGAGCGTTCGTCCTGCACCCACAACCAGGCCCGTTCTTCGCCAGCCTGTGCGGCATCGATCGCCATGGCCAGGGCCATGGCTGCCCCGCTGCCCTCTCCGGCCGGGGCAAAGACCTCTCCATGCAGGGCATGAGTGGTCCGCCCCGGCTGCCAGCGCGGCAGGCTGGCCGGGGAATGCAACGGCTTGGTCCGCGCAAAGGCGGACAGCGGGGTCAGGACAGTCATCGCGGAATCGCTCCTATGTTCTATTTATGTTCTCATTTGTAGCGATTCGCAATCGGGATTGCAGAAGGCCATGCAGGCAAAGCAAAGGGGCCGCTCCCTTGCCGGGAACGGCCCCCTCTCCCCACCTGTTTGCCAGGTCAGTCGTTGATGTCGATCCCGCCGGGCAGCGGCGGAACCGGCTGCGGCGGCACATCGGCATCCCGCTCGTGCACTTCCACCAGACCGCGGCCCACGTGGCTCTTGCGCCGGCCATAGGAGAAGTAGACCACCAGGCCCACAGCCGCCCAGGCCAGGAACATCAGCTCGGTATAGCCCGAGAGGTTGAAGAACAGGTAGGCGCAGCCCGCCACCGCCGCCGGGCCGACCAGCCAGACGATCGGCGTACGGAACGGACGGTGCCGGTCCGGCGCGGTGCGGCGCAGGATCATCACGCCCAGCGCAACGGTCATGAACGCGAACAGCGTGCCGGAATTCGAGATGTCCGCCAGCTGGCCGACCGGGAAGAAGGCTGCGGCGAAAGTCACGAAGATGCCGGTGATGATGGTCACCACGTGCGGCGTCTTGAACTTCGGATGGACCTTGGCCAGGCCTTCCGGCAGCAGGCCATCGCGCGCCATCACGAAGAAGATGCGGGTCTGGCCGAACAGCATCATCAGCACCACCGAGGGCAGCGCGAGGAAGGCGGCAAGGCCGATCAGGTTCCCGACGTTGACATAGCCGATCTCGCGCAGGACGTGGGCCAGCGCCTCGTCCGAGCAGACCAGCGGCACATTGCCGGAACCGGCCAGCGCAGCGCACTGGGCCTGCAGTTCCTTGCTGCCGGCCGCCAGCGCTTCACCCGCGGCGCCCATCACCGGCTGCGCGCCGACCGCCCCGATCGCCCCCGCCGCGACCAGCAGGTAGAACACGGTGCAGATGACCAGGCTGCCGATCAGGCCGATCGGCATGTTGCGCTGCGGGTTCTTGGTTTCTTCGGCCGCCGTCGAGACCGCGTCGAAGCCCACATAGGCGAAGAAGATCGAAGCGGCCGCCGCCGAAACCCCGGCAAAGCCGAGCGGCGCGAAGGGTTCGAAATTCTCCATCTTCATCACCGGCACGGCCAGGATGATGAAAGCGGTCAGCGCTACCACCTTGATCACCACCAGCACAGCGTTGAACGTGGCGGATTCCTTGGTCCCGATCACCAGCA
Source organism: Sphingomonadales bacterium (assembly GCA_017302615.1). GTDB lineage: Bacteria > Pseudomonadota > Alphaproteobacteria > Sphingomonadales > Sphingomonadaceae > Novosphingobium. The sequence goes on from JAFLDB010000001.1 coordinate 450,352, forward strand.
GAGCGGTGACCAGCAGGGCCACGAAGATTGCCGGAAGGTTGATCCCCCCACCCACGGCGGCGAAGGCGCCCTTGGTAAAGAATGTCGGCAACTCCATCCCCAGGCCGGATTGCACCAGACCGACGAAATAGTTGGACCAGCCAACCGACACGGCCGAAGCCGCGATCGCGTATTCGAGGATCAGGGCCCAGCCCACGATCCAGGCGACAATCTCGCCCATCGAGGCATAGGAATAGGTGTAGGCGGAGCCGGACACCGGCACCATCGAGGCCATTTCCGCATAGCACAACGCCGCAACGGCGCAGACGAAACCGGCGATGATAAAGCTGACCATCATGCCGGGGCCGGCCTTTTGCGCCGCCTCGGCAGTCAGCACGAAGATCCCGGTGCCGATAATCGCGCCAATGCCCAGCATGGTCAGCTGGAAAGCCCCCAGCGAGCGGTGCAGCGATTTCTTTTCGGCGGTGGCCAGGATGGCGTCCAATGGTTTGACGCGTCCGAACATGGATTTCCCCTAGTTTGGCGGCGGATACTTGGTCCGACCGCATGTCTTTGCCTGGGCGCGGAAGCTAGCGGCAAGCCCTGTATTGGCAAGCGCTAAAAGCCGCCCCTTCCCCAGATAAGTCCAAGCGTCTAAAGCCGGTTCATGTCCACGACCTTCCAGCTCGACACCGCGACCAGCCGCGCCAACCCCACCCCGGCCCCGATGAAGCGGCTGACGATACCGGCGATCCGCCGCCGCAAGGCAGACGGCGTCACCGCCGAACCAATCGTGATGCTGACCGCCTACACCGCGCGTCAGGCCCAATTGCTCGACGAGCATTGCGACTTGCTGCTGGTCGGGGACTCGCTCGGCCAGGTGATCTACGGCCTGCCCAGCTCGGTGCCGGTCACGCTCGACCTGATGGCAGCCCATGGTGCTGCCGTGGTCCGGGGTTCGTACCACGCTGCAGTGGTGGTTGACATGCCCTTTGGTGCCTATGAAGCCTCCCCTGAACAGGCCTTTGCCAGCGCCTCGCGCCTGCTGAAGGAGACCGGCTGCGCGGCGGTCAAGCTTGAAGGCGGCGCGGCCATGGCCGAAACGGTCGCCTTCCTGACCCAGCGCGGCATCCCGGTCATGGGTCACGTCGGCCTCACCCCGCAGGCCGTCAACGTCCTTGGCGGCTACAATGCGCGCGGCCGCAGTGAAGCCGAAGCCCAGAAAATTGTCAGCGATGCCAAGGCCCTGGATGATGCCGGGGCTTTCGCCGTGGTGGTCGAAGGCGTGGTCGAACCGATCGCCATCGCGGTCACCGAAGCAATCAAGTGCCCGACCATCGGCATCGGCGCCTCGGCCCGCTGCGACGGTCAGGTCCTGGTCACCGAGGACATGCTTGGCATGTTCGAGCGCGTTCCCCGCTTCGTAAAGCGCTATGAGAACATCGCCGACACCATTTCCGCCGCTGCCGCCCGCTATGCCGCGGAAGTGCGGGAAAGGTCGTTCCCGGGGATTGATCAGACCTATCAACCCAAATAGGGCGGCGGCTTCAGTCCGAGGGGGACACCATGCTGCTGCGTTACTACAAGTTCTCGATCCTGTTTACGTTGGCCTGTCTTGGTCTGGCGGTGTGGTATGGGTGGGCCATGACCGGCAGCGTGGCGGCGACAGCTTCGATGCTGTGGATCGTCTTCGTGCTGTCAATCCTGGAAGTCTCCCTTTCCTTCGATAACGCGGTGGTCAATGCTGCGGTTCTCAAGGACATGGACGATGTCTGGCAGCGACGCTTTCTGACCTGGGGCATGCTGATCGCGGTCTTCGGGATGCGGATCGTCTTCCCGCTCGCCATTGTCGCGATCGCCGCAGGTCTGGGGCCGATGGCGGCGCTCGATCTCTCTCTCAACAACCCGGCCGAATACGAGCGCATCGTTTCCAGCGCCCATGTCGGCATTGCCGGGTTTGGCGGGGCGTTCCTCGCTATGGTTGGCCTGTCGTTCTTCTTCGACGGAGAGAAAGACGTCCACTGGATCGAATGGATCGAAGCCAAGCTGAGCCTCGTTTCCAACATCAAGGCTGCCGAGATCGCGCTGCTGCTGCTGGTGATCTACGGCATTTCGCTGCTGCTGCCGCCCGAAGATGCGCTGACCTTCATGGTTTCGGGGACACTGGGCCTGGTCACCTTCATTGCGGTCGAGGCGATCTCCACGATCCTCGAAATGCGCGAGGAAGCGCTGAAACTGCAGGGCGCGGTAGTCCGTTCCGGGCTTGGCGGGTTCCTCTATCTCAATATTCTCGATGCCTCCTTCAGCTTCGACGGCGTGATCGGCGCCTTTGCCCTGTCCAACAACATGGTCGTCATCGCGCTCGGCCTGTCGATCGGGGCGATGTTTGTCCGCTCGATGACGATCCACCTGGTCAAGCAGGGCACCCTGGCGGAGTACCGCTATCTTGAGCACGGGGCCTTCTGGGCGATCATCGCGCTGGGCGGGATCATGCTGTTTTCCGCCGTGATGCACATCCCCGAGACGGTCACCGGGCTGATCGGCGCGGTGCTGATCGGGCTGTCGCTGTGGTGGTCTATCCGCCACAACAAGCGCAATCCCGACCGCGAGATCGAGGACGCCGTCAGGGCCGACTGAGGCGGTTCGCGATCGGCGCGGCCAGCACCAGCTGCGCCAGGTGATAGAGCAGGATCGGCAGCAGCACGACGCCGGCCACCGCAGGCGCGAACAGCACGGCAGCAAGCGGCGCGCCCATCGCGATGCTCTTTTGCGCACCGGCAAACAGCATCGAAACCCGGTTGCCCCGGTCGAGCCCGAGCAGCCCACCCAGCAACCAGGCTCCGCCGTGGCCGATCAACAGGAACAGCACCGTTCCGCCCAGCAGCCAGCCCCACCCGGCCGGTTCAACCTGCTGCCAGAACCGCTGCTCGACCGCGCCTGAAAAGGCTACATAGACCGCAATCGCAATCGAACCGCGATCGAACCAGGTGGTCAGGTCCTTGTTGTCCCGCACCCAGCCGGACAGCCGCCCCTGCATCACCTGCCCCAGCACGAACGGCACCAGCAGGATCATCACCACCTTGAGCAGGCCGTCGCCATGAAACTCGGCCGCTCCGCCGCCACCGAGCAGTGAAAACAGCGGCGCGGTGATGAACACGCCGAGCAGGTTGAGCAGCGCCGCCGCTACGACCGAACTCGCCACATTACCGCCCGCCAATGAGGAATAGGCCGTCGCCGATTGCACGGTCGAAGGCAGGCAGCCGAGGTAGAGGAACCCCAGCGCGATCAGCGGCGGCATCCAGCCCTGCCCGGCCTGCCACAGCCCCCATCCGGCCAGCGCCATGCCGCCAAAGCACCAGGCCACCAGCGGCCACAGCAGGCGGTGGTTGGTCAATCCCTGCGCCACCTCATGCCGGGGCAGGCGTACCCCGTTGAGGAAGAACAGCAGGAATACTGCCGCATTGGCGACGAACTGCGCCCCGTCCCGCGCGCCGCCGGTCACCGGCACCACCAGCGCAAGGGCGATCGCCAGCGTTAGCAGGCGCACCATCGGGTCGATGCGGGAAAGGATCGTCATGGGTGCCGCACCGCTCCTTGGCCGGGAAGTTCCCGGACTTCACTAACTTCGCCCAAGTGCAGCACTGCAAGTTTCAGCACTTTTCCGCAGCCGGACCCTGCCCGGTTATGACAGGGTCTGGCCGTGTAGGAAATCCGGCTTAGCGTCCGGCCAGCTTCGGCGCGGGAGCGGGGGTGGCGGAAAAACGCGGCGCCGGGGCCGGCTGGACCATCCCGGCCTCTTCCACGAAAGTGCCCCGCGCCAGGTTGTGCGGGTGCTTGGGCGCTTCCTTGAGGCTCAGCACCGGGGCAAAGCAGATGTCGGTCCCGTCCATGATCGCGCACCATTCGTCGCGGGTCTTGGTCAGGATCAGTGCGGTCATCCGCGCCTTCAGCTCGTCCCACTTCATCGGGTTCATCTGCTGGGCAAAATCCGGATCGCCGGCCAGGCCGGTCTTCTCCAGCAGGATCGCGTAGAACTGCGGCTCGATCGAACCCAGCGAGATGTACTTGCCATCGCTGGTTTCATAGGTGTCGTAAAAGTGCGTGCCGCTGTCCAGCAGGTTGACCCCGCGCTCGTCGCGCCATTGGCCGTTGCCGAGGAAGGTATAGGTCATGGCCGAGAGGATCGCCGCGCCATCGACCATCGCGCAGTCAACCACCTGGCCGGTCCCGCCCGAACGGGCATGGAGCACGCCCGCGACCACGCCGAAGGCCAGCATCATCCCGCCGCCGCCGAAATCGCCCACGGCATTGACCGGGAAGATCGGCTTCTCGCCCTTGCGGCCATAAGTGTGCAACGCGCCCGACAGCGCGATATAGTTGATGTCATGCCCGGCCAGCGGCGCCATCGGCCCGTCCTGGCCCCAGCCGGTCATCCGCCCGATCACCAGCTTGGGATTGATCCCCAGCAGCACATCGGGGCCAATCCCCATCCGCTCGATCACGCCGGGGCGATAGCCTTCGATCAGCGCGTCGGCGGTCTTGACCAGTTCCTTGAGCTGTTCGATCGCGGCCGGATCCTTCAGGTCCAGCTCGATCCGTTCGCGGGTGCGGTTCAGGATGTCGCGGTTGCCGCCGTCGCCGAACCGGCCGGTGGTACCGGGTCGTTCGATCCGGATCACCCGCGCGCCGTGATCGGCCAGCATCATTCCGCAGAACGGCCCGGGTCCGATCCCGGCCAGTTCGATAACGGTCACACCCTGAAGAACACCAGCCATTCGCTCCACTCCCGAAAATTTAATCGCGCGATGAAATTGCCTTTAAGGGCCTGTCGCGCGGCTTGTCGAGAGGGTTCAGACCAGCTTCTTGCGGGCCTCAGCCAGCAGGGGATTGTCCCCGCCGGTCTTGCGCGCCTGTTCGATCAGCTGGCGGGCCAGATCGGGATCGCGCCCGGCATGGGCCAGGGCAAGGGCGCAGGCGGTAACCACAAAGGGGCTGGCCGGAGCGATCCGCCAGGCCTGCTCGGCACTGGCCAGAGCCGCGTCGGTATCGCCGCTGCGCAGTTGCGCCAGGCTGAGATCGGCCAGCAGCCGCGCATCGCGCCCACCGCCGCGCAGGCGCAGGCTTTCCAGCAGCAGCCGCGCGCGCGGCCAGTCCTGCGCGCTCAGCGCCAGATTGGCCGACACCCGCGCCATCAACCGGCTGCCGGGAACCATGGTCAGGTACCGACCGACCAGCGGCGGCACCTGGCCGGGCCGCCCCGCCTGTTCCAGCGCAATGGCATAGCGCAGCGCCAGCCGGTCCGGGAAACGGATGGTGGCGGCGGCCTCGTAATGCGGCAGGGCCGCCAGCGGCTGGCCGCCCAGCACTTCCACATCGCCCAGCACGCCAAGCGCCTCGACCGAACCCGGACGCCGTTCCAGGAACCGCGCGGCGGCAGCACCGGCACCGGCGGGATTGCCCGATGCCAGCAGGCTGCGAACGTAAGGCACGGCCACGCCCGGCGCACCGGGAGCCTCGGCAAAGCGCGGCGCCAGCACCCCCGGCGGCGCAGGTTCGAACTGGGGCAGCACCTGCGGCGGCGGGGCATAGGCGGCACGGTTCAGCAGATCGGCCGCCCCGGCCCGGTCGCCCTGCTCTTCGCGCGCCCGGCCGAGCAGGCTCAGCAGATAGGGCGGCGCATCACCGCGTGCGGCCATCCCCCCAAAGCGCGCAAACAGCTGCTGATAATCGCCCGACTGGTACAGCGCGCGGGCCAGCAGCAATTGCGCGCGCTGGTTGGCGCCCTGACGGTCGGCCAGCCGCAGCAGGTATTGCGCGGCAACATTGGCATTGCCCGCTTCCAGTTCCAGCACGCCGTTCAGCAGCAGGGCGGCCGGGACATTGTCCAGCTTGCGGCCGACCCGGTTGAGCATGGCCCGGGCGAGATCGATCCTGCCCGCCCGCGCCGCCAGCACCGCCTGCAGGAAAAAGGCCTGGGCATTGTCCGGATCAAGGGCAAGCATCTTGCGGGTCACGGCCAGCATCTCGCTCGCCCGGCCCTGCTCGCCCAGCGATGCGGCATAGCCGCCCAGCAGCAGCAGATCATCGGGCGCTGCGGCCAGAGCACGTTCCAGCAGGGCAATCGCCGCAGTATCGCCGCCCGAATCGCGCAGCAATTGCGCCTTGAATTCCAGCGCGCGGGGATCCTCCGGCCCGGCCACCAGCGCGCGGTCGGCCGCTTCCACCGCCAGCAGGTGTTCTCCGCCCTGATAGCGCAGCCGGCCGATCTCCACCCACAGCAGCGGATCGTTTGCGCCGGTGGCGAGCGCCCGGTCCAGCGCTCGCCCGGCCGCAGGCAGATTGCCGTCGAGCCGTTCGAGCAGGGCCAGCAGCCGCCAGCCGCGCGCTTCCTCGTCCTTGGCAAAGTCACCGCCTTGGAGCCATTCGCGCGCCTTGCGCCGCTGGCCCTGCTGGATCAGCGCCTCGCCCATGTCCACGGCCAGATCGCGGCGCACGGCCCCGGCAGCTTCGGCGCGGCGCAGGTCGGCCTCGGCAGCGATCCCGTCACCGCGCGCCAGCGCCGCCCG
>JAFLDB010000010.1 GCA_017302615.1 Sphingomonadales bacterium
GTCCACGCCAACAGCCCGGCCAAGATCGGCATCCAACTCGCCCATGCCGGCCGCAAGGGCTCGACCAAGAAGCTGTGGGAGGGCATCGACCAGCCGCTCGACAGCGGCAACTGGCCGCTCATTGCGGCCTCGGCCCTCCCCTACAAGCCCGGCTCGCAGACGCCGCGCGAGATGACGCGCGCCGACATGGACCGCGTGCGCGACGATTTCGTGCGCGCGACGACGATGGCCGACCAGGCCGGGTTCGACCTGATCGAGCTTCACTGCGCGCACGGCTATCTGCTGGCGAGCTTCGTGTCGCCGCTCACCAACCGGCGCGCCGACGAATACGGCTCCGGCTCAACCCCAGGCCATGCCCTTGCCTCTGCCCGGCGGCTCCGCCACGCCTGCAGCAAGCCCGGCCTTCCCTTCGGTTCTGCCGACCGCGGCCGTGCCTTCGGCCGCGCCGGCCGCAGCAGCGGCACCTGCCGGATCCGGCTGGTACTGGCCGTGGCTGGCTGGCGCCGCGGCGCTGCTTGCCGCGCTGTTCGCGGCCTTGTGGTGGCGCAAGCGCCAGGTCGAGGCACCGCTGGCCATCACCTTCGAACCGCCCGTGGTGGCTGATCGCAAGCCTGAGCCACAGCCGGAACCCGCACCGCAGGCCGGCCCTGCTGCGGCGGCCGATCCCCTGCCCCAGCCGCAGCTCAGCGCCGCCCCGGTCGGCGGCCTGACGGTCGAACTCGAATCGCGCCGGATGAACGCCTCGCTGGTGGCGACCACGCTCAGCTATGTGCTGCGCGTCACCAATCATGGCGACCGGGCGCTGAGCGGCCTTGCCATCGCCGGCGACATGATTGCCGCCCACGCCTCGCTGCCGCCCGAAGCGCAGATCGCCAGCGAGCGCCAGCGGCTGGAGCACCGCCATGCCCTGCCCGCGCTCGCCCCGGGGGAAAGCGCCGAAGTGATCGGCGATTTCCGCCTGCCGCTGACCGCGATCAATCCGATTCGCGCCGGCGATGCCGCCTACTTCGTGCCCCTTGCCCGGCTGCGGGTGGAAGCGGCGCAGGACGGGGCCGCGCCGATTGTGCGGGTGCAGACCTGGGTGATCGGCGAATTGCCCGAGAGCGAAGGCGCGGCACTGCGGCCATTCCGGCTTGATCTGGGCCCGCGCACCTATTCGCGGGTCGGCCAGCGCGCGGTAAATTAGCAGGGCTTGCCGATTCCCCCCTCGACGGGTGGCGATCGCGCGGTTAGTCTTCTTCGCAATTGCAGCGAAAGGGGGGCTGCAATCGCCGTGGAGGACGGCGCGAGGAGGATAACAGGATTATGGATAGTCTGGTTTCGACCGAGTGGCTTGCCAACGAAATGGGCGCAAGCGACCTCAGGATCGTCGATTGCACCAAGCACCTGCCGGGCACGGGCCGCAACGCGCTGGCTGAGTATGAGGCAGGGCACATCCCCGGCGCGGTATTCATGGATCTGGACGATCTGGTGGATACCAATGCCCCGGTGGAGAACACCCTGCCGCCGGCGGAAAAGTTCGCCAGCCGGATGCAGTCGCTGGGCCTTGGCGATGGCAGCCGGATCGTGCTCTACGACGACAGCCCGGTGAAGACCGCCGCGCGCGCCTGGTTCATGCTCAAGATGTTTGGCGCGCACGATGTGGCGATCCTCGATGGCGGGATCGCCAAGTGGAAGGCGGAAGGCCGTCCGATCACCCAGGGCAAGGAAACCCTGCGCCACCGCCACTTCACCGTCTGGCAGGATGACAAGAACGTGCGGACCAAGGCCCACGTTCTGGCCAATCTCCATTCCAAGGACGAGCAGGTGGTTGATGCCCGCGGAGCCAAGCGCTGGTCGGGCGAGGAAGCCGATCCGCGCCCCGGCATGGCGAGCGGCCACATCCCGGGCTCGTACAACGTGCCCTTCACCGAAGTCTACAACGCCGACGGCACGTTCAAGGATCCGGCGGCGATCCGCGCCACTTTCGAAGCGGCCGGGGTCGACATGGGCAAGCCGGTGATCACCAGCTGCGGCAGCGGGGTTACCGCCTGCGTGCTGATCTTTGCCATGCACCTGGCCGGCAAGGACGATGCCGCGCTGTACGATGGCAGCTGGACCGAATGGGGCAACGATCCGGACACCCCCAAGGCCGTCAAGACGGCCTGATCGATGGCGGGTGGCGCGGACGACAAGGGGTTCGGCCCCGCCACCCGGCTGGTCGGCGCGGGGCGCCGTGCGGAATGGACCGGCACCCCGGCCGAGCCCGGCGCGGTGGTCAACCCGCCGGTCTGGCGCGCCTCGACCCACCTTTACCCTGACAGCGCGGCGCTCCACGCCGGCAAGCCCAACGCTGACGGCCATTTCTACTACGGCCGGCGCGGCGCACCGACCCAGTGGGCACTGGCCGATGCGCTGACCGCACTAGAACCGGGCGCGGCGGGCACGGTCCTCTACCCCTCCGGCGTGGCCGCGCTGGCCGGCGCCCTGCTGGCGGTTCTGCGGCCCGGCGACACCCTGCTGATGACCGACAACGCCTATGAGCCGACCCGCAACATGGGTCGCGGACTGCTCAGGGATTTCGGAATCGAAACCCGCTGGTTCGACCCTCTCGATCCAGCGGCCTTTGCCGCCGCGATCGACCCGACCTGCAAGGCCGTGCTGCTGGAAAGCCCCGGCAGCCTGACGCTGGAAGTCTGCGACGTTCCCGCCCTTTCCGCCATTGCCCGCCAGCATGGCCTGGCCGTGGTGCTGGACAATACCTGGGCCGGGCCGCTGGCCTTCCCCGCGCTGGAACGCGGCGCGGATATCAGCGTGATGAGCCTGACCAAGCATTTCGGCGGCCATTCCGACGTGATGATGGGCAGCGCCAGCGCGGGCGAGCGCTTCCACGCCAAGCTGCGGCGCACCGCGCAGGCGCTGGGCCAGGTCGTTTCTCCCGACGATGCCGCGCTGGTGCTGCGCGGGATGCGGACCATGGACCTGCGCCTGAAGCAGGAAACCGCCTCTGCGCTGGCCCTGGCCGAGTGGCTGGAAGGCCGCGCCGAAGTGGCCCGCGTGCTCTGCCCGATGCTGCCGGGATCGCCGGGGCATGAGATCTGGGCGCGCGATTTCAGCGGCGGCTGCGGGCTGTTCTCCTTCGTGTTCAAGGGCAAGGACGGCCCGGCCCGCGACGCCTTCATCGATGCGCTGAGCCTGTTCGGCATCGGTTATTCGTGGGGCGGGTTCGAAAGCCTCGTCACTCCGATCGATCCCGCTTCGCTGCGCAGCGCAACCGCCTGGCCCCTGCCCGGCATGGCCGAGGCCGACCGCTTCGGCGTGCGCCTGTCGATCGGGCTGGAGTCGCTCGACGATCTTCAGGCCGACCTTGAGAGCGGCCTGGCCGCCTGGGCTGCGACATGAGCTGGCCCGAGTTCCTCGGCTGGCTCGATACCATCGCGATCGATGTCGGCGGTTATCACATTTCGCTGCTGGGCGGGCTGAAGGTCATTACCGTTGCCGTGCTGGTCCTGGCTGTCGGCTGGGTGCTGACCCGGCTGGTCCGCCGCTTCTTCCGCCGCCTGACCCGGCTCGATCTGGCCCAGCAGGTGCTGGGGGAGAAGCTGGTGGGCGTGGTGGTCTGGACCGCGCTGGTCCTGATCGGGATCGACGTGCTGGGCATCAACCTGACCGCGCTGACGGTGTTTTCCGGCGCTTTCGGCCTCGCCATCGGCTTCGGCCTGCAGAAGACGCTGGGCAACCTGATTTCCGGGATCATCCTGCTGATGGACCGCTCGATCGAACCGGGCGACGTGATCGCGGTCGGCAGCGGGGCCGACAAGACGGTCGGCAAGGTCGACCGGATCGGCATGCGCGCCGTGGCCGTGACCACGCGCGACCGGATCAAGTACATGATCCCCAATGAGCTCCTGATGACCTCGGCGGTGGAGAACTGGACCGCCAGCACCAAGAACGAGCGAATGAAGGTGGCCGTCCGCGTCGCCTATGGCAGCGATCTGGAACTGGCTGAACGGCTGATGCTGCAAGCCACCGAAGGCGTGGACCGGGTACAGAGCGAGCCAAAGCCCGCCGTCTGGCTGGTCGCCTTTGCCGAAACCGCGATCGAGTACGAGATCCAGGTTTCGATCTGCGATCCGGAACTGGGTAACGGCGGGATCCGCTCGGACATTCTCGGCAAGGTCTGGCGGCTGTTCCGCGACCATGGCATCGCGCTCCCCGCTCCGGCCGAAAAGTAGGCGGCGAAAGCTGACCTAATCCCCCGCAAAGGCATTCTGGCTGGCAGCTTGCCCAGCCGATGGCCATTGCAGTTTCATGAGCAATCCCACCTCCCCAACCGGCCTATCCTCGAAGGGCAAGGTCTGGCTGGTCGGCGCCGGCCCTGGTGATCCCGATCTGCTGACCCTGCGCGCCGCCCGGCTGATCATGCGCGCCGCGCTGATCGTCCACGACGGCCTGGTCGATCCGGCAGTCCTGGCCCTCGCCGGCCCCAAGGCGCGGCTGATCTCGGTCGCCAAGCAGCGTTCGCGCCACACCATGCCGCAGGATGAAATCAACGCCCTGCTGGTCCGCGAGGCGCTGGCCGGTCGCGAGGTCGTACGCCTCAAGGGCGGCGATCCGTTCATCTTCGGGCGCGGCGGGGAAGAGGCCGAGGCCTGCCATGCTGCCGGCGTGGCGGTTGAAGTCGTACCGGGCATCAGCGCGGCGATCGGCGGGGCCGCTGCCGCGCAGATGCCGCTGACCCACCGCCGCAGCGCTTCGATCGTCAGCTTCGTGGCCGGCCAGTGCAAGGGCCTGTCGCAGCAGGACTGGTCGGGCCTGGCCGGCAAGGGCCGCACGCTGGTGATCTACATGGGCCTCGCCACGGCCGAGGCGATTGCCGACAAGCTGATCGCGGACGGCCTCGCCCCGGACATGCCGGCCGCCGTGATCGAGAACGCTACCCGCCCGCAGATGCGGGTTCTGCGCGCATCGCTGGCCGGTCTGCCGGACCTGGTGGTGCGCCACAAGGTCAAGAGCCCGGCGGTGATCGTGATCGGCGAAGTAACCGCCCAGCCCCATATCGAACAGTTGCGCGCGCTTGCGCTGGAGGCAGCACAGTGAAGATCCTGACCGGCAATGATTTGAAGACCGGCGCCGTCACCTGGTGGGACGGCGTGCAATGGTCGCTCCATGTGGAAGACGCGGTCGATGTGGGCGAACATGCCGATACGATCCTGGCCCGCGAACAGGCCGCGCGCCGCGTCAACGCCGCTTACGCGATCGACGCGATCAAGGATGAAGCCGGTGTCCGCCCGGCCCACATCAAGGACCGCATCCGCGCGCTCGGCCCGACCGTGCGCCCTGACCTGACTTTGAAGCCGGCCGATCCCGCTGCCGGCGATTGGGTGATCTGATGTACAAGTACGATACCTATGACCAGGCCATGGTCGATGCCCGCGTCGAGGAGTTCCGCGACCAGGTGCGCCGCCGCCTTGAAGGCCATATTACCGAGGACCAGTTCAAGCCGCTGCGGCTGATGAACGGGCTCTACCTCCAGCTTCACGCCTACATGCTGCGCGTCGCCATTCCCTATGGCACGCTGAGCAGCGCGCAGATGCGGATGCTGGGCGATATCGCCGACAAGTATGACCGCGGCTATGGCCACTTCACCACCCGCCAGAACATCCAGTACAACTGGATCAAGCTGGAAGACGCCCCCGACATTCTGGCCGATCTGGCCAGTGTCGAGATGCACGCGATCCAGACCAGCGGTAACTGCATCCGCAACACCACGTCGGACCAGTATGCCGGCGCGGCGGCGGACGAAGTGGTCGATCCCCGCCCCTATGCCGAGCTGATCCGCCAGTGGTCCACGTTCCATCCGGAATTCAGCTTCCTGCCGCGCAAGTTCAAGATGGCGGTGATCGCCAGCGATATCGACCGAGCGGCGATGAAGCTGCACGATATCGGCATCCAGATCGTGAAGAACGAAGCGGGCGAGATCGGCGCGGCGTTCTACGTCGGCGGCGGCATGGGCCGCACCCCGATGATCGCGCCCTGCATCAATCCGTTCGTGCCGATTGACCAGTTCATCACCTATTCCGAGGCGTGCCTGCGGGTCTACAACCGCCACGGCCGCCGCGACAACAAGTACAAGGCGCGGATCAAGATCCTGGTCCATGAACTGGGCAAGGATGAATACACCCGCCAGGTCGAGGAGGAGTTTGCCCACCTCCTGACGCAGAACATCGAACCGCCGCTGGCCGAACTGGAACGGATCAAGGCGATGTTCGCCGATCCGCCGTTCGAGACCGGCCTTTCTGATGAGCTGGACCGCAGCGATCCCGATTTCGCGCTGTGGGTGGACAACAACTGCCTGGCCCACAAGCAGCCCGGCTATATCGCCGCCACGATCAGCCTGAAGCCGGTCGGCGGCATTCCGGGCGATGCCACGGGTGAGCAGATCCGCCTGATGGGCGATCTGGCCAAGCAGTACTCGTTCGACGAACTGCGCGTCACCCACGCCCAGAACATCGTCCTTCCGCACGTGAAAAAGGCCGATCTCTACGCGCTGTGGCAGGTGCTGGACGCGAACGGGCTTGGCACCGCCAACCTCGATCTGGTCGGCGATATCATCGCTTGCCCAGGGCTCGACTATTGCAGCCTGGCCAATGCCCGCTCGATCCCTGTCGCGCAGAAGATCAGCCAGCGGCTGGCCGGTCAGGCGCAGCAGATCGGCGAACTGAAGCTCAAGATCTCGGGCTGCATCAACGCCTGCGGACACCACCATGCCGGCCACATCGGCATCCTCGGCGTCGACAAGAAGGGGGTGGAAAACTACCAGCTCCTGCTCGGCGGGTGCGAGGGCGCGGATACTTCGCTGGGCCAGATCACCGGCCCCGGCTTTGACGAGGACGGCATTGTCGATGCCGTTGAAAAGGCCACCAGCTTCTATCTCAGCCAGCGCCAGGACGGGGAACGCTTCCTCGATACCTACCGCCGCATCGGCATGCCCGCGTTCAAGGAGGCGATCTATGGCTGAAGTCCAGTTCCGGTTCCGCGGTGACGAGCCGGTGGCCGATCCCGCCGTGACGGTCGATTCGTTCGGCGAGCAGTCCAACGCCAGCGCGGTGCGGCTTGAACCGGGCGACGATGCCCGCGATCTGCTGCCTCACCTTGACCGGCTGCAGCTGATCGAAGTGAACTTCCCGGTGTTCGGCGACGGGCGTGGTTATTCCGCCGCCCGGATCCTGCGCGAAGCCGGTTATGACGGCGAACTGCGCGCGGTGGGTGAAGTGCTGGTCGATCAGATCGCCTTCATGCGCCGCTGCGGGTTCGATGCCTTTGCACCGGAAGTGCCGCTCGATCCGGCCGATGCCGAAGCGGCCTTTGCCCGCTACGATCATGTCTATCAGCCGACCACCGACGGGCGCGCGCCGATCTGGAACCTGCGGCATGGGTGAAGCCGCGCGCCGCATCGATCGCCTCAGCACCGCGCCGCGCTTCACCGCGGCCGATGCCGAGGCGCTCAATGCGCGTTTCGCGGGCGTGCCGACGCTGGCCATGCTGCGCGCCGTGCTGCGCGAGGGGCTGGCGGGCGACGTCGCCGCGGTTTCCAGCTTCGGCGCGGAAAGCGCGGTGCTGCTGCATCTGATCGCCAGCATCGACCGTTCGGTGCCGGTGCTGTTCCTCGATACCGGCAAGCATTTTCCCGAAACGCTGGCCTACCGGGACGAGATCATGAAGCGGCTGGGCATGACGAACATCGTCAACCTGACCCCCAATGCCGAGGCCCTCGCCGCCCGCGACGGGACCGGTCTGCGCTGGTCCTACGATCCCGATGGCTGCTGCGAGATCCGCAAGGTCCAGCCACTGGCCGCTGCGCTGGCCCACTTCGATGCCAGCTTTACCGGGCGCAAGGGTTTCCAGAGCGCGACCCGCGCCGGGCTGCCGACGTTCGAGATCGACCAGACCGACGCCCAAGGCCGGCTGAAAATCAATCCGCTGGCCAGCTGGTCCAGCGATCAGGTGCAGAGCTACTTCGAAGCCACCGGCCTGCCGGCGCACCCCTTGGTTGCGCAAGGCTATCCCTCGATCGGCTGCTCCCCCTGCACCAGCAAGGTCGCCCCCGGCGAAGACCCTCGCTCGGGCCGCTGGAAGGGCTGGGACAAGACCGAATGCGGCATCCACATCGATGGTGCGGCCAGCGAACTTCCCCCGGGCTTCGATCCGGCCTTCTAAAGCAGATCCTCCAGGAACAGGCTGACCAGCCCGGCCTGGCTGGTCACCCCCGCCTTGGCATAGACCTGGCTCAGTTGCGCCCGCACCGTGCCCTGTGCCGCGCCGCGCATGGCTGCAATCTCGGCCGCATCGCAGCCCTTCAGCGCGAACAGGGCGACGTCGCTTTCCGCCCCGGTCAGACCCCAGTCGGCGAAGCGTTGGGCGATGTGATCGGCCAGCGCCCCTGAAGCCACCGCCAGTGCCCGCTCGCGCCGTCGCGCTTCGGCCAGCAGCACGCGGGTGTGCCAAGCGCCGAGGCCAACCCCGGCCAGCAGGGCAATGGCGATCAGCGCCTCGATCACGATGTGGTCGGTCAGCCCATCCTCTGCCGCGTCGCCCAGCGCATCGGCAACGAAGAACACCGCTGCCACGGCCTGCACCACGACAACCGCCGCGACCAGCATGATCTGTCGGTCGCGGCGCTTGCCGGAGGGGGATTGGCTTTGTGTCATCAAGGATCCCTGTTCAGGTGCGGCGATTGCCTCCCGGCAGCATCGCGCCAACCACTTCATGCCCGCTGCGGCGGGTTTCGAAAATGACCCCCATCAAGTGCAGCGCAATCAGCAGATAGAGCAGATTGACGGCAATCTCATGCACTTCCTCGAACACTTCATCGGCCTCGCCTTCACCGCCCTTTTCGCCTTCGTCGGCATAGGCAGGCGCGACGATCATCGCGCCCAACGCGGCGGGCAAGCGCGCTGCGGCTTCGTCGTGCTCGTCCTTCTCGTCGTCGTGTTCCTCACCGCCCTTTTTTTCGCCGCTTTCGCCCTTGCCGCCTTCTCCGTGCTCGCCGCTCACGGCCGAGGGATCGGCGGGAGGCGGACCGGACATGGCAATGCCGCTGCCGATCACCACCAGCAGAGTACCCCAGATCGCGTAGACCATCAGCGCGCCCAGCGGATTGTGCGAGCGGTGGCGCACCACTTCGCCGTTCCCGATCTCGTTCAGGTGAGCAAGGGCGCGCGCCGCGCTGGGCGGAAAGGCGCTGAAGCGCGCTTCCTTCGGCCCGATCAGGCCCCACAGCAGGCGCAGTGCCAGCAACGCGGCAAGGCCGTAACCGACCCAGATGTGCCAGCCCGATCCTTCCTCAGTCACCAGGGCATTGCCGATCACGGCGGCAACGATGCCCCAGTGGGTCAGCTTGACGATCGGGTCCCAGCGGCGCGGCGCGGCAATTTGGTCATTCATGGCTAGTGCTCCTTTGCCCTTCCGGACGGGAGCATTGCCGGTTGAGATCAGCCGCGCGAGGGACAGGCGCTTAAAGTGGCGAGCCTAAGCAGCTGCTTAGAGCCACCGGTTCTCGCGGTACCACTGCGCCGTCGCCTTCAGCCCCTCGCGGGTCGGGATGCGCGGCTGCCACAGGTCCGGCGGCGGCAGTGCGCCTTTGCTGACCACCCAGTCCGGGTGGCTCATGTATCCGGCGCGGTCGAGGGTCAGCTTGGCCTTGGCGCGGCGCACGAAGCCGTCGGCCCGCGCGGCGCGTTCCAGCGAGGCGCGGCTGAGGTGCACCACCCATGGCCGCCGTCCCATCGCCCAGCCGATCGCGCGGGCGAATTCGTAATGGCTCCAGCCATTGGCGCGCCCGTCGTCCGGCTCGAAGGTCATGTGCGTCACCGCCTCGCCGCCCGGCACAAGTGCCAGCAGCAGGCGGCACAGGTCATCGACGTGGATATAGCTGGCCCGCCCGTCGCGCGCCGGCATCGGCATCAGGCCCCAGCGGGCCATGCGGAACATGTCGAGGATCTCGGTATCGCGCGGGCCATAGATCCCCGGCGGGCGGACGGTCGTCCAGTCAAGACCGGAGGCGCGGACCAGCTTCTCCGCGCGGGCCTTGCTGGCGCCATAGGCGGAAAGCTCCGGTTCACGCGCGGAAAGCGAGGAAACGTGAACGAAGCGCGGCACACCTTCGGCCTTGGCGGCTTCGATCACGTTCAGCGTGCCGGTGACGTTGCCGGCTTCGAACCCGGCCGCATCGGGCGCATTGACCACTCCGGCGATGTGGATCACCGCCTCTGCGCCGCGCACCAGCTGGCGCAGCGCGGCCTTGGCTTCCAGATCGCCGCGGACCCATTCCACGCCGTCGCGGGGCGGCTGATCGCGGCGGGTCAGGGCCCTGACCGGCACGCCTTCCCGCCCGGCCAGATCGAGCAGGCCCTGCCCGACAAAACCGGTCGCCCCGGTCACGGCAATGGTCACAGCACCACCATCTGATCGCGGTGGACCACGGCGGAGCGCGGCGCATAGCCCAGGATTTCGGCGTGGTCGGCCGATTGCCGCCCCATCAGCCGGGCGCATTCCAGCGCGTCGTATTCGGCCAGGCCATGGGCCAGCGTGGTGCCGGCCTCATCGCGCACCGCCACGGCATCGCCGCGCTGGAACTCGCCTTCCACCCGGATCACCCCGGCGGCGAGCAGGCTGGAGCCCTTGCCCAGCGCGCGGGCTGCCCCGGCATCGATCACCAGCGCGCCTTTCAGCCGCAGCCGCCCGCCCAGCCAGGCCTTGCGCCCGGCATCCTTGCGGCGCGGCAGGAACAGCGTGCCGATGCCCTGCTGGCAGGCCCGCGAAATGGGGGCATCATGCAGGCCGGATGCAATCGCCAGGGCAATCCCGGCGCGCTCGGCAATCTCTGCCGCCTGAAGCTTTGACGTCATCCCGCCGGAACCCATGCCGGAAGAACTGCCCCCGGTCGCCATGGCGTGGATGTCTGCCGTCACGCCGCGTACTTCGTCCAGTAGCACCGCGCCGGACTCTGCCGGGTTGCGATCGAACAGCCCGTCGACATCGGACAGCAGCAGCACGCCCTGGGCCTGCGCCGCCTGGGCCACACGGGCGGCCAGCCGGTCGTTATCGCCAAAACGGATTTCCTGCGTCGCCACGCTGTCATTCTCGTTGATCACCGGCACGGCCCCGGCATCGAGCAGCCGGGTCAGCGTGGCCGTGGCGTTGAGATAGCGGCGGCGGTCTTCAAGGTCTTCCAGCGTCAGCAGCAATTGCGCCGCGGTGATCCCGTGCGCGCCGAGCAGATCGGCCCACAGGCCGGACAGCGCGATCTGCCCCACGGCGGCGGCGGCCTGGGCATCGGCCAGACTGCCGCGTCCGCCCCGTTCCAGCCCCAGCCTGGCCGCGCCCAGCGCAATCGCACCGGAGGATACCACGATGACTTCCTGCCCGCGCGCCTTGGCCGCAGCGATTTCCGCCACCAGCCCTTCGAGCCAGCCACGCCGCACGCCGTCTTTCCCGACCAGCAGCGACGAGCCGACCTTGACCACCAGCCGGGGGCAGGCGGTCTTGTCGGCCAGGTCAGAGAGGCGGGCGATTTTCATGCCCTGCCGATTACGGGAATGCGCGGTTTATGCAACCTTCGCGCGATCAGATCGGCGACCAGGGCCTGTCGTCGCCTTCTTCCTGCTCGCCGCTCGGGCGCTCGGTTACCGTGGCGGCGGGAAGGTATTCGATCACCGCATCAAGCAGCGCGTCCATGCCCTTCCCGGTTGCACCGGAAATCGGGTAGATCTTCTTGGCGCCGGCCGCCTTCAGCTCCTTGATGAACATCTTCACCAGTTCGGCGTCGACCGTGTCGATCTTGTTGAGCGCAATCAGGCGCGGCTTTTCGTCCAGACCGTTGCCATAGGCTTCCAGTTCTTCCTCGACGATGTGGAGCGCTTCGGCCGGGTCGGTGCCGTTGATGTCGATCAGATGAATCAGCACGCGGCAGCGTTCGATATGGCCCAGGAACCGGTCGCCGATCCCCGCCCCGTCGGCTGCCCCGGCGATCAGGCCGGGAATATCGGCCAGCACGAATTCGCGGTTGCGGTGGCGGACCACGCCCAGCTGCGGCTTCAGCGTGGTGAAGGCATAGTCGCCCACCTTGGCCTTGGTATTGGTGATCTGGTTGATGAAAGTGCTCTTGCCGGCATTGGGCAGGCCGACCAAGCCGACATCGGCCAGCAGTTTCAGCCGCAGCCAGACGTACATTTCCTCGCCCATTTCGCCCGGCTGGTGCTGGCGCGGGGCGCGGTTGGTGCTGGTCTTGTAACTGGCGTTGCCGCGCCCGCCCAGCCCGCCGTGGAGGAAGGTGACACGCTGACCGGCCTCGGTCAGGTCCAGCAGCACTGTTTCGCGGTCTTCGTCGGAAATGATCTGGGTGCCGACCGGAACCTTGATCACCAGGTCCTTGCCGGCCGCGCCGTTGCGGTCCTTGCCCGAACCATGAACCCCGCGCGGAGCCTTGAAGTGCTGGGTATAACGGAAGTCGATCAGGGTATTGAGGCCGGCAACGGCTTCGAAAATGATGTCGCCGCCCTTGCCGCCGTTGCCGCCATCGGGCCCGCCGTATTCGATGTACTTTTCCCGCCGGAACGAGACCGCCCCGGGGCCGCCCTGGCCCGAGCGGATATAGATCTTGGCCTGGTCGAGAAAATGCATGGGAATCTATCTAGCGTGAAAAGGCGCGAATGTCGCGGATAAGTCCAGTGTGCCGAGAATTGCCTCAGCTTGCGGCGAGAATGGCTGCGTTCGAGAACCGGAGCGGAGCGGCCTGCTGGCCGTGAGCACCGGAAGCGCAGAAGGCTGCCGTTCGCAGGCCAGGATGTGGCAATTATCGGTGCACTGGAATGGTGGAGCCGAGGGGGATCGAACCCCTGACCTCGTCATTGCGAACGACGCGCTCTCCCATCTGAGCTACGGCCCCGTTCCAGTGCGTACAGGCGGCAAGCCGCCCGTTGCGAGGCGCCCCCTTAGCGAATGGGCGTGACGCTTGGAAGGCCTAATTTTACCGGCGGGTGCCCGGTCCGGCCGCGGTCCCGCCAGCAGCAGGCGCGGCGGCCTTGGGCGCGTACTTCTCGTCCCAGGCGGCGGCATCGGCGCGGTACTGTTCGTAAGACCGGAAGAAGCCTTCGAACACGGTATCCAGCATGGCGAGGTTCCGGGTCGAAAACGCGGTCAGCTCCGCCGGCTTCAGCGTCAGCGATTCCCGCGCCATGACCAGTGCCGCATCGCAGAACCGCTCCAGCGTCGGCGGGAAGGCGTAATAATTGTAGACCTGCGTCATGTAGGCTTCGCGCGGGCGGATCCAGCTGGTGCCGTGACGCTTCTTGAACTCGGTATCCACGCTGCGGTTGGCCGTGGTCAGGCCCTTCTTGTGCACGGTCAGGAACTTCTTGTAGCCAACCAGGATGTCGGCATGTTCCGGCTTCTGGCAGTTGAGCGCGGCCACGTTGTAGGCCGAACGCAGGTTCCACACGGTTTGCGCCGGGCTGATCCCCGAATTGACCGTCACGCGAACGCCGTTTGCGCCGACCGGCGGCACGGCGAATGCGGCCGAAGCGCCCAGCGGCGGCAGCGGACGCGGCGGAATATAGACCACCACCGGCGGGGGCGGCGGCGGCGGCGGGGGCGGCGGCGGGGTCGATTTGGGGCCGCAAGCCGCCAAGACTGCCGCACCTGCCAGAACCAGTCCGAAACCTGCCCAATTGCGCATCTGCAAACCCATCGCTTTCAATATTGCTCCCGTCCGGTCGGCACGGGGCTGTCCTTGCGCGGTTAACTAACCGCTTCGCGTCATAAAGCAAATGCCCGGAGTGCTTGGAAGCACCCCGGGCACGCCATTCCGTTTGCGGTGCGCGCTCAGTCGCGGCTGCCGAGGAAGCTCAGCAGGAACTGGAACATGTTGATGAAGTCGAGATAGAGCGACAGCGCGCCCAGGATCACGACCTTGCCCATCATGTCCGTGCCGGCCACGTGGTAGTAGGTATCGCGCAGACGCTGGGTGTCATAGGCGGTCAGCCCGGCGAAGATCAGCACGCCGATCGCCGAGATCGCCAGGGCCAGCGGCCCCGAGGCCAGCCACAGGTTGAGCAGCATGGCGATGACCAGGCCGATCACGCCCATCACCAGGAAGCTGCCCATGCCGGACAGGTTGCGCTTGGTGGTGTAGCCATAGAGGCTGAGACCGGCGAAGGCCCCCGCCGTGGCGAAGAAGGTCAGTGCGATCGACGGGCCGGTGTAGACCAGCAGCAGTGCCGAAAGCGACAGGCCCATCACCACGCTGAAGGACCAGAACATCGTCTTCAGCGTGCCTTCCGAACGGGCGGGGCTGAGGAAGAAGATAAAGGCCGGCGGGGCAAGCACGATTACCCAGCGCAGCGGGGTGGCCATGACCTGCGCGGCCAGGCCCGAATTGGCGAACAGCAGGGCCACGATGCCCGAAAGCAGCACGCCCGAGGCCATGTAATTGTAGATCGACAGCATGTAGCGCCGCAGACCCTGGTCCATGGTGACGGCGCCAAGCGCTTCACCATTGAGGGCCGGACCCCGGCTGCCAAACGGCGAGCTGGTCGTCCGCGGGTCGTTCCATTCAGCCATGACAAACTCCTTTGCCGCCCCACGATAGGGACGATGGAGCAAATATCGGGCGAGTCGGTTAAGGATTCAAGCAAAACCGGAACGATTTCGTCGTCTTTCGACGAACCGCATTCAGCCCCTTGCCGCCGCCGCCAGCTCCGCCCCGCGATCCCGCGCGGCTTTGAGCGTTTCGGCCACCAGTGCGGCAAAGGCGCCATCGGCATCGATTACCGCCAGGCCAGCCGCCGTGGTCCCGCCCGGACTGGTCACCCGCCGGGCCAGTTCCGCCGGCGTTTCGGTTGACCGTGCCGCCAGCGCCGCCGCGCCTTCCACCATGGCCCGGGCCAGCCGGTCGGCCTGTGCCGGATCCAGCCCCAGCGCCGTCCCGCCATCGGCCAGGGCGGCAATGAAGCGGTAGACGAAGGCGGGACCGGACCCGGCCAGCGCCGTCACCGCGTCCAGCTGATCCTCGGCCGCCAGCCATTCGGCCGTGCCAAGCGGGGCAAGGAGCGCGTCCACCTTGGCCTTGCCAGCCTCATCCAGCCCCTGCGCGAACAGGCCCAGGGGCGACTTGCCGATCGCGGCGGCCAGATTGGGCATAACCCGGACCAGCCCGGCCGCCTCGGGGAAGGCGGCGGCCAGTGTCGCCAGCTCCGCCCCGGCCAGGATCGACAGCACCACTGCCCCGCGCGTTGCCGGAGCCAGCGCGGGGGCGACTTCAGGCAGCGATTGCGGCTTGATCCCCAACAGGACAATCTCGAACCGCTCGGCTGGCACGGCGCGCAGCAACCGCACGCCAGCCGGTGCCTCGGCCAGCACCGGATCGACCACGGTGAACCGTGCCGGATCAAGCCCGGCCGTCAGCCATCCGGCCAGCATTGCTCCGCCCATGTTGCCGCAGCCGCAGATCAGAATCGTCACGCAGTGTCTCCAGTCTCCCCTCCCGTCAGCGGGTATGGGAATCACGGTGCTTCGCGATTATCTCAGGCTTCGCCGGCCGCGTCGACCAGCGCGCTGGACAGGGCCTCGGCCGGAGTCTTGTCACCCCACAGCACGAACTGGAAAGCCGGATAGAACCGGTCGCATTCTTCCACCGCCGCTTCGACCGCGACCTGGGCCTGGGCGAGGCTGAGCAGGCCCTCGTCACCCAGCAGCAAGCCGTGACGGTAGAGCAGGACATTGCCGCTCGACCACATGTCGAAATGGCCGACCCACAGCTGTTCGTTGACCATGGCCAGCAGTTCGAACACGGCGGCGCGCTTGTCGTCCGGTACGCGGATATCGGGCAGGCACAGCAGTTGCAGCACGTGATCCTCGCGCCGCCACACCCCGCGCAGTGTGTAACTGGCCCAGGATCCCTTGATCTCGCCCGACATCTCGTCCTCGGCGATGAATTCACAGGGCCAGCCGCGCGCCTCGAACAGCGAGGCGAGCATGTCGACGGGGGCCGCGTCTTCCTCGCGCTCGTAATGGCGGTCGCCTTGGATCATGCGGCGCTGGATGCCGTGCCAGAGGGGCAA
This sequence comes from Sphingomonadales bacterium, assembly GCA_017302615.1. GTDB lineage: Bacteria > Pseudomonadota > Alphaproteobacteria > Sphingomonadales > Sphingomonadaceae > Novosphingobium. The sequence continues at coordinate 16,101 of JAFLDB010000010.1, forward strand.
TCGACAATCCGCCCCGCTGCCAGCCCTGCGCAAAACTCGACAAGCCTGTTTACAAGGTGTGGAAAAGGGGTGGATGGCGCAGGCACCGGATCAGGCCGCAGGCCAGCCGCGATGGTTACTTGCCGCCACCCAGCGCCTCGACCACCTGCCCGGCCGGGCTGGTCCAGACAAAGGCGCCGTCGATCCCGGCCTTCTTGAGCTGGGCCAGGAAGGCATTGGCCTCACGCGTTGAGGCAAAGGGGCCGGCCAGCAGGCGGTTGGTTTGTCCCCACGGTGAAGTACTGGGGCTGCGTCCCTTGAAAACGGCCGGATTCTCGCGCGCGAAGCGCCGCCAGTCAAAGGCCAGCGCGGACTTATTACGACCCGCCGCCACTTGCACCCAGATTCGGCTGGGCTGGCTGCGCAGGGCCTTTTCCTTGGCCGCCTTTTCCTTGGCCAGCTTGTCCTTTTCGGCCTTTTCCTTGGCCGCCTTGTCCTTTGCCGCCTTGTCCCGGGCGGCCTTGTCGGCAGCGGCCTTGTCCGGCACCGGCTTGTCGGCGGCGGGCTTTGCCGCAGCGGCAGGCTGGGCCGGCGGTCCGGCCGGAGCGAGCTGGCGTATATCGACCGCGCCTTCCTGCGGCTCCACTTCGCGGCTGGGCGGGGCCAGATCGGCGAAGGCTTCGTCGATGCTGGTCGGGCGCGGTGCGGGAGGCGGCGGTGCAGGAGGAGGCGGGGGTGGCGGTGCCTGGCGGACCGGCGGCGGGCTTGGCGCTGGCGCGGTCCGGGCCAGATCGAAGCCTGGGGCCGGAGCCGGGGCAAGCGGCGCCTGCGCGACCTGCACCGACGGCGGCGCAGGAACCGGTACCGGTGCAGGAGCAGGTGACGGCGCAGGCGCGGTCACAACCGGCGGCTTTGCAGGCGGCAGCTCTCCCTGGACTGGCTTGGGGCCATTGGGAGCCGTCACCCGGGCGACCTGTGGCTCGGGTGGCGGCACCGGGGCCGGTGCGGGCGGGCGTGACGCAACTTCCACGGGCGCAGCCTTGGGCGGGGCCTTCGCCTGTCTCGATGTCCGGTCACGCCCGCGCACGCGGCTCGGCTTGCGGGTCGATGCGGTGGTTGCGACCGGGGCAGGTGGCGGAGTTGGCGCGGCGGCCACTTGGACGCGCGAACGCGAGTAATAGGCCAGGCGCGGATCATCATTGCCGATCTCGGCCGCGCGGGGGAAACGTCCCAGGTTGGCCGCTCCGGCCTGCTGCGCCGCCGTCAGCCGCGGCATGTAGCGCAGATAGGCGGTGATCGCGGTCGCCATGTCAGGCGGCATGGTCTGCCGCGCGATCTCTTCCGCCTCGTCGGTGGCCCCCAGAATGGCAAGGCCGAAGGCGCGGGTCCGCCAGGCGGCCTTGTCGTTCTTCTGCAGCAGCGGCCCCAGCGTCCGTTCCATCCCGGCCCGGTCGCGGGAAATGGCCAGGCTCAGCGCGAGGCGACGGGTCGTCTCGTCATTCGGCGCACCGGCCAGCGACTGGCGGTAGAAAACCTGGGCGGTCAGGTTGTCGCCGACCAGGTCGAAGGCCAGCCCGCGGTCCGCCAGCAAGGCCGGTTCGATCGGTCCGGCCTTCTCCGCTTCGTCGAACAGCTCAATCGCGGTGAACGGATCCTCGCTCAGCACATAGGCGCTGGCCAGGCCGGCCTTGATCCGGGCATTGTCCGGCTGGATCGCCAGGGCGCGGCGATAGAACCCGATGGCTGCCTGTCCGTCGCCAAGGTCGAGCGAGGCCCGGCCAGCCTCGGCCAGGGCATCGACATCCTGCGGGTTCTTGGCCAGCTTGCCCAGTGCATCGTTGAGCCGCATGCCGGGCGACTTGACCGGCACGGGCTGCACCACCGGCTTGCTGATCTGCGGCACAGCTGCATCCTGTGCCCAGGCCGGAGCCACGAGCGGCAGACTGGCGGTGAGCGCCAGCAGCGGCAGACGAAGGAGCGACGGGGAAATCGTGGTCCGGGGCATCATGCAAGCAGTCGGGGATTCGCGCCTGACAGGCAAGCGGGGGACAGCACCGTTACCCGATGCTATCCCCCGGTTTGACGCAATCGGCAGCCACCAGCGGCCTTACTGGTTGTTCTGACGGCCCAGGAAGCGCGGGATCGAGATCGCCGGACCATCATCGTCCTCGTCATCGTCGTCAGCCGGACGGCTGCCCCCGCGCGAAAGATTGGCCATGCGTTCGAACAGCGTTGCACCGCCGCCACCGGCCCGGGGCGGGCGCGGCTGTGCCGGCGGGGCGGGTTCGCTGCCGCCATCGCCACTGCCCAGCGATCCGGCCTCGGCCGTATCGTCGCTGCTGGAAATCAGCCCGCGGCGACGGCCGGGCATCGCCCCTCCGGCCACCGGCTCATCTTCTTCGGCCAGCCGGTCGGCATCGAGCAGCAGCTCGTCCCCGCCGCCAGACGCGCCTTCATCGGCTTCGAATTCCAACTCCAGCGGCTCATCCGCCCCGCCAGCGGTCTCGCCGCCATCAGGCGGAGTCAGCTCGGGCATATCCCAATCATCGTCGGCGGCATGATCGGCCGGAGCCTCGAACGCCGGTTCCGGTTCAGGCTCAGGCTCGGGCGCGGCGGCAACCGGTTCCGGTTCGGGCGCGGGTTCGGGTGCGCTCTGGCGCTCGAACAGCGGTTCGGCAGCCGGCACGGCCATGGCCGGGCGGGCCGGCCCGCGCGACGCGCCGAGGTTGAACGGTCGGCTGCTCGCATCCTCGACCATGGCGGCATTCTGTTCGATCCCGGTGGCGACCACCGAGACGCGGATCTTGCCGTTGAGATCGGGATTGAACGCGCTGCCCCAGATGATGTTGGCATTGGGATCGACCAGCTCGCGGATGTGGTTCGCGGCTTCGTCCACTTCCAGCAGCTTCATGTCGTCGCCGCCGATGATCGAGATGATGACGCCCTTGGCGCCCTGCATCGAGACACCGTCGAGCAGCGGGTTGGCGATTGCCTTCTCCGCGGCTTCAAGCGCGCGGTTTTCACCGCTGCCCTCGCCCGTGCCCATCATCGCCTTGCCCATTTCAGCCATGACCGAGCGGACGTCGGCAAAGTCGAGGTTGATCAGGCCCGGCATGACCATCAGGTCGGTGATCGAGCGCACCCCCTGCTGGAGCACCTCGTCCGCCATCTGGAAGGCTTCCTTGAAGGTGGTTTCCGCCTTGGCGACCAGGAACAGGTTCTGGTTGGGAATGACGATCAGGGTATCGACGTGCTTTTGCAGTTCCTCGATCCCCGCCTCGGCCGCGCGCATCCGGCGGGTGCCTTCGAACAGGAACGGCTTGGTCACCACCCCGACGGTCAGCACGCCCTTGTCACGCGCCGCCTTGGCCACGACCGGAGCCGCGCCGGTGCCGGTGCCGCCGCCCATCCCGGCGGCGATGAAGCACATGTGCACGCCGTCCAGCGCGCGATCGATCAGGTCCAGGCTCTCCTCCGCCGCGGCCCGGCCCACTTCGGGACGGGCACCGGCACCCAGGCCCTGGGTGATTTCCGAGCCAAGCTGGATGCGGTGTTCGGCGATCGCGTTGTTGAGCGCCTGGGCATCGGTATTGGCGACGACGAAGTCGACCCCTTCGATCCCGGCGGTAATCATGTTGGCAATCGCGTTGCCACCGGCACCGCCCACCCCGATCACGGTGATCCGGGGACGGAGCTCTTCCACGGCGGGAGGTCCGATATTGATGCTCATTTACGCTCTCCTGTCCGCACGGCGGATGCATTTCATGCGAATGACATGGTTCTTGCACCCTTCGAATCGCTGAATCAAAGGCGCGTCAACCATTTTCCACAATCGCCCGGTCACCAGACTGACCGGAAATCCCTTCAAAAATACTCCCGAACCGCGCGATAGAGCCGGTTGACCAGCCCGAAACCTTTGTAACGAACGATCGGTTGATAGCTCGGCCCGATCGATCGGATATCGATCGGATCGGCCGCCGCGTAGAGGACCAGACCGGCCAGTGTCGAAAACCCAGGGGTCGCGTGGGCCTCGGCCAGCCCCTTGAGATGCTGCGGCTTGCCCAGTCGCACCGGCTTACCCAGGGCGCCCTGGGTGAAGTCGGCAAGGCCGGCCAGCTCTGCCCCGCCGCCGGTCAGCACCACCAGCTGCCCGCGCTGGCCGGTAAAGCCCAGGCCCTTCAGCGCCTTTGACACTTCTTCCACCCAGCCCGCCAGCTGCGCAGTGATGACCGAAACCAGCTCGGCCCGGGGAATGCGGTTCTTGTCGTCGGCATGGCGCGCAGCCGGGCCGCCCGCTTCCTCGCCTGGGGCATTGACCGGGATCATCTCGCGGTGGTCGGTCGGGCTGGCGATGGCCGAACCGTGGACGCATTTCAGCCGCTCGGCCTGGAACCGGCGAATGCCGAAGGCGCTGGCCACGGCATCGGTGATGTCTCCCGATCCAAGCGGGATCGTCACCATTCCCAGCAACATGCCGCCGGCGTAGACCGAGACATTGGTCACTTCCCCGCCGAATTCGACCAGCGCCACGCCCAGTTCGCGCTCTTCCGCCGTCAGGCAGGCGTGCCCGGCCGCGACCGGCGATCCGACCACGGCCTCGACCTGCAAGTGCGCGTTCTGGACCGCTTCGGTGATGTTGCGGATCGGCGCGCCATCGGCCAGCATCACGTGGATATCCACCCCCAGCCGTTCGGCATGAAGGCCCTTGGGATCGGACACCCCGTCGGCCCCGTCCAGCGTGTAATGCGCCGGCTGGGCATGGAGCACCAGCCGCCCGTCGGGCTGGATCACGTCGCGGGCGGACACCAGCAGCTGCTCGATATCCTCCGCCTCGATCCTGCGCCCGCCGATATCGACTTCGACCTGCGCGACCTGGCTGGCCAGCCCCGCGCCGGAACAGCCGATCCAGACGCTCTGGACCGAAGTATTGGCCATTTTCTCGGCCCGCTCCACCGCGTCGCGCACGGCATAGGTGGCGGCCTGCATGTCGGTCACGTAACCGCGCTTGATCCCCTGGGCAGCACGGTGGCCGGAGCCCAGCACGACCATTTCGCCGGTCTCGGTCAGCCCGGCGACCATGGCCGAGATGCGGAACGAGCCGATATTTACCGCACCATAGACACGGGCAATGCGGGGCGCGGCCATCACTGCTTCTCCTTCGGTTTGTCGGCGGTCTTGCTGGCTGGCTTTTCGGCCTTCGCGGCTTCGGCCTTGGCGGCAGTCGTGGCTGCTGCCTGGGGTTGTTCGACCGGATCGGTCCGGCCCGGGACCCGCAGATAGATCCGGTCGGGCGCGCGCATGTCAAAGGCCTGGGCCTTGCCGCCGAGCAGACGGTTACGTCCGTCGAGCTGGGCAAAGGTCATCAGCGCCTTGGCCGATGCTTCCTTGCCTTCGGGCAGGGCCAGCAGCTGGCCGGTCTTGAAGGTCAGGTTCCAGCGGCGGTTGCCGACCCATTCGGCGCTGCGCAGCTGCGGTCGCAGCGCGGGCGCGGCCTCGATCAGTTCGGTCAGCGCCGCAACCTGCCGGCCCGCACCGGGGCCTTTCAGCAGCAGCTTGCCCTTGGCCCGCTCGGCCGAGACGACTTCCAGCTCCTGCCCGTCCTTGTCGATCAGCACCAGCCGGTCGGCCTTCTGGACCACGGCCACGGGCTTCCTTTCGACAATGTCGATTACCAGCGTATCGGGCAGCTGGCGCGAAACCCGCGCGTCCTCAACCCACGACAGCTGGAGCAGCTTTTCCCGCACGGCGGCCACATCGACGAACGGCATCGCCCGATCACGATCGGCCAGCACGATCTGGTAGATCTTCAGCTCGTTGAGGTTGCTGGTCCCGCGCACGTTGACGTTGTGCAATTCAAACCCGGCATCGTGGGAAAACAGCGCGATCTGCTCGCGCGCCATGGCCGGAACCCCGGCAAAGCTGGCCGCCAGCCACAGGCCGACCGCCACCACTCCCAGGATCGCCGCCAGGAACAGGCGGTGGAGCTGGCTTTCGCTGAGCGGGACGAAGCCCATCGCGGTATCGATCGCCGATCCGGTCCGGGCCTTGGCGGTGCGGACCTTCTGGGCCTTGCCCTGGGCGGCAGCGGCACGGCGCACGCCCTTGCCGCCGCGCTTGATCGTGCGGGCGCTCATGCAGCCTTCTCCTTCAAGGCATCGGCAATGATCATCTCGACCAGGTCACCATAGGAAATGCCAAGATGCTTCGCCTGTTCCGGCACCAGGCTGAGCGGGGTCATGCCGGGCTGGGTGTTGGTTTCCAGCACGAACAGCCCTTCCACCCCGCGTTCATCGTCCCAGCGGAAATCGGTGCGGCTGCAGCCCTTGCAGCCCAGCAGCTGGTGGCAGCGCAGCGCGATGTCGAGGCAGGCCCTGGTGATCTCGTCCGGGATTTCCGCCGGGCAGACATGCTCGGTCATGCCTTCGGTGTACTTGGCGTCAAAATCGTAGAAGCCGCTCTTGGGCTTCAGTTCGGTCACCATCAGGGCCTTGTCGCCCAGCACTGCGGTGGTCAGTTCGCGCCCGCGGATAAAGGGCTCGGCCAGCAGCCGGTCGAATTCCTGCCATGGCCCCTTGGCATCGCGGCTGATCGGGTTGCCGTAATTGCCCTCGGCCGTGACAATCGCCACGCCGACCGACGAGCCCTCGTTGACGGGCTTCAGCACATAGGGCCGTTCAAGCGGATCGCGCTCATGGATTTCGGCCACGTCGACGATCCGCCCGCCCGGCATAGGAATGCCATGGGGAACCAGCGCCTGCTTGGTCAGTTCCTTGTCGATCGCGATCACCGAGGTGACCATGCCGGAATGGGTATAGGTCAGCCCCATCAGGTCCATCAGCCCCTGGACCGATCCGTCTTCACCCGGTGAGCCGTGGAGCGCGTTGAACACAACGTCGGGCGCAGCTTCGGCCAGCCGCGCGGCGACATCCCGGCCCATGTCGATCCGGGTCACGCGGTGCCCGCGCTCTTCCAGCGCCTTGGCCACGCCCTCCCCGCTCATCAGCGAGACTGGCCGCTCGTTCGACCAGCCGCCCATCAGGACCGCGACATGGAGTTTCGGAAGGCTCACTTTTTACCCACCCTTTGAATTTCCCATTCGAGCTCGACGCCCGACTTGTCTTTCACCCGGCGCCGCACTTCCTCGCCCAGCGCCTCGATATCGGTGCTGGTGGCCTCGCCCAGATTGAGCAGGAAGTTGGTGTGCTTCTCGCTCACCTGCGCGCCGCCCAGGGTCAGCCCACGGCACCCGGCTTCGTCCACCAGTTGCCAGGCTTTGTGCCCCGGCGGGTTCTTGAACGTGCTGCCACCGGTCTTGCTGCGCAGCGGCTGGCTGGCTTCGCGGCTGGCGGAAATGCGGTCCATTTCGGCCTGGATATCAGTCGGCACGCCGGGCCGCCCCTTGAACCGCGCGGCGACCACGATCGCGCCGTCCGGCAATTCGCTGTGGCGATAGGTGTAATGCAGGTCTGCCACCGGCAGCGTGACCAGCGAGCCATCGCGCAGCACCACGTCGCAATCGATCAGGATGTCCTTGACCTCACCGCCATAGGCCCCGCCGTTCATCCGCACGAAGCCGCCGACCGTGCCGGGGATCGAGCGGAGGAATTCCAGCCCGGCAATGCCGTTGTCGCGCGCGGTGGAGGAAACCAGAATCCCGCTTGCCCCGCCGCCGCAATCGAGCGTCAGGTCGGCGCTCTTGCTCACTTTGGCGAAGGCCTTGCCGAGCCGGACCACCACGCCAGGCACCCCGCCATCGCGGACGATCAGGTTGCTGCCCAGCCCCAGCGCCATGACCGGCACCTTGGGATCGAGATCGCGCAGAAACCGTTGCAGATCGGCCAGGTCCTTCGGCTCGAACAACCACTCGGCCGCGCCGCCGGACTTGAACCAGACCAGCGGAGCCAGCGGGGCGTTCGGCGTCAATTTGCCCGCCACCTTGGGAAGGGCATCGGCCATCATCCGCCCGCCCTCAGGAACTTGATCTTTTCGGCCAGACCGCCGGCCCACTTGGTGATGTCGCCCGCGCCCAGGCAGACCACCATGTCGCCCGGCTGGACGCTGTCCGCCAGCACGCTGGCCAGGCCATCGGCCCCGGCGACGGTGTGTGCGCTGCGGTGACCGCGGGCCTTGATCCCTTCGACCAGGGCATCGGCATCGACGCCTTCGATCGGTGCTTCGCCGGCCGGATAGACCGGCGCGGCATAGACCACGTCGGCATCGTTGAAGGCGGCCTGAAAGTCTTCCATGTGATCGCGCAGGCGGGTGAAGCGGTGCGGCTGGACCACGGCGATGACCCGCCCGGTGCCCACCCCTTCGCGCGCGGCGGCCAGCACGGCGCGGATTTCCACCGGATGGTGGCCGTAATCGTCGATGATGGTGGCACCATCGACCTCGCCCACCTTGGTGAAGCGGCGCTTGACCCCGCCGAACTTGGCGAAGCCGGTCCGGATCACGTCATCCGGCACGCCCATTTCCACCGCCACGCCAACCGCGGCCAGCGCGTTCTGGACGTTATGGCGGCCGGGCATGGGCAGTTCGATGCCCTCGATCCGGCGGGCCGAGCCGTCGCGCTGGCGCAGCACCGCGTCAAACCGGTTACCGCCCGGGAACGGGGTCACGTTCTCGCCCCGCACGTCGGCCTGGGCGGAGAAGCCATAGGTTACCACGCGGCGGTCGCGGACCTTGGGTATGACGGCCTGAACCTCGGGATGATCGATGCACAGCACTGCGCAGCCATAGAACGGCACGTTCTCGATGAATTCGACGAAAGCGTCCTTGATCGCATCGAAGCTGCCGTAGTGATCGAGGTGTTCGGGATCGATATTGGTGACGACCGCAATGGTGCCGTCGAGCCGCAGGAACGAGCCGTCGCTCTCGTCCGCTTCCACCACCATCCAGTCGCTCGCGCCCAGCCGGGCGTTGGAGCCATAGGAATTGATGATCCCGCCGTTGATCACGGTCGGGTCCACCCCGCCGGCATCGAGCAGCGCGGCGACCATGGAGGTCGTGGTGGTCTTGCCGTGGGTGCCGGCCACCGCAACCGTGCGCTTCAGCCGCATCAGTTCGGCCAGCATTTCCGCGCGGCGGACCACCGGGATGCGCTTTTCCAGCGCCTCGACCACTTCGGGATTGTCCCGCTTGACCGCCGTGGAGGTGACGATCACGGCCGCATCGCCGACATTCTCTGCCGCGTGACCGATCATCACCTTGATGCCGCGGGCGCGCAGCCCTTCGACCACATAGCCTTCGGCGATGTCGCTGCCCTGCACGCTATAGCCCAGGTTGTGCATCACCTCGGCAATGCCGGACATGCCGATCCCGCCGATGCCGACGAAGTGGATCGTGCCGATATCGGTGCCGACCGCCTTCATGCCACGGCTCCCTGGGTAGAGGCTTCGGCCTCGACACTTTCAGCCACGCGGATCACGTCCATCAGCGGCGCCCCGCCGAAGCTCTCGACCAGATCGGCCAGATCGGCGACGGCATTGGGATAACCGCAGTCCCACGCGGCATGGGCGGCGGTGGCCAGGGTGGCAGGGTTCATGGCAATGGCCTGGATCTGCTTGGCGAGCTCTGCCGCAGTGAACTTGTCCTGCCGGATCATCCGCGCGCCGCCGGCGGTGCAGATCTCGGCAGTGTTGAACGCCTGGTGATCGTCGGTCGCGATCGGCAGCGGGACGAGGATCGCCGGACGGCCCACGGCGGTCAGTTCGGCGATGGTGGATGCTCCGGCCCGGCCGATGAACAGGTGGGCATCGGCCAGCCGCTCGGCCATGTTCTCGAAATAGGTGCCAAGCTCGGCCGGAATGTCATGCGCGGCATAACGCTGGCGGACCGCTTCGATATCCTCGGGCCGGCACTGCTGGGTCACCTGCAGCCGCGCGCGCAGCGCGGTCGGCAGCATGGCCAGGCCATCGGGAACCACCTGGCTGAGGATCCCTGCCCCCTGACTGCCGCCGGTAACGAGGACGCGCAGCAGACCATCCTCGCTGAAAGCCGGGAACGGCTGCTCGCGCAGCGCCAGCACTTCGGCCCGGACTGGATTGCCGACCAGATGAACCTTGCCCAGATGCTTTGGCTTCAGCCGCTCCGTCTCGCGATAGGACGTGGCGATGGCATCGACCCGTCCGGCAAGGAACCGGTTGACCCGGCCCAGCACGGCGTTCTGTTCGTGGATCACGCTGGGAATGCCCGCTCCGCTGGCCGCCCACAGCGCGGGGAAAGCCGGATAGCCGCCAAAACCGATCACGGCACTGGGCTGGAAGCTGTCAAACAGGCGCAGCGCCATGCGGCGCCCTTCCAGGATCGCCTCGATCCCCTTGGGCCAGTGCAGCGGGTTCTTGCCGATCCGCCCGGCCGGCAAGACATGGGCAACCAGCGAATGCGGCTTGCCCGGCAGGCGGCTGCCGCGCTCATCGGTGATCAGGGCCACGTGATGGCCGCGCCGCTCCAGCTCCACTGCCAGGGCAAAGGCCGGAATCAGGTGCCCCCCGGTGCCGCCCGCGGCCAGAACGAAATGGCGGGAAATGCCGGTCATAGCTTGATGCCTACGCTGGACAGGGTGAAACGTTCCCGCTTGATAAACGGATTGCGCCGGGTGATCGAGAGCAGGAACCCGATCCCCAGGCACAGCGCGATGGTCGACGATCCGCCATAGGAAATCAGCGGCAGGGTCATCCCCTTGGACGGGAACAGCTGCAGGTTGACGAGGATGTTGATGAAGGCCTGCCCGCCAACCTGCGCGATCAAACCGGCTGCGGCCAGCGTGGTGAACAGGTCTTCCTCGTCCAGCAGGCGCACCAGCACCCGCAGCACCAGCGCGAGATAGAGGATCACGATCACCGCGCAGGCCAGCAGGCCGAATTCCTCGCCGATCACGCTGAAGATATAGTCGGTGTGCGCTTCAGGCAGGCCCAGCTTGCGGGTCCCCAGCCACAGCCCCGATCCGGTCCACCCGCCGGCCAGCAGGGTGCGCTGGGCCAGGTCGACCTGATCGAAAGCCGTACCGCCGCCAAGGAACGCGTCGATCCGGTGCCGGGCATTGTCATAGAGCGCGTAGGCCAGCACCACGAAGGTCACCCCGCCGCCAAGCACCATTCCGATCTTCTTCAGCGAGATGCCGGACAACAGGACCATCACGAACCACACGCCGCCAAACAGCACGGCCGATCCGAAATCGGGCTGCATCATCAACAGGCCGCCGATCACGATCATCAGCCCGGTACAGATCTCGATCACCGGCAGGTTGGGATCGCGCGCGCGCCACGACAGGATCCAGGCCATGCCGATCGCAAAGGCCGGCTTGAGGAACTCCGACGGCTGCAGCGACATGCCAAGGTTGAGCCAGCGCTTGGCTCCGTTGACGGTAAAGCCCATCACCGGCACCAGCATCAGCGCCACCAGCATGGCAAAGCCCAGCAGGATCCCGGCCCGCCGCGCCATGTCGCGCGGCAGCATCGATGCACCGATCATCGCCACCAGGCCGACCAGCTGCCAGCGCACGTGCATGTAGAAGAAATGCAGGTCGTCCAGCCGCACCGTCGCGGTGGAGAGCCGCCGCGCGCTGGCCGGGGAACTGGCCGCAACAGCCGCCGTGCCGATCGCCATCAGGGTCAGGACAAGGAACAACAGGGTCCGGTCGATCTCGCGCCACCAGATCGCGAAATCGCTGCGGCGGCTGCGCTGCAGGCCGCGACCCTGGGCGGTTGCGGGTACCTTGCCGCCGCGCGGCACGATCGGGGGGTGGGTTGCCATCAGCCGCGTCCTCCGGCCAGCGCCGCGCCGTCTTCCGGCTCCAGCAAGGTGGTCACGATCTGGCGGAAGGCATCGCCGCGCGCCTCATAATCGCGGAACTGGTCGAAACTGGCGCAGGCCGGAGACAGCAGCACCACATCGCCGGGCCGGGCCGCGGCCATGGCCTGCTGGATCGCCTCGCACATCATCTCGCTGCGGGTCACCGGCATATGCGGGCGCAGCAGTTCGGCAAAGCGCGGTCCGGCATCGCCGATGGTATAGGCGGCGGCGACATGGCCGAAATAGGGCGCGCATTCGTCCAGGTCGTCGCCCTTGGGCAGGCCGCCGACGATCCAGTGGATGCGCGGCTGCGGCCGGGGCGGAAAGGCGGCCAGCGCGGGTGCGGTCGAAGCCGGGTTGGTTGCCTTGCTGTCGTTGATGTAAAGCACCCCGCCCGCCTCGGCCACCCGCTCCATCCGGTGCGGCAAGCCGCGAAAGCTGGCCAGTGCCGGACGCCATTGCATCGGGGTCAGCCCCAGCGCTTCGGCAATCGCCACGGCGACGGCGGCGTTCTGCAGATTGTGCGGCCCTTGCAGGCTGGGCCAGTCCTGCTGCAGCGCGATCAGGTCCTTGCCATCGACCGTGCGGACCCGCCACGCCTCGCGCCGGGCCAGTTCGCGGGCGGCAAAACCCCGGGTTTCCGCGTCGCCATCGCCGAACACCGCAAACTGATCGGCCCGCTGCATGGAAAACAGCCGGCCCTTGGACCCGGCATAGGCGGCGAAACCGTCATAGCGGTCGAGATGGTCGGGCGTGATATTGAGCAGCGCCGCGACATCGCATTCCAGGCTGTGCGTCAGGTCGATCTGATAGCTCGACAGTTCCAGAACATAGACCCCGCCGGCATCGAGCGGCTTTCCGGCCAGCACCGGCAGTCCGATGTTGCCGCCCATCCGGGCCTGCAGCGCGGCCGATTGCAGCACGTGGTGAACCAGCGCGGTGGTGGTCGATTTGCCGTTGGTGCCGGTAATGCCGACCACCCGGTGCGCGGGCAGGTGCGGACGACACAGCGCAAACAGCTCGATATCGCCGATCACCGGCACGCCATAGCGCGCGGCGTGCGGTCCGATCGGATGGGTGTTGAGCGGGACCCCCGGCGAAACGACGACCCCGGCATAGCCGGTCAGGTCAATCCCCAGCGGATCGGCCAGTTCGACCCGTCCTTCCAGCGCACGGCGCGGTTCCTCGCGGTTGTCCCACGCGGTCACCTGCGCGCCGCCCGCCAGCAGGCTTTCCGCCGCGGCCATGCCCGAACGGGCGAGGCCGAGGACGGCGAAGCGTTTGCCGGCAAAGGCGGGGCTGGTGATCATCTCCGGTCCGTCACCGCAGCTTCAGGGTGGACAGGCCGATCATGGCAAGCACGATCGCGACGATCCAGAAGCGGATCACGACAGTCGATTCCTTCCAGCCGAGCTGTTCGAAGTGGTGGTGGATCGGGGCCATCTTGAACACCCGCTTGCCGGTTCGCTTGTAGACCGCGACCTGGATGATCACCGAGAGCGCCTCTGCCACGAACAGCCCGCCGACAATCGCCAGGACGATTTCATGATGAGCGGCAACCGCAATCGCGCCCAGCGCTCCGCCCAGCGCCAGGCTGCCGGTATCGCCCATGAACACGGCGGCAGGCGGGGCGTTGAACCACAGGAAGGCCAGGCAGGCCCCCATGATCCCCGCGCAAAGGATCGCCAGCTCCCCGGCGCGCGGCACGTGCGGAATGCCAAGGTAGGCGGAAAAGTCCGCGCGGCCGGCCAGATAGGCAATGATCGCGAAGGTCCCTGCGGCAATCACCACCGGCATGGTGGCAAGGCCGTCCAGCCCGTCGGTCAGGTTTACCGCATTGCCCGCGCCGACGATCACGAAAGCGGCGAAGACGTAGTAGAACGGCCCTAGCGGAATGTGGAAGTTGGAGAAGAACGGCACGTAGAGGTTGGTGTCGATCTGGCTCACTAGGATCCACGAGGCGATCCCGGCCACGGCAAATTCCGCCAGCAGGCGGACCCGTCCGGAAATTCCCGCCGTGGTGCGCTTCTTGACCTTGTCGTAATCGTCAAGGAACCCGATCAGACCGAAACCGACCGTGACCGCCAGACAGGCCCAGACCAGCGGGCTGGTCAGGTCCATCCACAGCAGCATCGAAACCAGCAGCGAAACCAGGATCATCAGCCCGCCCATGGTCGGCGTGCCGCGCTTGGCCAAGTGGCTTTGCGGCCCGTCCTCGCGGATCGGCTGGCCCTTGCCCTGGCGGACCCGAAGCATGGCGATGAAACGCGGGCCGATGATCAGCCCCAGCACCAGCGCGGTCATCAGCGCGGCGCCCGCGCGGAAGGTCTGGTACCGGATCAGGTTGGCCAGTCCTTCGAACTCGAAATATTGTGCGATCAGGAAAAGCATGCCTGATCCTAGTCCTTCTGCTGCGCGAGCGCGGCGACCAGCGTCCCCAACCCGACCGAATTCGACCCCTTGACGAGGATCGCGTCGCCGCCTTCCACGCCGTGCGCCCGGAACGCGTTGAGCGCCTCGGCCGCCGTTTCGCAATGGGCGAAGGCAATGGCCTTGCCAAGCGCGCCGCTGGCGGCTTTCCCCAGTTCGTCGGCCAGCGCTTTCATCTCCGGCCCGACCAGCAGGGCATAGTCCGCGCCCGATGCCGCCAGCGGCTCGATCAGCGCGGCGTGATAGGCCGGACCGTGCTCGCCCAGTTCCTTCATCGCGCCCAGCACGGCAATGCGGCGGCGCGCAGGAGTGGCACCAAGCTGCGCCAGCGTGGCCCGCATCGAGGCCGGGTTGGCATTGTAGCTTTCGTCGATCAGCAGGGCCCGGCCGGAACCGTCTCCACCTTGCGCCTTCAACTTGTGGCGCTGGCCCCGGCCCTTGAGGCCCGGCATTTCGGCCAGGGCCAGCCCGGCGGCGCCCAGATCCCCGCCGGCCGCCCCGACTGCGGCCATGACGGCCAGCGAATTGGCAATCCAGTGTTCGCCCGGTTCGGCAACGGTGTAACACACCCGCCGCGCGCCCAGATCGGCGGTGACCAGCGATCCTCCGCCCGGAGCCGGCACGGCATCGAGCAGGCGGACATTGGCATGGGCCTCACGGCCGAACGAAACCACCGTCGCGCCCAGCCGCTCGGCCGCCTGGCGCAGTTGCTCGAAATGCGGCGTGTCCGTGGGAATGATCGCCACGCCGCCCGGCTCCAGCCCTTCGAAGATCTCGGCCTTGGCATCGGCGATCGCCTCCATGCTGCCCAGGTTTTCGATATGGGCCGGGGCGATGGTGGTGATGACCGCCACATGCGGGCGGACCTGCGCGGTCAGGGCACGGATTTCCCCCGCATGGTTCATGCCCATTTCGAACACGCCGAACTTGGCTGCGGCCGCCATCCGCGCCAGGCTGAGCGGCACGCCTACGTGGTTGTTGTAACTCTTGACCGAGCGGTGCGCCGCGCCCCGGCTGGAGCGGTCGAGCGCGGCAAAGATCGCTTCCTTGACCCCGGTCTTGCCAACTGAACCGGTTACTCCGATTACGGTCGCATCTGCCCGATTTCTCGAGGCTTTTGCCAGAAGCTCAAGTGCAGTTGAGGTGTTTTCGACCAGGATGTGCGGACCATTTACCGGGCGATCGACCACCACTGCGGCGGCGCCCCGGGCAAAGGCCATGTCGACAAAGCGGTGACCATCCATGGTCTCGCCTTTCAGGGCGAAGAACAGATCGCCGGGCACCACATCGCGGCTGTCGATCTCGACCCCGGAGACCTGGAACTGGCCGAAGGCGACCCCGCCCACCGCCCGGGCGATTTCCACCGCGTCCCACAGGGCCAGCCCCATGAGGTCGGTCGGTTCGCTGGGCCACTCGAGGATCTTTGCCAGAGCATTCATTCGTCGTTCCTCCCCGGTGGGGCTGCACATTCCCGCGCCACGGCAACATCATCGAACGGCAGCACCCGGGAGTTCTCGCCCGCGCCGATGATCTGGCCCTGCTCGTGCCCCTTGCCGGCCACCAGCACGATGTCGTTGGCTCCGGCCTCGGCAATTGCGGCAGCAATCGCCGCGCGGCGATCCCCCACTTCGCGCAAGGTTGCGCCGCCAGAAAGGACAGCGGCGCGGATCGCGGCCGGATCCTCGCCGCGCGGGTTGTCGTCGGTCACGATGCCAAGGTCGGCCTTTTCGGCCACGATGCGGCCCATCGGCGCGCGCTTGCCGGCATCGCGATCCCCGCCGGCACCGAACACCACGATCAGCCGGCCCGTGCAGTGCGGCCTGAGTGCTGCGATCGCCGCTTCAAGTGCATCCGGTGTATGTGCGTAGTCCACGTAGACTGGCGCTCCAGTACGCGTGATCGCCGCGCGTTCCAGCCGTCCGCGCACCGGCTGCAGCCGCGCCAGTGCATCGAACACCTGTGCCGGATCACCCCCGCTCGCCAGCACCAGCCCGGCCGAAACCAGCGCATTGGCCGCCTGGTAGGCCCCGATCAGCGGCAGCGCGATCTTGCGCGCCTGCCCGCCGAATTCGATTTCAAGGGTCTGCCCGAGTTGCCCAGGAGTCCTTGAAAGTAAACGGATTCCTTCCGCATCGGCGCGCTCGCCCACGCCCAGAAGGGTCAGCCCGCGCCGCCGGACGTGGTCGCTCGCCCGCTCGCTCCAGGCATCGTCCATCCAGACCACGCCGGTCCCGCCGTCGGCCACGACTTCGTCAAACAGCCGCATCTTGGCCGCAAAGTAGTCGTCCATGTCCTTGTGGTAATCGAGATGATCGCGCGAGAGATTGGTGAACCCCCCGGCCAGCACCCGCAGCCCCTCGTTGCGGAACTGGCTCAGCCCGTGGCTCGACGCCTCATAGGCGACGTGGGTGACCCCTTCGCGGGCAAGACCGCTCATATTGGCCAGGAACGTCAAGATATCCGGCGTGGTCAGGCCGGTCGAAACGCTTTCATCTGCCGTCGTCACCCCCAGGGTGCCGATCGAGGCCGAGCGGTGCCCGGCCATCCGCCAGAGCTGGCGGGTCAGCTCGACGCAGCTGGTCTTGCCGTTGGTTCCGGTCACGGCAACCACCGTTTCCGGCACCGGCACAAAGAACTGGGTCGCGAGCCGCGCGAAAGTCTGACGGGGATTGACCGAGACAATGTGGATCGCACCGTCGACCCGCGCTTCGGGCCGCGCCACAACGGCGACCGCACCCGCCGTGATGGCGGCCGGAATGAAGTCCTCGCCATTGACGACCGCGCCCTGAAACGCGCCGAACACCATGCCCGGCGCGACCTTGCGATTATCGATCGCAAAACCGGTGATCTGGGGATCGTCCGTCAGGGCAAGAGTCAGGCCGGCCCGCTCGGCCAGCTGTCCCAGCCTCATTCCTTGGGTTCCTTGCCAACCAGCGGCGCCAGATCGGTAATATCGACATCGCGGGTGGCATCGGGCATCACCCCCAGCAGCGGGCCAATCCGGGGGACCAGCCGTCCAACCACCGGCGCCGCGTTCCAGGCCGCCGTGCGCTGGCCAGAGGTGGCGGCAGTGCCTTGTGGCTCATCCAGCATGGCAATCACGACATAGCGCGGACGGTCCATCGGGAAGGCCGCGGCAAAGGTCGCCACCAGGCTGGTGCGGCGATAGCCACCGACACCCGGCTTTTCGGCCGAGCCGGTCTTGCCGCCGACCCGGTAACCGACCGCGTCAGCCTTCTTGCCAGTCCCCAGTTCGACGATCATGCGCAGCATCTGGCGCATCCGTGCGCTGGTGCTGGCCTGGAACACCCGGCGACCCTCGACCGCCTGACCGGGCTCCACCTTGACCAGCGTGGCCGGCCGCCAGATCCCGCCATTGACCATTGCAGCATAGGCGCTCGCCAGGTGCAGCGGCGTTACGGCAATGCCGTGGCCATAGGAGACGGTCATGGTGGTGATGCGCGACCAGTTACCCTTGGGCCAGAGCGGAAAGCCCTTGGCCGGCAGTTCGATTTCGGCGCGCTTGTCCATACCGAGCGCCCGCATCGTCGCATTGAGCCGCTGGCCGCCCACTTCGTCGGCAATCTCTGCCGTGACGATGTTGGAGGAATGCATCAGCGCTTCCGGCACGTTGAGCGAAGCGCCCAGCGCATGGCTGTCGCGAATCTGGAACCCGCCGATCGAGATCGGACGGGCGGATTGGTAGCGCCGACCCAGATTGGTCACGACTCCAGCATCAATCGCGGCAGCAATGGTCAGCGGCTTGAACGTGGATCCGAGTTCATAGACCTGGTTGGTCACCCGGTTGAAAATGAAGCTTTCCCCGGTCCGATCGATCAGATTGGGATTGAACGAGGGGAGCGAGGCAAGCGCGATCACCTCGCCGGTTTCCACATCGAGCACGATCCCGGCCGCGCCTTTGGCATTGGACAGGGCCATGCCGCGCGACAGTTCGTCCTCCAGCGCGCCTTGCACGCGGGTATCGATCGAAAGCGCCGCCGGTGTGCCACGGGTGGCGGGGTCAGTCAGGCGCTCGTCAAAGACCTGTTCCATCCCGACATGGCCGCGCCCGTCCGCACCGACAAAGCCCAGCACGTGGGCCGCCATGGACCCTTGCGGATAGAACCGCTCGGTCTCGCGCGGGAACTCCAGCGCCGGTTCGCCGAGGGCATGAACGCGGTTGGCGTCTTCAGGCAGGATACGGCGGCGCAGGTATCCCGGGCGTCCTTCCGCCAGCCGCGCCGCCAGCGCGTTGACTTCCAGGTCAGGGAAGATCTTGACCAGTTCCTCCGCCACCTGGCGCGGCGTGCGAACCAGCGGCGGACCATCGCCACCAAGTGCCGCCGGGTTGTACCACAGGGCATAAGCGGGAAAGGCGCGGGCGAGCGGCACGCCGTTGCGATCGACGATATCGCCGCGCTCGGGCAGCAGGGTAGTACCGATCTGCTGCTGGGTCGGAGCCTGCTCGAACAGCCCGAGAATGGCGATCCGGACCAGCGCGGCAAGAGCAATTGCGGTGAACCCGCCGACCACCCACAGCACCCGCCACTTGGCCATCAGCAAGCTGCGCGCACGGACATTTACCAGCGCTCCGCGACCGGACGATAAGGCAGTGGAGATCGCGATCGACGTCATTCAGCCCGCTCCCTGGCCGGCTCGACCTTGCTGAGCCGGTCGCCAAGAGTGGCGGCATTGGCGGGCTTGCGCTTGGGTTCGCGCTCGGGCTCGGCAGCCATCGCCTTGCCGGTCAGGGGATTGACCATGGCCGGCAGCGCACTGGTTTCGCGCGGCACCTCGGCGCTGGCCATGCGGATCGGGCTCGGCGCGTCGGGCGCGCGTGACTTGCCGAGCGAGGCCAGTTGACGCTCACCTTCCAGGTATTGCCCGGCGGCGGGGGCCTGGTAGCCGAACTCGACCTCGTTCAGGCTGCGCAACTGTTGCTGGTTGGCGCGGGTCTGGAATTCGGTTTCCAGCAGCAGCTTGTCCTGCTTGACGGCCAGGATCTGGCGCTCGGTCAGCCGGACCTGGCTTTTGACCGCGTTGACCTTGAAGGTCAAAACCACGGTGAAAGTGAAGCATACCAGCAGAACAGCAGCCCAGCCGATCGAGCGGATCCGGTCACGCGTCAGGTTCATGCCGCCCTCCTTTCGCGCGCGGGAGCGGCAGTACGGGTGGCAGCACGCAAAGTGGCGGAGCGGGCGCGCGGGTTGCGATCGAGCTCGGCCAGAGAAGGACGGACCGCCTTGGCCACCTCGGCAAAGGTCGGGGCCTTGCCCGGGGCAGCAGCGGGCAAATGGCGCGAGGTATTGGCAACCGCGCCGCTGGCATCGCGCAGGAACTGCTTGACGATGCGGTCTTCCAGACTGTGGAAGCTGACCACCGCGAGCTTGCCGCCGGGGCGCAGCAGTTCCTCGGCAGCGGCGAGCCCGGCGTTGAGTTCATCGAGCTCCGCATTGACGTGGATGCGGATCGCCTGGAAGCTGCGGGTGGCGGGATCCTTGGGTGCACCGGGCCGGTGACCGAGCGCCTTGCGCACCACCTGGGCAAGCTGGCCGGTGGTTTCCAGCGGGCGCGCAGCCACGATCGCGCGCGCCACACGGCGGGATTGTCGTTCTTCGCCAAAGTGATAGAGTACATCAGCGATGGCGGATTCAGCCGCGGTATTGAGGAAATCGGCGGCGCTTTCGCCTTCCTGGCTCATCCGCATGTCAAGCGGACCGTCAGCCGAAAAGGCGAAGCCGCGTCCGGCCTGATCGAGCTGCATCGAGGACACGCCGATGTCCATCACCACCCCGTCAACCCGCGCAATTCCGGCATCGGCAAGGCTTTCGACCATTTCCGAGAAGCGCCGCGGGTGGAGCACGAGGCGGGGCGGCTGGGCACTTGCCTCGGCCCACTGGCGGCCCGCGGCGATCGCATCGGGATCGCGGTCGAAGGCGTGAACGGTGGCCCCGGCATCAAGCAACTTGCGGGTATAACCACCGGCACCAAAGGTGGCGTCAACCACCACACAACCGGCACACGGGGCCAGGGCCGCGATCACTTCATCGAGCAGAACCGGCACATGCGGAGCGGCGGCGGTCATTTGCGCCCCTTCCCGCTGCGAGCCTGGCTGGCGAGATCGAGGCAAGCCTCCTGCGCGTCTTCCCAGCCGGTGCCCATCCGCGCCAGCTCGTCCGGGTTCCAGATCGTGAAGCTCTTGCCGCCGCCCTGGAAGAAGGCGGCATCGGTCAGGTTGCCGAGCTTGAAATAGCGCTCGGGCAGGATGAAGCGGCCGGAATCGTCGAACGGCACCTTGGCAAAGCCATAGAGCTGGGCCGAGCGCATATCGCGGTCATAATCCTGCCCGCGGTCCAGCGCATAGCGCTCCTCGCGGTCGAGCTCGGCTTCGAATTCGGCAACGCGCGACAGGCCGAAGCCGACCAGGCATTTCCAGCGGGAATGCTTGGTCAGGCACAGGACGCGTTCACCATTGCCGGAATCGCGGACCGCCTTGCGGAAATCGGGAGGCAGCACGAAGCGACCCTTTTCGCCGATCAGCGAAAAGCCCTGGCCGCTATATGTGATCGGCTTGCCCGCCTCCACTTGCCCGTCCCGCCTTAGCCGGGATTGCTCCCGGACCCCGAATAAACGCCCCTGCCCCAGCCGCGCGCCCTCGCGGCCGGCCCGCCCCTTGCGGCGCGCGGCAGACTCAACCTTGTCGATGAAATGAATTCTTAACCCTGCTTGCGCCGGGATGGAAGGGAAAATTGCGGGAAATGACGGGAAATCACGTTAACAGCCTATTTTACTGTGGATTCCTGTCAAGAAAAGGCGTGCCAGGACCGCCGCCTAGGCAGCCTTTCCGACTCAAAATCAACAATTTACCGAGGTTTTTCCGTGTCCGGTTTGCGCCGTCCCGCGGTTTCCCGCATCCGCGTGAATCAGCGCGCGGCGAAGGCCATGTCGAGCAGCCAGGCAAATGCCCGGGCGCGGGCGCCGTCAGCATCCTCAGATTCCAGCACGGCGGCATCGGCCAGGGCCACGACCCGCCCCTTGCCGATCGCGCAGGTGACGGCCAGGCCATCGGCCCAGAGCCGGCAATTGCCCTGCCCTTCGGTCACGAACTGCCCCGGCAGGTTGACCGGCACGGCCATGCCCATCACTTCCGGCCGCCCCTCGCCCAGCGTCTGCTCCTCGGCAAAACGCAGTTCCAGGCCCCAGCGCCCGAGGATCGGCGAAAGCAGCGCCACGGCCTGCGGACGACGCGGATCGGCGAGAGCAAAGTCGGAATGGGCGGTCAGCGCCGGATCGGCCAGCAGCAACAGTTGCCCGCCGCCGCGCACCCATTCGTCGAGCGCGACATTCTCCTGCGGGCTGAGCACGCGCGGCTGGGCCAGCACCAGCCGCCGCACCCGTCCCAGCGGTTCCCCCCCAGGTATGCCGGCCAGGGTATCGAGCGGCAACACCGGTCCGGTCCCAGCCAGAACGTCGCGCGCCCAGTGCGGCGTGGCGGCGGGATCCAGCGCGGCGGCAAGGTCCGGGCTTTCCGACCACAGGATCGGCAGAGTGGTGAACAGCCCAACCGGCTCGGTCCCGCGCTGGTTGCGGGCCTGACCTACCCAGGCAATGGCGGCAAGGATCAGGACAAGGACAGCCACCACCCCCCAGACGGGGCGCGGCCTAACGCGGAGCATTCGCCCCGCTGGTTCCGCCCGTCGGTGAGGATGAGGCGCTGGGCGCGGTGGTGGGAACCACGCCGATTTCGGCCAGAGGATCGCTGCTGCCGGGCGAGGCGCTGGCCGAAGCCTGCGCCGCCGGGGTGCTGTTTACCGCTTCGTTCAGGCGGGCGCGGTCATTGATGATATTGGCCAGGCCCACCACCAGCAGCACCGCGGCAATGCCGAACAGTCCCGTCTGCAGCCGCTGCACCGCCTGCGCACGCAGCTCCCGCGCCGACGGCGGCACGAAATGCTGGGGGGCGGAAAGGCCCTCGTTGACCCGTTGTGGCGGTTGGCTTGCCATTCTGAGGGGAGACTAGCCGATCAGGCGAGCCAGGGGAAGACCGGCAAGCCTTTCGCCTTCAGCCATTCGGCATTGTAGAGGCTGGAGAGGTAACGGAAGCCGGTATCGCACAGGATTGTCGCCACCCGCGCGTCCTCGCGCCCTTCGGCCACCAGCTGGCGGCCCAGCGCCACCGCGCCGGCCACGTTGATCCCGGATGACAGGCCCAGGCACAGCCCTTCTTCCTGCAGCAGCCGGGCGACCCATTCGAGCCCTTCCTCGTCCGAGATCCGGAACTGGGTGTCGATCGGCGCGCCTTCCAGATTGGCAGTGATCCGGCCCTGCCCGATCCCTTCGGCCACCGAAGTGCCTTCGGCCTTGAGCTCGCCATGGGCGTAATAATTGTACAGCGCAGCGCCGTGCGGATCGGTCAGCGCGATGCGGACGTTCTCGTCGAAGGCCTTCAGCCCCAGCCCGACCCCGGCGATGGTCCCGCCGGTCCCGGCCGCACAGGTGAACCCGTCGATCCGCCCGTCCATCTGCGCCCAGATTTCCGGCGCGGTGCTTTCGATATGGGCCTTGCGATTGGCGATGTTGTCGAACTGGTTGGCCCAGACCGCGCCTTCGGTTTCCTCGGCCAACCGGCGCGAGGTGTGGACGAAGTGGCCCGGATTGGAAAACGGCGCGGCCGGCACCAGCACCAGCTCCGCCCCCAGCGCGCGCAGCGTGTCCATCTTCTCGCGGCTTTGCGTCTCGGGCATGACGATCACCGTCTTGTAGCCCAGCGCATTGGCGACCAGCGCAATGCCGATCCCGGTGTTGCCGGCCGTGCCCTCAACAATGGTCCCGCCCGGTTGCAAGGCGCCGCGCGCCTCGGCATCGCGGACGATCCACAGCGCGGCGCGATCCTTTACCGAGGCACCAGGATTGGCGAATTCACACTTGCCCCAGATCTCGCAGCCGGCCGCCTCGCTCGGTCCCTGCAGCAGGACGAGCGGCGTATTGCCGATAAGGTCAAGGGTCGATGATTGAACGAGCGGCTTGGTCATGGCGCGAGAGGTAGGTTCGCACGAGCGCAAGCGCAACGGATTTGCGCTTCATTGACGCAAAGCTGGCGTTGGCCGCTCTCGCCAACCACGCCGCCCACCTTCGTCATCCCCGCGCAGGCGGGGATGACAGGGTTTACGTCTTGACCGGGACAATCAGCGCGGGCGGAAACCCGCGCTGTCAGCGCGAGGCTCAGTCTTCCGGAGCGATCGTGACCTTCAGGCCATCCAGCGCATCGGTGATTTCGATCTGGCACGACAGGCGCGAGTTTTCCGTGCGGTGGTCGGTCGAATCAAGCAGGTCGTTCTCGTCCTCGCTCAGCGGGGTGACCTTGTCGGCAAAGGCGCCATCGACATAGACGTGGCAAGTGGCGCAGGAACAGCAGCCGCCGCACAGCGCCAGCAGTTCGTCAAACCCGTTGTCGCGGATCGCTTCCATCACCGAAACGCCGGCGCTGGCTTCGATTTCCTTTTCCTCACCGGCACGATTGACCACGACAAGCTTGGGCATATCCGTCGATCCTCTGTTTCCGCGCCCCCTATCGGCGCTTTGGCGGGGCTGCTAACCCCCTCATGTTCAATTGGCAAGCGGGACGCGCAGACATGGGCCTAAGTGCGAATCAGTTGCAGACCTGCCTCGATGCCGTGGCTGTGATCGAACCCCGCTTTGCAGCGGCGCTGGAGAAGGCCGGATACCCTGAACCGCGCATCCGCCCGACCGGGCATGGCACCCTGATGCGGACCATCGTCGGCCAGCAGGTCAGCGTGGCCGCCGCCGCGTCGATGTGGCGCAAGTTCGAAGACTTTGCCGGACCGGAACTGGACCCGCACCGGGTGCTGGAAGCGGATTTCGACACCCTGCGCGCCTGCGGACTTTCCCGCCAGAAACAAGGCTATATGCGCAGCTTGTGCGAGCTGGTGGTCTCGGGCGGGATCGATTTCGACGCCATGCCTGCCGATGACGAGGAAGCCGTTGCGCTCCTGACGCAGATCAAGGGCATCGGGCGCTGGTCGGCCGAGATCTACCTGCTGTTTGCCGAGGGCCGGCCCGACATCTGGCCCGCCGGGGACCTGGCGGTCCAGGCTGGCCTGGCCAAACTGCTGGGGCTGGATGAGCGCCCGAGCGAGAAGGCCACCCGCGCCATGGCCGAAGCCTGGCGGCCGCACCGCGGCGCGACCGCAATCTTCACCTGGCATTGCTATAACAACCCGGCGCTGTAAGCCTTGCTGACAAGAATGTCAGTGTGATTCGGGAGGGCACCAGCATGGCGCACAAGACCATTTTCATCACCGGCGGGGCGAGCGGCATCGGCCGGGCTGTCGCGGTGAAGTTCGGCTCGCAGGGCTGGTTCGTCGGACTGGCCGATACCGACGAAACCGGAATGCGCGAAACGGCGGCAATGCTTCCGGCGGGCAAGAGCTCCGTCCACAAGCTTGACGTGCGCGACCGCGAGGCCTGGGATGCGGCGCTGGCCGATTGCGCCAAGGCCAGCGGCGGCAAGATCGATGTGGTGTTCAACAACGCCGGGATTCCGCTGGGCGGCCAGTTGATCGAAAATACCGTGGGGGAGATCGAGCGCTGCCTCGACATCAACCTGAAAGGCGTGCTGTTCGGCGCGCAGGCCGCGCACCCCTGGCTCAAGGCCAGTGCTCCGGGATCGTGCCTGCTCAACACGGCCAGCGCGGCCGGGATCTATGGCACGCCGGGAGCCTCGGTCTATTCGGCGACCAAGTTCGGGGTGCGGGCGATCACCGAATGCCTCGATGCCGAATGGGCTCCCGACGGTATCAAGGTCTGTGACCTGATGCCGGGCTTCATCGATACTCCGCTGATCGACAAGAACCCCAACGCCGCCTCGAACGAGGACATCCGCACCCGGGTGACCGAGGCCGGCCTTGAAATCACCCCGGTGGTCGAAGTGGCCGAAGCGGCGTGGAAGGCGGTCCACGGCACCGACCTGCACAACCGCGTCGGCAAGACCGCCCACCGCATCGCCTTTGCCGCGCGCTGGATGCCGGGCCGGCTGCGCAAGATGACCCGGACCCAGCTGCGCCCGCTGGGGAACTAACCCAGCGGATTGAGCGCCGAAGGGGCCCGCCGTCCGCCCTGCGGCGGCAGCGCGGTCATTTCGTTGAGCGCGGCAATCCGCCGTTCGGTGGCCGGGTGGGTGGAAAACCACTCCGAGACCGAAGTCGGCACGATGTAAAGCTGGGCCGTGGCCGGGCTGCGCAGCGATGCCTCGTCCGGAATGCGCTGCGCCGGGCCGGCGATCTTGGCCAGAGCCGAAGCCAGCGCTTGCGGATTGCCGCAAATTTCCGCCCCGGCCTTGTCCGCACCGAATTCGCGCGTGCGGCTGATCGCCATCTGCACGATCAGCGCGGCAAATGGCGCGACCAGCATGGCCGCGATTGCCGCGATCGGGTTGGGCCGGCCTTCGGAATCGTGCGCGAAGAACATCCCGAAGTTGGCGATCATCGAGATTGCCCCGGCAATCGTCGCGACCATGGTCATCACCAGGGTATCGCGGTTCTTCACGTGGCCCAGTTCGTGCGCCATCACCGCCGCCACTTCATCGCGGGTCAGCATGTTGAGCAGACCGGTAGTGGCGGCAACCGCCGCGTTCTGCGGATTGCGCCCGGTGGCAAAGGCATTGGGGTTGGGATTGTCGACGATATAGACCCTGGGCATCGGCAGATTGCCGCGCCGGGCCAGTTCCGCCACCATCGCGTAGAATTCGGGCGCGGTCTGTGCATCGACTTCGCGGGCGTGCTGCATCTTCAGCACCAGCTTGTCCGCGTTCCAATAGGTGAAAAGGTTCATCGCCGCGGCAATGGCGAGGGCAATCATCGCACCGCCGGTGCCGCCGAACATGTATCCAAGGCCCATGAACAAGGCGGTCAGCGCTGCCAGCAGCATTGCCGTCTTCAGTGCGTTCACGTCACTCTACTCCCGTGCTTGCCCATCCACGGGGGAATCTATGCATTTGCGAACGATTTTCAACGGGCGGGACGCCCCTTACAGGTAGGTTTCGATTGCCCGGGCCATGGCCGCATCGCGGGCCGAAAGCCCGTCAGCGTCATGCGTGGTCAGGGTCATTTCCACCCGGTTGTAGACGTTGAACCATTCGGGGTGGTGATCCGCCTTGTCGGCATAGAGCGCGACGCGGGTCATGAACCCGAAAGCGGCGTTGAAATCGGCAAAGGTGAACGTGCGGATGATCGCCTTGCCATCGGCGCGCAGGGTCCAGCCGGGGACTTCGGCCAGCAGGGTGGCAGTTTCGGCGTCGGTCAGTCGGGCAATGGTCATGCCCGGGGCTTTAGGCCGGTTCGGGCCGGATGGAAACCCGCCCTGCTCCACGATGAGGCAGGCGCCGGTCGAGCCAGCGGCGCAGCGCGGGCGTGAACCGCTCGGTCCCCTGCGCGATTGCCGCGCAGGCCAGCGTCACTACCGCGATCGGCGCCAGCATCCACCAGGCCCCCGGCGGCAGTTCCGGGCCAAAGCGCTCCATCACCATCAGCAGCGGGAAGTGGAACAGGTAAAGCGAGAACGAGAAACCCGCGGCATAGCGGATCGGGCCTTCCCAGCGCTCAAGCCAGGCCGAGCCCGCCATGGCCAGCGGCCGCAGCGCGGCGAGCGCGACCACCACGGTGGCGGTCAGCGGATAGTCGCTCAGCACCCATTCCGACATGGACAGCGAGAACGGTACCTGATCGCGCAGCCACAGCAGGGCTTTCAGATCGAACAGCCGGATCACCTGCAGCATCGCCGCGCAGCCTATCAGGTAGATCCCCCCCTGCCGGACAGTCAGGCTTCGCGCCCAGGGAGAGCGGACCAGCCAGGCCCCGGCCAGCCACAGCGGGAACAGCAGCACGATGTTGAACCCCGCCAGCAGCACCATCAGCGCCAGCGCGGCGATCCGCTGCCAGCCGCTGAGGAAGAACCCGGCGGCAAACAGGGCATAGTACCAGACCTCGTAAGCCATCGACCAATAGGGCTGGTTGCCCCAAGTCGGCGCGCCGAACACCGGCGACTGGTTGAGGAACAGCAGGCTGCTCGCCACGGCGCGCAGGCCCTCGGCCGCAAAGCCCTGCGGCAGCGGGCCTTCGGATGCGGTCAGCCAGACATGGACCAGCGCGGACAGCAGCACCGCCGGCACCGCCACCGGCAGGATCCGGGCGGCGCGGGCGATAGTGTAGTCGCGCAGGCTCATCGCCTTCTTCGTCGCGCTGTCGACGATCACCAGCCCGGACAGCACGAAGAACACGATCACGCAGCCGTGGCTGAGCCGCAGGGTGAAGGGCATTTCCTCGGCCCGGCCATAGAAATCG
Organism: Sphingomonadales bacterium; assembly: GCA_017302615.1. Lineage (GTDB taxonomy): Bacteria > Pseudomonadota > Alphaproteobacteria > Sphingomonadales > Sphingomonadaceae > Novosphingobium. The sequence goes on from JAFLDB010000010.1 coordinate 43,661, forward strand.
GCGGCGTGGACCGCCAGCACGCCCAGCGCCGAAAGAAACCGCAGCGCATCGAGCGCGATCGACATCGGCCGGTTGATGAAACGTTCGCCGTCCATGCCGCCGGCCTAGGGGAAATTGCTGAAGGATCGGTTTAGGCGCGCCGCTCTTCCCTCCACCTTGGCAGCGCGCGGGCTTTGCCCTATCGCCGCGGCGATGAATGCATCGGCGCTCACAGCGTGGGAACTGTTCTGTCGCAGGGGCGATCGCCTGCTGTTTGGCGGCGTGGACCTGTGGCTTGATCAAGGGGATGCGCTGCACCTCGTCGGTCCAAACGGGATCGGCAAGACGTCATTATTGCGGATGCTGGCAGGCTTCATCAAGCCATACGCAACCGGCCTGCCTTCTCCTCCGGCGGGATCGGTGGGTATCATTCATTGGGCAGGTAGCTTCGGGCTGCTCAACGAAAAGCCCGCTCTCGACGAGCATCTGCCGCTTGGGCAAGCGCTCGCGTTCTGGCAGGCAATCGACCAGCGAAATTCGGTTGATCTTGACCGGCTTGGTCTAGGCCGACTGCTCGACGTGCCGGTCCGCTACCTTTCCACCGGGCAGCGCAAGCGAGCTGCGATGGCAAGACTGCTGGGCCAAAATGCGGACCACTGGCTGCTGGACGAACCCCTGAACGGTCTCGACACCGACGGGGTCGCGCTGATCGAAACCCTGATAGACGAGCAACGCGCGAATGGTGGTGCCGTGATCGTAGCTTCGCACCAGCCGATCCAGCTGCGCGATGCGAAAACGCTGAACTTGGCGGACTATCGACTGTGACAGTGTTCCTCGCCCTCCTCCGCCGCGACCTGGCGCAGCTGCTGCTCGGCGGGCGGCGCGGCGGGGCGGTGTTGCCGGTGCTGTTCTTCCTCGCGGTGGCGATGCTCTATCCCTTCGCGGTCGGGCCGGACGCGCCGGTGCTGGCGCGGACCGGCGGCGGGGTGATCTGGGTCGCCGCTCTGCTCGCCGCGATCCTGCCGCTTGACCGGCTGATCGAGCCGGACCTCGAACTGGGCATGTTCGATCAATGGGCGCTGCGCGGGATCAGCGAGGAAATGCTGATCACCGTCAGGATGCTGGCCCACTGGCTCAGCTTCGGCCCGCCGCTGATGCTGGCCGCGCTCCCCGCCTCGGCCCTGGTCGGGATCGACGGGGAAACGCTGTGGCTGGTCGAACTAGGCCTGCTGGCGGGGACCCCCGGCCTGGCCGCGCTGGGCGTCCTCGTCGCCGCGATCACCGCCGGTCTGCGCGGCGGGGCGGCGCTGGGCGGCCTGCTGGCGATCCCGCTGGCTGTGCCGCTGCTGGTGTTCGGTGCGGGCAGTCTGGCCGTCGGCGGCGAAGCGGGCCTGGGCCTGACCGCCGCGTTCAGCCTGGTGCTGCTGGCGATCACGCCCTTCGCAGCCGGTGCAGCGATCCGCAGCGGAAGGGGTTAGTAGGGCGGCTTGTCCAGCCCCTTGGGGCTCGCGGTAAAGATCTCGCAGCCCGTCTCGGTAATCCCGATCGAGTGCTCAAACTGCGCCGAAAGCGAGCGGTCGCGCGTCACCGCCGTCCAGCCGTCTTCCAGCAGCTTCACCCCCGGCTTGCCCAGGTTGATCATCGGTTCGATCGTGAAGAACATCCCCGGCTTCAGTTCCGGCCCGGTCCCGGCGCGGGCGGCGTGGATCACTTCGGGGGCATCGTGGAACAACCGGCCCAGGCCATGCCCGCAAAACTCGCGCACCACGCCATAGCGGAAGCTTTCAGCGTGTTTCTGGATCGCCGCGCCGATATCGCCCAGCCGCGCACCGGGCCTGGCCTGTTCGATCCCCAGCATCAGGCATTCATAGGTCACGTCGACCAGCCGCCGCGCTTTCAGCGGCACATCGCCGACCAGGTACATCCGGCTGGAATCGCCGTGCCAGCCATCCAGCAGCGGGGTGACATCGATGTTGACGATATCCCCGTCCTTCAGCGTCTTGTCCGAAGGGATGCCGTGGCAGACCACGTGGTTGATCGAGATGCAGCACGAATGCTGATAGCCGCGATAGCCCAGCGTGGCCGGCACCGCGCCGCCATCCAGCGTCATCTGCCGGACCACATTGTCCAGGTGCTGGGTCGAAACCCCGGGCTGGACCAGCGGCACCAGCGCGTCGAGGATTTCGGCCGCCAGCCGGCCGGCCTTGCGCATGCCGGCAAAGCCGTCCGGCCCGTGCAGCTTGATGGTGCCGTCGCGCAGGACGGTGTCGCTATCGGTGACTACCTGATACTGGTTCATGGCGGGGCATATAGCGCCGGACCATGTGTTTTGCGACCCCTCCTGCCCTAACGGGTCAATTCATCTGCGGAGGGTTCTTGGAATCGCAACCAACCTTCCCGTCGGGGAACGTCTTGCAATAGGCCTGCGGAATGCCGGTCAGTTTCTTGTCATAGGGTCCACCGAAATCGTGCCTGTGGGTGCGGAACAGGCTATCCAACTGAGTATATTGCCCCTTCAGTTCCGAGAGCTTCGCTTCCTGCGCCTTGTTGATCTTCTGCTGCTCGGAAACCGTGGACTTCAAAGCGGTAATATCATTCCTCAGCGATGAAATCTCCTGCCGCAGCGATACGGCATCCACCGGCCCCGGTTGAGCGATCTGCGCGTTGGCAATTGACACCAGGGTGACCGCGACACCCAAGCCGACAATCCATCCATTGACCTGCATTTGTACCTCCTCGATCCGAACTGATCGCGGCAAGACTACGATGGGCCGAGGCGATGTTATTGTATGATTTGGACGTTCCAGGTCCGGCTTCCGACCGCGCGCTTGTTCTGGCTGCTTCGCAAACGTCGCTGTGTATTTCTTCTCGCACTGTTGGTCGATCTGGGTCTAGGACGGCAAAGCGATGACCGACAAGAACGCCCTGATCCAGCCCGACAAGGGCCAGAAAGCCACCCCGATCCACCTGGTCGACAAGAAGGGGCTCGAAGCCTTCGTCAAGGGCCTTACCGCCCCGCAGCGCGCCGCGCTGGCCGCGCAGAAGTTCGAAGGCGAAGGCTATTCCTTCGCGATCCTGCCGGACGGGGATGACTGGTTCATCGTCTCGGGCGTGGCCAATACCGAAAGCCTGTCCAGCTGGTGCATGGCCAAGCTGGCCGAAGTGCTGCCCGCCGGCACCTATCGCCGCGCGGGCGGAGAGCCGGGTCCGGCGCTGTTCGGCTGGGTGACGGGGCAGTACCGGTTCGACCGTTATCTTTCCAAGCCGGGCGAGGAAGGTCCACGCGTGCTGCTGACCAAGGATGTCGCGGCGATCGGCCCGGCCCTGGCCGAGGCCGGCGCGGTGGCGCTGGTCCGCGATCTGGTCAACACTCCGGCCGAGGACATGGGCCCGGCCCAGCTTGAGCATGAGGCGCACCTTCTTGCCAAGGCCCACCGGGCCGAGTTCAAGGTCACTTCGGGCGACGCGCTGGAGCGCGGCTTTCCGATGGTCCACGGAGTGGGCCGGGCCGCGGCGCGCAGCCATGCCCCGCGGATGATCGAGCTGACCTGGGGCGATCCGGCCCATCCCCGCATTGCCGTGGTCGGCAAGGGGGTCTGCTTCGATTCCGGCGGGCTTGATATCAAGCCCAGTTCCGCCATGCTGCTGATGAAGAAGGATATGGGCGGCGCCGCCCATGCCCTGGCGCTGGCCCGGCTGGTGATGGAGAGCGGCCTAAAGGTACGCCTGCACCTGCTGATCCCGGCGGTCGAGAACGCGATTTCCGGCAATGCCTTCCGCCCCGGCGACGTGCTGCGCAGCCGCGCCGGGATCACCGTGGAAATCGGCAATACCGATGCCGAAGGGCGGCTGGTGCTGGGCGATGCCCTGACCCGCGCGGGTGAGGAAAACCCGCAGCTGGTGATCGATTTCGCCACGCTGACCGGGGCGGCCCGGGTGGCGCTGGGGCCGGACCTGCCTGCCCTGTTCACCCGCCGGGACGAGACGGCCGAGGAAATGCTCGCTGCCGGGATCGCACACGATGACAAGTGCTGGCGCCTGCCGCTGTTCGATGGCTACCGCGAATACCTGAAGAGCGATGTGGCCGACATCAACAACTCCGGCTCCAACGGCTTTGCCGGGGCCACGGTCGGCGGGCTGTTCCTCGACCGGTTCGTGCCGGAAGGAGTCGACTGGGCCCACTTCGACACCTTCGCCTGGCGTCCCGCCGCCAAGCCCGGCCGCCCCAAGGGCGGCGACGCGCTGGGCCTGCGCGCGGCCTGGGGCCTGCTGAAAGGGCGGTATGGATAACTTGCCCTATGGCGAAAGCGGCGCTAATCGCCCGCTCTTCCAGTTTGGGGGAACCGAAGCCTTGACCGCCACCGCGATTCCGACCGGGCAGCTTGCCCTTTCCGGACCAGCCGAAAAGCTGGATGCCGCGCACTGGCCGGTGCGCGGGGACCTCGCCCATATCCGCCTGGCGGGCCGCTGCTTTGTGCCGCACTATGCCGTGCCGATGGAACGCCGGGTGGTGGCGGGTGGGGCCAACCTGCTGGCGCTGAACAACCCGCAGGCCGAAGTGCGCGAAGCGCTGCCCGGCGGCACCCTGTTCAACTTGCTGGACGTGACCGGCGGCTGGGCCTGGGGCCAGGTCGGTGACGATGGTTTCGTCGGCTATCTGCCGGTCGACGCGCTGGAGCCGTGACCCACACCGTCTTCATTGATGGCGCCGCCGGCACCACCGGGCTCGAGATTGTCGAGCGGCTGGCCCCGCGCTCCGATTTCGACCTGCTGATCCTGGACGATGAGCAGCGCAAGAGCGCAGAGGCCCGGCGCGAGGCCTATCATTCCGCCGATTTTGCCGTGCTGTGCCTGCCGGACGAAGCCGCAATCGAGGCCGTGGCGCTGGCTGGAGGTGCCAAGGTCCGGATCATCGATGCCTCCAGCGCGCACCGCGTCGCGCCCGGCTGGACCTATGGCTTTCCCGAACTGACCGGGCGGGAAGCGGTCGCCTCAGCCGCCCGCGTTTCCAATCCGGGGTGCTATCCCACCGGCTTCCTCGCACTGGTCGCCCCGCTGGTGCGGGCCGGACTGCTGCCGGCCGACTGGCCCTATACCGTCAACGCCGTTTCGGGTTATTCCGGCGGGGGCAAGGCACTGATCCAGCGGTTCGAGGATGATGGCGACATCGCCTTCCGCGCCTATGGCCTGACCATGGGGCACAAGCACCTGCCGGAAATGCAGGCCTATGCCGGCCTTTCCCATGCGCCGCTGTTCGCGCCGGCCGTGATCCCGGCGCATCGCGGCATGGTGGTGGAAGTGCCGGTGCCGCTGGCCGCCATGCCGATGGCCGGATCGCCCGAAGTGCTGCGCCTCGCGCTGGTCGATTTCTACACCGGCAGCAAGCTGGTGACCGTCCATGACGAGACCCCCGGCGAACTGCTGCTGCGCCGCTCGATGCAGCCCAGCGACCGGCTTGACCTGTGGGTCTGCGGCAATGCCGATGGCGGCCAGGCGCGACTGATTGCCAGGCTCGACAACCTCGGCAAGGGAGCCAGCGGGGCGGCGGTACAGAGCCTCAACCTCATGGCCGGGCTGGACGAAACGGCAGGGCTTTCACTCTGATTGCCTAATTTTCAGGCAGGGGTTGCTGAAAAATAAGGCAAGCCAGCACCGTAACCCGCATTGCGATTGTTTCACGCGATTGACTCGCAAGATTCAAATCTTGCGATTCCGCCCTTTTACAAGGTTCCGTCATGTCCTAGGGCCGTTACCAGGCCTCTGGCACGATTCTTGTTAGGGATTGGCTGGCGGCAAAGACCAACTCCGGACCGTGCCTTCGCCCTGGCGAAATTGCGGAGCCGGCTTGCCGCGCAGGGGAATGAGAACGTGAAAAAGATCGAAGCCATCATCAAGCCGTTCAAGCTGGATGAAGTGAAGGAAGCGCTGCACGAAGTGGGCGTATCCGGAATTACGGTGACCGAGGCCAAGGGCTTCGGTCGGCAGAAGGGCCATACCGAGCTCTATCGCGGGGCCGAATACGTGGTCGATTTCCTGCCCAAGGTGAAGCTGGAAGTGGTGGTGCCCGATGCCCTGGCCGAACGCACGGTCGAGGCAATTGCCGCCGCCGCGCAGACCGGGCGGATCGGTGACGGCAAGATCTTCGTCTACGCCGTGGAAAGCGCGATCCGCATCCGCACCGGCGAACGGGACAACGACGCCATCTAGCACTTCCCGAAATCTCCCTTCCGAAGCTGCGGAAGGGGCAACAAGAAACCCGCCCTCCCCGTTGGAGGGATACTCAAGAAGGACCGGACATGAGCAAGGCCAAGGACATCATCAAGCGGATCAAGGAAGAAGAGATCGAATGGGTCGATCTGCGTTTCACCGATCCGAAGGGCAAGTGGCAGCACCTGACCATGTGCGCCCACGTCATGGGCGAGGACGAGCTGGAAGACGGCCTGATGTTCGACGGTTCCTCGATCGAGGGCTGGAAGGCCATCAACGAATCCGACATGATCCTGAAGCCGGATCTGGACTCGGTCTTCATCGATCCGTTCAGCGCCACCCCGATGATGATCATCACCTGCGACATCGTCGAGCCTTCGACCGGTGACCTTTATGGCCGCGATCCGCGTTCTACCGCCAAGCGCGCCGAAGGCTACCTCAAGACCACCGGCATCGGCGACACCGTCTATGTCGGCCCGGAAGCGGAGTTCTTCCTGTTCGACGATGTCCGTTTCTATGACGGCTACAACGGCAACGGCTTCACCATCGACGACATCGAACTGCCGACCAATTCCAACAAGGAATACGAAGGCGGCAACCTGGCTCACCGTCCGCGCGCCAAGGGCGGCTACTTCCCGGTCGCTCCGGTCGACAGCTGCGTCGATATTCGCGGCGAGATGGTCTCGACCATGCTCGAAATGGGCCTGCCCTGCGACAAGCACCACCACGAAGTGGCCTCGGCTCAGCACGAGCTGGGCCTGACCTTCGGCACCCTGGTGCAGACCGCCGATCGCATGCAGGTCTACAAGTACGTCGTGCAGCAGGTCGCCCAGGCCTATGGCAAGACCGCGACTTTCATGCCCAAGCCGATCAAGAGCGACAACGGCAGCGGCATGCACACCCACATCTCGATCTGGGATAGCGGCAAGCCGCTGTTCGCCGGTAACGGCTATGCCGGCCTGTCGGACATGTGCCTGTACTTCATCGGCGGCGTGATCAAGCATGCCAAGGCGCTGAACGCCTTCACCAACCCGACCACCAACAGCTACAAGCGGCTGGTGCCGGGCTTCGAAGCCCCGGTGCTGCTGGCCTATTCGGCCCGCAACCGCTCGGCCTCGTGCCGCATTCCGTATGGCGCGGGTGACAAGGCCAAGCGCGTGGAATTCCGCTTCCCCGACGCGATGGCCAACCCCTACCTGTGCTATTCGGCGCTGCTGATGGCCGGTCTCGACGGGATCAAGAACAAGATCCACCCGGGCGAAGCCATGGACAAGAACCTCTATGATCTGCCCCCGGCCGAACTGGCCCAGGTGCCGACCGTCTGCGGCAGCCTGCGCGAAGCGCTGGAAAGCCTTGAGGCCGATCACGACTTCCTGCTGCAGGGCGGCGTGTTCACCAAGGACCAGATCGAAGCCTACATCGAACTGAAGTGGCCGGAAGTGATGCGCTGGGAGACCACGCCGTCGCCGGTCGAGTTCGACATGTACTACAGCCTCTGATCACAGGCACACCACAGGCACACCGCCTGTAGCAAAAGGGCACTCCGGGAAACCGGGGTGCCCTTTTCGCATCAGCCCGGCGGAAAACCATTTTCCTACACCGGGCGATCCTGCCTAATTGACCGGCCTTGCGACACGAATCGAAAGGCCCGCGATGGACCCGACCGCCGACTTTTTCGCAGCCCTGCGCCGGATGAAGGCCGCGCCCGACCCGGCCCCGGCCGCTGCGCCCTCGCCCTCGCCCCCGCCCCCTGCCCCAGCCGCCCGGAATGGGCGGCCCCGCCGGATCGGTCCGGCCGGCCTTGCGCTGATCAAGCGCTTCGAAGGCTGCGCCCGGCTGCGGCCCGACGGACGCTTCGACGCCTATCCCGATCCCGGCACGGGCGGCGATCCCTGGACGATCGGTTGGGGTGCGACCGGCCATTGCCATGTCACCGGAGGCCGCATCAAGCGCGGCACGATCTGGACGCAGGACCAGTGCGATGTCCGGCTGGAGGCCGATCTGGCCCGGTTTTCCGCCGATGTCGCCCGCGTGCTGGGCGATTGCCCGACCAGCCAGAACCAGTTCGATGCCCTGGTCAGCTTTCACTACAACACCGGCGCGATTGCCCGCGCAACGCTCACCCGGCTACACAAGGCCGGCCGGTTCGACGCCGCCCGGGACGAATTCGGCAAGTGGGTTCACGCCGGCGGAAAGCGTCTTGCCGGCCTGGTCCGGCGCCGCGCGGCCGAAGCGTCGCTCTATGCGGGCGGCTGACAGATTGCAGCTTGCAATCTTTCTCGCGCAATCCGACATAGTCCGGGATTAATCGTCCAGTTAAGGGAGATTCGAGGATGCGCGAGCTGCTGCAACATTACATCGACGGCAAATGGGTCGACAGCGAAGGCGGCGCCCGCCGCGAAGTGATCAACCCCGCCACGGAAGAGCCCTGCGCGGTCATTTCCGTCGGCACCGAGGCCGACGTGAACAAGGCCGTGGCGGCCGCCCGCCGCGCCTTCAAGACCTACAGCCAGACCACCCGCGAAGAGCGCCTCGCGCTGCTGGAGCGGATTGTCGAGGAATATAAGAAGCGCGCCCCGGACCTCGCCCAGTCGATGGCCGAGGAAATGGGCGCCCCGCTGTCCTTCGCGATCACCGCCCAGGTCGGCGCCGGGATCGGCGGCTTCATCAGCACGATCGCCGCGCTGAAGGACTTTGACTTCATGGAAGACGGGCCGGGCTACAAGGTGGCTTACGAGCCGATCGGCGTGGTCGGCATGATCACCCCGTGGAACTGGCCGCTCAACCAGATCGCGCTGAAGGTTGCCCCGGCGCTGGCCGCCGGTGACACCATGGTGCTCAAGCCCTCGGAAGAATGCCCGACCAACGCCAAGATCTTTGCCGAGATCCTGGATGCCGCCGGAGTGCCGCCGGGCGTGTTCAACCTGGTCCAGGGCGATGGCCCGACCACGGGCAACGCGATCAGCTCGCACCCCGATGTGGAAATGGTCAGCTTCACCGGCTCGACCCGCGCCGGGATCCAGGTGGCGATCGCCGCCGCGCCGACCGTGAAGCGCGTCCACCAGGAACTGGGCGGCAAGTCGCCCAACCTGGTCCTGCCCGATGCCGATCTGGCCACCCAGCTGCCCGCCGTGGCGATGGGCCCGCTGGTCAACACCGGCCAGTCGTGCATTTCGCCGACCAAGGTGCTGGTTGCCAAGGACCGCGAGGCCGAAGTGGTCGGCTTCTACAAGAACATGTACGCCGCTACTCCGGTGGGTGATCCGATGGCCGAAGGCAATCACCTTGGCCCGGTGGTCAACAAAGCCCAGTTCGAAAAGGTCCGCAGCCTGATCCAGTCGGCGATCGACGAAGGCGCCAAGCTGGAAACCGGCGGCACGGACCTGCCGCCCAACGTCAACCGCGGCTATTACATCCAGCCGACCGTGTTCTCGGGCGTGACCCCCGACATGCGGATCGCGCAGGAGGAAATCTTCGGCCCCGTCGCCACGATCATGACCTATGACACGCTGGAAGACGGGATCGAACTGGCCAATGCCACCGAATACGGCCTGTCCGCCGCGATCACCGGCGATCCGGCCAAGGCCGCTGCCGTGGCCGGCAAGCTGCGCGCCGGCATGGTTGCGATCAACAACTGGGGCCCCACCCCGGGCGCGCCGTTCGGCGGCTACAAGCAGTCCGGCAACGGCCGCGAAGGCGGTCTGGCCGGCCTGAAGGACTTCATGGAAATGAAGGCGATCTCCGGCCTCCCGGCCTGATCCACCGCCTCAGACACTGAGCAACCGAGCCCCCTTCCCGCCCGCGCGGGGAGGGGGTTTGGTTTTGGGGCATTGACAATCGCTCCCTTCCTTCGATATTTCGATAATCATCGAATCATGGAAGGAAAGCCATGCAGCCCGATTTCGTCATCCGTTCGCTGGGGGCTTTGGCGCAGGAGCATCGGCTGGCCGCGTTCCGGCTGCTGGTTCAGGCCGGGCCGGATGGCATGGCGGCCGGTGCGCTGGCCGATGCGCTGGGCATTCCGGCATCATCGCTGTCGTTTCACCTCGCCCAGCTGAGCAATGCCGGGCTGGTCACCCAGCGCCGGGTCAGCCGTTCGATCATCTATGCGGCGGACTATGCCGCGATGAACGGCCTGCTCTCCTACCTCACCGAAAACTGCTGCGCCGGGGGCTCGTGCGCTCCGGCCAGCACTGCCGAAAGGATTGCCTCATGAAGCGTTTCCATGTCCATGTCGGGGTGGCTGATCTCGATCAGTCGATTGCCTTCTACACCGGCCTGTTCGGGAAGGAGCCCAGCGTGACCAAGGCCGATTATGCCAAGTGGATGCTGGAGGATCCGCGCGTCAACTTCGCCATTTCGCAGAAGGATGGCGCGGTGAAGGGCGTGGAGCATCTTGGCCTGCAAGTCGAAGACCAGGGCGAGCTCGCCGAGGTCTATGGCGCGCTGGCCGCGGCGGGCCGGCCGGTGCTGGAAGAAGGCGCCACCACCTGCTGCTATGCCCAGTCGGAAAAGAGCTGGATTGCCGATCCGGACGGCGTTGTCTGGGAAGCCTTCCTGACCAGTGGGGAAGCGACCGTTTACGGCGCTTCGCCGGAACTGGAGCAACTGGCCTCGGCCAATGCGGCCGCGGGCTCCTGCTGCGCGCCGCAAGCCCCGGCCCAACCCGCCGCCAGCAGCACCTGCTGCGGCTGACCCGATGGTTCAGGTCCGATCGGTGCTGGTGCTGTGCACCGGCAATTCCGCCCGCTCGATCCTGGGCGAGGCACTGTTCGTCACGCTCGGCGCCGGGCGGCTGACCGCCTACAGCGCGGGCAGCAAGCCCAGGGGCGTGCCGCATCCCGGCGCGCTGCGGCGGCTGGCCGCGCAGGGGATCGATACCGCGCCGTTCCGTTCCAAGAGCTGGCTGGAATTCACCGGCCCGGACGCGCCGGAAATCGACCTCGCGATCACCGTCTGCGGCAATGCGGCTGGGGAAGCCTGCCCGGTGTTCCCCGGCACGCCCCTGCGCGCCCATTGGGGCCTGCCCGATCCGGCCGACGTGACCGGCGGCGAAGCGGCCGAGGATGCCGCTTCTGCCGAGACCTGGCGGCTGCTGGAAATGCGGGTGAAAGCCATGCTGGCGCTGGACCTTGCCGCGCTGGACCGCGAGGAGGCCGAACGTGAACTCGCCCGGATCGGGCAAATGGAAGGAGCCGCCTGATGGCCACGCTTGCCCCTGCCGCCCCGGCGGCCCGCCTGTCGTTCCTGGACCGTTATCTGACGGTCTGGATCTTTGCCGCGATGGCGCTGGGGATCGCGCTGGGATCGCTGTTTCCGGCCTTGCCCGGCGCGCTGGATGCGCTGTCGGTCGGATCGACCAGCATCCCGATCGCCATCGGCCTGATCCTGATGATGTTCCCGCCGCTGGCCAAGGTCCGCTATGAGGAGCTGGGCCGGGTGTTCAGCGACCGGCGGATCCTGGCCCTCTCGTTCATCCTGTGCTGGATCGTGGCCCCGGCCTTCATGTTCGCGCTGGCGGCGCTGCTGCTGCCCGGCCATCCCGAATACATGACCGGCCTGATCCTGATCGGCATCGCCCCGTGCATTGCCATGGTGCTGGTCTGGAACCAGCTGGCCGGGGGCAGCCCGGAATATGTTGCCGCGCTGGTGGCGTTCAACTCGTTGTTCCAGATCCTGTTCTATGTCCCCTATGCCTGGTTCTACCTGTCGGTACTGCCGCCCCTCGTCGGGCTGGAAGCTCAGGTGGTGGACATCCATTTCGGCACCATCGCCAAGGCGGTGCTCACCTATCTTGGCCTGCCGTTCCTGGCCGGTTTCCTGGTCCGCCGGCAGCTGATCAAGGCGCGCGGGGCCGAATGGTACGAAACCCGCTTTCTGCCGCGGATCAGCCCGATCACGCTGATCGCGCTGCTGTTCACGATCGTCGCCATGTTCAGCCTGAAGGGCGGTGAAATCCTGGCCCTGCCGCTGGATGCGCTGCGGGTGGCAGTGCCGCTGACGATCTATTTCGTGGCAATGTTCGTGCTGGCCTTTGCCGCCGGGCGGGCGCTGAAGGCGGATTACCCCCGCGCCACCGCGCTGTCCTTCACCGCGGCATCGAACAACTTCGAACTGGCCATTGCCGTCGCCATTGCCACCTTCGGGCTCGCCTCGCCGGTTGCTTTTGCCGCCGTGATCGGCCCGCTGGTGGAAGTACCGGTGCTGGTCGCGCTGGTCAGTCTGGCGCTGTGGTTCAAGCGCAACTGGTTCGGACTGGGTGGTTAACCCGCCACCCGGTACTGGTCCTGCCCGCCGTGGGCGCCGTCCTTGGTGCTGCCGTCGAGCGGTTCGGCGCTGTCGCGGCTGAGCGTGGCGGCAGCGGCGATCAGGCGGTCCTGCTCTTCCCCGCTCAGCCGGTGCCAGCCCTGCCGGGTCAGCCGTTCCATCGGGCGGAAGCGGACCTTGTATTGCATCCGGGCCGAGCCTTCGACCCAATAGCCGAGGTAGACGAAGGGCAGGCCTTCGCTGACCGCGCGGCGGATGTGATCGAGGATGATGAACGTGCCAAGGCCGCTGCGGCCGGGGTGATCGGGTTCGTAGAACGAATAGATCATCGACAGGCCATCGCCCTGCCGGTCGGTCAGGCAGGCGCCGACCAGCTTGCCCGGAGTTCCATCGGCGTTGGGCTCGCGGTATTCGACCACCCAGCTGTCCACCGGGGTGTGTTCCACCATGTCGGCGAAATCGACCTCGTCCATCGAGGCCATGCCGCCGCCGGGGTGACGCTGCCCCAGATAGCGCTGCAGCAGGTCGAACTGTTCGGCAGTGGACCACGGGCGGCAGACCGAGACGATCAGATCGGAATTGCGCTTCAGGTTGCGCTTCTGGCTGGTCGAGGCGCGGAATTCATCCGCGACCACCCGGACCGAAACGCAGGCGGTGCAATCGGCGCAGCTGGGGCGATAGGCCACGGTCTGGCTGCGGCGGAACCCGATCCGGCCCAGCGCGTCGTTCAGTTCGCCCGCATGCGGGCCTTTCAGCTCGGTGAAAACCTTGCGTTCCATCCGCCCCGGCAGATAGGGGCAAGGGGCCGGGCTCGTGACGAAGAACCGGGGAAATCGAACGGGTGCCGTCACGCTGCGGGGACCATCCTGAATGGCTGGAAGATGCGCCTTTTATGCATGGACGGGCCGCGCGTTGAAAGAACTTTAACCACAAAACACGGTTAAGCGTTCGTTATTTTGCACAGGCTGGAAAGGGTCTGCGCCCAGCCCCGCACAAAACGGGACAGGTCGGGTCCGGTCAGTTAAGCTCGACCGAGGTGACCGAGTAACCCATTTCCCGCAACGTCTCGACCAGGGCATCAAGCTGCTCCTTGTCGCGCGCTTCGCACTCGATGTCGGTGATCAGGCCCTTGGCCGGCAGATGGGTGAAAATCCGCTGGTGGTAGATCTCGATGATGTTGACGTTGTGCCGGTCGAACTCGCGCATCACCTTGAACAGCGCGCCGGGCCGGTCCTGCAGGGTCAGCCGCAGGCGTGCGAGCCGTCCGGAGCGGGCCAGATCGCGCAGCAGCACATTGGCGAGCAGGCGCGTGTCGATATTGCCGCCGGTGATCGGAATGCCGATCTTGCGCCCCTTGAAGCGCGAGGGATGCGCCAGCACAGCGGCCAGGCCCGCCGCCCCGGCCCCTTCGGCCACGGTCTTCTCGATCTGGAGCAGCAGCGACACCGCGCGTTCCAGCGAGCCTTCATCGACCAGCACGATATCGTCGAGCAGGCCGCGCAGCAGGTTGGAAGTGAACTGCCCCGGTTCCTTCACCGCGATCCCTTCGGCCAGAGTATCCCCGCCGCAGGGCAGATCGTCATGCTTGAGCTTGTTGTACATCGAGGGGAACAGTTCCGCCTCAACCCCGATCAGGGCGATGTCCGGCTTGATCGCGCGGGCGGCAACGCCCATCCCGGTGGACAGCCCGCCCCCGCCGACCGGGATCACCAGCATGTCGAGGTCCGGCACGTCTTCCAGCATTTCCAGCGCGACCGTGCCCTGCCCGGCGGCGACCAGCGGATGATCGAACGGGTGGATGAAGGTCAGCCCCAGTTGCCGCTCCATGCTGCGGGCATGGGCATAGGCCTCGTCGAAGGTCTCGCCTTCCAGCACCACGGTGCCGCCGACCGCTTCGGTCTGCATCACTTTCACCGTCGGGGTCGGCCGCGGCATGACGATGGTGACGGGAATGCCCAACCGGCTGCCGTGATAGGACAGGCCCTGGGCATGATTGCCCGCGCTCGCCGCGATCACGCCGCGGGCGCGCTGTTCGTCGGACAGGTGCAGCAGCGCATTAAGCGCGCCGCGTTCCTTGTAGGCGGCGGTGAATTGCAGGTTTTCGAACTTCAGCCAGATGTCCGCGCCGGTAATCTCGCTCAGCGTGCGGCTGTAATCGCAATCGGTGCGCACCACGGCGCCTTCGATCCGCGCGGCTGCGGCGCGGACGTCCTCAAGGGACAGCTGGAGTTCGGCGGTATCGGTCATGACGCCTGCGCCCTAAGCGAAATCGCCCCCCTTGGGAACCGCAAACGGCGCGCCCGTGACGGTTCGCGGGGAATTAACCATGGCCGTTTGCCACTTCCTCACCCCGCCCGGCTAGAAGCCGATCAGCGGATGGTCGCCCGCAAGCCAGGTGGGGAGCCGGGTGTTGACCAGACGTATCGCCTACATTGCCGGACCGATCCTGGCCCTGTGCGGAGCCGCTCCCGCATTTGCAGCCACGGCCACACCCGTCACGGCCAGCGCCGAAGTGCTGGAGGAAATCCAGTTCGCCGTCCTGCTCGACATGGACTTCGGGCACATTGCCGTACGCAATCCTGCCGTGGGCGGCGCGGTGGTGATCGATCCCTCCTCCACATCCCGCAGCTGCGATCCCAGTCTGGTCTGCGCCGGAACCTGGGCCGTATCCCGGCTGGAGCTGAGCGGTTCGGAAGCCTATGTTCAGGTCAACTTCGACCCCAGCTTCCAGCTGACCGGCCCGGGCCAGCCGATCATGGCCGAACCGCTGTTTCCCGGTGGCCCCGGCGCGGTGGTGCATCTGACCGGCGGGTTCACCGTGGTCAATTTCGGCGCACGGATCGTGGTCAATCCGGGTCAGGCTCCGGGCAGTTACAGCGGCGATTTCACGGTCTACCTGGAATACAACTGACCTTGCTGGACCCCGGCCGGCAGCCTACACACCGGCCATGACCACACCGCTCAACGTATCGTTCCTGGGCCTTGGCGTGATGGGCGGCGCAATCGCGCGGCACATCGGCCAGGCCGGCCACCGTCTGACGATCTACAACCGCAGCCCGCAGCGCGCCGAACGCTGGCAAGAGGCCAACCCCGGCCTGGCCGCCCGCGTTGCCACCAGCCCGGCCGAAGCGGCCGACGGCGCCGACGTGGTGCTGACCTGCGTCGGCAACGATGATGACCTGGCCGACGTGGTACTGGGCCCGACCGGGGTGTTCTCCGCCATCCGCCACGGCGCGACCTTTATCGATCACACCACCGTATCGGCCCGCATCGCCCGGCAGATCGCGGTCGAGGCTCGCGATCTTGAAGTGCACTGCGTCGATGCCCCCGTCACCGGCGGGCAGGCCGGGGCGGAAAACGGCCAGCTGACCGTGATGTGCGGCGGCCGCGCCGATGCGATCGAAGCAGCCCGTCCGGTGATGGAGGCCTATACCAAGCGGATCGTCCATGTCGGCAAGGCCGGGTCCGGACAAAGCACCAAGATGGTCAACCAGATCGCCTTCTCCGGCATTCTTGCGACGCTGTCGGAAGCCTTGCGATTTGCCGAAGCCGCACACCTCGATCTCGACAAGGTTTATGAGGCAATCTCCGGCGGCGCATCGCAAAGCTGGCAGATGGACAACCGCTGGCACACCATGGCCAAGGACGAATTCGACTTCGGCTTCGCGATCGACTGGATGCGCAAGGACCTGGGCCTGACGCTGGAGGAAGGCCGCTCGCTGGGCGTGTCGCTGCCGGTTACCGCGCTGATCGACCAGTTCTATGCCGAAGTGCAGGCGATGGGCGGCGGGCGGCAGGATACCTCTGCCCTTGTCCGCCGCCTGCCGCGCCGGAAGGCCGGGGCATGAGGCTGCTGCTGACCGGCGCGCTGGCCGCCGCCCTGGCCCTCGCCGCCCCGGCGCTGGCCGACACGCTGGTCGACAATGTCGATGGCGTGACAATCGACGCGACCGGCGGGATCGACCGCTTCACCGGGCTGGTGATCGGCGATGATGGCCGGATCAAGCAGGTGCTGCGGCGCGGCGACAAGCGCCCGGACCGGCCGACCTACAAGGTCGATGGCCAGGGCCGCTTCATGGTGCCCGGCATGATCGACAGCCATGGCCACGTGATGGGCCTGGGCTTTGCCGCGCTGACGCTGGATCTTTCGGACACCAAGTCGCTGCCTGAAGCGCTGGAGAAGATCGGCGCCTATGCGAAAGCCAACCCGGACCGCCCGTGGATCCTGGGGCGCGGCTGGAACCAGGAACTGTGGCCGGAAAAGCGCTTCCCCACGGCAGCCGAACTGGATGCCGTGGTGCCGGACCGTCCGGTCTGGCTGACCCGCGTGGATGGTCACGCCGGCTGGGCCAATTCGAAGGCGCTGGCCGCAGGCGGCATCACCGCGACCACCAAGGATCCGTCCGGCGGCAAGATCGAACGGATCGTGCCGGGCGGCAGGCCCGCCGGGGTGCTGGTCGATACGGCGATGGACCTGATCGAAACCAAGGTGCCCCCACCCCGGCCGGAAGACCGCGATCTTGCCCTGGCCAAGGCCCAGGACATCCTGTTGTCGCGCGGGGTAACCGCGATTGCCGACATGGGCACCAGCATCGAGGACTGGCAGTCGTTCCGCCGCGCGGGTGACAACGGCACCCTGAAGATCCGGATCATGGCCTATGCCGCCGGGACGGAACAGATGGCGCTGATCGGCGGGCCGGGCCCCAGCCCGTGGCTTTATGAGGACCGGCTGCGGCTGAACGGTGTGAAGCTTTACGTCGACGGCGCGCTGGGCTCGCGCGGGGCCAGCCTCAAGGCGCCCTATGCCGATGCGCCGGGCACCCGGGGCCTCAGGATCACCAGCGACACGCAGCTCAAGAACCTGATGAGCCGCGCCGCGCTCGACAAGTTTCAGGTCGCGATCCACGCGATCGGGGACGAGGCGAACATGGCGGTCCTGTCCGGCATCGAGGACATGGCCGATACCTATGGCGGGGATCGGCGCTGGCGGATCGAGCATGCACAAGTGGTCGATCCGGCCGACATTGCCCGGTTCGGCAAGCACGGCATCATCGCCTCGATGCAGCCGGTCCACCAGACCAGCGACCGCGAGATGGCCGAAAAGCGGCTGGGGCCCAGCCGGCTGGCCGGGGCCTATGCCTGGAAGACCATCCAGGCCAGCGGCGCACGGATCGCCTTTGGTTCAGACGTTCCGGTGGAGCTGGCCGATCCCTGGGCCGGCTGGGCCGCCGCGATCAGCCGGACCGGGCCCGATGGCGCGCCCCCGGGTGGATGGCAGCCGCAGGAACGGGTCACGCGCGAAGAGGCCTTTGCCGCCTATACCGTCAACGGCGCCTATGCCGGGTTTGCCGAGGGCCGCTTCGGGCGGTTGGTGCCGGGCGAGCGGGCCGACTTCCTGTTCATCGACCGCGATCCGTTCCTGGCCACGCCCGCAGAACTGCGGGCCACGCAGGTGATCGAGGTCTGGGTGAACGGCCGCAAGGTCTGGCAAAAGAAGTGACTAGAGCGGTCCGCTAAGATCGGTCGAGCGGGGCGCTGGTTCAACCGGCTCCGCTTCGCCCTGCTGCTCCTTTCGCTCGCTCAGCCACATCACCAGCAGCGCGCTTTCGAACAGCAGGATCAGCGGCACCAGCAGCAGCAACTGCGAAACCACATCCGGCGGCGTGACGATGGCGGCAAGAATGGCCATGCCGACAATCACATAGCGCCGTGCCGCAATCAGCTGCTGACGGCTGACAATTCCGGCACGATTGAGCAACAGCAGCAGAACCGGCAACAGAAAGCTGATCCCGAAGGCCAGGATGAACTGCATCACCAGGCTGAGGTAATCGCCGGTTCCCGGCAAGGCTTCCAGCTGCAGTCCGCCCTTGCTGCCTTCGAACCCCAGGAAAAAGCGGAAGGCCGTGGGCATGACCACGTAATAGGCCAGCGCCGCGCCGGCCGTGAACAGCACCGGTGTGGCCAGCAGGAACGGCAGGAAGGCCTTCTTTTCCTTGGCATAGAGGCCGGGCGCGACAAAGGCCCACAGCTGGTTGGCGATGATCGGGAACGACATGAAAAAGGCGGCGAACAGCGCCACTTTCAACTCGACGAAGAAGGCTTCGTAAAGCTTGGTATAGATCAGCTTGCCCTCACCCGCCGGGAAGGCTTCGGTCAGCGGACGGACCAGAAAGCCGAAGATCTCGTCCGCGAAATAGAAGCTGACGGCAAAGCCCAGGGCCAGCGCATAGACACAGCGCAGCAGGCGGGTGCGCAATTCGATCAGATGATCGAGCAGCGGAGCCTGGCTCTCGTCGATATCGTCAACCTTGAAGACCATCAGGACGCCGCCTTCTTGCGGGTGCGCCTGGGCTTGGCGGGCGTTGCCTGCTCTGGCTCAGGCGGCGCGGCGGCCTCGGCAGCGGCGGCGGGCGTGGTGCCCGGATCCTGCCCCACCAGCGCGGCTTCGGCCGAGGCGCTCATCGGGTTGGCCTTCATGATCGCCTCGTTCTGCTCGCGCCACTTCTTCTCCATTTCCTCAAGCTCGGCCTCGCGGATCATGGTTTCGATCCCGGCACGGAAATGGCCGGATACGCGCCGGATCTTGCCGATCCAGCGGCCTGCGGTGCGCAGCGCCATAGGCAGGTCCTTGGGCCCGATCACCACGATCGCCAGCACGACGATCAGCAGCAACTCGGACGCGCCGATGTCGAACATGGAGCTTTCCCGTCAGGCCGGAATCAGGCCGGCTTGTCGGTCTTCTCGGCGGTCGGCTCGGCACTCACGGACTGGTCCGCAGCCGGCGGAGCGATCTGCCCGGCCGGCGGCTGAGGCTTGACCTCTTCGCCTTCGTTCATGCCCTGCTTGAAGCTTTTGATGCCCTTGCCGAAATCGCCCATGACTTCGGAAATGCGGCCACGGCCGAACAGCACCAGCACGATGATCAGCACGACGATCCAGTGCCAGACAGACCCGAAACCCATTGTCATCACTCCTGAAAGCGGCGGCAGGCAGCCATGGCCCTTCGCCGGGGTCAATGCCCCTCACCCGCCCATGTAGGGTATTTGCGAAGGCTTTGCCAGTCAGTCGGCGTCCGCTTCGTCACCTGACTGCGTTTCCGCCTCGCCCTCTGCCCCGCCTGCCGCTTCCATCGCTTCGGCCAGCGCGTCCTCCACCGGATCGAGCAGACCGGCGGCGCGCAATTCGTCGATCCCCGGCAGGTCGCGGCGGCTTTCCAGGCCGAAATGGGTCAGGAACTCGGGGGTGGTGGCATAGATCACCGGGCGGCCCGGCACTTCGCGGCGGCCGACGATGCGGACCCAGCCGGCCTCCATCAGCACGTCCAAGGTTCCCTTGGCGGTCTGCACCCCGCGGATCGATTCGATTTCCGCGCGGCTGACCGGTTCGTGATAGGCAACGATCGCCAGCACTTCGGTGGCCGCGCGGCTCAGGCGGCGTACTTCCTCGCGCTCGCGCCGCAGCAGGTGGGCCAGATCCGGCGCGGTCTGGAAATGCCAGCGTTTGCCGCGCTCGACCAGATTGATCCCGCGCTCCCGGTATTGCTCGGCCAGTTCGGCCAGCGCCGCTTTCACCTCCGCGCCGCCAAGATGCACGGAAATCGCCTCGGCGCTCATCGGCTCGGTCGCGGCAAACAGCGTGGCCTCGACCGCCCGGACCAGATCGTCGGGACGGCTCAAGCCCGGATCCCCCGCAGCATCAGCGGACCGAACGTCTCGTCCTGCTGCAATTCGGCCTTGCCCAGCCGCGCCAGTTCGAGCGCGGCAACAAAGCTGCTGGCCATGGCCGAGCGGCGCAGGCGCGGATCGGCGTGCGGCGGCAGGAAATCGCGCAGTTCCATCCAGTCCAGATTGACGCCCAGCATCGAGGACACCCGGCTAAGCGCGGAATCCAGCGTCATGACCATCCGGTCGCGGACCATGTGGACCACCGGCGCGGTGCGCGCCTTGACCTGGCCATAGGCCTGAACCAGCGCGAACCAGTCACACTGCCACAAGCTCTTGCGATCGACCCTGAGGCCTTCGGGCGCGCCGCGCGCGAAGACATCGCGGCCCAGCCGGTCGCGCCCCATCAGCCGCGCAGCCGCATCGCGCATGGCCGCCAGACGTTGCAGGCGAAGTTGCAGGCGCAGCGCCAGCTCTTCGGGCGAAGGATCAGGCTGCTCCTCGCGCGGGAGCAACAGGGCCGACTTGAGGTAGGCCAGCCACGCCGCCATCACCAGATAGTCCGCCGCCAGTTCCAGCCGCAGGGCCTCGGCCCGCTCGATATAGGTCAGGTACTGGTCGACCAGTTCGAGGATCGAGATCCGCCGCAGATCGACCTTCTGCCGCCGGGCGAGATCGAGCAGCAGATCGAGCGGCCCTTCCCAGCCATCGAGTTCCAGGTAGAGCGCCTGGTCCTCGGTCGCGGCCGCGCCGATGCCCTGCCAGTCGTCCTCGGCAAAGGTGATTGAGGGGGTGTCGACCGTTTCCGTCACGCCGCCGCCTCCACCATCGCGAGCAGCGCGTCACGCTTGGCAATCAGGGCAGCCTGATCGCCGCTCGCCCCGTCCAGCCGGGTGAACGACAGGGCACGCTCCAGCCGTTCGGCCGTTTTGGCGCCCATCGCGGGCAGGCGCTCGCAGATCCCGGTCATGTCGTCCAGCTTTGCCCAGCAGTTGAGCGCGATGTCGCAGCCTGCCGCAATTGCCCGCTCGGCCCGCTCCGGCACCGTGCCGCTCAGCGCTTCCATATCGAGATCGTCGGTCATCAGCAGGCCATCGAAGCCGATCCGCTTGCGGATGATCTCGCTGATGATGAAGGGCGACTGGGTGGCGGGGTGCTCACTGTCCCAGGCGGTGAACTTGAGGTGCCCGGTCATGCCGCTCGGCGCATTGTTCAGCGCCCGGAACGGAGCGATATCGCGTTCCAGTTCCTCGTCACTGGCGGTGACGGTCGGCATTTCCTTGTGCGTGTCGCATTCCGAGCGGCCATGCCCCGGCATGTGCTTGATCGTCCCGGCAACACCGGCCCGGGCAAGCCCGTCCAGCACCGCCCGGCCCAGTGCCGCCACCCGCAGCGGCTCATGGCCCAGGGCGCGGTCGCCGATCACGTCGTGAGCGCCTTCGCAGCGCACGTCGAGCACCGGGGCGTGGGTGCAAGTGATGCCAGCTTCGGCGAGGTCGATTGCCAGCGCCTCGGCATTCGCGCGGGCCGCCTCGATCGCGCTGGCCGGAGCCAGATCGTAGAGCCGGTCAAACACGGCGCCGGCCGGATAGGCATTCCACACCGGCGGCTTCAACCGCTGGACCCGCCCGCCTTCCTGGTCGATCGTGATCAGCAGCCGGTCCCGCCCGTGGATTTCGCGCAGGGAGTCGGTCAGCGCGCGCAGCTGATCGCGGCTTTCCACGTTGCGGCCGAAAATGATGTAGCCCGCCGGATCCGCCTCACGAAAGAAGGCTCGCTCATCGGCGCTCAGCACCAGTCCTGAAAGGCCGAAGATCGCGGGTGTCATGACGCTTTGGAAAGTCGCAGGATGACGGCGCTTGTGCAAGCGCCGCCGGTGCAATCCGTGTGGATTACCGCCCTACTTGACCTGGCAGGCGATGCCCGCGCCTTTCAGCTTGCCGCACAGGGCATTGGCCGCCGCCGCGTCCGGCGCCACCGCCTGCAGGCGGTAGACCGTGCCGTTATCGGCCGAGCCTTCGACCACCCGGTGCGGAACGCCCGAAAGGATCGCCCCGGCCTGGCCGGTCAGCTTGGTCCAGCCGGCTTCGGCCGCCGCCTTGGACGAGAAAGCGCCGACCTGCACCCCCACGCCGCCGCTGGCGGGCGCGGTGGCGATGCCGGGCTTGGCGGCCGGATCGGCGTTGGCGGCCGGAGCCGGAGCAGCATCCTTGCCCGCGCTGTCCAGCTGGGCCGGGCGGCTCTGCCCTTCGGATACGGCAAAACTGGAATCGCCGGTGCCGTCAAACTGCTTGCCGCCCGGATCCTTGGGCGCTTCCTTGTAAGGACCGGGTTCGGGCGGGACCACGCTGCCATCGGCGACCAGCGCCGGATCGGGCCCGCGATTGGTGGCCCACCAGATCCCGCCGACGATCACGCCCAGCGCGACCAGGCCGATCAGCACCAGTTTGAGCAGGCCGCTGCCTTCGCCGCCTTCATCGGCGTAGTCATCGTCCTCGGCGCTTTCCAGCCACGGCAGCCGGTCTTCATCGCCGGCCAGGGCCAGCTGTTCGGTTTCGAGCGGCGCGTCATCGTCCTGCCACCGATCATCGTCACGGGTGCCGTCGCTGCCGGTCATGCTTACATCTCCTCCACCGCCTCGACGCCCAGAATGGCGAGGCCGTTGCGGACAAGTTGCCCGATTTGCGAGGCAAGATAAAGCCTTGCCCCGGTCAGCGCGGCATCCTGTGCCACGATGAACCGCTTTTCGGGCTTGTCGTTGCCCAGGTTCCAGTAGGCATGGAACGCGGCGGCAAGGTCATAGAGATAAAAGGCAATCCGGTGCGGTTCGCGCGCGGCAGCGGCGGCCTCGACCAGCCGGGGGAACTGCGCGGCCACCTTGACCAGCTCCAGCTCTTCCGCGCCCAGCAGGGCCAGATCGCTGTCCGCCGGGGCAAAGCCTTCGCCCTCGGCCTTGCGCAGGGTAGAGCGGATCCGGGCATGGGCGTACTGCACATAGAACACCGGATTGTCCTTCGATGCCTCGACCACCTTGTCGAAATCGAAGTCCATCTGCGCTTCGGGCTTGCGGGTCAGCATGGTGAAACGGACCACGTCCTTGCCGACCATCTCGACCACGTCCGCCAGTGTCACGAAATTGCCGGAGCGCTTCGACATCTTGAACGGCTCGCCGCCTTTGAGCAGCTGGACCATCTGCACCAGCTTGACTTCGAACGGCTTGCCCTTGCCGTCCTCACCCCCGGTCAGTGCGGCAACGGCGGCCTTGATCCGCTTGACCGTGCCGGCATGGTCCGCGCCCCAGATATCGACCAGCGCGTCGGCGCTCTGCGCCTTCTGGAAGTGATAGGCCATGTCCGCACCGAAATAGGTCCACGAACCATCACTTTTCTTGATCGGACGGTCTTGATCGTCACCGAACCTGGTCGAGCGGAACAACGGCAGCTCCACCGGCTCCCAGTCCTCGGGCGTCTTGCCCTTCGGTGCTTCGAGGTGACCATCATAGACCAGATCGTGCGCGCGCAGCCACTTCTCCGCCTCTTCCGGCTTGCCGGCGGCCTGCAGTTCGGCCTCGGAACTGAACAGGTCGTGCCGGATGCCGAGCAGCGCCAGGTCAGCCTTGATCTGGTCCAGCATGGCGGCAACCGCCCGGGCGCGGAACAGGGCCAGCCATTCGCCTTCCGGGGCCTTGGCATAGGCATCGCCGAATTCGGCCGCCAGCGCCTGTCCGACCGGAATCAGGTAGTCGCCCGGATAGAGCCCTTCGGGGACCCCGCCGACGTCCTCGCCCAGCGCTTCGCGGTAGCGCAGATGGGCAGAGCGGGCGAGCACGTCGACCTGCCCGCCGGCATCGTTGACGTAATATTCGCGGATCACCTTGTGCCCGGCCCATTCGAGCAGCGAGGCCAGCGCATCGCCCACCACCGCGCCGCGGCAATGGCCCATGTGCATCGGACCGGTCGGATTGGCCGAGACATATTCGACGTTGACCGTGGTCCCGCCACCCACGGCGGAACGGCCGTAGTCCGCGCCCAGCGCGCCGATTGCGGCCAGTTCGGCCAGCCATGCCTCGGGCGCGACGCGCAGGTTGATGAAGCCGGGACCGGCAATCTCGGCGCTGGCGACGGCCGGAACCTTCACCAGTTCCGCCACCAGCGCATCGGCCAGCGCGCGCGGATTGGTGCCGGCGGGCTTGGCCAGGACCATCGCGGCGTTGGTGGCCAGATCGCCGTGGGCCGGATCGCGCGGCGGCTCCACCGTGATCGCGCCGCGGTTCAGCCCGGCCGGCAAGGTGCCTGCCGCTTCCAGCGCATCGAGCGCGGCAGCGATATGGGCCGAAAATGCGGCATAGATGGTCTTGGTCTGGGTCATCGGACTGCTCTTGAACAGGGGGCCTGAGGCCCGCATAACGTGACAGCGCCCCTACCGCCTGGGCAGGAGCGCTGCAAGGAATGAAGGCGCGCGGGGTCCGCGCGCCCGTTTCATCGGGTGGCGTTGTAGGTCAGCTGATCCTGCGTCAGCTGGAAACCGACCAGCACTTCGAAGGTGGCGCGGGCAATGGCCGCCTTCACGTCGGGCTGCGAGAGCGGATCGATCGCCGCGTCCTCTTCCCCGGCCTTGCGGCGACGGGTAATGCGGTCGCGGATTTCCGGCGGCAGGCTGGCCTCGGCCTTGTCGACATAGGCCGATCCCGAGCCACTGGCCTGGGCCCGTTCCTGCCCGTCGGCAAAGGTCAGGGTGACCTGGCCGACCCGCTTGGTCACCACCGCGCGGCCGCCGCGCAGGACGGTAACGAAATAGGGTACGGTCACGGTGCGCGCGCCGCGGGTATCGGTGCGGCGGGCCAGCACGTCGAAAGTGACACTGGTATAGACCTTGTCGCCGCTGTCGTTGCACTGGCTGCGCACATTGGTCATCGCCGCGACCAGATCGATATTGGCAGCGGTGGTATCGCCCGCGGTGCGAAACACGGTCATGTCGCCGGTAAAATCGGGAATGCCGACTGCCGGGCAAGCGCTGCGCACCGCCTGAATCCCCACCCCCTGATCGATCACGATATCGCCGGTGGACTTGCAGCCCGCCAGGGCGGCGGCCAGTGCGAGGGCGGAAATCAGACGGAAGCGAGCGGTCATTCGGGCACCTTTGGAATCTCGGTTGCGCTTGCCCTAGCGGCGCGCGGGGCAAAGCGCTAGAGGCCGCTTCATGAACGCGCCCTTGCCAGAATCGCCTGCCGGTCAGGATACCGCCACTGCCAAGGCCCCGCTGCGCCTGCTGCTGGCCGCCCCGCGCGGCTTTTGTGCAGGGGTGGACCGGGCGATCGACATCGTCGAACTGTCGCTCCAGCGCTATGGCGCGCCGGTCTATGTCCGGCACGAAATTGTTCACAACCGCTTCGTGGTCGACAGCCTGAAAGCCAAGGGCGCGGTGTTTGTCGAGGAACTGGACGAAGTGCCGGACGCCGCGCCGGTGGTGTTCAGCGCCCACGGCGTGCCCAAGGCGATCCCCGCCAAGGCAAGCGAGCGCGGGCTGGACTGGCTTGATGCCACCTGCCCGCTGGTCAGCAAGGTCCACCGCCAGGCCGAACGCCAGATCGAGGCCGGGCGGCACATCGTGTTCATCGGCCACAAGGGCCACCCCGAAGTGATCGGCACGCTGGGCCAGGTGCCCGAAGGCACGATCACGCTGGTCGAAACGGTCGAAGACGTGGCGGGCCTGGACTTCGCCGATGACGAGGCACTTGCCTTTCTGACCCAGACCACGCTGAGCGTGGACGATACCGCCGAAATCGTCGCCGCGCTGCGCGCGCGCTTCCCCCGGATCGTCGGACCCAAGGCCGAAGACATCTGCTATGCCACGTCGAACCGCCAGGCGGCGGTCAAGGCGATCGCGCCGGAGTGCCAGCTGGTGCTGGTAATCGGCGCACCCAACAGCTCGAACTCGCTGCGGCTGGTCGAAGTCGCTCAGCGTTGCGGCGCGCGGGGGATGCTGATCCAGCGCGGGGCGGAGATCGACGGCACATGGCTGGACGGGGTCGAAGTGCTGGGCCTGACCGCCGGGGCTTCCGCACCGGAAGAACTGGTCAACGAAGTGATCGCCCGGATCGGCGAATGGCGCGAAGTGACGGTTGAACAGGTCGTCACTGCCGAGGAAAAGATGGTGTTCAAGCTGCCGCGCCAGCTGGTCGATTGATGGCCGTCTACACGCATCTGGGGGCCGAGGATCTGGCCGAACTGATCGGCCACTTCGATGTCGGCGAACTGACCAGTGCCAAGGGCATTGCCGAGGGCGTGTCCAATTCCAACTGGCTGATCGAAACGACCGGACGGGACGGCGCGGGCGCGCGGTTCATCCTGACCATGTACGAATTCCGGATCGAGGTGGAGGACCTGCCGTTCTTCCTCTCGCTGCTCGATCACCTCGCCGCCAAGGGCTGCCCGGTGCCGCGCACGATCCATGACCGGGACGGCGCGCTCTACCGCCTGATCGATGGCAAGGCCGTGGCCCTGATCGAGTTCCTGCCCGGCGTATCGGTCAGCCACCCGACCCCTGAGCAGGCCCGCTCGGTTGGCCGCGCGCTGGCGCAGCTGCACCTGGCCAGCACCGACTTTCCCGGTGCCCGGGCCAATGCGATGGACCTGGGCGAAAGCCGCCGCCTGGCCGAAGCCTGCGGGCAGGCCGGCATGGCCAGCATCGATCCGGCACTGGCCGCGCTGGTGGAGCGGGAGCTGCCGCTGCTGGAACGCGAGTGGCCGGCCGGCCTGCCGCGCTCGGTGATCCATGCCGATCTGTTTCCGGACAACGTGCTGATGCTGGGCGAGACCGTCACCGGCCTGATCGACTTCTACTTCGCCTGCACCGATCTGACCGCTTACGATGTGGCCGTCACCCATGCGGCCTGGTGCTTCGATGGCGAAGGGCGCAATTTCAGCCCGGCGATTTCGGCCGCGCTGCTGGAAGGATACGAGGCGGTCCGCCCGCTCTCGTCCGAGGAACGCGCCGCCCTGCCGGTCTTGGCCCGCACCGCCGCATTGCGCTTTACCATGAGCCGCGCGTTCGACTGGCTCAATACCCCGGCCGATGCGCTGGTCGTCCGCAAGAGCCCGATGGCCTTTGCCCGGCGGCTGGAATTCTATGCCGATCCGGCCCATGCCGGGGTCTTTGCCCGGTCATGAAGAAGGTCGAGATTTTCACCGACGGGGCCTGCAAGGGCAACCCCGGTCCGGGCGGCTGGGGTGCGCTGCTGCGGATGGGGCATCACGAAAAGGAACTGTCCGGCGGAGAGGCCGAGACGACCAACAACCGCATGGAACTGACCGCGGTGATCCGCGCCCTGGAAGCACTGAAGGAACCGTGCCTGGTCCACCTCCACACTGACAGCCGCTATGTGATCGACGGGATCACCGGCTGGATTTATGGCTGGCAGAAGAACGGCTGGAAAACCGCCGCCAAGAAGCCGGTGCTCAACGCCGACCTGTGGCAAGACCTGTTGGCCGCGACCAAGCGCCACCGGATCGAGTGGATCTGGGTGAAGGGCCACGACGGGCATCCCGAAAACGAACGCGCCGACAAGCTGGCCAGCGACGCAGCGCTGGCCGCAGCTTAGCCTGTACCGTCAGGAATTGTCCTCGATCGGCGCATCGGGGCCGTTCTTCTTGATCGAGGCAATGGCGTTTTCCGCGCTGGCCTTGCTGGCATAGCCCTCGGTCGAGAACATCACTTCGGAATTGTACTTGAACCGGACCCGGAATTCCCCGGCCTTGTCCTTGTAGATTTCGAACTTGTGAGCCACGGCGCACCTCCTTGCATGAAAGCGCCAAGCTACTCTAATTCCAGCGATTCGCTAGCGAAAACGATCCGGAGAATAGGGTGCGGGGTCAACCGCGCCGACTGGCCGGTCCAGCAGCAGGTCCAGCGCCAGGTCGGCCGCCGCCGGGGCGGTCTGGATGCCGAAGCCGCCTTGGCCTGCGAACCAGAAGAAATCGCGCGCCGCCGGATCGAAACCATAGACCGGCAACCGGTCAGGCGAGAATGTCCGCAATCCCGCCCACTTGTGCTCCAGCGCGGCGATCGGCCAGTCGATCACATGTTCGAACCGATCGATGGCCAGCGCGACGTCCAGTTCCTCGGGCGCGGCATCGCAGGGCGGGCTGGGGGTTTCGTCATGGGGGCTGAGCCACAGGCGGCCGCCTTCGGGCTTGAAATAGAAGCTGCCGTCGAAGGCAAGGGTCAGCGGCAGATCGGCCGGAACCGGGCGGCCCATCCTCAGCTGGGCGACGGTGCGGCGCAGCGGGGCCATGCCCAGCGGCTGAACTCCCGCCATTTCGGCGACCGGATCGGCCCAGGCCCCGGCGGCGTTGATCAGGACGCGGGACGAGAGTGTGCGGCCATCGGCAAGGTTCAGTTGCCAACCCGCCGCGCCGCGGTGCGCCTGCACCAGCCGCGCACGGCACTTGAGATCGGCCCCCAGACGCGCTGCTTCAGTGAGCCACAGCTGGTGCAAGGCCGCTACATCGATGTCACAACAATCGGGCTCGAACGCACCCAGCTGCCACTCGGGCAGCAGTCCCGGCAGGCGGGCCTCCAGCGCCGCGCGGTCGAGCGGCTCGACCCGCACCCCCAGTGCCGAGAATTCGGCGATGAAGGCTTCCAGCCCTTCGCATTCCTCCGCCCGCGCGAGCGTCAGCGCGCCGCGTTCGGTCAGCAGGGCGTGGTCATCGAAAAAGCCGCGCGAAGCGGTGGTCAGCGGCTGGACCATCGGCCCGCCATAGCTTTCGGTCCAGAACGCCGCCGAACGGCCGGTGGCATGATAACCGGGGCGGTCCTCCGCCTCGATCAGCGCCACGCGGCCATGCGCTGCCAGTCCCGCCGCCAGCGAGGCTCCGGCAATACCGGCACCGATGATCGCGAAATCGAAAGCTTCGCTCACGCCGTCCTCGCGCCCTCGGCCAGCCTTTCGAGGAAGGTATCGCAGGCGGCCAGCGCACGGCCGCGCACGCCATCTGCCTCGCGCAGGATTTCGTGGTGCGCCTCGATCCCGAAGTGGACCAGCTCGACATCGCGCAGCCGCTCTGCCGCGCGGGCGATCGCCTTGTAGCCGACCAGCTTGTCGTTGTCGGTCGCCAGGATCAGCACCGGGGTGTCGATGCTTTCCAGCAGTCCGGACGTGGCCAGCAGCCGCATCGAGGCATAGGCCCGTTCGACCCAGCCCCACGATCCCGGCCCCATCACCAGCTCGGGCCGGGCCTGTCGCCAGAAGATCTCGTCGTTATACCGCTCGGCATCGTGGGTCAGCAGGTGGATCCGCGCCTCGGGCGGTTCGCCGGGCTTTTCGCTCCACTTCCAGGCCGGACGGCGCGGGTCGCCCAGCGCCTTCATCAGCTTTGCCGCCTGGTGCATCACCGCATCGGGCAGCAGGCTGGCGGTAAAGCCCAGCATCGGCGCTGAGAGAATCACCCCGGCCGGATCGACCTGCCGTTCCGCCAGCGCGCGCAGCACCAGGTGCCCGCCCATCGAATGCCCGGCCAGCACATGCGGCCCCGGCGTTTCGGCGGTCCAGTGCTTCCACAGGGTAGCCAGGTCTTCCACCCAGGTGGCGAAATCGTCGATATGGCCGGTCACCGGATCGAGCCCCAGCCGCCCCGATGCGGCCTGGCCGCGCCAGTCGGCCGCGGTTACCCGCCAGCCGCCTCCGTGCCAGTGGTCCAGCGTTTCAAGGTATTTCTCATAGAAATCGCCCCGCCCTGGCAGGAACAGGATCGAGCCCTTGGCGCCGTTCTCAGGCGTCGGCCAGTCGATCCGGCGGACCGCATGGCCATCGCCGGTCAGCCAACGGCTTTCCACCGCTGCGGGCGGGATGCCGCGGCGATCGAACGGGGGCTGCTGTTGGCTAATTCCGGCCTCCTGAGCTTAGTTACTTTTTGGTAAGCCCTGCCCCTTAGGAATGCCCTCTGAACCAGGGGGCCAAGGATGCCGGACGTCGATTTTCGTTACCTGCTGCTCGGATGCTTGGCAATCGCACTGGCGATCGCGGCCTTTACCGACCTTCAGCGGCGCCAGATCGATAACTGGCTGAACTTCACCCTGGTCCTTACCGCACCGCTCTATTGGTGGGCCTCGGGCCTGTCGCTGTGGCCGGATGTCGTGCTGCAGATCGGCGTGGCAGTGGCCGTGCTGGTGCTGTTTGCCGCGGTATTCGCGCGCGGCGGCATGGGCGGCGGCGATGTGAAACTGCTGTTCGCCCTGGCGCTGTGGCTGCCGCCGCTGGTGTTCTTCACCGTTGCCTTCCTGACCTCGCTGGTCGGCGGGGCGATGTCGATGGTCGCGGGCGCGCGAAATCTTTCACTGGCTCCCGAACGCAAGCTGGCCCGCCGTCTGGCCCTGGCCGGCACCGCGCTGTGGGTGGCCGGGTCCTGCTATATCGCCTGGGTGATGAACGGGGGCGCGCCGCTGGCCGCATCCCGCCTGATCCCCGGCGCGGCGGTTACCGCCGGCCTGTTCGTCCTGATCGGCATCACTGCCGCGGGGGCGATTGTCGTTTCGCGCAACCAGAAAAGCCGCCTGCCGGTTCCTTATGGCCTGGCCATATCGACCGGGGGTTTGCTGGTGCTGGTTGCACAGTTTTTGCCGCTGTCTGGAGGGGCCGTTGGCACCTCCGGGATCGGTTGACCGGATTTTAACCAGTTTGCCCGAATAACGACGGAATATTTCGGGATCTTTCTAGGGGGCTTGCATAGCCATGGATAAGAAGAAGCTGTTGCTGCTGATTGGCGCGCTGATCATCGCGGTGGGTACCGCCATGGCGGCCCGGAGCCTGCTGGCAGGTGGTTCGGCCCCCAAGGCCGAAGCCGCCCAGGAAGTGCCCAAGGGGCCGAAGGTGCTGGTTGCCCAGCGTGCCTTGCCCGTCGGGACGATCATCACGGCGGATTCGGTCGCCTTCCAGCTCTGGCCCAAGGAAATGGTCCAGGACGCCTACTTCATTGACGGCGAAGCCGACATGAACAAGCTGATGGGCACCGTGGTGCGCTATCCGATCACGGCCGGCCAGCCGGTGACCCAGGGCGCGCTGGTTGCGCCGGGCGATCGCGGCTTCCTGGCGGCGGCGCTTGGCCCCGGCATGCGCGCCGTGACCATCCCCGTTTCGGCCAAGACCGGCGTCGGCGGCTTCGTCTTCCCGGGCGACCACGTCGACCTGATGCTGACCCAGACGGTTCAGGACAAGGAAGGCGGCAGCCCGCTCAAGGCCACCGAAACCATCCTGCGCAACGTCCGCGTGCTCGCCACCGACCAGTCGACCGAGACCACTGTCGAGGAAGGCAAGACCGTGGTTCGCGCGTTCCGCACCGTCACCCTTGAAGTGACGCCCAAGATTGCCGAGAAGATTGCGGTTGCCCAGACCATCGGCACGCTCAGCCTTTCGCTGCGCAGCCTGGCCGACAACCAGTCCGATCTCGACAAGGCGATTGCCGACGGCACGGTCAAGGTGCCGACCGGTGCCAGCAAGGCGCAGGAAGAAAAGTTCCTGGCCGATGCCATGAACCGCCCGATCGACAGCGGCTCGACCTTTGTGACCGGCGGCGATGTCTCGCGCTTCCAGCGCCGCAGCGCGCCCAACCCGGAACGCACCAACCGTTCGCCGGTGGCTGGCTTCAGCGCGGCCCCTGCTGCGCCCGCCGCCCGCCCCGCCAGTGGCTATTCGGCACCCAGCCGTCCGGTCCCGGTGGTCCGCGTAACCCGCGGCAAGAGCACGACCGAAGAACCGGTGGGAGGCAAGTAACATGACCTTTGCACTTCGCACCGCCACGCCCGCCGACAAGAAAGGCACTTCCATGAACCGCCTTGCCATTACCCTGCTTGGAGCCGCCTGCGCGGTGGCCCCGCTCGGCCTGATGCAGCCCGATCAGGCGCAGGCCCAGTCGGTCAGCCGCCCGGCCAGCGACATTGTCCTGTCGATCGGGCGCGGCCAGCTGGTCACCGTCGGCGGCAGCATGGCTGACGTCTTCGTGGCCGACGACAAGGTCGCCGACGTCCAGGTCAAGTCGCGCAACCAGCTCTATGTCTTCGGCAAGGCCGGGGGCGAGACCACGGTCTACGCCAGCGATGCCGCCGGCAACGTGATCTGGTCGGCCAACATCCGGGTCGGCTCGAACATCGACAGCGTCGACCAGATGCTGAAGGTGGCGATGCCCGATGCCAAGATCACGGTCTCGACCATGGGCACCAACACCTTCCTGCTGACCGGCACGGTCGCCGCGCCGGAAGACGCGGCCGAAGCGCAGCGCCTGGTCCAGGCCTTCGTCGGCAAGGAAGCCAATGTCATCACCCGCCTGAAGATGGCGACCCCGCTGCAGGTCAACCTGCACGTCAAGTTCGCCGAAGTCAGCCGCACCCTGGTGCGCGACATCGGCATGAACTGGCAGAGCGCCGATACCTCGGGCGGCTTCCGCTTCACCTTCGGCCAGGGCCGCGCCTTCTCGCCGCAGTATGCGCCGGGCGGCACGGGCATGATTACCGGCACCGTCGGCAGCACCGGGGCGACCGTGGTCACGCCGATCTCCAACGGCAGCACGCTGGCGGGCATGGGCAACATTGCCGGCCTGAACCTGCTGGGCGCGCTGGACCTGGGCGAATCGATGGGCCTGGTCACCACCCTGTCGGAGCCGAACCTGACCGCCCTTTCGGGCGAGACGGCCGACTTCCTGGCGGGCGGTGAGTATCCGATCCCGATCAGCCAGGGTCTTGGCACCACCTCGATCGAATACAAGCGCTTCGGGGTCAGCCTCAGCTACACCCCGACCGTGCTGGCCAATGGCCGCATCTCGATGCGGGTCCGTCCGGAAGTGTCGGAACTGTCCAGCCAGGGTGCGATCACCGTCAACGGCTTCCAGGTTCCGGCCCTGACCGTGCGGCGCACGGAAACCACAGTCGAGCTTGGTTCGGGCCAGTCGATGATGATCGCCGGCCTGATGAGCAACAATGCCCAGAACACGGTCAAGAAGCTGCCGGGTGCCGGCGATCTGCCGATCGTGGGCGCGCTGTTCAAGTCGACCAGCTTCCGCAAGGGCGAGACCGAGCTGGTGATCGTGGTCACCCCCTATCTGGTCCAGCCGGTCAACGCCAACGAGATCAAGCTGCCGACCGATGGCTATGCCAACCCGAACGTCGCGCAGCAGTTCCTCGGCGGCCAGGAAAACGCCGGTAAGTCGGGCCAGCAGCGTCCGATGCCTTCGGCGGCCCCCGATCAGGGCGCTCCGCCGCCGCGGGTGGGCGATCTCGACATCCCGGCCCCGGTCCAGAACCCGCGTCCGGGCAGCGGCAAGGATCCCGCCAAGGGCAAGCGCCGCACCCGCAGCGCCGATGCCGGCGCGGCCGTGCCCGGTTTCGACCTGTAATTGCCAGAGAGGGATAGACCCATGCGTAACATCGTTTCGAAAAAGGCGGTTGCCTCGGCCCTCTCGGCCTCGCTGGTCCTGGTCCTGGGCGGTTGCGGCGGCATGCCGACCAACCGCAGCCTGGAAAGCGTCCACCAGCCGGTGGTTGCCCGCACCAACTACACGCTCGACATCACGGCCGGGCCAGGCGGGATCTCGATCCCCGAACAGCGCCGCCTGGCGGGCTGGTTCGAAGCGCTCGACCTGCGTTACGGCGACCGGATCGCGATTGATGATCCGATGCGCTCAAGCGCCTCGCGCAGCGCGGTCGAGGCTCTGGCCGGCCGCCACGGCATCCTGCTGAGCGACGAAGCCCCGGTCACTCCGGGTGCCGTCAACCCCGGCACGGTTCGCGTGGTGGTGACCCGCTCTTCCGCCTCGGTTCCGGGCTGCCCGGACTGGTCGGCCAAGAGCGAGACAAATCTGAACAACGCCACCAGCTCGAACTATGGCTGCGCCACCAATGCCAACATGGCGGCGATGGTTGCCGATCCGGAGCATCTGCTGAAGGGCGCCTCGACCAAGGGCAGCACGACCGTGATGAGCGGCACCAAGGCGATCGACTCCTACCGCGAGGCCCCGCCGACCGGCGAGCAGGGCCTGTCCAAGAACTCCACCCAGTCCGGAGGTAAGTAAGGCCATGAACGCTCCCTGGAAACCCGGTGCGGCCGGTGGCCGCGATGCCTTCAGCGCCTTCATCTGCGACGATGCCGCGCTGGACGTGCTGCGTCCGGTGGTCATCGAAATGGGCTGGGCCCCCGAAAAGTGCAACAAGGGCGGCCTGCGCAATGCGGTGCAGTCGCTCTCGATCACTGCCAGCCCGAACATCCTGATGGTCGACCTGTCGGAAAGCGGCGATCCGCTGAGCGACATCAACGCCCTGGCCGAGGTTTGCGAACCCGGCACGGTGGTGATCGCGGTCGGCCAGGTCAACGACGTCCGGCTCTATCGCGACCTGATCGCCAGCGGGATCCATGATTACCTGCTGAAGCCGCTCTCGCCCAGCCAGGTGCGTGACGCACTGGTCAATGCCCAGGCGGTCTTTGCCGCGCCCAAGCAGCACGATCCCTCGGTGGCCAAGCGCCACATCTCCACCGCCGTGATCGGCACGCGCGGCGGGGTCGGGGCTTCGACCCTGGCCACTTCGCTGGCCTGGCTGTTCAGCGCGGACGAGAAGATGCCGACGGCGCTGCTCGACCTCGATGTCCACTTCGGCACCGGCGCGCTGGCGCTCGACCTTGAACCGGGCCGCGGCCTGACCGACGCGATCGAGAACCCGGGCCGTATCGACGGGCTGTTCATCGAACGCGCCATGATCCGCGCCAACGACAACCTGGCGATCCTTTCGGCCGAAGCGCCGATGAACCAGCCGCTGATGACCGATGGCGCGGCTTTCGTGCAGCTGGAGGAAGAGTTCCGCCAGGCGTTCGAAATGACCATCATCGATCTGCCGCGCAACATGCTGATCAACTTCCCGCACCTGCTGGCCGACGTGAATGTCGCGCTGATCGTGTGCGAGATGACGCTGGCCTCGGCCCGCGACACGATCCGCATCCTGTCCTGGCTCAAGGCCAATGCCGCGCACGTTCAGCCGATCGTGATCGCGAACAAGGTCCAGACCGGGGTGGCGGAAATCAGCAAGGCCGATTTCGAAGCCTCGATCGAGCGCAAGATCGCCTTCACCATCCCGTTCGATGCCAAGGCCGCGGCCAATGCCGCCAAGCTGGGCCAGACCTTCGCCGATGCCAACCGCTCCGCCAAGGCCGGCGTGGCGATCCGCGACATCGCCAAGACCGTGATGGGCGTGGGCGACGGCGAAGTGATCGAAGAGAAGCTGAAGGCCAAGTCCTCGCTGCTCGGCAAGTTCGATCTCAAGGGCATGCTCGGCAAGAAGCCGAAGGGTGCCGAAAAGGCCCCGGCGACCGCCAAGGCTTGATGAAACGCGTTTTCCGGTGCCGGCCCGACCGGCCGGCCCGGACCGGATGGAAGGTGTAAGGCAGCGATGAGCATTCCTCAGCTTCTGCTGATTGCCGTGGGCCTGATGGCATTCATGGTGCTGGGCTATATGGCCTTCGCCGGCCCCTCGCCTGCCAAGGAAAGCGCGCGCCGGCTGCAGTCGGTGCGCTATCGCCACTCGGAAAGCACGATCGACAAGGTCGAGGCGCAGCTGAAGAAGGCGGTCGCGGCGCGCAAGCCCAAGATGCATCAGATCGCGGGTTCCGAATCCCGCATCGCCGCGCTGGCGCTGCGTCTGCACCGCACCGGCAAGCCGTGGACCCTGGCGCAGTACTTCTACGCCTCGGGCGGGCTGGCGGTCGTGGTCGCGGTGCTGGTCTTCCTCAAGACCGGCAGTGCGCCGCTCTCGCTGGGCATCGGCCTGCTGGTCGGCGCCGGCCTGCCGCACATGGTGGTCGGCTTCTTCATCAAGAAGCGCACCAACGAATTCACCGCCAAGTTCCCGGATGCGATCGAACTGCTGGTGCGCGGCCTGCGCTCCGGTCTGCCGGTCACGGAAACGCTTGGCGTGGTCGCGACCGAAGTTCCGGGCCCGGTGGGCGAGGAATTCAAGCTGGTGACCGAACGCATCAAGATCGGCCGGACCATGGAGGATTCGCTCCAGGAAACCGCCGACCGGCTCAACACGCCCGAATTCAGCTTCTTCTGCATCACGCTCGCGATCCAGCGCGAGACCGGGGGCAACCTGGCCGAAACGCTGTCGAACCTGGCCGATGTGCTGCGCAAGCGCGCCCAGATGAAGCTCAAGATCCGGGCCATGAGCTCTGAATCCAAGGCCTCGGCCTATATCGTCGGCGCCCTGCCGTTCATCGTCTTCACCATGATCTACTGGATCAACCCGAACTACCTTGGCGGCTTCTTTACCGATGACCGGCTGATCGTGACGGGCCTGGGCGGCCTGGTGTGGATGGGCATCGGTGCCTTCATCATGGCCAAGATGGTCAGCTTCGAAATCTGAACGAGGGATAGGGACCACCAGCATGAACACCTCGTCCGGACCCACTCTGCTTGGCTTCGACGTCCTGCTGATCGGCTCGATCATGGCCGGTCTGGCGGCCATGGCCGTGATGTTCGCGATCTACACCGCGGTGACGATCCGCGATCCCATGCAAAAGCGCGTCAAGGCGCTGAACGAGCGGCGCGAGCAGCTCAAGGCCGGGATCGTGACGCACAACGCGAAAAAGCGCGCGAGCCTGGTTCGCAAGAGCGAAGCCACCGACAAGATGAAGGACACGCTGAACTCGCTGAAGGTGCTTCAGCAGAGTCAGCTCGAAGTGATCCAGCAGAAACTGGCCCAGGCCGGGATCCGCCGCAAGGAACTGGGCGTGGTGGTGATTTTCGCCCGCATGGTCCTGCCGGTGGTGCTGGGCGGGATTGCCGCCTTCTTCATCTATGGCATCAACTATTTCCCCGACTGGGGCGGGATGAAGAAGCTGATGGCTTTCGCCGCCGCTGTCGGCGCGGGCTACAAGGGCCCGGAAATCTATCTTGCCAACCTCATTTCCAAGCGGACCGACGCGATCCGCAAGGGCCTGCCCGACGCGCTCGACCTGCTGGTCATCTGCGCCGAAGCAGGTCTGACCGTCGACGCCGCGTTCAACCGCGTGGCGCGCGAACTGGGCCGGGCCTACCCGGAACTGGGCGACGAATTCGCCCTGACCGCGATCGAACTGTCGTTCCTGGGCGAGCGCCGCCTTGCGTTTGAAAACCTGGCCTACCGCGTCAACCTGGAAGCGGTGAAGGGTGTGACCACCACCATGGTCCAGACCGAACGCTATGGTACGCCGCTGGCCTCGGCCCTGCGCGTGCTGTCGGCCGAATTCCGTAACGAGCGCATGATGCGCGCCGAAGAAAAGGCTGCGCGCCTGCCGGCGATCATGACCGTGCCGCTGATCCTGTTCATTCTGCCGGTGCTGTTCGTGGTTATCCTTGGCCCCGCGGCCTGCTCGATCGCCGACGCCTTTGCAGCCAAGCCGGGCGGGCCGAAGTAAGGCACTGCAACCAACCACCGAAGGCAAGGGCCGGAACGGGAAACCGCTCCGGCCCTTGTTTGTTTGGACCCTTTTTTGTCCGCCTAACGGCGGTGCGGACAGACATCCGTCTGTCCTCGCAACACCGGCCCGCTCCCCCTCCCCAACCACCCCAAGGGTACCCTGTAACGGGTGGTTGGGCAGGGGGAGCGGGCCGGTGTTGCCAAGCCGATCGCGAATGCGATCGGCGCACCCGACAAGGACTCAGGCCGGCACTGGCCTTACCGTACCCTCGATCGCGCCGAAAATCGTGTGTCCGTGATCGTCGCGCATCTCGATCCGCACCGTATCGCCGTGACGCAGGAACGGCGTGCTGGCCTGCCCGGTGGCGATGGTTTCCACCATGCGCTGCTCGGCAATGCAGGAATAACCGCGCCCGCCTTCGCTGCAGGGCCGGCCCGGCGATCCATCGGGGTCGCGGTTGGATACCGTGCCCGATCCGATGATCGAGCCGGCGCCGATCCGCCGGGTCTTGGCCAGGTGGGCGATCAGCGTGCCGAAATCGAAAGTGCATTCTTCTTCGGCATGGGCCCGGCCGAACGGATTCCCGTTGAGGTCCACCGCCAGCACCCCGCTCAGCCGCCCGCCGTTCCAGCGCGCACCCAGTTCATCCGGGGTCACGAACACCGGCGAGAAATGGCTGGCCGGTTTCGATTGGACAAAGCCGAAGCCCTTGGCCAGTTCGTCCGGGATCAGGTTGCGCAGCGAAACATCGTTGACCAGCCCGACCAGCCGGACATGATCCAGCGCTTCGGTGGCTGTCACGCCCTGCGGCAAATCGCCGGTCACCACGCAGATCTCGGCTTCCAGATCGCAGCCCCAGGCCTCGTCCGCCAGCAGGATCGGATCGCGCGCGCCGCGCAGATCGTCGCTGCCGCCCTGGTACATCAGCGGATCGTGCCAGAAGCTGTCCGGCAACTCCGCCCCGCGTGCCTTGCGGACCAGTTCGACGTGGTTGACGTAGGCAGAGCCATCCGCCCACTGATAGGCCCGCGGCAGCGGCGCGGCGGCATCGCGCTCGTGGAACCGCTCGCGCGGGATCGCGCCGTGTTCCAGCTCGGTCGCCAGCGCGCGCAGCACCGGCTCGTGCCGGTCCCAGTCATCCAGGGCGGCCTGCAGGGTCGGGACCAGATGATCGGCCGGGGCATACCAGGCCAGATCGCTGGAAACGACAATCAGGCGGCCATCCCGGCCATGGCGAAGCGAGGCAAGTTTCATTCGGCGTTGTCTCCGTGGCTGGCGGCCTGGGTGTAGATGCGGGCCAGAAGGCCCTTGAAGGTGTGGATTTCACCGGGGGAAAGCGGGGCAAACAGGCGGCGCTCCATGTCGAGCGCGATCGGCATGATTTCGCCATGCACGCTGCGGCCGGGCCCGGTCAGCTCCAGGTGGTGCGATCGGCCATCGCGGGCATTCGGGCTGCGCGCCAGGAGCCCGCGTTCTTCCAGCACCTTGCAGGCGCGGTTGACGGCGACCTTGTCCATCCGGGTCGCGCCGACCAGTTCGCGCTGGGTCAGCGGTCCGGCATCGCCCAGCACCGCCATGACCCGCCATTCCGGGATCTTGAGGCCGAACCGCGCGCGGTATTCATCCGCGATCCGGTCACTCACCGCGTTCGAGGTAACTGACAGCAGATAGGGCAGGAAATCGGCAAGGCGGGTCTGGTCGGACATAACTGGTTCCTGTTGCAACCAGTTTGCTAGGGGCTGGCGGCCCTCCGTGCAAGCGGGGATTAGGGTCTTACCGCTTCGGGCGCGGCGGCGGCGAAGGCCGGAATGCCGCGCAATGCCCCATCGATCCGCACCAGCCCCGGGTAGGGCGCGAGATCCACTTCAAACCGCCGGGCATTGGCCATCTGCGGAACAAGGCACAGATCGGACAGATCGGGTGCGTCACCGCCGAACAGGCCGGTTCCGGGTGCCTGTGCCTCCAGTGTTGCAAAGCCCAGCTCGATCCAGTGGCGGTTCCATTCCACCGCCTGGTCCTGGCTGGCCCCGAACTGGCTTTTCAGGCGGTTCATGACCCGCAGGTTCTGCACCGGATGGGTATCGGCGGCAATCACCAGCGCCCGCGCCAATGCCACCGCCCGGGCTGCCGAATCGGCTGGGAGCAGCCGCGGTCCCGGCCGGGTCTGATCCAGATAGTCGATGATCGCAAGGCTTTGCGTCAACAGCACCCCATCGATGTCCAGCGCCGGGATCAGGCCTTGCGGATTGCGGGCCAGGTAATCCGCCCCGCCCTGCTGCCCCAATGCGAGGTCGATCGGGACCGAGCGATAGGCGATGCCCTTGAGATTGAGCGCGATCCGCACCCGGTAGGCAGCAGACGAGCGCCAGTAGTCGTAGAGAACCACTTCGTCGCTCATCCCAGCACCCGTCCGGCAACCGCATGAAGCCGGGCCACCAGCGCCGGATCGCGAGCCTCGCGCGCGGTCATGATCGCATGGTCCAGCGCATGGTCGATCGGGCTGGCGCCGCGCCGGGCGGGCAGCAGCCGCGCGAACCGGGCAATCACCTTGCGCGCCAGAACGATGTTGCGGTGCATGACCCGGATCACGTCGGCGGCATCGACGCCTTCCTCGGCCTCGCGCCAGCTGTCATAGTCGGTCACCATGCCAAGCAGGGCATAGGGCAATTCCGCCTCGCGGGCGAGGCGCGCCTCGGGCATGGCGGTCATCCCGATCACGTCCGCGCCCCAGCCCTGGTATAGCCGGCTTTCCGCGCGGGTCGAAAACTGCGGCCCCTCGATTGCGACGTAGCAGCCGGTCGGATGGACCTTGGCGTCCTCCTGACGCGCTGCCTCGGTGAGACCTGCGGCAAGGCGCGGACAGACCGGATCGGCCAGGCTGACATGGGCGACAAGGCCGGGCCCGAAGAACGAATTTTCCCGCGATGTCGTTCGGTCGATAAACTGATCGACCGCCACGAAATGGCCCGGAGCCATGGCCGAATTGAGCGAACCGATCGCCGACAATGCGATCACGTCGGTCACCCCGCAGCGCTTCAGCACGTCGATATTGGCGCGGTAATTGACCATGGCGGGCGGGATTGCGTGGCCCTGGCCGTGGCGCGGCAGGAAGGTGAAGCGCACCCCTTCCAGCGTGCCGGCGGTCACCGCACCCGAGGGCAGGCCGAACGGGCTTGCCACCTCGATCATTTGCGCATGTTCCAGTTCAAGCCCGGACGAAAGCCCGGAGCCGCCAATCACGCCGATATGCCAAGAATCTGCCATTACCTGGCGAGGATACCGGCCATGATGAAGTCGATGCAATGCTCACGATAGCGATCGCGCAATTCCTCGGTCAGCGCCTCGGTATCGTAGCAGTGCTTGAGCACCAGCCGCGAGGAGAAGAACCGGTCACAGGCACCGGTGGTGGTGAAATAGAACAGCTGCGGATCGACGGCACGGAACACCCCTTCCTTGACCCCGTCCTTGATCAGCTTGTCATAGGCGCGGCTGAGCGGAGTGAGGTAGGAATCGGCGATCCGGTGCGCTTCCTCGGGATCGCTCTCGCGCACCAGCCGCATCAACAGGCGGTTGAGGTAGGGCGTCTTGAAATAGGTATCGACCACCGCGCCGATGTGGCGGCGCAGG
Source organism: Sphingomonadales bacterium (assembly GCA_017302615.1). Lineage (GTDB taxonomy): Bacteria > Pseudomonadota > Alphaproteobacteria > Sphingomonadales > Sphingomonadaceae > Novosphingobium. The sequence continues at coordinate 84,836 of JAFLDB010000010.1, forward strand.
CGCTGTTCGGGGGCCATGTCCTTGGCCATCAGCGCATCGACCGCCTTGACGATATCGGCCATGTCGCGATCCAGCAGGGCGCGCATCAGCCCGGCCTTGTTGCCGAAATAATATTTCACCAGCGCCGAATTGAGCCCGGACCGCAGCGACAGTTCGGACAGCGAGATGTCGACGATGTCGCCTTCGCGCATGATGTCGGATGCGGTCTGCAGCAGCAGGTCGCGTGCGCCGGCAGTGGCGTCGCTCTCGGTCGGCTTGGTGTCCTGGCTCATTCGTAAGGGGGCTCCCCTCCCCACCACGGGTAAAAGTCTGGCATATCGGCCGAGACACGCCCCGGAAAGACCGGCGGCCGCTTTTCCAGAAAGCTTTGCACACCTTCCTGCGCATCGACGCCTTTCGACAAGCGGTAGATCGCCCGGCTATCGACCTTATGTGCCGCCATCGGGTGATCGCCCGAGGGGATCCGCCACAGCATCGCGCGGGTCATGGCGACCGACACGGCCGAAGTATTGTCGGCGATCTCGCGGGCCAGGCCGCGCGCGGCATCGACCACTTCGCCCTGGGGGTGGATCGAGCGGATCAGCCCGCCCCGCAGCGCCTCTTCCGCACCAAAGATGCGGCCGGTCATGCACCATTCCAGCGCCTGGTTGATCCCCACGATCTTGGGCAGGAACCAGCTGGAGCAGGCTTCCGGCACGATCCCGCGCCGGGCGAAGACAAAGCCATAGCGGGCGTTGTCGCTGGCCAGACGGATGTCCATCGGCAGCTGCATGGTCACGCCGACGCCCACCGCCGCGCCGTTGCAGGCCGAAATCAGCGGCTTCGTCGACTGGAACAGCCGCAGGGTAAGCAGTCCGCCGCCATCGCGCACGCGCGGATCTGACAGCGTTTCGACCGGCTCGTTGCTGGCAAAGGGCTTGCGCCCGTCATCCGGGGTCAGGTCCGCCCCGGCGCAGAAGGCGCGATCGCCTGCCCCGGTGAAGACCACCGCCCGCACGCTGTCATCGGCGTCGGTGCGGTCCATGGCATCGATGATCTCGTTCATCATCGTGCCGGTGAAGGCGTTCATCTTTTCCGGGCGGTTCAGCGTAAGGGTTGCGATCCCCTCCGCGATATGAAGGTCGATCTGCGAATAGCCCATGCTGTCTCTCTCCCGGTCAGGTTTTGGGCGGGAGCGCCTCGACGGGCGCTCCCTGCACCGTGTTTGCTGCTTAGCGGGGCGCCATGCGGATGGCGCCGTCGAGGCGCACATCCTCGCCGTTGAAATAGCCGTTCTCGATCATGCACATGGCGAGATTGGCATATTCCACCGGATCGCCGAGGCGCTTCGGATAGGGCACCGAGGCGCCCAGCGCATCCTTGACCGGCTGCGGCGCGGCGGCCAGCAGCGGGGTGTTGAAGATGCCCGGCAGGATGGTGTTGACGCGGATGCCCTCGCCCGACAGGTCGCGGGCGATCGGCAGGGTCATGCCGACCACGCCGGCCTTCGAGGCCGAATAGGCCGCCTGGCCGATCTGGCCGTCTTCGGCGGCAACCGAAGCGGTGTTGACGATCGCGCCGCGATCACCGTCTTCCTGCGGATCGAGCGTCATCATCCCGGCGGCCGACTTGGCGATGCAGCGGAAGGTGCCGACCAGGTTGATCTGGATGATCCAGTTGAAGGCATCGAGCGGGAAATGCTTGATGCTGCCGTCTTCCTTGCTGCGGCTGGCGGTCTTGATCGCGTTGCCGGTGCCGGCGCAGTTGACCAGAATCCGCTCCTGCCCGTGGGCTTCGCGGGCCTTGGCGAAACCGGCATCGACGCTGGCATCGTCCATCACGTTCACTTCGCAGAACACGCCGCCGATTTCCTTGGCCATGGCTTCGCCCTTTTCGGCCTGCAGGTCGAAGATGGCGACCTTGACGCCCTTGGCGGCCAGCGCGCGAGCCGTGGCAGCACCGAGGCCGGATGCACCGCCGGTAACCACGGCGGCAACGGTATTGTCGAGTTTCATTTCAGATTTCTCCGTTTGGAATCAGCACATTTCGACAGACGGGTTGAGCTCTGCTCAGACCATCTCAACAATCGTGACGTTAGCGACGCCGCCGCCTTCGCACATCGTCTGCAGACCGTACTTGCCGCCGCGCGCCTTGAGCGCGTGGAGCAGTGTCGACATCAGCTTGGTACCCGAAGCGCCCAGCGGGTGGCCCAGCGCGATCGCGCCGCCATTTACGTTGAGCTTTTCCGGATCGGCCCCGGTGTGCTTGAGCCAGGCCATCGGCACCGAGGCGAAGGCCTCGTTCACTTCGTAAAGATCGATGTCATTGATCGACAGGCCGGCCTTGGCCAAGGCCTTGTCGGTCGCGAACAGCGGCTCTTCCAGCATGATGATCGGATCGCCGGCCGTCACCGTCAGGGTGTGAATGCGGGCCAGCGGGGTCAGGTTGTACCGCTTGAGCGCCTCTTCCGAGACGACCAGCGCGGCCGAAGAACCATCGCAGATCTGGCTGGACGTGGCGGCGGTCAGCGCGCCTTCGGGCGAGAGCAGCTTCACGCCCGCAATCCCTTCCAGCGTGGCATCGAAGCGGATGCCTTCGTCCACGGTATGCCACTGGTTGCCTTCGGGAGTCTCGATCTCGATCGGAACGATTTCGGCCTTGAAGGCGCCCGCTTCGGTGGCAGCCTTGGCGTTCTGGTGGCTCTTCAGGGCGAAGCGATCGAGATCGTCCTTGGTGAAGCCGTGCTTCTTGACGATCATTTCCGCGCCCATGAACTGCGACCACATGACGCCCGGATACTTGGCCTCAAGCCCCGGCGACTTGTAGGTGCCGAGACCTTCCTTGGCATGGAACATCGCGCTGGTGCCCATCGGCACGCGGGTCATGCTTTCGATCCCGGCCGCGATCACCACGTCCTGGACACCGCTCATCACCGCCTGTGCGGCAAACTGGATCGCCTGCTGGGACGAACCGCACTGGCGGTCGATCGTCACCGCCGGGCACGATTGCGGCAGCAGCTTGGATGCCAGCACGGCATTGCGGCCGACCTGGCCGGCCTGCTGCCCCGCCTGGGTGACACAGCCCATGATCACGTCGTCGATCCCGGCCGGATCGACCCCGGTGCGCTGGACCAGCGCATCAAGCGAAGCGGCGGCGAGATCGACCGGGTGGACCCCGGCCAGCCGGCCGCCACGGCGTCCGCCGGCGGTCCTGACAGCATCAACGATATAGGCAGTGCCCATGAGCGATTCCTTCCCTAGGGTTGTTTAATCGATCGATTAAAGCCTGCCCGCCGGGTCGTCAAGGATTCCCCCGCTGTGGCATTTTCACAACAACCGCAGATGAAAAGTTTCTTTGCCCTTCTCGACAATTGCACCGGTGCGACACTTCCCGCAGGACTGCTTAATCCGGCCCCGATTGCGGGGCCAGTCGGCGTTTGGCGGCGTGCCGCCAGGGGTCAAACCTGATCAATCTTCCCGTTACAGGGACAGAGGACCAAGGGGCAAAAGCAATGAAATTCTTCCGAAAGTCTGCCTTCTCCACCACCACCTGCCTGGCGACCGCCGCCCTGGCCATGATGGGCACGGCCACAGCCGCCCAGGCCCAGGACGCCGCTCCGGCCGATTCGGCCGAAGCCTGCGCCGACGCCAACAACAACGGTGTTTGTGACAAGGATGAGAAGGGCGACATCGTCGTCGTCGGTACCGGTTCGCGTCTGACCCGCCCGACCCTCTCTTCGCCGGTTCCGCTGACTTCGGTCACCCCGGGTGAACTTTCGGACGGTGGTGACGTCTCGCTGGGCGATGCGCTGAACGACCTTCCGTCGCTGCGCTCGACCTACAGCGCCGGCAACTCGACCCGCTTCATCGGCACCGCCGGTCTGAACCTGCTCGACCTGCGCGGCCTCGGCATCTCGCGCACCCTGGTGCTGGTCAACGGCAAGCGTCACGTGACTGCTTCGCCGGGTGACTACCTGGTCGACGTCAACACCATCCCGGTCGACCTGCTGGAGCGCGTCGACGTGGTGACCGGCGGCAACTCAGCCGTTTACGGTTCGGACGCCGTGGCCGGCGTGGTCAACTTCGTCCTGAAGCGCAACTATGACGGCATTTCGCTGCGCGCCCAGGGCGGCACTACCAAGCGCGGTGACCGCGGCAACTACTTCGTGTCGGGCACCTTCGGCCGCAACTTCGCCGATGGCCGCGGCAACATCGCGATCGCTGCCGAATATGCCAAGGCCGAGCCGCTGTACTTCCGCGACCGTGACGATATCGCCGGGGCGTTCTCGGGACGCTGCCAGTTCAACGCGGTTGAGCCGACTGCCGGTGAACCCAACGGGACCGATGGCATCTTTGACAACGCTTTCGTCTGCGGCGTGAAGAACGGTTCGATCTCCGACGGCGGCACGATCGGCCGCATCGGTGTCGGCACTTACCTGCGCTTCAACGATGCGGGTCAACTGTATGCCGACGTGCCGGCCGGCAACTTCGAAGGTGCTGGTTCGACCAACATCATCGGCGGCAACGGCTCGACCCTGCGCAACACCGGCATCATGGCAGCCGGGCTTGAGCGCATCAGCCTGAACGCGCTGACCCACTTTGACTTCAGCGACGGCCTGCGCTGGTTCGCCGAAGCCAAGTACGTCCGCGTGAAGGCCAACCAGGAAGGTCAGCCGACCTTCATGGCTTCAGCCACCTTCAGCCCGACCTGGCGCTGCGACAACGGCTTCCTGGGCGCGGCCAACCTGGCCACTCTGCAAAGCTACGGGCTCTGCTCGCTCGGTGCCACCAGCGGCCAGACCTTCCCGCTCAGCCGCTTCAACGTCGACCTGGGCGGCCGCGGCGAAACCCACATCCGCGAAACCTATCGCATCGTGACCGGTTTCGAAGGCACCTTCAACGACGACTGGAAGTACGAAATCGCCGTCAACTACGGCGAGCTGCGCACCAGCATGAACGCCATCAACGTGGCCCGCATCCGCAACGATGCCGGCACCGCGCCCGATGGCCTTGCCCTGGCGGTCGATGCCGTGCTGGCTCCGGTCGGCTACACCGGCACCAACTTCGTGCTGAACTCGGCCGGTCAGAAGGTGATCTGCCGCGTCAACGCCACCACCATCACCCGCCCGGACTGCGTTCCGATCAACCTGTTTGGTCAGAACCAGTACACCCCGGAAGCCTATGCCTTCATCAATGGCACGGCCTCGCGCCGCGAAAAGGCGACCCAGTTCGTCGCGTCTGCCAACGTCGCGGGTGACCTGTCGCAGCTGTTCGAACTGCCGGGCGGCCCGATCGGCTTCGTGGTCGGCGCAGAATACCGCGAAGAAACCGCGTTCAGCGATTGGGACTCGGCCTCGAAGAACGGCGCGTTCTTCTTCAACCTGTTCCAGACCTTCGCTCCGCCGAAGTTCACCGTGAAGGAAGCCTACGGCGAAATCGACCTGCCGCTGCTGAAGGACCTGCCCTTTGCCAAGGAACTGACGATCCGCGGCGCGGGCCGTGTCTCGGATTACAACACCTCCACCGGCACCGTCTGGGCCTGGAACGTGGACGGCATCTACGCGCCGGTGGACGATGTCCGCTTCCGCGTGGCCTACGCCACCTCGGTTCGCGCGCCGACGCAGAGCGACCTGTTCTTCCCGCAGACCCAGAGCTTCGCGTTCATCGCCGACCCGTGCGATACCGCGAACATCTCGGCCAACCCGAACCGCGCCGCCAACTGCGCTGCGGCCGGAATTCCGACCACCTACAACGCTGCCATGGTTACCGCTTGCACCACCTCGTCGGTTCCGGCCACTGACCGTGAACTGGGCGATCCGTGGAGCAACTGCCTTGCCCGCACCTCCTCGACCGGTTTCGTCCAGGGCGGTAATCCGACTTTGGTGGCCGAGCGCGGCAAGTCGCTGACCATCGGCATGGTGGTCGAGCCCCGGATGATCCCGGGTCTGACCCTCACGGTCGACTACTACAAGATCGAAGTGACCAGCCTGATCTCGGCGCTGGGTGCACAGACCATCCTGAACCTGTGCTATGACAGCCCGACCGGCATCGGCAACCCGTTCTGCGCCACCGTCAACCGCGATCCGGCCACCGGCCTGTTCGTGCAGCCGGCGGTCATTTCGGGCGGCGTGAACTTCGCCAAGCAGAAGACCGAAGGTATCGACGTCGACATCTCGTATCGTCACACCTTCGAAAACGGTCACCGCGTGTCGCTGCGCGCCATCGGTACCCGCGTGATGCTGCTTGACAACTATGTCGATCCGACCCGGACCGACCTGCCGAACCGCCAGATGGGCGAACTGGGTGACCCGATCTGGGCCGCCAACCTGTCGCTCAACTACGATTTCGGCCCGGTCGATTTCACCTACACCGCCCGTTATATCGGCAAGCAGACGATCAGCACCTGGGAAGCCCAGCACCCGTACACCGGTCTGTGCCCGACCAGCGGTCTGACCGGCTTCTCCGGCCGTACCTGCACCCCTGGTTCGCTGGCTCTGCTTGATCCGCAGAACAACGATATCACCAAGGAAGTGTACTACCCGGGCGTGATCTACCACAACGTTCGTCTGAACTTCGAACTGTCGGACAAGAAGTACAACTTCTACATCGGCATCGATAACCTGATGGACAAGAAGCCTCCGTTCGGCCTGCTCGGCACCGCCGGCGGTGACCCGTACGACACCTACGGGCGCTTCATGTACGCTGGCTTCCGGGCCAACTTCTAAGTCCACCCGGACTGGAGACAGAAAGGGCGGCGTGGGATGCCACGCCGCCCTTTTCGTTTGCCCGAAAGGCGCCGGGGTCAGACCGCGATGGTCAGGGCCCCGTCACCCTCGTCGATCTTCACCGTGCTGCCATCGGGGATCTCGCCCGCCAGCAGCTTTTCGGCCAGCGGATCCTGCAGATAGCGCTGCACCGCCCGCTTCAGCGGCCGCGCGCCATAGACCGGATCGTAGCCGACCCGGCCCAGCCAGCGCTTGGCCGCATCGGTCAGGTCCAGCACGATCTTGCGGTCCTTCAGCAGCTTGGCCACCCGGCCGACCTGGATCTCGACAATCGGGCCCATGTGTTCATGGGCCAGACGGTGGAACAGGATGATCTCGTCCAGCCGGTTGAGGAACTCGGGGCGGAAGTGTCCGCGCACAATCTCCATCACCTGCGGCTCGACGCTTTCCACGTCCTGCCCGTCCTCCAGATTGGCAAGGTACTGGCTGCCGAGGTTGCTGGTCAGGATGATCAGGGTGTTGGTGAAGTCCACCACGCGGCCCTGCCCGTCGGTCAGGCGGCCATCGTCCAGCACCTGCAGCAGCACGTTGAACACGTCGCTGTGCGCCTTCTCGACCTCGTCGAACAGCACCACCTGATAGGGCCGGCGCCTGACCGCTTCGGTCAGCACCCCGCCCTCTTCATAGCCGACATAGCCCGGAGGCGCGCCGATCAGCCGGGCGACCGAATGCTTCTCCATGAATTCCGACATGTCGATCCGGACCATCGCCTGGTCATCATCGAACAGGAACCCGGCCAGCGCCTTGGTCAGCTCGGTCTTGCCGACGCCCGTAGGACCCAGGAACAGGAAGCTGCCGAGCGGCCGGTTGGGATCCTGCAGCCCGGCCCGGGCGCGGCGCACGGCCTTGGACACGGCCACCACCGCATCCTGCTGGCCGATCACCCGCTGGCCGATCACCTGCTCCATCTTGAGCAGCTTCTCGCGCTCGCCTTCCATCATCCGGTCGACCGGCACCCCGGTCCAGCGGTTGACCACGGCGGCGATGTCGTCGGCGGTCACTTCTTCCCGCAGCAGGGCGTTTTCGGAATGACTCTGCGCCTCGACGAGCTGCTTTTCCAGTTCGGGGATGCGGCCGTAGGACAGCTCTCCGGCCTTGGCGAGATCGCCGGTCCGCTGGGCCTGTTCCAGCTCGATCCGGGCAGCATCCAGCTGCTCCTTGATCTTGCCCTCGGCGGCGATCTTGTCGCGCTCGTTCTGCCAGCGGGTGGTCAGTTCGGCCGATTGCTGTTCCAGATTGGCCAGTTCCTCGCACAGGGCGGCAAGGCGGTCCTTGCTGGCCTGATCGGTTTCCTTGGCCAGGGCCATTTCCTCGATCTTCAGCTGGATGATCCGGCGGTCGAGTCCCTCGATCTCCTCGGGCTTGCTCTCCACTTCCATGCGGATCCGGCTGGCCGCCTCGTCCATCAGGTCGATCGCCTTGTCGGGCAGGAAGCGGTCGGCGATGTAGCGGTTGGACAGGGTCGCCGCCGCGACGATCGCGTTGTCGGCAATCCGCACCCCGTGGTGAACCTCGTACTTGTCCTTGATCCCGCGCAGGATGCTGATCGTGTCCTCCACGGTCGGCTCGCCCACAAAGACCGGCTGGAACCGCCGCTGCAGCGCCGGGTCCTTTTCCACGTACTTCTGGTATTCATCCAGCGTGGTCGCGCCGATGCAGTGCAACTCGCCGCGGGCCAGCGCCGGCTTCAGCAGGTTGGAGGCATCCATCGCCCCCTCGCTCTTGCCGGCCCCGATCAGGGTGTGCATCTCGTCGATGAACAGGATGATCTCGCCCTCGGCGCCCTTCACCTCGTCCAGCACGGCCTTGAGCCGCTCCTCGAACTCGCCGCGATACTTTGCGCCCGCGATCAGCGCGCCCATGTCGAGCGCCATCAGGCGGCGGTCCTTGAGGCTGTCGGGCACGTCGCCATTGGCAATGCGCAGCGCGAGGCCTTCGGCAATCGCGGTCTTGCCCACGCCCGGTTCGCCGATCAGCGCCGGGTTGTTCTTGGTCCGCCGGGCCAGGATCTGCACGGTGCGGCGGATTTCCTCGTCCCGGCCGATCACCGGATCAAGCTTACCGTCACGCGCGGCCTGGGTCAGGTCGCGGGCGTACTTCTTCATCGCGTCATAGGCGTTTTCGGCGCTGGCATTGTCAGCCGTGCGCCCGCCGGTCAGTTCCTGGATTGCCGCTTCCAGCTTGGCCGCATCGACCCCGGCGGCCTTCAGCGCCTGCCCCGCCATGTTGGTGGTGCCCAGCGCCAGGGCCTGCAACATCCGCTGGACCGAGACATAGCTGTCACCAGCCTTGGTGGCGAGTTGCTCGGCCTGGTCGAGCACGCGGATCGAATCGCTTTCCAGCCCCGGCGCGGCCTGCGCGCCCGATCCGGACACGGCCGGGATCTTGGCCAGGGCCTCGTCGACCTTGCCGACCGCCAGCTGCGGATTGCCGCCGGCGCGCTGGATCAGGCCGGAGGCCATGCCTTCCTCGTCCTCCAGCAGGGCTTTGAGGATGTGTTCGGGGGTGATCCGCTGGTGGTTCAGGCGGATCGCAACGGTCTGCGCCGACTGGAGAAAGCCCTTGGCGCGGTCGGTAAATTTCTCGAGGTTCATGGGTGTATCAGCCTCCTGTTACACCAAGAGGTAGTGTTGCTGCCTTGCAACACAAGGGGTGCAAGTCAGAATTCTGACCTGCACCCCCTGATTGTCTTTGACTGGCCGCAAAGGCGGTTCTGCCCGGATCAGGGCTTGGGATTGGGCGCCTTGGGCGCGTTCGGCGCAAATTCGCGGCCGAACAGGCTGCGCTCATACCAGCGCGGCAGCTCCGCCTCATCGGCAATGGCGCGGACGATGTAATAGTTCACTTCGGCGAACTTGGCCCCGGCCGCCCAGTCGAACGGCAGGTTCAGGTCATCGCTGGGGCGATGGTAATGGGTCGCCAGGAAGTGATTGAAGGCTTCCTTGCCGGGACCGGCATGGCCGGTCATCAGGAACACCGAGGGGATGCCCTGCTGGACGAACCGGTAGTGGTCCGAGCGGGTGAACAGGCCCTCTTCCGGCAGCGGATCGGGCGAAAGCTGGATCCCGGCCTGGGCCGCAGCCTTGCCCACCACCGGGCCAAGGGTGGAATTCTCCGCCCCGAAGGCGACCACGTCGGTGAAGCGATAGGTCAGGATCGGCATGTCGAAGTTGACCACGGCGACCACCTTGCCCTTGCCCGTCACCGGGTTGAGCGCAAGGTATTCAGACCCGATCAGCCCGCCTTCCTCGTTGGTGACAGCGGCAAACAGGATCGGGCGGCGGGGACGCTTGCCGTCCTTGGCCAGGGCCTTGGCTACCTCGATCATCGTTGCCACGCCGGCGGCATTGTCCATGGCGCCATTGTTGATCTTGTCATCGCCCTTGGCGTGATCGCCGATGTGATCGAGGTGCGCGGTCATCAGCACGTATTCGCCGGCAACCGACGGGTCGGATCCGGGGATCATCGCCACCACGTTGGGGCTGGAATAGGCACGGTACTCGGTCTGACGCTCCAGCGTCGCGGTCATGCCAAGGGCAAAGCCGCGCGGCTTTCCGCCCATCTTGTCCGCCTCGGCCAGGATCGCGGCCAGGCTCTGCTTGCCCGTGCCGAAGATCTGGGCGGCGGCATCCGGGTTGAGCGCGGCATCGGCGCGGATCGCCGGCGCACGCAGGAACGGCGTGCCATCGGCCTGCAGCCAGTTGGAACGCGGCTCCCCGCTCATTTCCATGCGCCGCGCCCAGGGACGGCGGCTGGTATCTTGCAGGGTCGGCACGGTGATGATCCCGATTGCCCCGCGCTTCATCGCCATGCGGGCCTTCTCGGCATTGAGGTGCGCGCCGACTTCGGAATTCATGCCCTTGGGGTAGCCCGAAAGGACCACCACGATCTTGCCCTTGACATCGAGCTGGCGGTAATCGTCCACGCCCAGATCGGGCCGGTCGATCCCGAAGCCGACGAAGACCAGCGGAGCCTCGACCCGCTGCTGCGCGTCCTGCGCGCTGGGGCCGATCAGCACCTTTTCGCGGCTGTCGAGCCGGATCGTCTTGCCCTTGCCGCTGATCGTCAGCACCGGCTGGCCGACCAGCTTGGCTTCGCGCAGCGGGACCTGCTGGAAATAGCTGCCCTTGGCCGGATCGCCCATCGGCACCGCCCCCATCGCGCGGAACTGCGCGGCGACGTAATTGGCGGCAATGGTATAGCCCTTGGTGCCAGAACCGCGCCCGTCGAGCGTATCGTCGGCAAGGAAGGTCACATGGGCACGGACCGCTTCCGGATCGAAACGGATCTGCTCGGCCGCCACCACGGCAACCGGCGCGGCAAGCAGGGACAGGGCCAGGAACGGCGCGACAAGACGCATGAAATACTCCCCGATGGATAGTCTGGTTTGCGCCTTGGCTAACCGCACGGACCGCTTGGGGCAACTGCCCGCCGGACCAAGCGCCGATCCGGCCCGACGAAAGAAAAGGGGCGGCCCGCACACTGACAGGCCGCCCCTTGATTCAGCTTGCGCCGGATCGATCAGCGCGAGCCGATGCGGTCCGGATTGCCGTCGGGATCGCCCGTGACATTGCCGCTCTGCGTCACCGCTCCGGACAGCAGGATGCCGGCCAGATGCGGCGCGGCCATCGAGGTGCCGGAAATGGTGTTGTAACCACCCGACAGCCAGGTCGACTTGATCGACACGCCGGGTTCGGCCCAGTCTACCGGCGGGTTGCCGTAGTTGGAGAAGCTGGGCAACCCGCCACCGTTGGCAAAGGCCGAAACGGTGAAGATGTTCGGCCCCTCGGCACGGGCCGGCGAGTGGTTCATGGCGCTGTCGCTCTCGTTGCCGGCCGCCAGCACGAAGCGGACGCCGCCGGCCGAAGCGTTGATCACGGCATTGTCCAGCGTGGTCGAAACCCCGCCGCCCAGGCTCATGTTGGCAACGTCACCGGGCGCGCCGGCCGTGGCGACATACTCAACCCCGGCGATCACGCCCGAAGTGCTGCCCGAACCGCGACGGTCCAGCACGCGCACCGAAACCACGCGGGCACAAGGAGTGACCCCGATCACGCCGATCGTGTTGTTGCAGGCCGCGATGGTGCCGGCAACGTGGGTGCCGTGGCCGTTCTGGTCCTGCGGGGTGGTGGTGCCACCCAGGAAGCTGCGGCTGCGGGCGGTGTCGACGTTCAGATCCGGATGGGTCAGGTCGATGCCGCTGTCGATCACCCAGGCGGTGCGGGTGCCGGTGTAGTTGGCCCCGCCACCATTGACGCGGGCGATGCCCCAGGGGGTTTCCTGGGCCGGCTGGGTACCACCGCCGCCGCCCGGCCTGGCTTCCTGGCGGATCGGCGGCACGGCCATCACCTGGTCCTGCTCGCAATAGGCAATGTTCGGATTGGCGGCCTGCATCCGCTGAACCGCCTGGGCCGGCAAGTCAGCCGCAAAGCCCTGCAGCGCCACGCGGTAAACGTGCTTGACCTGACCGCCCTGGGCCTTGACCGAGCGGTGGGCTTCAGCCTCGACCTGACCGCGCGACACCCCCTTGTTAAACACGCAGATATAGGAATTGGCGATCTTCTCCCCAGCGACCTGCGCCTGGGCAGGGTTGGCCAGAGCCATCAGCGGCAGCGCCGATCCCGCCAACAATGCCGTTCGTCGAACAAGGCTCTTGGCAGGGCGGCGCGGGCCGCTAGCACTGACGGCAACTGATTACCGGGGGACCTTACCGACCATGCGCCGCCTTGCCACTTCGCTGCTTGCCCTGACCCTGGCCGCCTGTGCCGCAACGCCCAAGGCCGATGTTGCAGCCGCGCCGCCCCCTGCCGCCACGCCGGCCGCGGCCCAGCCCGCACCGCTCGACGAACTGGTCGCCAAGGTCGACATCCCTTACGAGAAGTTCGTGCTGGCCAATGGCCTGACCGTGCTGGTCCATACCGATCGCAAGGCGCCGATCGTGGGGGTGACCACCTATTACCGGGTCGGATCGAAGCATGAACCCAAGGGCCGCACCGGCTTTGCCCACCTGTTCGAACACCTGATGTTCGGCGGGTCGGAGAACGTCCCCAATTTCGACGTGCCGCTGGAAGGGGCGGGATCGACCCCGACCAACGGTTCGACCAGTTTCGACCGAACCAATTACGTCCAGACCGTGCCCAAGGGCGCGGTCGATCTGACACTGTTCATGGAAAGCGACCGGATGGGGCACCTGCTCGGAGCAGTCACCCAGGACAAGCTGGATAAGCAGCGCGGCGTGGTCCAGAACGAGAAGCGCCAGGGCGATAACGAGCCCTATGGCCTGGCCGAATATGCAATCGGTGAAGGACTGTTCCCGGTCGGCCACCCCTATCGCCATGCCACGATCGGTTCGATGGCCGATCTCGATGCCGCCAGCCTGACCGACGTACGCAAGTGGTTCATCGACAACTATGGCCCCAACAACGTGGTGCTGGTGCTGTCGGGCGACATCGATGTGGCGACGGCCCGGCCGATGGTGGAAAAGTGGTACGGCCATATTCCGGCCGGCCCCAAGGTGACGATGCCGCCCGCCGGTCCTGTCACCCTGGCCGCGCCGGTGAAGCGCGAGATGACCGATCAGGTCCCGCTGACCCGGGTCTACCGGGTGTGGAGCGGCCCCGGCCTCAACGATCCCGATGCCCCGGCGCTGGACGTCGGCTTCAAGGTGCTGGGCGGCCTCGCCTCCTCGCGGCTCGACAACGCGCTGGTCCGCGGCAAGGGCGTCGCCGTATCGGTTTCAGCCTTTGTCTGGCCGTTCGAGCAGACATCGATGCTGCTGGTGCAGATGGACATCAAGCCGGGCGTGGACCGGGCGACGGCCGAGGCCGCGCTGGACGGTGAAATCAACAAGCTGATGACCGAAGGCCCGACCGAGGACGAGGTGAAGCGCGCCGCGACCAGTTCGGTGTCCGGCCAGATCTTCTCGCTCGAAGCAGTTGGCGGCTTTTCCGGCAAGGGTGCGCAGCTGGCCGAGGGCGAGCTCTATTCCGGCAATCCGCACCAGTTCAAGGTGGACCTGCAGCGCATCGCCAGTCTGCGCCCGGCCGATGTTCAGGCCGCGCTGCAGCGCTGGATCGGCCACCCGGTCTATGCCCTGACCATCACGCCCGGAGAGCGCACCGAAAAGGGCGAGGCAATGGGCGGCTGGGGCGACGAGGCGAACGCCGCCCCGCCCAAGCCCGACGCGAAGAAGCCCGCGCCCAAGCTGGCGACCGGCCCCAAGCGCGAGTTCCCCCCCGTGGCTCCGGTCGGTGACCTTGAATTCCCCGAGGCCGAGCGCGCCACCCTGTCCAACGGGGTGCCGGTGGTGCTGGCCCGCCGCACCGGGGTGCCGACCGTGCTGGTCCACGTCAGCTTCGATGCCGGCTTTGCCGCCGACGCGCAGGATGCCCCCGGCACTCAGCGGCTGCTGCTCGATGTGCTGGACGAAGGCACCGAAAGCCGCGACGCCACCCAGATTGCCGAGGACCAGGAGCGGCTGGGCGCGCGGATCAGCACCGGCACCGGGATCGACAGCTCGACCGTGACGCTCGCCGCGCTCAGCGCCAATCTGGCCCCTTCGCTCGATCTGATGGCCGACGTGGTCCGCCGCCCGGCCTTCCGCGATGGCGACGTGACCCGCGCCCGCGACCAGCAGCTGGCCGGGATCGCCCAGTCAGAGGCCAGCCCCAGCGCCATGGCCAACCGGCGGCTGAACCCGATCCTGTTCGGCCCGGCCCATCCCTATGGCCAGCCGGGCGACGGCCTTGGCAATGCCGCTGCGGTAAAGGGCATGACCCCGGCCACCCTGCGCGCGGCCCACGCCAAGTGGCTGCGGCCCGACATGATGACCATCACCGTGGTCGGCGATATCACCATGGCTGAGCTGAAGCCGATGCTGGAGCATTCCTTCGGCACCTGGCAGGCCCCCGCCAACCCGCGCCCGGTGAAAGCGCTGGACGCGCCGATCCCCGCGCCGCGCCCGCGCATCGTGCTGATCGACCGGCCCAATTCCCCGCAATCGGTGATCGTTGCCGGGCGGGTGCTGCCGATGACCGGCCGCGATCAGGGCATGGAATCGCTCGATCTGGCCAACGAAGTGCTGGGCAACGGCTTCCTCTCGCGCCTCAATCTCGATCTGCGCGAGGACAAGGGCTGGTCCTATGGCGTGCGCAGCCAGGTCCGCAGCCCCAAGGGGCCGCGCAGCCTGGCGGTGATCGCCCCGGTGCAGAGCGACAAGACCGGCGCGGCCATCACCACGATCCGCGGCCAGATGGCAGATTTCCCCGGCAAGCGCCCGGTGAATGACGAGGAATACGCCCGCGCCACCGATGGCAACATCCGCGGCCTGCCGATCCGCTATGAAACCAACGGCCAGGTGCTGGGCGCGCTGGTCGGCAACCAGCTGCTCGGCCGCCCGGACGATTACCAGGCCACCCTGCCCAGCCGCTACCGCGCGATCGACAAGGCCGCGCTCGACAAGGCCGCAAAGCAGTATCTCGGCCCCGACGGGCTGGTCTTTGTCGTTGTCGGCGATCGCAAGGTGGTCGAGCCACAGCTCAAGGCGCTCGACTTGCCGCTGGAAATCGCGCAACCCGTTGACAGCGCGCCCGCGACGGGCGAGTGAAAGGCTTACTTACCCCCCTGTAAGTACACTTGAGAGGAGAGCATCAATGTCTGTTGCCGGCACTTACGAATGCGTGACCAAGACCCCGATGGGCGACCAGAAGAGCGAAGTGACGATCAATGTCGACGGTGACACCTTCACCGGCACCAACGTCGGCGCGATGGGCTCGATGGACATGGAAAACGGCAAGGTCGATGGCAACAAGCTGACCTGGACGATGAAGATGACCGTCCCCATGCCGATGACCCTGGAAGGCGAAGCCACGGTCGATGGCGACACCATCACCGGCACAGTCAAGGCCGGCGCCTTCGGCTCCTTCGCGCTGAACGGCACCCGCAAGGGCTGATCTCGCGGATCACCGGATTACGAAGGGCCGTCCCGCCGGGGCGGCCCTTTTCGCTGGTCAAAGTGCGACGGCGCCGAATGCGTAGACCTGCTGCCCTGGCTCGCCGATCCCAGGGATCTGGCCCTTCTTCGGCTTCTTGAGCTGTGGCCCTCCGGTTGCCCGGACAAAGCCAAACTCACCGCGCGGCAAGTCGTAATCGAACGTCACGCGGAACTGTCCCGGCGCGATTTCGGTAGCAGTGAAGCGATAGGTCGAATCCGCCAGAGTGGTCTTGACACCCCGGAACATCGTGCTCTTCGCCATGGTAAGCTCGCGTTGTTCGGGCTTGCTTTCGAACTGCACCAGCCTGAAATCGGCCGGATTGGAAGCAGCAGTCACCGAGCCGACATAGCTTGAACCGGTGCCGTCGTCGACGGCTGCGGCCGCTGGTGCAAAACAGAACCGGAATACCGGGCGCACGGCCGTGGTGCGTATTTCCGCCGCCGGTCCAGGCAGGATCGATTTGACCTTCAGGCCAGACAGGCCGCCCGTGAACATGAAGCCACCAAGATTGGTGACCTTGCGCGATTCAAACGGCGAGGAGGAAAGTCCACTCAAGATCGATCCCGGCGGATCGCCGCCCTCAAGGTATAGGCCCGGAGCGCAAGCCGGCACTTCCGCAACCGATGCGGTGGGGGGCGCAGCGGGCAACGCCGTGCTGTCCTGGGCTGCGAGCAGAGCCAGAGCGAAGACGATCATCGAACACCTCCCAGCGGCAGCGCCTGATTGATCAGCCGCCCGTAATGATTGCCCAGCCGCGAGGCCGGAGTGAAAACAGCGGCAACCCGCGGCAAATGCATAATGGCTGGCGGCATGCTCATTCCTTCCTTGAAAGGATAGACCGCCATCGCATCGGCCACTGCATAGGGAATATCCTCGATATCGGGCGAAGACCTGCGCTTGGCCAGAACGCCCCAGGGCGAGGTGCCGTTTTCCGGTCCGATGTAGATCGTACCGAGGTCAGTGATCCGGCCGGCTTCGGCCGTGAACTGAAAGCTGCCCAGGCAAAAGCAGGTGGTAGCGCTGTTCGAGAGGACATAGCGCCCGGGCGTGATCATCAGCAAATAGGTGCGAACATGGGGTGCATCGACGAGAGGGCGGCCTGATCCCGCCATGACCCTTTCGTCATCGCCCGCGGAAACCGGATTGCCCTTTGCCCGCCCGCGTCCGCGCAAATCCTGTGCCGCTGCATCATAAGGTGACAGCATCAGCACGTTCCATGTGCCCGGAGCGCGTTCCCCTAGCCGGACCAGCACATAGGCCTTGGCTGGGTCGAGCGCGGCAGGCGCTTTATCGAAGTTTTCCGCCGCTCGCGCGCTTGGGGCCAGCCCCAGTGCCGCCAGGGCGAGCAGGGCAAAACGCAGAGCTTTCACGGGTCCAGCCTTTGCAGGCCGTCGGGTGCCGCAAGCGCCCGGTCGGCAAGGCGCTCCCTCTGCTGATCCCAGTTGCCGGCATAGAGCGATTTTGCCTGATCCTTGCTGATCGCGAACCGGACGTAGCCCTTGATCGCCATGCATTTACGCCAGGCTGCCGTCGCCATGTTGCGGCGCTGCTCCCCGCGTTGCAAGCCTTCCAGAAAGCCGACTGTCGCAGCACCCACCGGATCAGGTGCATAGATCCCGGAGTCGGTCCGGGGCGGCTGCACCCTGCCGGCGAGGTCGCGGCATTCCTCCAGATCGGCCAGGACCTGCTCACGCGGAAGGCCCGGCTGGCTGAACTGGTACCACGGCGAGGTCGCGTTGCCTCCGGCGGCCATGGCTGCGCCGATCGGGATCATCAACCCGGCCAGCCCGCACAAGGGAAGCAGCACCCTCGCCATGCCGCTGGTTAGAGCAGCAATTGGCGGGTCTGGCAAGCGACGGAAATCAGGCCAGACGCGCCTTCAGCACCTGGTTGACCAGCTGCGGGTTGCCCTTGCCCTGCATGGCCTTCATCGTCTGGCCGACGAAGAAGCCGAACAGGTTTTCCTTGCCGCCCTTGTATTCGGCCACCTTGTCGGCATTGGCGGCCAGGATCGCATCGACCGCGGCTTCGATCGCGCCGGTGTCGCTGGTCTGCTTGTTGGCCTCGATCTCGGCCGCAAGGTCGATCTCGGTGGTGAGGTAAGCCTCGAAGATTTCCTTGGCCTTGCTGCCGGAAATCAGCCCGCTTTCGGTCGCCACGACAATCGCGGTGTTGGCTTCCACCGTGTTCTTGGGGTGATCGGACGAAACCCCGGCGGCATTCAGCACGCCCGGCTGTTCGGACAGGAGCCAGTTGGCGACGCGCTTGGCCACATCGGCCTCGCTCTTGCCACTGGCGCCGGCAGCCGAGGCCAGCAGCGCTTCGAACTGGCGCGCCACTTCGACGTCAGCGGTCAGCGCGTTGGCGTTGTAAGCCGACAGGCCGAGCGCGGTTTCATAGCGGTGCCGCTTGGCATCGGGCAGTTCCGGCAGGCTGGCGCGGCATTCTTCCAGGAAGGCATCGTCCAGTTCCAGCGGCAGCAGGTCCGGATCGGGGAAATAGCGGTAATCGTGCGCGTCTTCCTTGCTGCGCATCGAGCGGGTTTCGTTCTTGTCCGGATCGTAGAGCCGGGTTTCCTGCACCACCGTGCCGCCGCTTTCGATCACATCGACCTGGCGGCGCGCTTCCGATTCCACCACGGCCATGACGAAGCGGACCGAGTTGACGTTCTTGGTTTCGGTGCGGGTGCCGAACGGCTCGCCCGGACGGCGGACCGAGACGTTGACGTCGGCCCGCATCGAGCCCTGATCCATGTTGCCATCGCACGAGCCGACATAGCGCAGGATCTGGCGCAGCTTGGCCAGGTATGCCCCGGCTTCGGCCGGAGAGCGCATGTCCGGGCGGCTGACGATCTCCATCAGCGCCACGCCCGAACGGTTGAGATCGACATAGGACATGGTCGGGTGCTGATCGTGCATCAGCTTGCCCGCGTCCTGCTCCACGTGGATCCGCTCGATCCCGATGGTCTTGGTGCTGCCTTCCGGGTCCTTGGGATCAAGGATCACCTCGATCTCGCCCTCACCCACCAGCGGGTGGTAAAGCTGGCTGATCTGGTAGCCCTGCGGCAGGTCGGCATAGAAGTAGTTCTTGCGGTCGAACCGCGACCACTTGTTGATCACTGCGCCCACCGCCATCCCGGTGCGCACCGCCTGGCGGATGCATTCGCGGTTCGGCACCGGCAGCATCCCCGGCATGGCCGCATCGACCAGCGAAACCTGGGTGTTCGGCTCCGCCCCGAACGCGGTCGCCGCGCCGGAAAACAGCTTGGAATTGGAAGTCACCTGCGCGTGGACTTCAAGGCCGATCACGACCTCCCACTCACCGGTTGCGCCCTGGATGCGATAGTTGCTCATCTTACCACCACTTGTCCGGCTTGGCCGAAAACTGCGCACGGCTCTCGATCGCCAGACCGGCGTTCAGCACGCCCTGCTCGTCGAACGGCTTGCCCACGATCTGCAGACCGAGCGGCAGGCCCTCGCGGTTCAAACCCGCCGGGACCGACATCGCCGGCAGGCCCGCCAGCGAAGCCGGCACGGCGAACACGTCGTTGAGGTACATGCTGAGCGGATCGTCGGTCTTTTCGCCAAGGCCGAACGCGGCAGTCGGCGCGGTCGGGGCGAGGATCACGTCACACTGCGTAAACGCGTTCTTGAAATCATGGCTGATCAGCGTGCGGACCTTCTGCGCCTGGGTGTAATAGGCGTCATAGAACCCGGCGCTGAGCACATAGGTGCCGATCAGGATGCGGCGCTTGACCTCTGCCCCGAAACCCGCGGCGCGGGTGGCGGCGTACATGTCCTGCAGGCCGGCCCCATCGGGCAGGTCGCGCAGGCCATAGCGAACCCCGTCATAGCGGGCGAGGTTGGAAGAGGCTTCGGCCGGCGCGATGATGTAGTACGCGGGCAGCGCGTACTTGGTGTGCGGCAGGCTGATCTCGACGATTTCCGCCCCGGCATCCTTCAGCCATTCGATGCCCCGGTCCCAGGAGGCGGCGACATCGGCGTCCATCCCGTCCATGCGGTATTCGCGCGGGATGCCGACCTTCTTGCCCTTCATGTCGGCGGACAGGCCCGCTTCCCATTCCGGCACCGGCAGGTTCAGGCTGGTCGCGTCCTTGGGGTCATACCCGGCCATGGCTTCCAGCATGATCGCGCAGTCGCGCACATCGCGGGCCATCGGCCCGGCCTGGTCAAGGCTGGACGCGAAAGCGACGATGCCCCAGCGGCTGCAGCGGCCATAGGTGGGCTTGATGCCCGAAATGCCGGTGAAAGCGGCGGGCTGGCGGATCGAGCCGCCGGTATCGGTGCCGGTCGCTGCCGGCGCGAGCCGCGCGGCAACGGCGGTGGAACTGCCGCCCGAGCTGCCGCCCGGGGCCAGCGCGGCATTGCCGCCATCGCTCCGCCGCCACGGCGAAATGACATTGCCGAAATAGCTCGTCTCGTTCGACGAACCCATGGCGAACTGGTCAAGGTTGAGCTTGCCCAGCATCCCCGCCCCGGCATCCCACAGCTTCTGGGAAACGGTGCTCTCGTATTCCGGCGTGAAGCCTTCGAGGATGTGGCTGGCCGCCGTGGTCTGAACGCCCTTGGTGGCGAACAGGTCCTTCATGCCGATCGGCACGCCGCCCATCTTGCCCAGCGGCTGACCGGCCGCGCGCCTGGCATCGGTGGCCCTGGCGGCTTCCACGGCCAGTTCCGGCGTGGCGACGATGAAGGCGTTGAGCGCGGTTTGCGCCGCGGCAACATTGGCGTTGAACGCCTCGGCCACTTCGACGGCGGTGAAATCGCCCTTGGCGACCCCGTCACGGATCGCGGCGACGCCCAGTTCAGTCAGGTCAGTCATTACTCGATCACCTTGGGCACGCCGAAGAAGCCGTCCTCGCGCGCCGGGGCATTGGCCAGGACCTTGTCCCGCACCCCGCCGCCGGTCAGCGGATCGGCATCGATCACATCGTCGCGCAGGCGCAGGTGGTTTTCGATCACGGCGGTCATCGGTTCGATGCCCGTCACGTCCACTTCGCCCAGCTGCTCGACCCAGGCGAGGATCCCGTTGAGTTCCGGGACCATCGCTTCCAGCTCTGCCTCGGACACCTTGATCCGGGCCAGCGCGGCGATTTTCGCCACCGTGGCAGTATCGACCGACATTCGTTCAAACCATCCTGAAAGGGATTACTGGGGCATCGGCGGCATTTCCGGAGCCGGCACCACCTGGGCGCCGTCCGGCTTCTTGCCGTCCTTGGAAGCCTTCTCGGCCTCTTCCATCGCCTTCATCTGCTCAAGCTGCATTTCCTTTTCCGCGTCCGCGCGGTTCTGCACCTTGATCAGGTCGATTTCGAAGTGGAGGTCGGTGTTGGGCGGAATGCCCGGCGCGCCTTCCTTGCCATAGGCCAGTTCCGACGGGATCACGATCTTGTACGATCCGCCCGGCTGCATCTTTTCCAGCGCCTTGACGAAGCCGGGGATAATCCCCTGCATCGGCAGCTTGGCCCCCTTGGCTTCGTCGAACACCTTGCCGTCCGGCGTGGTGCCCTTGTAATTGATCGTCACCACGTCGTTCTCGGTCGGCCCGGCACCAGTGCCAGCCTTGACCACTTCGACATCGACGCCCGGCGGCAGCGAGGCATAGACCACCCCGGCGGCGGCCAGCGCGGCGGCGGCCACCCCCAGCCAGAGCTTGGTCAGCGCGCCCTTGGCAATGGGCTGGAGCGGTACGCGAGTGATTTCGGTCATCGGGATTCCCTGTTCGATGGAAATGCAAAAGGGCGCGGAAGCCTCCGCGCCCTCATGGCTTATCGCACGCGCCGGTTCAAGCGCGGAAACGGCGCTTACTTGACGCCGTCACGCTCCATCCGCTTGCGCTCCATCTTGCGGGCGCGGCGCACGGCAGCGGCCTTTTCGCGGGCGCGCTTTTCCGAGGGCTTTTCATAGTGACGGCGCAGCTTCATCTCGCGGTACACGCCCTCACGCTGCAGCTTCTTCTTGAGCGCGCGGAGAGCCTGTTCGACATTGTTGTCGCGGACGAGAATTTGCATAAACCGAACCACCTCACATGCAAAAGGCCAGAACCCCGCCACACTCCGGTGCGGGGGAGCACCTTTCCGAATCAAAACAAAAACGCGCCGAATCCCGATCGGGATCGGCTCGAACCGGCGGGCGGCTAGCAAAGAGTCGCACCCGTGGCAAGCCTGCAATGGCAAACGGCAGGTAAAAGGCGGCGATTTGCGCCCGCCCAAAATCTGTGGTCTTGCTGCCCGCCTGAGCCACAGGGGGGATCATGGCAACCAGTTTCACAGGCGCGGACTGGGCGGTGCTGGGCGGCTATGTCTGCCTGCTGGCCGTCGCCGGTTGGCTGACCACCCGGCGCGGGCTGACGTCGGAAGGCTATTTCCTGGCCGGGCACCACGCGCCGACCTGGCTGGTCGCGATCTCCGTTCTCTCCACCGTGCAATCGGCAGCGACGTTCCTGGGGGTACCGGACAATTCCTATCGCGGGGACTATACGTACCTCGGCGGCGTTCTGGCATCGCTGCTGGCCGCCTGGATCGTCGCCAATGTCCTGATCCCGCGGTTCTACGCCCTGAAAGTGACAACCGTTTACGAGCTGCTGGAAAGCCGCTTCGATGCGACGGCGCGACGCGCGGCGGCAGCGATGTATCTGGTCGGGCGGATCTTCGCCAGCGGGGCGCGGCTCTATCTGGCCGCGATTGCCGTCTCGATGATCCTGTTCCTCAATGTCGAGCCGCAGAACATCGCCTTTGCCGCCTTTGTCCTGCTGGTCTTCGGGCTGGTCTTCACTTTCATGGGCGGGCTCAATTCGGTGATCTGGAGCGATCTGGTGCAGGTGGTGCTCTATGTCGGGGCGGCGCTGCTGGTGGCCTGGCACCTGTGGAGCGGGCTGGACATGACCGCTGGTGAGGCAATCACCGCGCTGGGGCCGAAGCTCAACGTGGTGAACCCCACGCTGGACCTGTCGGCGCCGTGGGGCCTGTTTGCGGTCCTGACCGGGGTGATGCTGCTCAACCTGGCCAGTTCGGGGCTGGACCAGGACATCACCCAGCGGCTGCTGGCCTGCGAGGATGCCAGGAAGGGCGCGCGCTCGCTCTATGCCTCGGTGGCGATGAGCCTGCCGGTGATCCTGCTGTTCCTGATCATCGGATCGCTGCTGCACCTGCATTACAACGCCGGGGCCGGCGGCACCTTCCGGGGCGAGAAGGTGACCGTGTTCATGTACTACATCCTCAGCGAGATTCCCCCCGGCCTGCGCGGGCTGGTAACCGTGGGCGTGATCGCGGCTGCGGCGATCAATTCGGGCCTGATCTCGATGTCCGCCGTGCTGGTGAACGATCTTTACCGGCCCTTTGCCGGTGCGAAAAGCGAGGCACACTTCGTCCGCATGGGCCGGATCGCCAGCCTGGTGCTGGGCCTTGCCCTGTTCGCGATGGCGATCCTGTCCTACTACTGGCAGCGCTATGCCGATGCCGCCCTGCTGGACTTCGTGCTGGGGGTGATGGCCTTTGCCTATTCCGGCCTGATCGGGGTTTACGGCGTGGCGCTGTTCAGCAAGCGCGGCAATTCCGCCAGCGTGATCGCCGCTTTCATTACCGGTTTCCTCACCGTGCTGGCCTTCCAGCCCTATGTGATCGACAGCCTGGGCCTGCCGCTGGCGATGAAGGGCGTGGCCTTCCCCTGGCAACTGGTGCTGGGATCGGCCGTGGCGGCGCTGGTCTGCCTGGCCGGGCGCCCCGTCCGCACGGCATAGAAAAAGGGCGGAGCGCCAACCGGCGCCCCGCCCCCTTTCCTGCACTGCGCGGCGATCAGAACTGGATCGTCAGACGCCCGCGATAGCTCTGGTTGCGGAAGTCGCTGCGGAACACGGTGGTGTCCGCTTCGACCGAGAAGTCCAGATTGGTGCCAAGGTTGAAGGTCAGGCCGCCCATCACTTCACCCCAGTTCTTGTCCGAACCGGCCAGCGCGAAGGGCGCGACCGCCGTCCCGCCGACAAAGCCCGCCCCGAAGGTCGCGGCCCGATCGGTGAAATCGTGGACATAGTTGGCTTCCAGATACGGACGCACCTTGCCGCCCTTGCCCGCGATGCTCAGGCCACCACGGAATTCAAAGGCTTCATAGGTGTCGCGATCGATCACCAGCGCGATCGGCCCTCCGGTTTCGCGGTCATAGTCGAACCCGATCGATTCATAGCGGAGCGAGACCCGCGGCACGACCGCGAAGTTGCCGCCCTTGGCCAGATCGAAGCCCACCCCGAACTCGGTCGCGAAGGCGAACGAATCGTCCTTCAGGTTGAGCGTGTAGGGCGTGGAGACCAGCGTCACCGTGCGTTCGCTGCGGGTGTTGAGCAGGCCGGCGCTGACGCGCAGGTCCATCCGCACCCCGCCCGGGGTTGCCACCGCGCCATAGAGCGTGCCCTGAGCCAGGCGGCTGCCCGCCTGCTGCGGCGCACCGCCGGTGGTGCCATCGACATGGGTGTAGCTGAGGCCGAACCCGACCGTGGCATTGTCCGACACGGCCTGTTCGAAGCCCAGGGCCACGAACCAGCCGTCGAAGGTGTCACGCCCGCCCGAAGCGGCGGCCGGCATCGGAACCGAGCTGCCGTTGAGGTAGCCGCCGACCAGATAGCCGCTGGTGTCCTCGCTCAGCTGCGCTGCGGTCTGTCCTTCGTCGACAAAGCCGAGGCCCGCATCGACCGGAGCCGAGGCGCGGGCGAAGCTGCCCTGCGCCGCCAGCGGCAGCGGGTTGCCGTTCACCGCCAGCACGCCGCTCGCTTCGCCCGGCTGGATCGAGTGGAGCCGCTGACGGAAGAACCGGTCGGTGGTGCCGGTGGCAGTCAGGCCGGTGACGCCGCGCAGCGTTTCGGTGCGCGGAGCGGCGGCTTCGAAGAAGCTGCGGATGCCGCCGGTGCTCTGCATGTCGAGCGGGCCATAGAGATCGGCCAGCGCGCCATAGGACCCGGCGCGGTTGCCGTCCATCAGCTGCGCGTAGGAGGTCTGCACCGCCGAGCGGTTGTCCACCACGCTGGAATAGCTGCCCACGGCCAGACGCACGTCCACCGCATTGGTGCGGTAAACCAGCGTCGGCGTCAGGATCGCGCTGATCGCGGCGGGAGCGGCAAAGGTGCCGGTCACGCCGTTGGCAGCCGTCAGGATGGTGTAGGTATCACCCGCCCGCGGCGTGGCCCCGCCGATCACGTAGAAGAACAGCTGCCCGCCGACATTGGCCTGGCCGCCGGTCGCACCGTTGGCCTGAACCACGATCCGGTCCGACACGCCATTGGCGCCGATATCGACCCGGTAGGCCGTGCCCGAGGCAAAGATGGTGTTGCCGCGGAAGGTCAGGGTACCCAGGTTGCCGGCATTGCCGCTGGTGCCGGGCGAGATCGTGCCCGCCAGGCTGGTGAAGAACGGCGTGGTGATGGTGCCGGTGCCGTTGAGGCCGCCGCTGAGCATCATGTAGTCGCCCGGCGTGGTCAGCGCGCCATTGACCTGCATGGTGCCGGTCATCTGGGTGACGCTGATCAGGCTGGTCAGCGACGAGCCGGCGCGGATGTCCAGCGTTGCCCCGGCATTGGCCATGCTGAAGCGGTCGATCACCACGGTGCTGTTCAGCGTGGTGGTGCCGGCCGCGCCCAGGGTCACGTCGAAGTAACGCGGGGCAATTCGGTTGACCCGGTCGCCGTCATAGTTGTTGGGCACGAAATTGGTCGCACCCGGCAGGCCGTTGGCAAGGGTCGGCGCAGGCAGGGCCGGTGCCGCTTCGGCCGGGCCGGTCGCCTGCTGGCTGGCCGAACCGCCGACATTCTGGGTGCCATCGGCCACCAGCTCGACCCCGTCGATGATCGCCTGGCCGGCGTCGTTGCCGACGCCTTCGGTGCCGGACGTCGGGTTGCCATTTCCGGTGATGACAGTGCCGGACGCGATATCAAGGCATTCGCTGAAACTGCCCTGCTCGAAGCAGGCCTGGCCGAAGCCGGGCTGTTCGGTGTTGCCGGCCCCCGGGTTGGTCGGCAGGCCATTGACCAGCTGGCCGTTGACGATGATCTGGTAGGCTGGATCAAGCTGGGTCACCCAGTGGGTCGGGTCTTCCCAGTTGCGGCTGCCTGCCACCGAACCGACATAGTGGTACGGGTTGTTGGCAACGATATAGTCCCAATAGAGGTACAGCGGCTGGTAGAACTTGGTCGTGCCATAGCCGTTGGCCGGCTGACCGCCGAAGAACCGGGTATAGCCGCCCGAGAGCACGCCGATGATCACCTGCTTGGCGAATTCGCGGTCAAGGATCAGCGGGCCGCCGGAATCGCCGCCCGCAGTGCTGCCTTCGTTCGGCACGGCATTGTCGCGCCAGGCGTTGAAATCATAGGGCGAAGCGCCCGGCTGGCCGCGGAGCGGATCGTCGAAATCGATCCAGTAGAGGTTCTGCGGGTTGCTGGTCGACGGCGGGCCGCCGAACAGGAAGTTCTCGAACTCGTCGAGGCTGGCCAGCGCGCCCAGGGTGTTTTCGGCAATGCGGCGGCGGAAATCGATCGAGAAAGTGCCCGAAGTGCCGGTGCCGTTGCCGCCGTAGCCGGCCAGCGCAACGTGATAGCCCGTCCCGGTGGCCGGATCGATCGGCTTGGCCGGCAGCTGCGAGAACAGCAGCGCCCAGGTCGGGATGTTGGCGGCCGGGGTGTCGAGCGATGCGGTCGCCACGTCGGCGATCAGGAAGGTCGCCGAATTGGGATCGAGCGACAGCGGGTTATAGTTGACGTAATTGACGTTGTAGAACGAGCGGGCGACGTTGGTCTGGTGGCGACCGCTGCCGTCGGGCCGGCCGAACAGCCAGGTGATCAGCTCGTCTTCCTGGCCCGGGGCATTCGCGCGGGTGCTGGTTTCAAAGCCGAAAGCGATCGGGGTGCCGCCGCTGGCAGCGCCATAGGCTCCTTCGGCGCGGCTGTTGACGCAGTGCGCGGCGAAAATGACCATGCGCGGGTTGACCAGGGTGCCGGTGCACAGCCCGACCGAGCCGGCGCCGTTGTCGACGATCATCTGGGCCACCCCGGTAACGTTGACCGGGTCGCGCGCGGTGGTCGGCGTGCCGGGGTTGGCGATCAGGACTTCCGGTTCCGGCGAGACGGTGACCGTGCGCGGCGCGCGGACTGGCTTGCCGGACGTTGCCGACCAGTAGCTGCCGCTGTCGGCGGCGCGCTGAACGCTGATTTCCAGCCCGGCCTTGCCCAGCAGTTCTCCCGCATCGGGCGCGTCGGAAGAATCGGCCAGCGCCGGCGTGGCAACGAGAGCCATCGCCATGGCGGCAAGGCTGCCGCCGGTGCGGACCGAACGGGAGTTCGGCATACGAATGCGTGCATGATCGGACATGGTCGCAAAGCCCCTGTAGAGAAAGAGTGATCGGAAGAATCGGATGGCAACAAGCTAACGTTGTTTTGCGCGACCTTTCAATCGCCGTAACTCTTTTTATTCATGTTGGCGACAGAAAGTTGCCCAAACGACACATGGTCTTACAGACAGGTCATGGCGGCTCTCGCCCCGACACTGGCGCAGGGCGGCACTTGCGGCTAAGGCGCAGCATGATGACCGCCGGTTCCTTTTTCCACCATTCGCTGCTGGTCGCCCTGGGCGGCGGGATCGGCGCCTGGCTGCGCTTTGCCGCCGGCCGGTTGATCGGCCTGTCGGCCTTTCCGCTCGCCACCCTCAGCGTCAACCTGATCGGCAGCCTGGCCATGGGCCTGCTGGCCGGCTGGCTGGCGCGCCACGGAGCAGATGGAGGTGAAGGCGGGGAAAGCTGGCGGCTGCTTTTGGGCGTGGGGCTGCTGGGCGGGTTCACCACCTTTTCCGCTTTCAGCCTGGAACTGGTCAACCTGATCCAGCGCGGTGAAGGCACCATGGCCGCCCTCTATGCGGCGGTGTCGGTGCTGGGCGGGATTGCCGGGCTGCTGGCCGGGCTGGCCCTGGCAAGGACTTTCGCATGACCGGACGCGGCATCATACCGGCCGACACGGTCCGCCAGTTCACGGTTGCCGACGACGATGACGGCGTTCGGCTGGACCGCTGGTTCAAGCGCCACCTGCCGCAGATCGGCTTTGCCACGGTCAGCCGCTGGGCGCGGACCGGGCAGATCC
Organism: Sphingomonadales bacterium; assembly: GCA_017302615.1. Lineage (GTDB taxonomy): Bacteria > Pseudomonadota > Alphaproteobacteria > Sphingomonadales > Sphingomonadaceae > Novosphingobium. Next base: position 112,718 of record JAFLDB010000010.1, read on the forward strand.
GGGTCGATGGCAAGCGCGCCGACCCGGCCGACCGGCTCAGCCCCGGCCAGGTGATCCGCGTGCCCCCGGGCGGCGAAGCGCCCGAAGGCAAGGCCCGGGCGCGCAAGCCGCTGACCGGGGAACAGATCGCGCTGGCCGAAAGCATGGTCATTTCCAAGGACCGCGCCGCGATTGTGCTGAACAAGCCGCCGGGCCTGGCCACGCAGGGCGGCAGCGGCACCTTCCAGCACGTCGACGGCCTGCTGGATGCCTATGCCGACGATGGCCCGCGCCCGCGGCTGGTCCACCGGCTTGACAAGGATACCTCGGGCGTCCTGCTGATCGCCCGCACGCCCGGCAGCGCGGCGTTCTTTTCCAAGCGCTTTTCCGGGCGCTCGGCCCGCAAGATCTACTGGGCGCTGGTGATCGGCGTGCCGGAAATCAGCGACGGGATGATCGACCTGCCGCTGGCCAAGCAGCCCGGCACCGGGGGCGAGAAGATGATGGTCGACAAGAGCGGCGAAGGCCAGCCGGCCCGCAGCCGCTACCGCGTGATCGACCGCGCCGGCAACCGTGCCGCCTGGGTGGAACTGCAGCCGCTGACCGGGCGCACCCACCAGCTGCGCGTCCACATGGCGGCGATCGGCCACCCGATTGTCGGCGACGGGAAGTATGGCGGACCGGACGCGTTCCTGTCCGGATCGATCAGCCGCAAGATGCACCTCCACGCCCGCCGCCTGATCATCGACCATCCCGACGGTGACCTGATCGACGTGCGCGCCGAACTGCCCGAGCATTTCGCCGCCAGCCTCGCCCAGCTGGGCTTTGACGAGGCCGATGGCGACGCGATGGAACTGGTCCTGGCGAAACCCGCCCCGGACAAGGACGTGACCAAGGCCGCCGCCAAGGCCCATGCCAAGCAGGTCCGCAAGGAACGCCGGGGCGAACGCCGCGGCCGGGCCAGCGGCAAGGTCGCCACCCGCAAGCCCCCGACCAAACGCGGCCCGACCAAAGGCAAGGGCAGCCCCAGGCCGACCGGAGCCAGGCCGCGCTGATGCACCCCAACGCCGCCTTCCGCCATCCCGACCGGGACCTGCTGGAAACGCTGATCGACCAGATCGGCTTCGGCATGGTCTTTGCCCAGACGCCGGACGGCCCGCGGGTGGCCCATGTCGCGCTGCTCTCCACCGGCGACGGCGCGGTGCAGTTTCACCTTTCGCGCGGGAATGCGCTGGCAAAGCACCTGGCTGACAGCACCGCCCTGATCGTGGTCAACGGTCCGGACGGTTATGTTTCCCCGCGCTGGTATGCCGATCCGGGGCAGGTGCCGACCTGGAACTATGTCGCGCTGGAACTGGAAGGCCGGGTCCGCCGGATGGACGCCGAAGGCACGCTCGCCCAGATCACCGAACTGAGCGACAAGCACGAGGGCCGGATCGCCGCCGGCCAGCCCTGGACGATGGACAAGCTGCCTCCCGAGCGGCTCCGCGCACTGCTGGCCGGGGTGGTCGGGTTCGAAATGGAAGTGCAGGCCTGGCGCGAGACCGTGAAGCTGAGCCAGAACAAGGACGCTGCCGAGCGCGAGCGGCTGGCGCAGGGGCTGGAAAGCGAAGGCGCGGTCGGCATCGCCCAGCTGATGCGGACGCTGGCGCCGTGACCCTGCGCCTCGCCCTGTTCGATTGCGATGGCACGCTGGTCGATGGGCAGGCCGGGGTGATCGCGGCGATGGAGGCGGCCTTTGCCGCGGTTCGCCTGCCCGCCCCGGACCGGCACCAGGTCCGCCGGATCGTCGGGCTGAGCCTGCCGCAGGCAATCCGCCTGCTCGCCCCCGATGCCGACGAGGATGCCCGCCAGGCCGCCGACCTGGCCTATCGCGAAGCCTTCCGCGCCGCGCGCGAGGCGGGATCGCTGGTCGAGCCGCTCTATGACGGGATCGCCGATCTGGTTGCAGACCTCGGCCGCGAGGGCTGGTTGCTGGGCGTTGCCACCGGCAAGAGCCAGCGCGGGCTGGACCATTGCCTGGCCATGCATGGCCTGTCAGCCCATTTCGTCACCCTGCAGACCGCCGACCACCACCCGTCGAAACCGCATCCGTCGATGATCGACACCGCGCTGGCCGAGACCGGGGCCGACCGCGCCGCCTGCGTGATGATCGGCGATACCCAGTTCGACATGGCCATGGCGGTCAATGCCGGGGTCCGCGCGATCGGGGTCGACTGGGGCTATCATTCCGCCGATGAGCTGCGCGAGGCCGGGGCCGAGGCCGTGGCCCGCGATCCGGCGCACCTGAGGGAACTGCTGCAATGACCGATGCCGACAAGCTGGCCCGCCAGCGCTTTTTCGCGATCTCGCTGCTGCGCCTCACCGGGGCCATCCTGGCCGTGGTCGGGCTGGTGACCCTGGCCGGGCGCACCACCCTGCCGCCGGAAGTGGGAATGGTGTTCGTGCTGATGGGCGTGGCCGATTTCCTGCTGGTGCCGCGCTTCCTGGCCCGCAAGTGGAAGAGCCCGCAGCCGTGAAGCGGTTTTACAAGCAGGCCGGGATTGCCGCGGAAGGCGGCGCGTTCCGCGTCACGCTCGACGGGCGCGGGGTGAAGACGCAGGGCGGGCAGCCGCAACTGGTGCCGACTGCCGCCCTGGCCGAAGCGCTGGCCGGTGAATGGGCCGCACAGGGCGAGGAGATCGACCCGGCGGCTTTCGTGCTGCGCGACCTGGCAGACCTGGCGCTGGACGTGATCGGCCCGGACCGGGCCGGGGCCATTGCCACGCTGCTGCGCTACGCCGAAACCGATACCCTGTGCTATCGCGCCGATCCAGACGAGCCGCTCCACGCCCGCCAGCAGGAATTGTGGGAACCGCTGCTGACCGCTGCCGAGGCGCGCTATGACATCCATTTCGAGCGGATCAGCGGCGTCCTGCACCGCCCGCAACCGGCCGAAACGCTGAAACGGCTGGAAACGGTCCTGGCCGCGAAGGACGATTTCGCCCTCGCCGCGCTGACCACGCTGACCACGCTGGCCGCCTCGCTGACGGTGGGCCTTGCCGCGCTGGAACCCCGGGCCGATGTGCCCGCGCTGTGGCAGGCGGCCGAACTGGAAACCGAATGGCAGGCCCAGCTGTGGGGCCGCGATAGCGAGGCCGAAACCCGGCAGGCCAAGCGCTTTGCCGCTTTCTCCGCCGCCGCCCGCTTTGCCGAGCTGGCGCGGGGTTAGCTGCCCATCCACTCCGCCACTTGCGCGGCGACATCGTTGGCAGCCTTGTTGAGCGCCGGGCCGACCTGCGCCGGGACCGGGGCCACACCGGGAACCACGCTTTCAAAGCGGCGGGTCTGCACGTCGCCCTTGGGTCCGGTGCGGATCGCGTCGTAGCGGACCACGACCGAACCGCTGCGCGCGTCATAGCCCATCGCGATCAGGCGGCCGGACAGGCGGTTGCCGGCCACCGGCACGCTGGCCTCGCTGTCTTCCAGCACCAGCCGCCCGCCCTTGGCGCGCAGCGTTTCGGCCAGCAGACCGCGGAACAGCCGCGCCGGGCGTTCCACCCACAGCGCGTCCTGCAAGTAAGCGATGTTGGCATCATCCACCTGCACCGGCACGCGCAGCACGGCGAGGTGCTGATCGGTTTCCGGCTCCATCACCATCAGCGCATCGGCGGCGCTGCTGCTGGCAGTGGAGCCTGGCGGGGCGCTCTGCGCCGGGGTCAGGGTGAGGAGCGAGGCCGGGACCTTACCCCCGCCGCCCAGGCTGACGCAGGCCGAAAGGGCCAGCGGGGCCAGCACGATCAGCACGGCGCGGGAAATCGAACGGTTCATCGCCTCAGTTCCTCCGCGGCTTGTAATCGGGCAGGCGCTGCCCGCCGAGCAGCGATCCGGCACCATCGTTGTTGAGCTTTTCCGTGAGGTCGCGCAGCGCCTTGGTGCTGGCGCGCAGATCGCGGATCGCGGCTTCGGCCTGCGGCAGGGTGGTGGCCTGCACCTGCCGCGCCGCCGGGCGGGTATCGCCGACCAGCCCGTTGAGATTGTCCGCCACCCGCTCGATCGATTTCAGCGAAGCGCGGAACTGGTTGACCATCAGGCGGAAATCGCCGTCGATCACGCCGTTGGCATTGGTTGCCGCCAGTTCGAACGCGGCCAGCGCCTTGCGCGCATCGATCAGGGTCAGTTGCAGTTCGGTCAGCACCGCGCGGTACTGCGGGGTGCTGTCGGCGAGGCCGCCGGTCAGCCGGTTGGTATTGGCCAGAATCCCGTCAAGCGCGGCCAGGTTCTTGTCGGACAGGACCAGGTTGAGCCGGTCGGTCAGCGTCGCCAGTCGCTCCAGCAGGACCGGCGCCGAATTGAGCAGTTCGCCCAGCCCGCCGCGCTTGGTCGGGATCACCGGCACGCCTTCCGGACAGGTCGCCGCCGCCTCACCCTCGCAGGTCAGAGCCGGGGCCTTCTTGTTCGCGCCTTCCAGCTGGATCGTCGAAACGCCGGTAAAACTGCCTTGGATCGTCGCCGTGGTGCCGACCCGGATCGGCACGCCGTCTTCCACCGCGATCCGCACCCGGACGAAGCTGGGATCCTTCTTCCACAGCTCGATCACGGTCACCTGCCCGACCGGCACACCGGAAAAGCTGACCGAGGAGCCCTTGGACAGGCCATCGACCGATTGCTTGAAGAAGATGTCGTATTCCTGCCGCCCGGCCTCGTTCAGACGGGCGATCCACAGGATCACCCCGGCGATCAACGCCAGCAGGCCCAAGGTTACGGCCCCTACCCAGACATGGTTCGCCCTGGTTTCCATCGCGCCTGCTTATGCCCCCCTGCCGCCCGGCTTGTCCATCGCCTTGGTCCCCGCCCTGACCCGCGCCTGCGCATCCTGCGCCGCCCGGCCGCGCGGTCCGTTGAAATACTGCTGGATCCACGGGTGATCGAGCGCCAGCAATTCGGGGATCGTCCCCACCGCGATCACCCGCTTGTCGGCAATCACCGCCACCCGGTCGCAGATTTCGTGCAGCGTATCGAGATCGTGAGTGATCAGGAACACGGTGTGGCCCAGCGTGTCCTGCAATTCGCGGGTCAGCTGGTCGAAAGCGGCCGCGCCGATCGGGTCGAGCCCGGCGGTCGGTTCGTCCAGGAACAGCAGCTCCGGGTCCATCGCCAGCGCCCGGGCCAGGCCGGCGCGCTTCTTCATCCCGCCCGACAGTTCGGACGGATACTTGTCCGCCGCGTCATCCGGCAGGCCCGACAGCATCACCTTGTACCGGGCAATCTCGCGCCGCAGCGTCGGGCTGATTTCGGGATAGAATTCCTTCAGCGGCACTTCGATGTTTTCGGCCACGGTCAGGGTGGAAAACAGCGCCCCGCCCTGGAACAGCACGCCCCAGCGGGCGCGGATGTCGATATCGTCGTCGGCATGGTCGCCGGCGATTTCCTCGCCCAGCACCTCGATCCGGCCATCGGCGGCGGGTTGCAGGCCGATGATCGCGCGCATCAGCACCGACTTGCCGGTGCCCGACCCGCCAACCACGCCCAGGATCTCCCCGCGCCGGACCGACAGGTCCAGTCCTTCGTGGATCACGTGATCGCCAAAGGCGGTTTTCAGCCCTTCGACCACGATCGGGAAATCGCCGGTGAAATGTTCCAGGCTCATCCCCACCCCACTTCGGTGAAGAACACCGCGAAGAACGCGTCGAGCACGATCACGGCGAAAATCGCCTGGACCACCGCGACCGTGGTGCGGATCCCGACCGCTTCGGAATTCCCCTCGACCCGCATGCCCTGATAGCACCCGGCGAGCGCGATGATCAGGCCGAACACCGGCCCCTTGATCAGGCCGACCCACATGTCATGGTTGGGCACCACTTCCTGGATCCGCGACAGGAAGGTCCAGAACGGGATTTCCAGCGAGTACATCGAAATGAACGCGCCGCCGATGATCGACAGGATCGCGGCGTAGAAACCCAGCACCATCAGCATGAAGGTGGACGCCAGCACCCGCGGCACCACCAGCGCTTCCATCGGCGAAACCCCGATGGTCCGCATCGCGTCGATTTCCTCGGTCAGCTTCATCGTGCCGATCTGGGCGGCGAACGAGGAACCCGATCGCCCGGCGACCATGATTGCGGTCATCAGCACGCCCAGTTCGCGGAAAGACAGCCGCCCGGTGAGGTTGATGGTATAGATTTCCGCCCCGAACTGTTCCAGCTGCACCGCCCCCTGCTGGGCGATGACGATGCCGACCAGGAAGCTCATCAAACCGATGATCGGCAGCGCGCGGATCCCGACCAGGTCGAATTGGCGGACCACCGAAGTCCAGCGCATCCGCGAGGGATGCCGCACCAGGGTGGCCAGCGCGACGATCAGCTCGCCCAGAAAGGCGAGGAAGTGCTTCACGCCCTGGCCATAGGCGATCACGAACTTGCCGGTCAGGGCGGCCATTCCCTCGGGCGAGAGCGCCGCGGCCCCGGCCGTGGATTCTTCCTCCAGCTCGCTGCGGTGAACGGCGGCGATCAGGCGGCGGGCCTTGTCGCTCGCCCCGACGATGTCCGCGCCGCTATCGCGGGCAAAGCGCCAGACCGTCCAGGCGCCTACCGTATCGACCTCTCCCACGCCCGAAAGGTCGATGTGGGTGAAGGGGCCTTCGATCCCGCGCAGCTGCGCATCGAGCCGCCCGATCGAGGCGACGACCAGCGGCCCGCTGAGCACCACGCCCCGCGCTCCGCCTTCGCCCTCGGCAATCGAGAATTCCGCCCATTCGCGCATCGCCTCCGGTGTGGGGGAAAATTGCGGCCACCGCAAGGCGCTCTGCCCGCTTGCGCCCCCGCCGCGCGGCTGGCAAAGGCCGCCGACGATGACCGAAACTACGCTCGACAAGACTTTCGACCCCGCCGCGATCGAGGCGAAGTGGTACGAACACTGGGAAACGAACGGCCTGTTCCGCCCGGAACGGCCGGACGCGGAACCGTTCACCATCGTCAATCCGCCGCCGAACGTGACGGGCAGCCTCCACATCGGCCACGCGCTGGACAATACCCTGCAGGACGTTGTGATCCGCTATGAACGCCTGCGCGGCAAGGATGCGCTGTGGGTGGTCGGCACCGACCACGCCGGGATCGCGACGCAGATGGTGGTGGAGCGCCAGCTGGAAGCACGGCAGGACAAGCGCACCAATTACAGCCGCGAAGCGTTCATCGACAAGGTCTGGGAATGGAAGGCGGAAAGCGGCGGGACGATCACCCGCCAGCTGCGCCGCCTGGGCTGCTCGATGGACTGGAGCCGCGAGCAGTTCACCATGGACCCGCACTTCACCCGCGCGGTGGTGAAGGTCTTCGTCGACCTCTACAATCAGGGGCTGATCTACCGCGACAAGCGGCTGGTCAACTGGGACCCCAAGCTCAAGACCGCGATTTCCGACCTTGAAGTGGAAACCCGCGAAACCAAGGGCGGCTTCTGGCGCTTCCGCTATCCCTTCGCCGATGGCAGCGGCCATGTCGAAGTGGCCACCACCCGGCCCGAAACCATGCTGGCCGACATGGCCGTGGCGGTGAACCCCGAGGACGAGCGCTACAAGGCGGTCATCGGCAAGGAAATTCTCCAGCCGATCACCGGCCGCCGGTTCAAGGTGGTGGCCGACGAACACGCCGATCCCGAACTGGGCAGCGGCGTGGTCAAGATCACCCCGGGGCATGACTTCAACGACTTCGAAGTGGGCAAGCGCGCCGGGATCAAGCCGGCCGACATGCTCAACATGTTCGATGCCGAAGCCAGGGTGGTGCAAACCGCCGACGGACTGGTGCCGGAGAAATACCTCGGCCTCGACCGCTTCGTGGTGCGCGAGATGATCGTGGCCGACATGAAGGCGCTCGGCTGCCTGATCCCGCATGTGACCAAGGACAAGGACGGCGAGGAGGTCGAAACCGATTTCGAGCCGCGCACGATCCAGACGCCTTATGGCGACCGCGGCGGCGTGGTGATCGAACCCTGGCTGACCGACCAGTGGTATGTGAACGCCGAAGTGCTGGCGCAGAAGCCGATCGAGGCCGTGCGCAGCGGCGCGGTGGAGATCGTGCCGAAAAGCTGGGAAAAGACCTTCTTCAACTGGATGGAAAACATCCAGCCGTGGTGCGTGAGCCGCCAGCTGTGGTGGGGTCACCGCATTCCGGCGTGGTATGCCGAAGACGGCGAAGTCTTCGTGGCCGAAACTGAGGAAGCGGCGCAGGCGCTGGCCGGCGGCAAGGCGCTGACCCGCGACGAGGACGTGCTCGACACCTGGTTCTCCAGCGCCCTTTGGCCCTTCGCCACGCTGGGCTGGCCCGATGCCGATGCGCCGCTGCTGGCCAAGCATTTCCCCAACAGCCTGCTCGTTTCCGGCTTCGACATCCTGTTCTTCTGGGATGCGCGGATGCTGATGATGGGGCAGGCGATGACCGGGCAGAACCCCTGGCCGCGGCTGTACCTGCACGGGCTGGTGCGCGCCGCCGATGGCCAGAAGATGTCCAAGTCCAAGGGCAACGTGGTCGATCCGCTGGGCCTGATCGACCTCTACGGCGCCGATGCGCTGCGCTTCTTCATGGCGGCGATGGAAAGCCAGGGCCGCGACGTGAAGATGGATGAGAAGCGGGTCGAGGGATACCGCAACTTCGCCACCAAGCTGTGGAACGCCGCCCGCTTCTGCCAGTCGAACGGCATCAGCGCGAGCACCTCCATCGAAGCGCCCACGGCGACCAGTGCGGTCAACAAGTGGATCATCGGCGAAGTGGTGGAAACCCTGGCCGAGCTCGACAAGGCGATGGCCGACCTGCGCTTCGACGCGGCCGCCAACGCGGTCTACCACTTCGTCTGGGACCAGTTCTGCGACTGGTACATCGAACTGATCAAGGGCAACTTCGACGCGGAAACCAAGGCCGTGGCCGGCTGGGTGCTCGACCAGATCCTGGTCATGTTGCATCCCTTCATGCCCTTCGTGACCGAAGAACTGTGGTCCAAGCTGGGCGACCGGGCCGATTACCCGCTGATCACCGCCAAGTGGCCGCAGCCGGGCGTGAGCGTCGATGCGGCGGCCAAGGCCGAGGTGGACTGGCTGATCGCGCTGATCGGCAACCTGCGCACCGCCAAGAACGAGCTGGGCATTGCCCCCGGGGCGAAACTGGACGCGTATCTGCCCGACCCGTCCGCCGCGACGCGCGGGATCATCGAGCGCAACCCGGCCGCGATCGAGCGGCTGGCGCGGCTGAGCGGCATCCGTTTTGAAGCGGCCCCGGCCGGCGCGGCGATGCAGGTCGGCGCTGGCGATGCCAACCTGATCGTCCCGCTGGAAGGCGTGATCGACATCGCCGCGGAGAAGGCCCGGCTCGAAAAGGCGCTGGCCGCCGCGCAGAAGGAGGCCAAAGGCCTGGAAGGGCGCCTTGGCAATCCTTCCTTCGTCGAGAAGGCCAAGCCCGAAGCGGTCGAAAAGGCCCGCGCCGATCACGCCATGCACGCGGCGGAAGCGGAGCGGCTGGCAGCAGCGCTGGCGCGGCTGGGGTAGCTGCTCCTCCCCCTTGGGGGGAGGGGGACCACGAAGTGGTGGAGGGGCACGGACGAGTTTTCCCGCACTGTCAGGAACACCCGCACGTGCCCCTCCACCATCCTGCGGATGGTCCCCCTCCCCGTTCCGGGGAGGAATGACCTGTCCTACAGCCGCCAACCTTGCCATAGGGCCGAAATGCACTGCTGCCCCGCCCTCACCCCCGCACCCCAAGGCGACACATGGCACCGCAGGGTGACACGGGGTGACGCGCGTTCTTTTTTGTCCGGTGGACCCTGTGAAGAGTGTGAGGTTGTTCAGCCCCGCGCGGGTTTTCCTGAAGGCTGACACGCTGAATGCTGACCTTGGCCACCACCACACCGGGCGAACCGGAAATCTTTGCCAGCCTGCAAGGCGAAGGGCCATCGCTGGGCCGCCCGGTCGCCTTCGTTCGTCTGTCGCGCTGCAACCTGGCCTGCACCTGGTGCGACACGGCCTATACCTGGCGTTTCACCGGCGATAACCGCCCGCACCGCGACGGGCTGAGCTTTGAGCGGACCGCCAACCAGGTGGTGCTGGACGAGGCCGATGTGGCCGCGCGCATTCAGGCGCTGGGGCAAGACCGGCTGGTCATCACCGGGGGCGAACCGCTGTTGCAAGGCGCGGCGCTGGCCCGGATGGTGGCGCTGCTGGACGGGATCAGCGTGGAGATCGAGACCAACGGCACGGTCGCCCCGCACGCCGCGCTCGATCCGCTGGTGGCGCAGTACAACGTGAGTCCGAAACTGAAGCATTCCGGCAATCCGGTTGAATCCGCACAGATTCCCGAACGGCTGGCAACATGGTCAAGCGAACCTAAAGCGTGGTTCAAGTTTGTGATTGCCACGCCGGATGACCTGGCCGAAGTGCTGGCCTTGATAGAAACCTATGCCATCGACCGGGCGCGGGTGTTCGTCATGCCCGAAGGCACCGACAGCGCCACTCTGCGGGAGCGCGAGCGCTGGCTGGCCCCGCTGGCGCTGGAATACGGCCTGCGCCTGAGCGACCGCTTGCACATCCATCTCTATGGCGATACCCGCGGCACGTGAGCGGGCCTTCAGCTTCTTCGCGTCCGCTTGGCGGTGACTTGACGCAAGGACCGCTGGGGCGGACCCTGCTGGTCTTTGCCTTGCCGCAGTTGGTCGGCAATGTGCTGCAAAGCCTGAACGGATCGATCAACGCGGTCTGGGTGGGCCAGCTGCTCGGCGATCAGGCGCTGGCCGCCACGGCCAATGCCAATATCGTGATGTTCCTGATTTTCGCGCTGGTCTTTGGTTTCGGCATGGCCGCCACGGTGCGGATCGGTCAAGCCTGGGGTGCCAGGGACGTGGTGGCGGCGCGACGGGTGATGGGCGCGGCGCTGGGGCTGACCGGAGGTATTGCCCTGCTCACCTCGGTCGCCGGGATCGTCTATGCTCATGTCCTGCTGGACTGGCTGGCCACGCCCGGCGGGGCAAAGGCGCAGGCACTGGCCTATCTGCAAGTGGTGTTCATTGCCAATCCGGTCTCCACCCTCAGCATGATGATCGCGATGGGGCTGCGCGGGGCCGGCGATGCCGCCACGCCGCTGCGCTTCATGATCCTGACAACCGTGCTGGACATCGCGCTCAACCCGCTGCTGATCCTGGGCTGGGGGCCGGTCCCCGCACTCGGCATTGCCGGATCGGCCTGGGCCACGGTGATTGCCACCACGATCGGCTTTGCCGCCATGCTAGTGTGGATCTATGCCAGGGACCTGCCGCTGCGGCTGCGTGGGAGCGAGCTGCGCTGGCTGCGCCCGGCGGCCGAGGAGACGCGCTATCTGGTGGCCAGGGGCCTGCCGATGGGGGCGCAGATGGTGGTCATTTCCGGCGCGGGGGTGATCATGATCGGGCTGGTCAACCGCGAAGGGCTGGTGGTGTCCGCCGCCTATGGCGCGCTGCTGCAGATCTGGAACTATATCGGCATGCCGGCCATGGCGATCGGCGCGGCGGTCAGCGCCATGGTCGCCCAGCACATCGGCGCCGCGCGCGAGGACCGGGTCGATGCGATCAGCAAGGCCGGGGCGCTGGCCAACCTGGCGATGACCGGGGCGATGATCGCCGTGCTGGTGCCGTTCGACCGGCCGGTGCTGGAACTGTTCCTGGGTTCAGGCAGCCCGTCGGTAGAGGCGGCCCTGCACATCCAGGACCTGGCGATCTGGACCTATCTGCCGTTCGGCATCACCATCGTGCTGTTCGGCACGCTGCGCGCCTACGGCGTGATCTATGCCCAGCTGGTGGTGCTGCTGGCCGCGATGTACGGCGTGCGGCTGGGGGCCTATGCCCTGCTCTATCCGGTCTTCGGGGCCGATGCGCTGTGGTATTCGTTCCTGCTGAGCTCGATCGCCTCGCTGGTACTGACGCTGGGGGTCTACTTCCTCGCCCCCTGGCGCAAGGTGATGCTGGAGCGGGTTGGTGTTGCCAGGGACAGGCCGGATGGCCTGTCCGCACCAGACCATTAACGCCCCTGGGCGCGCCAGCGCTGGACGGTGCGGCCGACCATTTCCTCTTCCCCGCCGCTGGCATTCCACAGGTCGGTGAAGCTGGGATCGGCCGAGGCCGGGCGCTTGGTCTCTTCCAGTTCGTCGAAGGCAACGCGGATCGGGATCGAGACGCCTTCGCCGCAGATGATGCATTCGCGGTTGCGCAGCGCCGGGATCGAATCGAGGAAGCCGCGCGCGCCTTCGGGCATGGCGGCCTTCACAAAGGCCTGGTCGCGGTCGTTGTTGAGGCGCATCGAGATGATCGTGCCGCACTGCGACAGCACGCCTTCGGCAAGGTCCGACGGGCGCTGGGTGATCAGGCCAAGCGAAACGCCGTACTTACGGCCTTCCTTGGCGATGCGGCTGAGGATCCGGCCGACCGAGGAGCCATCGGCGTTCTTCTCGCTGGGAACGTAGCGGTGGGCTTCCTCGCAGACCAGCAGCACGGGGCGGGTCTTTTCGTCGCGGGCCCAGATCGCGAAATCGAACACCAGGCGCGAAAGAACCGCGACCACGGTGCTGGTGATATCGGACGGGACGCCCGACACGTCGATGATCGAGATCGGCTTGCCGCGGCTGGGCATGCGGAAGATCTTGGCGATGAATTCCGCCATCGTATCGCCCACCAGCATGCCGGAGAACAGGAACTGGTAACGCGGATCGGCCTTCAGTTCGTCGATCTTGGTCTTGATCCGCATATAGGGCGCGCTGCTCGTCGCCTTGTCGAGCTTGCCCATTTCGGTGGTGATCAGGTTGGTCAGGTCGGACAGCAGATAGGGGATCGGGCTGTCGACCGTGATCTTGCCCATGCTCTCGGCCAGCCGGTTCTTCGAGCGGGCGGCCAGCAGGCACTTGGACAGGATGTCCATGTCTTCCTGCCGCTCGTTGCCGCTGGAAGTAAGGAACACTTCGCAATGCTCTTCGAAGTTCATCAGCCAGTAGGGCATCTGCAGGTTCGACACGTCGAAGATCATGCCCGTGGTTTTGAACGCGGCGGAATATTCGCCGTGCGGGTCGATCATCACGATGTGCCCTTCGGGCGCATGTTCGCAGATCCGGTGCAGGATCAGCGCGGCGCTGGTCGACTTGCCGGTACCGGTCGAGCCGAGCAGCGCAAAGTGCTTGCCCAGCATGGAATCGATATAGAGCCCGGCGCGGATGTCCTTGGTCGGGAACACGGTGCCGACCTGGATCGAGGAGCGGCCGTCGCTGGCATAGATCTGGCGCAGGTCGTTGCTGGTGGCGGGATAGATCAGCGCGCCGGGGATGGGATAGCGCGTCACACCGCGGCGGAACGAGTGGATGCGGCCGGTCAGGCGTTCCTCATCGCCTTCACCCAGGAAGTCGATCTGGGCCATGATCCCGCCCGGGGTCTTGGCATCCTGGCGCTGGGTCCGGACCGAGGCGAGCAGCCAGCCCTTGCCGACCCGGATCTTGATCTGGCTGCCGACTTGCCCGGCCAGCGCAACGGACGGATCGCCGTCCTCGGCGCATTCCTGCAGCCGCTGCAGATCAAGCGCGATGGCCGAACCGGAACCGGCGATTTCCAGCACGATCCCGATCGGTTCGCGGGCATTGTCGAACTGCTGGCCGGGGGCCGGAGCATCGGCCGGAATTTCCGACACATGTGCCGGACGCGCGCCGCCAAAACCCTTGCCGCTCATATCGTTCATCACGTGTACCCGTTTCCCCTCGCTCCGCAGCCTGCGCGGAACATGCCCGGGATAGGGTTAAGGGGTTAAGATTGGCCTAAATCGGCCCTCGACGCGCCCCTAGACGAGGGCGAACAACCGGCCGGCGAGCACGCCCATGCCGATCGAAAGGAGGACTGCCAACAGGCCGTAGAGGAACCCGTTGTACTCGGCAAAGTCGGCCACCCCGCGTTCGAACCCCTGCTTGCGCACCTCGACCCGGCTGATCGCCGAAGCGACCACCCGGCCCTTGGTGATGGCAAAGGTTTCGGCGGTGTAGGTGCCGGTCTGGACGTTGGACGGCAGCGCGATCCGGGCCTGATAGAGCACCTGCTCCGATACCTTCACCCCGCCCGGGTCTTCCTTGTAGAGGCCCTGGCGCTGCATCAGGTCGACCAGCCCGGCGGAAAAGCGGGCCTGTTCGTCCGGGTCATAGGCCCCGATCGGTGAAAGCTGCAGCCACGGCAGGCCCAGTTCATAGATCGCGGCGGTCTTGTCATCGACGATCCGGCCGATCGGGCGGGACGAGGCGACCGCGAAAAACGTGGGGGCAGAGCGGAATTCGGTGCTTTCAGCGTTGATCCAGATCCCGGCGATGCGCTGCTTCTCGCGCAGCACGATCGACTGGGTCGGCCCTTTCAGCACCACGACGATGTCATAGTCCTGCCCGGCCCGCGTCCCTTCCGGGGTCATGATCGCCCCGAACAGCAGCAGGTCCGCACCGCGAAAGCCCTGGCGGACCTGGATCTCGTGCTGGGACACTTCCGGCACCAGGATCGGATCACGCGCGCCGCCCAGCAGGATCAGGCACAACAGGGCCAGCAGCACCCTCACGACGGGGTCACCGTATAGATCTCGTCCGGCCGCCAGCCGAGGCCGATCGCCATGCGCAGCGCGACAAGCAGGACGATCGCCGCGAGGACGAAGCGCAGCTTCTCGGCCGGGATCTTCTCGGCCAGTTGCGAACCGATCTGCGCGCCCGAGACCGAGCCGAGCAGCAGCAGCGCGGCCAGCACGATATCGATCGCGCGGGTGGTCAGCGCGTGCATCATGGTGGTCGCCATGGTCACGAACAGGATCTGGAACAGCGAAGTGCCGACCACGACATTGGCGCTCATCCCAAGGATGTAGAGCATCGCCGGAACCAGCACGAAGCCGCCGCCGATCCCCATCAGCATGGTCAGGATCCCGGTGAAGACCCCCAGCAGGAGCGGCGCGAGCGGCGAGATGTAGAGACCCGAACGGTAGAACCGCCAGCGCAGCGGCAGGCTGGCGACCATCGGGTGGTGGCGGCGCTTGCTGGGCGGCACGGGCACCCCGGTCTTCTGCGCCTGAACCGCCTGCCAGCTTTCCCTGGCCATCACATAGCCGATCCCGCCCAGCAGCAGGACATAGAGCAGGTTGATCACCACGTCGATCTGACCCCATTGCTGGAGCAGGCGGAACAGCACGGCGCCAATACCCGTGCCGATGATCCCGCCGACCACCATGACCGCGCCCATGTGATAATCGACCCCGCCCCGCCGGGTATGGGCCAGCACGCCGGAAACCGAGGCCCCGGTCACCTGGCTGGCGGCCGAAGCGGCGGCAACGGTCGGCGGAATGCCATAGAAGATCATCAGCGGGGTGGTCAGGAACCCGCCGCCTACCCCGAACATGCCCGACAGGATCCCCGTCAGCGCCCCAAGCGCGACGATGACCAGGCCGTTGACCGCAAGGTTGGCAATCGGAAGGTAGACGTCCATCTCTGCGTCAGGACCCTAGCCCCCCGAGGCGGCCAAAAAAAGGCCAGACGGCCTAGAAACCGGCGGAAAAGGTTACCGCCGCGCCAGAGCCCGGCGCCGCCGTTCCCGCCACGCGGAACCGGTAGTCGGCCGAGAGCCGGGTGTTGACCCCGCCGACTGGCAGATCAAGGCTGGCCGAAGGGCCGACATCGACGCGCTTCGCCCCGTCCTGCGCCCCGCCCCAGGCCCCGCCGCCCAGCCGCAATTCGGCCTTGCCGGCGCGCCAGACGGGCTTCTCGACCCTGACCTGGCCATCGATGAACGGGGTATCATCCCGCCCGCCGACCCAACCGCTCTGGACGTAGGCCTCGCCGCGCAGGCCGAGTGGCAGGCTGACCGGCGGGAACTCGCTGACCAGCGCCACGGCCGGGCGGACCACGTCGCCGCTCAGCGTGCGGGTAACCCGCGCCTCCCCCATGACCGCTACCGGCAGGCGCGGCAGCGGGCGGAGCGACAGGCCTGCGGCCAGTTCCTCGCCGCGCGGGCGGTAGAGCCCGCTGGTAGCGCGAAGGTACAGCGTCGGCCGCAGCAGGCTGGCCGGGGCAAACCGGTAGCGCAGCACCACCCCGGCCTGGCTTGAGCCATAGGCTCCGGCCGGCAGACTGGCCCCGGGCAGGCCCGCGCCGGGCAGGCTGAAGCCATTGCCGCCCTGTCGCCACAGGATCCAGCCATCGGCCGACCAGCGCACCGCCTCACCCCGGGCAGCGGGCAGATAGGGCACCGGCGGAGAGACGGGCAGCGGCGGCGCCGCGGCCACGGCATCCTCCGGCAGTGGCATGGCTTCCATGCCGGACAGGAACAGCATCTGGTGTCCGGCCGCGATCCTCGGCTGGCTCAGCGGGGGCTCGGTCGAGGGCGATGCGGCCGGGGCAGGAGGCGGAGCGAGGCTGGGCGCGGCCCGCGGTTCCGGCGGGGCAGTGCGCGGCTGCTGCGGCTGCGCACCTCGGCGTGGGCGACGCTGAGGCCTTGGGCCTGCAGCGCCGCGGTGAGTGAGTTCATGTGCAAGCTGAGCAGCGCCGCCAGCTCGGGGCGCTCGGCCACCACCGA
>JAFLDB010000011.1 GCA_017302615.1 Sphingomonadales bacterium
GCCCGAGTGGTATCGGTCCACATCGTTGATCTCCGGAAGTTTTCGCAAAACCCCTGAATCAATGACTTGGGCGGGCGTCAAGCTAACCCGCTGATACCACTCAACTTAGTTTCGGATCAGGCTCTAAGGGTTAAATCCTTTGACGAAAGAGCGGCGATTGAGTTGTCACTGATGACAAGAGCTGCAATTTTGAACGGAAGTAAGCGCGGTGGATCAAGCGAGCCATGGCAGAAAGTGAAAATAGATCGGCAAATCGTGGCCATCGCAAAGGTCGCAGAGAGTTCGCTCTTGTATGCGGATGATCTAAATCTAGTTGCCTTCGCGAAGGCTCAAGGCCTGCAGACCGTTTCCACCTGGGAGCTACCAGTGCCAGAAGGCGCAAAGAACCTCTTCACTAGCGCTGGCTTGGGTCCGAGTGGCTACGACGGGTAAAGCTACGATTAGACCCGCCTTAAGAGCTCAATCCCCCTCAATCCCCCTCAATCCCGCTCCCGATCGCCCTGCCCGATATACAGCTCCCGCCCGCCTTCGTTGTACTTGGCGGCCATCTCCTCCATCCCCTTCTCCGCTTCCTCGGCGGCGAGGAACGTTTCCGGCTCGGCGTTCTGCTTGGCGGCGAAGTCGCGGACTTCCTGGGTGATCTTCATCGAGCAGAACTTCGGCCCGCACATCGAGCAGAAGTGGGCGGTTTTCGCGCCTTCGGCCGGCAGGGTCTGGTCGTGGTACTGTTCCGCCGTGTCGGGATCGAGCGACAGGTTGAACTGGTCGCGCCAGCGGAATTCGAAGCGCGCCTTTGACAGCGCGTCGTCGCGGACCTTGGCGGCAGGATGCCCCTTGGCGAGGTCGGCGGCGTGGGCGGCGAGCTTGTAGGTGACGACGCCGACTTTCACGTCATCCCGGTCCGGCAGGCCCAGGTGTTCCTTGGGCGTGACGTAGCAGAGCATCGCCGTGCCGTACCACCCGATCATCGCCGCGCCGATGCCGCTGGTGATGTGATCGTATCCGGGGGCGATATCGGTGACGAGCGGCCCGAGCGTGTAGAACGGGGCTTCGCCGCAGGCCTCAAGCTGCTTGTCCATGTTCTCCTTGATCTTGTGCATCGGCACGTGGCCGGGGCCTTCGATCATCACCTGCACGTCCTGTTCCCACGCGCGCTTGGTCAGTTCGCCCAGGGTATAGAGCTCGGCAAACTGGGCTTCGTCGTTCGCGTCGGCGATCGATCCGGGGCGCAGGCCATCGCCCAGCGAATAGGCGATGTCATAGGCCTTCATGATCTCGGTGATCTCGTCGAACCGTTCATAGAGGAACGATTCCTTGTGATGGGCCAGGCACCACTTGGCCATGATCGAGCCGCCGCGCGATACGATGCCGGTGACGCGCTTGGCGGTCATCGGAATGTACGGCAGGCGCACTCCGGCGTGGATGGTGAAATAGTCCACGCCCTGTTCGGCCTGTTCGATCAGGGTATCGCGGAAAATCTCCCAGGTCAGTTCCTCGGCAATGCCGCCGACCTTTTCCAGCGCCTGATAGATCGGCACGGTGCCGATCGGCACGGGGCTGTTGCGCAGGATCCATTCGCGGGTGTCGTGAATGTTGCGGCCCGTGGAAAGGTCCATCACCGTGTCCGCGCCCCAGCGGATCGACCAGACCATCTTCTCGACTTCGGATGCAACGTCGCTGGCCACGGCCGAGTTGCCGATATTGGCGTTGATCTTGACCAGGAAGTTGCGGCCGATCGCCATCGGCTCGGATTCCGGGTGGTTGATGTTGCTGGGGATGATCGCGCGGCCCCTGGCCACTTCATCGCGGACGAATTCGGGCGTGACATAGTCCGGGATCGCCGCGCCGAAATCCTGCCCGTCGCGGATATATTCGCGCAGCATTTCGCGGCCGAGGTTTTCTCGGGTGGCGACATATTCCATCTCGGGCGTGATGATGCCGCGGCGGGCGTAATGCATCTGGCTGACGTTCATCCCCGGCTTGGCGCGCAGCACCTTGCGGCGGACGTTGGGGAAGGCGGGGACACCGCCCGAACGGTCCGGGCCGAGCTGGCCGTTGTCCTCGGGCTTCACTTCGCGCTGGGTCACTTCCTCCACGTCGCTGCGGCTGCGGATCCACTCGCGGCGCAGTTCGGGCAGGCCCTGGGCGATGTCGATCACGGCGTTCGGATCGGTGTAGGGGCCGGAGGTGTCATAGACCCGCACCGGCGGCTCGCCGCTGGAGGGTTCCAGCTGAATCTCGCGCATGGCGACATTGAGCGGGCCGACGTGGATTTTCCTGCTGCCACGGATCGGGCCGGTGGTGACGCCGATTTCGAGCTTGCTGTTGATGTCGGCCATGCGAAACGCTCCTTCGGTGGACGGAGCAAGAGCGCAGGCTGCCCAATTGGTGCTTGGGGCCAACCACTCCCTCCGCCCGTGCTAACGGGTTCAGGTTCGACGGGTCGGAGGATGCGAACCCTCCCTCTCAGCCAAGCGGCTCCCCGGGGATGGCCGCAAGATAGGGGCAGGGGGCGCCGCTGGCAATGGCCGGGCGGTGCTATTTCAGCCGGGCGGTGCCGGGCGCGCGGAGCATGGCGGGGATGGGTAGCTGCGGCGCGGCGGACATCAGGCGGCGTTCCAGTTCCGGCGTGTACTTGACCAGCGCGGTATTCTCACGCGGCAGCGGGCGGGCCAGCCAGGCATCCAGGTCATCGGGCGCCGCGGCCGAACAGCGCCCGTTGCCGCCGCCCGGGGCCGGCAGCCACAGGTAGAACGAGGTGATGGAATCGCCCAGCCGCGTGCCGCCCACATAACTGTCGATGGTATTGGCCATCACCACGTCGTAGCGACCGGGTTCGAGCAGGTAATTGGCGCCCTCGCGGAGCGATCCGCGCCCACCGAGCAACGGCCCGTTGAGTAGTTGCCCGCGAAACCGGTAACAGATCGCCACGCGGGACTCATTGATCAACTGCACCCCGCGCAGGGTTACCTGCGGTGTTGCGCGCGAGGTGAATCCGCCGACCGACTGGTAAATCCCCGGCAGCAATTCCAGGTCGTTCCAGCGGTGCCAGCCGACATTGCGGGCAATCTCCGCATCGCCAAGGCCCTGGCGTTTGAACTGGGCGAGCATTGTTTCCGTCGCGCGGTTGCGGGCTTCGGCCGGGACGGCCGACAGCGTCAGCAGGGCAAGGCACAGGGCGCGGATCGGGCGCATTGCGGGGTCTCCCTTGGGCTGTATTTGCGCCAAGTGATAACATCACCGCGCCATTGCGCAACGGGCCCGGGCCGCGCAATGCAGGGGCCTGCCGATGACCGTGCTTTACCGCCTTGCCGCCGATGCCGCCGCGATTGCCCGCCACTTTGGCGCGGCGGCGGGCAGCGATCCGTGGATCAGGGGAACGGTCTCGCCCGGCAGCTTTGCCCCGGTGCTGACCACGGGCCGGGAATTCGTCGCCGGGCCGCGGCAGGAGCGTCAGCCCTTGCGGATGGTGCCGCGGCTGTGGGGCGTGCCGCCGCCGCCCGCGGCCTTCGATGCGGCGCGCGGCGTGCTGAGCGTGCGCAATCCGGACAGTCCGTTCTGGATCGGCAACCTGCGCAACAGCGAGTTCCGCTGCCTGGTGCCGGCCACTGCGCTGATGGTCTGGGGGCGGGCCGATCCCGCCACGGGCAAGCGCCGCCAGCTGTGGCTTGCTCCGTCGGACCAGCCGCTGTTTGCGCTGGCGGGCGTGTGGAAGGACAGCGAAGTGCCCAGCTTCGCGCTGCTGACCACAGAAGCGAACGCGGTGTGGCGGCAGGCCGGGCACGATGCGATGCCGGTGATCCTGCCGCCCGATCCGGCGGCCTGGCAAAGCTGGCTGCGGGCGGACTGGAAGCGGGCCGCAGACCTGCTGCAGCCCTATCCTTCCAGCCTGGTCCGGGAAGTCTAGGCCAGCCGCTGCGCGCCCAGCACTGCCAGCACCAGCCCCATCAGGACTGTCGTCATCGCCCAGCCGCGGTGCATGTGGGTCAGGCTGCGCAGCCAGAACTGGCTGTAGATATCGACAAAGCCGAGGATCATCAGCGCCTCGACCATCATCGCCCCGCCCATCACCTTGAGCACGCAGGACATCAGGTCGGCCGGGACCCACGGGTTGGTGAGGTACACCACCGCGCCGATCACCAGTTCCATCATCCCGCACAGGAACTGCAGCGCCGGGCTGCGTTCCACCTCGTTCAGCATCTCGCGCCAGATGCCCGGCTTGCGCAGGGCCCCCACCCCGGCAAACACCGCGGCCAGGCCCAGCAGCATGGCCGACCAGGCGGTGGCATCGATCGTATGACTTGGCATTGTTCCCTCCAGACCGAAAAGGTCTCCCCGACAATGTATTGTGTTATGCGGGCAGGATGACGGCAGGCACGGCACTTGTCCAGCAGCACTAGACATTAATCGCGCGATTAAACATACTCCTCGGCAAAGGCCCGCGAGCGGCCAAGGGAGAGTGACAGGCAATGGCCCAGAACAAGCCACTTCCGCGCGTCTGCATCATCGGTGCGGGCTGCAGCGGGTTCACCACGGCCAAGCGGCTGAAGGATTACGGCATCCCGTTCGACGTGTTCGAAGCCTCCGACAACATCGGCGGGACCTGGTATTACAACAACCCCAACGGGATGAGCGCCTGTTACCAGAGCCTGCATATCGATACCTCGAAGTGGCGGCTGGCTTTCGAGGACTATCCGGTGCCGGAAGACTGGCCCGACTATCCGCACCATTCGCTGCTGCTGCAGTACTTCCACGATTACGTCGACCACTTCGGCCTGCGGGAGCATATCCGCTTCAACACCCGGGTCGAGAAGGCGGAGCGCAAGGCCGGGGGCGGCTGGACGATCACGCTCTCCACCGGCGAAGTGAAGGACTATGACGCGCTGTGCGTCGCCAACGGCCACCACTGGGCGGCGCGCATTCCCGAATACCCCGGCAGCTTCAGCGGCGCGCAGATCCACAGCCACCAGTACCGCACCCCGTTCGAGCCGGTCGACTGCATCGGCAAGCGGGTGCTGGTGGTCGGCATGGGCAACAGCGCGATGGACGTGGCCAGCGAACTGTCGCAGCGGCCGATGGCGGCCAAGCTGTTCGTCTCGACCCGGCGCGGCGTGTGGATCTTCCCCAAGTACTATCGCGGCCAGCCGCTCGACAAGAACCCGGCCCCGGCCTGGATGCCCAAGGGGCTGCGCCAGTGGCTGGGCGCGCGGATGGTCAAGAAGCTGGTCGGCAGGATGAGCGACTATGGCCTGCCCGAACCGGAGATCGGCCCGTTCGAAAGCCACGGCACCGTTTCCGGTGAATTCCTGGTCCGGGCCGGATCGGGCGACATTGCGATGAAGCCGGGGATCGAGCGGCTCGACGGCGACGGGGTGGTCTTCACCGATGGCAGCCGAGAGCAGATCGACGTGATCGTCTGGGCTACCGGCTATGACATCAGCTTCCCGTTCTTTGACGAACCCGGCTTCAAGGCCGATGCCGATAACCGCCCGCCGCCGCTCTACAAGCGGATCATGAAGCCGGGGGTGCCGGACCTGTTCTACATGGGGCTGGCCCAGCCGCTGCCGACCTTGGTCAACTTTGCCGAACAGCAGAGCAAGCTGGTCGGGGCCTATCTGGCGGGACAATACCTGCCGCCGGATCCGGCCGAGATGGAGCGGGTGATCAAGGCGGACGAGGACTATTACACCGGGCACTATTACGCCGCCCGCCGCCACACCATCCAGCTCGATTTCGATCACTATGTCCGCGCGCTGAAGAAGGAGCTGGAGAAGGGGGCGAAACGCGCCGCCGCGGCCGGCAATGCCCTGCCGGTTCCGGGCCGCCAGCTGGAGGAAGCAGCATGACCGCCCGCGCCCTGACCCCGATCGATCTCAGCGATACCGCGCTCTATACCGAAGACCGCTGGCGCGAGCCCTTCGCCCGGCTGCGCGCCGAAGCGCCGGTCAGCTGGCGCGAGGACAGCCCCTATGGCGGCTACTGGTCGGTCGTCACCCATGACCTGTGCCAGGCGGTGGAACTGGACTGGGAAACCTATTCCTCGCAGACCGGCAACATCACCATCGCCGACGGGGTTGCGGGCAGCGATTTTCCCAACTTCATCGCGATGGATCCGCCGCGCCATACCGAGCAGCGCCGGGTGATCGCCGCCGCTTTCACGCCCAGCCAGATGCAGCACCGCGAACGCCAGGTGCGGGAACGGACCAAGGAGCTGTTCGATGCCCTGCCGGTGGGCGAAACGTTTGATTGGGTGGCCGAAGTCTCGATCCCGCTGACCATCGGCATGCTGGCGATCGTGCTCGACTTTCCGTGGGAAGAGCGGATGGACCTGCGTAAGTGGTCCGATATGGCCAGCAACGTCTCGCCCGAGGTGATGACCGAGGAATACTATCAGACCTTCTTTGCCGAGATGGGGCTGATGCTGGCCCGGTTCGACCAGTTGCTGGAGGCCCGCCGGGCGCAGGAGCCGGCCGACGATATTCTCAGCCGGATGGTCCATTCCGAAGCCATGGGCAACCTGACCCCGCTGGAAAAGATCGCCAATATCGCCCTGCTGATCGTCGGCGGGAACGATACCACCCGCAATTCGATGAGCGGGCTGGTCGAGGCGCTGCACCGCTATCCCGAAGCGCGCGCCGCGCTGAAGGCCGATCGTGCACTGATCCCCAATGCCTCACAGGAAATCGTCCGCTGGCAAAGCCCGGTCACCCACATGCGCCGCACCCTGACCCGCGATGCCGAACTGGGCGGACAGCAGCTGAAGGCCGGCGAAAAGATCGTGATGTGGTACCTCTCGGCCAACCGCGACGAGCGGATCTTTGCCGATGCCGAGCGGTTCGATCCGGCCCGCGAAAATGCGCGCCGCCACATCGGCTTTGGCCACGGCATCCACCGCTGCGTCGGGGCGCGGCTGGCCGAGATCCAGCTTGATACGGTGATCCGGGAATTGCTCGACCGCGGCCTGGTGGCAGAGCCGCAGGGCGCGACGGTGCGGCTGGCCAGTCCGTTCCTGCACGGCATCACCAGCCTGCCGGTAAAGCTGGTGCGGGAATGACCGCCGCTTTCGAAACCCTGCTGGTCGAACAGGACGGCCCGATCCTGTGGGTGCGGCTCAATCGGCCCGAAGTGCTCAACGCCTATACCAACCAGATGGGCGCGGAACTGGTCCGGGCGATCGCGCGGGCCGATGCCGACGATAGCGTCAAGGTGGTGGTGCTGACCGGGACGGGCCGGGTGTTCTGCGCCGGGGCCGATGTCTCCGCCGGGGCCGGGGCTTTCGATACCGAGAGCGGCGAGGGCGCCAAGAACTTCGGCAGTTCGGGCGCGGGGCGCGAGAATTCCAACTTCGTCGGCGCGATGATGGACAGCGTGAAGCCGCTGCTGGTTGCGTTCAACGGATCGGCGGCCGGCGTGGGGCTGACCCTGACCCTGCCCTGCGATATCCGCATCGCGGCGGACAATGCGAAGTTCGGCTGCGTTTTCACCCGGCGCGGGCTGGTGCCCGAAGCGGGCTCGGCCTGGTTCCTGCCGCGGCTGGTCGGCCTCGCCACCGCGCTCAAGTGGTGCATGACCGGGGCGCTGGTCCCGGCGCAGGAAGCGCTTGGTGCCGGGCTGGTCAGCGAACTGGTCCCCGCCGAAGGGCTGGAAGCCCGCGCGCGCGAACTGGCGCTGGAGATTGCCGCCAACTGCTCACCCGTTGCGCTCGCGCTGACCCGCCGGATGCTGTGGACCTTTTCGGCGCAGGACGGGCCGGAAGGGGCGCTTTCGGTCGATGCCGCGCTCAACATCGCGCTGGGCGCAAAGGGCGACGTGCATGAAGGCGTGGCGGCATTCCTTGAGAAACGCGCGCCCGCTTTCCCCTTGTCGGTCAGCGCCGACCTGCCGGATACGCCGTGGTATTTCCAGCGCACCTGATCCACTGGCGTGGATGCATCACCGGCCCGCTCCCCCGACCCAGCCACCCACAGGGTATCCTCATCGGGTGGTTGGGTCGGGGGAGCGGGCCGGTGATGCCGGTTTCCGTTTTGCTGAAACCCAGATCAGAAACTGTAGGACAGCCCGGCCACGGCGAAGACCTGGCTGGCGCTGCCCGCGTCCCGCACCACCGGGCTGTCCGCGAACCGCCCCAGCATCCGCTTGTAATTGACCAGCGTAAAGGCCCCCCAGCCCTTGCGCGGATTGCCGCCAAGGTCATGGGTGTAAAGCAGCGAGGTGCCCAGGCTCTTGAACCCCGCTCCGCCGGTGGAATAGGCCGGCAGCAGATTGCCCGGCGCGACATCGAAATAGGTCCGGGCATAGCCATCGCCGACATAGTCCGCCGAAACCCCGATCCGGGCAAAGCTGCGCTGCGATACCGGAGAGCTGAGCGAAACGGCGGGCGTCAGGACAAAGCTTTTGTGCGCGCCATTGATGTCATGCAGGAAGGTCACGTCGAAGTTCAGGCTGGCCGGGGGGATCAGCACCCCGCGCTTGCCGATGCCCGCGGTCAGGCCCAGTTCGACCGCGGTCTTGCGGTCACCCAATTGGGCCACGCGCGAGTCCTTCAGGTCCTGGGTCCGGTCCAGCCGGACCTGGACCACCGGCCCCAGCACCAGCCGGGTCTTGCTGCCGGGCTTGTCGGGCACGAAATCGGTGTAGAGGTTGAGCCCGCGCATCTGGAACTCGATGCCCGAGACCCGGCCCTGGAAGATACCGCCGGGTTGCAGCTCGTAATCGTCGGAGCCTTCGTAATCGGGGGCCGCGCCCAGCCCGAAGCCCACGGTCAGCCGGTCGCCACCATCGTCGCGGACACCGGCCGACGGACCGGCCGGCGGGCCTTCCTGGGCGAGGGCCGGGGCTGCCGAAAGCAGCAGGGCAGGCAGCAGGGCTGCACGGATCATGGACATGGCGTTGCTAAACTCCCGGTTTCGCCCCAGACCGGGGATATAGGCGTTGCTGCCCTTGGCACAACGGCACGAAAGGACAGGTGAGGATGACCTACCGGCTCTATGGCGCGCTCGGCTCGCCCTATTCGCAAAAGCTGCGCGCCCTGCTGCGCTATCGCCGCATTGCGCACCTGTGGATCGACGGGGCCGCCACGCGCGAGGCGCTGGGCCAGGTTCGCGCGCCGGTGATCCCGGTGCTGCAATATCCGGACGGGCATTATGACAACGACAGCACGCCGGTGATCTACGACCTTGAGGCGCGCCATGCCGAGCGGCGGGTGGTGCCGGACGATCCGGGCCAGGCCTTCATCGCCCACCTGCTGGAAGATTTTGCCGACGAATGGCTGACCAAGGCGATGTTCGGCTATCGCTGGCTGGCCGAAGTCGATCAGGTGCAGATGAGCCGCTGGCTCGCCTTCGACAACATGAAGGGCGGCGGGCTGGACAAGAGCCAGCACTTTGCCGAGCAGTTCCGCGCCCGGCAGGTTTCGCGCATGGCGCTGGTCGGCTGCACGGCAGAGAACTTCCCGCTGATCGAGGCCAGCACCCGCGCCGTCCTCGCCGCGCTGGAAGCCCATGTGGTGAACCGCCACTGCCTGTTCGGCACCCGGCCCAGCCTGGCCGAATTCGGCATCTTCGGCCAGCTATCCCAGCTTGGCACCGATCCCACCCCGCAGGCGATGATGCGGGCGGACTATCCCTATACCTACCGCTGGCTGGCCCACATCGACGACATGAGCGGGGTCGAGGGCGAATGGGAACCCGGCTTTGCCCTGGTGGTGGCCGAGCTGGTGCGGATCGCGGGGCAGGTCTACGTGCCGTTCCTGCGCGCCAACGAGGCAGCGGCGGAAGCCGGGGCCGAGACGTTCCGGATGGAGGCCATGGGCCACCCTTACGAACAGGGCGTGTTCAAGTACCAGATCAAATGCCTGCGCGAACTGCGCGCCCGCCATGCCGCCCTGCCGCCAGAGGCCCGGGCCGAAGTCGACGCGCTGCTGGGGGACGACTGGCTGGGGCTGCTGACTTAAGGCACTCGGGGCAGCTTCAGCAGAGCCGCCTCGATCGCCATGGCATCGCCGCCGCCGACAATCAGCGGAACCAGCTCCACTTCGACGTTCTGGCGGTAATAGTGCAGGATCGGCGTACCCGCGCCGTCCTGCTGGACCCAGGCCTTGTCGGGATCGCCGGCCAGGTCGCGCTTGTCGCCGGGGCGGGTGTTGCGGGTCATCTGGGTGGCCTTGTCGAAATAGACCGGATCGTGGACGATGAAGTTCAGCCGCAGCGACTTGTCCTTGCCGCGATAGGTGCAGCCGGACATCGTCCCCATCATCTCCGGCTCGGTCTTTTCCACCGCAAAGCCCAGCGCCGCGCCAACCGCCCCGGTATCGAGAAGGCAGGGGTTGGCGAGCTTTGCCGGGTCCATTGCCGCGACAGCAGGGGCGGGGGGCTGTGCCTGTTCCGGGCTCGCGCCCGATGGAGCCGGAGCGGCAGGATCGACCGGGGCCTGCTCGGCCTGTCCGCAGGCGGCGAGGCAAAGGGCTAGGGCGAGGGAAATGGCGCGGCGCATCGGGGGTCCTTTCTGCGAGTGAATCTCAAGCAATTTCGTGCTCTTGCTGTCCTTTCCCGCTTGGCAACACACTACCCGAACAGGTAGGACTGCTGCCCAAGGATGGGCTTGATGAGCGGACTGCTGAACACCGCCGATTTCAGCGCGGTGGTTGCCGACATTTACGAGGCGTCGCTTTCCCCGGCGCACTGGGATCTGGCCCTGACCGGGCTGGTCAGCCGCTTCGGCCCGCCGCGCTGGGACGTGGCGATGCTGGTGTGGGAAAGGCTCGCGCCGGGTGGCGGGCGGTTCGTTGCCAGTGCCGGGGTCAACGATCTGGCCCGTTCGGTCTATCTCCAGCACTTTGCCGGATCGAACGAATGGTCGGTGCGCGGACACGATCTGGCGATCGGCTGCGTGGTCCATTCCGACCGGCTGATTGACCGCGCGGAGTTCCGCCAAACCCCGTTCGCGCGCGAATTCCTGGGCATGTTCGGCATGGAGGTGGGGCTGATCGGCGCGCTCGACAAGCACTCCAACGACCACCTCGGCCTGTGCCTGCCGGGTCCGGACGCGGGATCGACCGAGCGGCTGGAGGACGCGGTGCGGTTGCTCCTGCCGCACATCCAGCGTTCGGTCCGGATCGCCCGGCGGCTGGGCGAGGCGGAGCTGGCCGCCGCCCATTCGACCGCCGCGCTCGACCGGGCGCCTTCGCCGGTCATGCTGCTGACCGAACAGTTCGAGCCGGTCTTCGCCAATGCTGCCGGGCGCGCCCTGATCGAGGCTTACCGGCTGGAGAACAGCGGTCGGCTGCGACTGGGACCGGCCGCGCTGCACGACGATCTGGCCCGGCTGATGGACCCGGCCGGCAAGGGACACTGCCGTCCGTTCCGGCTGGCCCAGGGCCTGCCCAATGAACGCGCCGCGATGGCGATGCGGATCAATCCGGACCGGATTGCCGGAGCGCACACGGCCCAGGGTACGGCGCGGCTGATGGTGGTTGCCGCGCACAATCCGGCAGTGACCGAGGAACATATCGACCGGCTGCGCGACTGGTTCGGCCTGACCCATGCCGAAGCGCGGCTGGCGGCGATGCTGGCCGATGGCGGCACCACGCAGGACTATTGCCACTTGCGCGGGGTTTCGGCCAATGCCACCCGGTTCCTGCTGAAAGGCATTTTTGCCAAGACCGGGGTCAACCGCCAGGCCCAGCTGGTCCAGCTGATCGCCAATGCCCCGCTGCAATGGGCGCGCGAATTGCCGACCACCGATCTCCCCGCACCGATCTGAATTTGCGCCCTACCCGTCCGGGTAGCGACTGGCGGTTCCGCTCTATCCAGATTGCCAGCCAACTGGACAATTTGCGGAGACTGCAATGCGTATCACCCGACTGGCCCTGACTGCGGCGCTGACCCTTGCCGCGGCTGGCACTGCCCTGGCCCAGGGCGTCATGGCCCCCCGCAGCCCGGCCGGCCCATCGGCCAAGGCATCGCTGCTGGCCCTGCCGGAAAACCCGCTGACCCCCGAACAGACCCGCGCGCTCAACCGCCCGCGCGGGCCGCAGCCGGGGATCTACAAGCTGCGGGTGCTGCATTCGGGCAATTGCC
This sequence comes from Sphingomonadales bacterium, assembly GCA_017302615.1. Classification (GTDB taxonomy): domain Bacteria; phylum Pseudomonadota; class Alphaproteobacteria; order Sphingomonadales; family Sphingomonadaceae; genus Novosphingobium. The sequence goes on from JAFLDB010000011.1 coordinate 12,078, forward strand.
TTGCGGCCAACAATGGCGCGCTGCTCGACCGGCAGGCCCGGCTGACCCAGGATTCCTGCCGGAATGAAATCTACCCCCGGTTGCAGGAGAACTTCAACCTGTTCGCCTTCGTGCCGCATCCGGCCGGCGGCTATACCATCCGCGTGCTGCGCGACGTGAACGAGAACGGCCGCGCCGCCGTGCCGGGGCAGATTTCCAACTGCCTGACCGTGGCCCCCGGCGTGGTGATCGGCCCGGCCCGGATCGAGGCGCGCGGCTGCGAAGTGCCGAATGGCGAAGGCTGGACCGCTGCCGGGAACGACGATCAGCGCTTTGAAGTGCTGCAATGGAGCGAAGGGGCGTGGGAATTCCGCCTTGCTGCCAGCAATGGCGAGAATCCCGACTGCGTCGCCGCGCGCGGCGGATCGCGCGAATCGATGAGCGATTTCATCAAGTGGGGCTGCAACGGCAATGCCGACCAGCGCTTCATGCTGGAATGGGCCATGGCCCTGCCGGCCGATCTGGAAGTGGCCACGCTGGCCCGGGCCAAATGGTTCCCCTTTGCCGATGGGTACAAGTGGCTGTCGGCCGCCAACGGGGTCGAGCTGCTGGGCGCCAGCACTTCCAGCTTTGAAACGATCAACGACAAGGGCGACTATTGCATGAAGCGCTGCGCCGAACTGTCCAACTGCAAGGCCTGGACCTGGACCGGGCCGGGCTATGCCGGACAGGCCAAGCCGATGTGCAACTGGAAGTCCGAACCGGGCCGCGCCGTCAACCGCAGCCGCGGTTACTACGGCAAGGTCTACAGCGGCATTGTCCGGCCCTGATCGCCAGAGGAGGAACCTTTTCATGCGCAAGACGTTTTTCCTGGTCGCACTGGCGGCGGCCGCTTCGGCTCCGGCGCTGCTTTCCGCCGGGATCCCGACCACCCCGTTCGAAGGACCGGACCTGTGGACCGATCCGGTCCCGGCGATCCACCGGATCAAGCCGCTGGGCACCGACCTGTGCGTGACCCGCACCGCTGGCGGCGGGCTGCGGCTGCCGTTCGTGGAACTGCGGCCCTGCGCTTCGCCGATCGGCTGGCAATCGATCACCCTGGCCCCCAACGGGACCACCGACAGGCCGCTGCCGCTGGCCAGCCCGGTCACCTGGCGGATGACCACGCCCAACAATTCCCACTGCCTGACCGCCGCGCGGCGGGTGGTGTTCGGCGCGCCATCGGTGGATGAACACGCCTGCGCCCGGCCGGGCGCGGTTTCGCGGCAGGGGGCGGTGGACCAGACCTGGCGGCTGCGCCAGCGCGGCGGCCGGTCGGTGTTCGAAATCCGCACGCTCGACAACCGCTGCTGGACCGCGCAGGGCGGCACGGCCCGGGCCGGGGTGCAGGTGGTGCTGGAACGCTGCGATCCCGCCGCCCCGGGCCAGCAATGGGTGATCGGCGAACCGGCTGGAAACTGGCTCGACAGCGCCAGCGAGGAATCCGCCCGCGAGTTCGGCTGGATCACCGTGCCGCATCCCGGCACCCTGGCCTATCATCGCTTCCGCCCGCTGCGGCGGCTCAACATCCCATCGAACGATTACACGCAGGGGATCGCCACGATCAATGATCAGGGCGAGGAGTGCGCCCAGATGTGCGCCGAAGACAGCCAATGCCGGGCCTTCACCTGGGTCGATCCGCGCGCCCGCGGCGGCACGGCGATGTGTTACAAGAAAAGCGGCTACGGCACGCTTGAGGCCGACAACTTCACTTACTCGGGCATCGTCCGTCCTGGCTGACCCCCCGGCGGCGAAGCTCCGGCGCCGGGCCGTCCGCTCCACCGGAGGGCGGCCCGGTGCCGGATTTCAGCGTGATCAGACGTCGAGGTTGGCGACGTTGAGCGCGTTCTCCTGGATGAAGTCGCGGCGCGGTTCGACCACGTCGCCCATCAGGCGGGTGAAGATCTCGTCGGTGACGTCGGCATCCTCGACCTTGACCTGCAGCAGCACGCGGGCCGAGGGATCGAGCGTGGTTTCCCACAGCTGCTCGGCGTTCATTTCGCCCAGCCCCTTGTAACGGGCAATCGACAGGCCCTTGCGGCCGCTGGCCAGCACCGCGTCGAGCAGCTGCGAGGGGCGGGAAATGCCGCCGTCGCCGGCCTTGGCTCGGGCCGGTTCGGCCGCTTCGGTCTCGCCCGCTTCGGTCTCGCCCGCTTCGGCCTCGGCTTCCGGCTCGGCCGCGCTGCTGCGCACCAGCCGGGCAACCCCGGCATAGGCTTCGGCGGTTTCGGCGGCGAGCCGGGCCAGCTTGCGCGCTTCGGCGCTGGTCAGGAACGCGGCCTCGATCGGGAAGGCATCGGTCACCCCGCGCCAGATCCGCTCGATCAGCACCGATCCATCCTCGCGCAGCGATCCGCTCCAGCGGGCCTCGCTGTCGGTCCGACCCAGGATTGCGGCGGCGCGGGTCAGGGCGGCCTCGCGGCCGGCGCGGTCCAGCTCCGGCTCCAGCACGCCGGCCAGCGCCAGCGCTTCGATCACGGCGGGATCGTAGCGGCGCGGCACGAAGCCCATCAGGCTGCGCATCCTGAGCGCGTGTTCGACCAAGGCTTCGAGTTCCGCCCCGCCGCGCGCTCCGCCCGGAGTTTCCAGCACACGGCCCGCCAGCCCGGCCTCGACCAGGTAGCGGTCAAGCGCGGCGTTATCCTTCAGGTAGACCTCGCTGCGGCCCTTGCTGACCTTGTAAAGCGGCGGTTGGGCGATGAACAGGTGCCCGGCCTTGACGACCTCCGGCATCTGGCGGTGGAAGAAGGTCAGCAGCAGGGTGCGGATGTGCGCGCCGTCGACGTCGGCGTCGGTCATGATCACGATCTTGTGATAGCGCAGCTTTTCCAGATTGAACTCGTCACGCAGGCCCGTGCCCATGGCCTGGATCAGCGTGCCGACTTCCTTGGAGGAGATGATCCGGTCAAACCGGGCGCGCTCGACGTTGAGGATCTTGCCCTTGAGCGGCAGGATCGCCTGGAAGTGCCGGTCACGGCCCTGCTTGGCCGAACCGCCGGCCGAATCCCCTTCGACCAGGAACAGTTCGCACTTGGCCGGATCGCGTTCCTGGCAATCGGCCAGCTTGCCGGGCAGGCTGGCGATGTCCATCGCGCCCTTGCGGCGGGTCAGTTCGCGGGCGCGGCGCGCGGCTTCGCGGGCGGCGGCGGCATCGATGATCTTCTGGATCACCGCCTTGGCATAGGCCGGGTTTTCCTCCAGCCATTCGCTCATCTTGTCGCCCATCAGGCTTTCCAGCGGCTGGCGCACTTCGGAGCTGACCAGCTTGTCCTTGGTCTGGCTGGAGAACTTGGGATCGGGCAGCTTGACCGAGACGATCGCGGTCAGGCCTTCGCGCATGTCCTCGCCCGACAGGCTGACCTTTTCCTTCTTCATCAGGCCGGAGCGTTCGGCGTAATTGTTGAGGCTGCGGGTCAGCGCGGTGCGGAACGCGGCAAGGTGGGTGCCGCCGTCACGTTGCGGGATGTTGTTGGTGAAGCACAGGACGTTTTCGTAGTAGCTGTCGTTCCATTCCAGCGCCACATCGATGCCGATGCCGTCCTTTTCCGCGCTGATCGCGATTGGATCGGGCAGCAGCGGAGCCTTGTTGCGATCGAGCCACTTCACGAATGCGGCGATCCCGCCTTCGTAATAGAGATCGTGCTCCTTCACTTCCTCGCCGCGCTTGTCGCGCAGCAGGATTCGCACGCCGGAATTGAGGAAGGCCAGTTCGCGGTAGCGGTGTTCCAGCTTCTCGAAGTCATAGACCGTGACGTTCTTGAACGTCTCTTCCGAAGCGAGGAAGGTCACGCGGGTGCCCTTCTTGCCTTCGGGCGCCGGGCCGCGCACCACCAGCGGGCCGACGGCATCGCCGTGGGCGAACTTCATCCAGTGTTCCTGCCCGTCGCGCCAGATGGTCAGTTCCAGCCATTCCGACAGCGCGTTGACCACGGACACGCCGACCCCGTGGAGGCCGCCCGAAACCTTGTAGGCGTTGTCGTCGCTGGTGTTCTCGAACTTCCCGCCAGCGTGGAGCTGGGTCATGATCACTTCGGCGGCGGACACGCCTTCTTCCGGGTGGATCCCGGTCGGGATGCCGCGGCCGTTGTCCTCGACCGAAACCGAGCCGTCCGGGTTGAGTTCGATCAGCACCAGATCGCAATGCCCGGCCAGCGCCTCGTCGATCGCGTTGTCCGACACTTCGAACACCATGTGGTGCAGGCCGGAGCCATCGTCGGTATCGCCGATGTACATGCCGGGCCGCTTGCGCACCGCATCGAGGCCCTTCAGGACCTTGATCGATTCCGCGCCATAGGCGTTCTGGTTGGGGGTGTTTTCAGGTGTTTCGGACATGCCAAGCCTATAGGCAAAGCGAACCGTGCAAGGAACCCTTTTCGCCCCCTTCCATCCACAGGGAATTCCTGCTTGATTGGGCCTGAACGATCCACGGAGACCCCATGAACAAACCCCTTGCCGCCGGGGCGCTCGCCGCCTTGCTGCTGACCGGAACCGCCGTGGCGCAAGGCAGCTCGCTGCGGCCCGATCAGGCCGAGTTCCGCGGGCTTTACAAGGAGCTGGTTGAAACCAACACCACGCTGTCCGCCGGCAGCTGTACCCTGGCGTCGGAGCGGATGGCGGCGCGGCTGAAGGCGGCGGGGATCCCCGATGCCAACATCCACCTGTTCTCGGTGCCGGAGCACCCCAAGGACGGCGGGCTGGTGGTGGTCTATCCCGGCACCTCGAAGACGCTGAAGCCGATGCTGATGCTGGCCCATATCGACGTGGTGGAGGCCAACCGGGCCGACTGGGAGCGCGATCCCCTCACCCTGATTGAGGAGAACGGCTATTTCTATGCCCGCGGCGCCTATGACGACAAGGCCCAGGCGGCGATCTATACCGACACGCTGATCCGCTTTGCCAAGACCGGCTACAAGCCCAAGCGCACGGTCAAGCTGGCGCTGACCTGCGGCGAGGAAACCAGCGGCGCGTTCAACGGCGCGGAATGGCTGGCGAAGAACAAGCGTGAGCTGATCGACGCCGAATTCGCGATCAACGAAGGCGGCGGCGGGCGCACCGACGGCACTATTGCCCAGGGGGGCAAACTGCTGGTCCAGACCGTGCAGGTGGGCGAAAAGGCCTATCAGGACTTTACCCTGACCGTCACCAACCCCGGCGGGCACAGCTCAGCCCCGGTGCGCGACAACGCGATCTACGCGATGGGCGAGGCGGTTCTGAAAGTGCGCGACTATGCCTTCCCGGTCGAATTCAACGATACGACCCGGACCTATTTCACCAAGGCCGCCGCGCTCTATCCGGGTGAGCTGGGCGCAGCGATGAAGGCGCTGGCGGCCAACCCGCAGGACAAGGCTGCCGAAGCGATCGTCAGCCGCGACCGGACGATGAATTCGATGCTGCGCACGACCTGCGTCGCCACTTTGGTCCACGCGGCGGCCACGCGCTCAACGCCCTGCCGCAGACGGTGACCGCCAATGTCAATTGCCGGATGTTCCCCGGCCGCACGGCGGACGAGACCCAGGCTGCGCTGGAAAAGGCGATCGGCAACCCGGCAATCAAGGTGGAGCAGCGGGTCAAAGGCAAGCCGATCGCCAAGCAGCCGTCGCTCGATCCCAAGATCATCGGGCCGATGGAGCGGCTGGCCGCGCGGCACTTCCCCGGCGTGCCGGTGATCCCGACCATGTCGACCGGCGCGACCGACGGACTGTATCTCAGCGCGGTCGGCATTCCGGTCTACGGCATTCCGGGGCTGTGGCGCGACCCCGACGGCAACGGCACCCACGGCCTCAACGAGAGGATCGCGGTGCGCGCGCTCTATGACGGGCGGGATTATATCTTCGATCTGATCAAGGCGCTGGCTGGTTGATTGGCTTTTTGTCCGCCTCACGGCGGTGCGGAAAAGCCGTTCGGCTTTTCCTGGCCTGGCCGGCCCGCTCCCCCGGCCCAACCACCCACAGGGTAACCTTTAACGGGTGGTTGGGCCGGGGGAGCGGGCCGGCCAGGTCAAGCCAATCGCGGATGCGATTGGCGCACCCGGTCAGGTCTCAAAACAAAGGGCCGACGCGCCTAGGCGGGTCGGCCCTTTGCTGTTTGTGGAGGTGTGCCGATCCGCTTTGCTCAGGCAAGCGTGGCGGTAAACATCAGACCGCTGAACGAAGCCGCGGCGATGATCGGCAGCACGACGGAAGCGATGCTGCGCATGGGTTTTCTCCTGTTTGCATTGGCGAACTCAGTTCGCATTTGCAACATAAGCGGAATGGTAGAGATTACAAGTGCAATGACGGAAACAGGCCTTGCGTTATTTGCAATTGGTCTGGAAACGCTCCGGTAAGGCCGCCCGGACTGGACAGCGCCCGGTGGGTTGCGCAAAGCAACGGGAAACGATTCAGAACAACTCGAGAGGACACCCATGGCCGCCAATCCCGCCGCCCAGCTTGATGCCGAATTCGGTTCCTTCCCCGGCCTGATCGCCGCCTGGGGGGACTACTGCGGCGATGCCCCGGCGCTGTACGATGGCACCACCAACCTGTCCTGGCGCGAGACGGCCGACCGGGTGGAACGGATTGCCGCGCGGCTGCAGGCGGACGGGCTGGAGCGCGGGCAGGCCGTGGCGATCCTGGGGACGACCACGGTGAACTATGCGCTGGTCTATCTCGCCGCGATCCGCGCCGGGGGCTGTGCCGCGCCGCTGACCACCAGCGCCAGCCCGGACCAGCTGGCCGGCATGGCGGCGGATTCGGGCGCGATCCACCTGTTCATCGACCGGGCGAAGCTGAACGAACTGGGCGATTTCAAGCTGCCGATCGAGAACCAGATCGTGCTGGACGAGGAACTGGACAGCTTCATGGCCGCGCCAGGCACCAAGGCCGCGCCGTTCGATCCGGCCGAGAAGGACCCCTTCAACATCATCTATTCCAGCGGCACCACCGGCATCCCCAAGGGCATCGTCCACAGCCACGGGATGCGCTGGCGGCAGATGACCTTCCGCGCGGCCCTCAATTACGGGCAGGACAGCCGGACGATCTGTTCGACCCCGCTCTATTCCAACACCACCATGGCGGTGTTCCTGCCGACGATGTATTCCGGCGGCTGCGCCAGCCTGATGGGCAAGTTCGACGTGCAGAAGTGGCTGGAGCGGGCCAGCAGCGAACGCTGCACTCACACCATGCTGGTCCCGGTGCAGTACCGCCGCCTGATGCAGTACGAGCATTTCGACGACTACGACCTGTCGGCTATGCGGATGAAGTACTGCACCAGCGCGCCGTTCCCGGCGGACCTGAAGGCCGAAGTGCTGAAGCGGATGCCGGGCGGCCTGATCGAGATCTATGGCATGACCGAGGGCGGGGTGGCCTGCATTTTCCCGGTTCACGAGCACCCCGACAAGCTCCACACCGTGGGCAAGCCCGCGCCCGGCCACTTCCTGAAAGTGCTGGACGAGGCCGGCAACGAAGTGCCGCCGGGGACGCCGGGCGAACTGGTCGGGATCTCGCCCACCATGATGCTGGGTTACAAGAACCAGCCTGAAAAGACCCGCGAAGGCTACTGGATCAACCCCGAGGACGGATCGGTCTGGCAGCGTATGGGCGATGTCGGCCGGGTTGACGAGGACGGCTTCGTCGAACTGGTCGGGCGGACCAAGGACGTGATCATCTCGGGCGGGTTCAACATCTTCCCGATCGATCTGGAAGCGGAACTGTTAAAGGACCAGCGGGTCGTCGAAGCCGCCGTGGTCGGGGTGCCCTCTGACGCCTGGGGCGAAACCCCGGTCGGCTTTGTGGTGCTGAAGCCGGGCGTGGGCGAGGATGCGCTGGAAGACATCCGCAGCGTCGCCAACAGCCGCCTCGGCAAGACCCAGCGCGTCTCTGCGCTTTACGCGATCGATGAAATGCCGCGCAGTCATATCGGCAAGTTGCTCAAGACCGAGCTCAGGGACATGATCGCGCCGAAGGGGTAGCCGCGATGCAGGAACAGTGGGGCGAGGAACTGGAAGTCGTAATCCGGGTGCTGCAGGTGGCGCTGGCCCCGGCGTTCCTGCTGGCGGCGATCTCCGGCCTGCTGAATGTGGTCACCGGGCGGCTCGCCCGTGTGGTCGACCGGACCCGCGAAGTGCAGGATGAACTGTCCCGGCAGTCGGGCGAGGCTGGACAGGGCCTGCGCGACGAGCTGATCGTGCTGGGCAGGCGGCGGAAGCTGGTGCGCAGGTCAATGCAGCTTGGCGTTGCGGCCGGGATGGTGATCTGCCTGATGGTAGCGCTGCTGTTCGTGATGGGCCTGGCGCAATTCTCGATGGCCTCGGTGATCGTAACGATGTTCTCCTTCGCCATGGGGTTGATCGCAGCCTCGCTGGGCGCACTATTGATGGAAACCGGTCTGGCTGGCCAGGAAGTGGCCGCACTGGGTGTGCCTGACGACTTGGGCGGGGACGGTGGCGCCGGCTGACCCCGGCAGACCTTGCCAGCTTGGCGCTGCCCCCTTATCGGCCAGACATGAGCATCCAGCCCTCCGATTCCATCCTCATTGTCGATTTCGGCAGCCAGGTAACCCAGCTGATCGCCCGCCGCGTGCGCGAGGCCGGGGTCTATTCCGAAATCGCCCCGTTCAGCCACGCCGCCGCCGCGTTTCAGCGGATGAAGCCCAAGGGCATCATCCTGTCGGGCGGGCCGGCCTCGGTGTTGGATGAGAACGGCCCGCGCATTCCGGACGAGATCCTGCACAGCGGGCTGCCGATGCTGGGGATCTGCTATGGCCAGCAGGCGCTGATGCACCAGCTGGGCGGGCAGGTACTGCAGGGTGACAGCGGCGAATTCGGCCGCGCCTTCATCGACATTTCGGATGGCTGCGTGCTGTTCGACGGCCTGTGGGCCGAGGGCGAGAAGCACCAGGTGTGGATGAGCCACGGTGACAAGGTGACCGCGCTGGCCCCCGGCTTCCGCTCGGTCGCGGCCAGCCCCGGTGCGCCCTATGCCGTCATCGCCAACGATGAAGCGCGCATCTATGCCATGCAGTTCCACCCCGAAGTGGTCCACACCCCCGACGGCGCGAAGCTGCTGAAGAACTTCGTCCGCCACGTCTGCGGCCTGGCCGGGGACTGGACTATGGCCGAATTCCGCAAGACCAAGATCGCCGAAATCCGCGAGCAGGTGGGCGACGGCAAGGTGATCTGCGGCCTGTCGGGCGGGGTCGACAGCGCGGTGGCCGCCGTGCTGATCCACGAGGCAATCGGCAGCCAGCTGACTTGCGTCTTCGTCGATCACGGCCTGATGCGGCTGGGCGAGGCGGAGCAGGTCGTCTCGCTGTTCCGCGGGCATTACAACATCCCGCTGGTCCACAAGGATGTCAGCGCGCTGTTCCTGAATGGTCTTGCGGGCGTGACCGACCCCGAAGCCAAGCGCAAGTTCATCGGCAAGACCTTCATCGACGTGTTCGAGGAAGAGGCCAAGCAAGTGGGCGGCGCGGATTTCCTCGCCCAGGGCACGCTCTATCCGGACGTGATCGAGTCTGTCTCGTTCACCGGCGGGCCGAGCGTGACGATCAAGAGCCACCACAACGTCGGCGGCCTGCCGGAACGCATGAACATGCAGCTGGTCGAGCCGCTGCGCGAACTGTTCAAGGACGAGGTGCGCGAGCTGGGCCGCGAACTGGGCCTGCCCGACGTGTTCGTGGGCCGCCATCCGTTCCCCGGCCCCGGCCTGGCGATCCGCATCCCCGGCGAAGTAACGCGCGAGCGCTGCGATATCCTGCGGAAAGCCGACGCGATCTATCTGGAAGAGATCCGCAACGCCGGGCTGTACGATGCGATCTGGCAGGCCTTTGCCGTGCTGCTGCCGGTCAAGACGGTCGGCGTGATGGGCGATGGCCGCACTTATGACTCTGTCTGCGCGCTGCGGGCCGTCACCAGCACCGACGGCATGACCGCCGATATCTATCCCTTCGACGCCGCCTTTCTGAGCCGCGTCGCGACCCGGATCATCAACGAAGTGAAGGGCATCAACCGCGTGGTCTATGACTATACGTCAAAGCCGCCGGGCACGATCGAGTGGGAATGAGGGTAGCGACCGCAGTCGCGCAAGATCGTGCCGCAGTCATCGCACTGTGGCATGCGGCGGGTCTGACCCGCCCATGGAACGACCCCGGCAGCGATTTTGATCTGGCCCTGTCCAATCCCACTTCGACGATTCTGATCGTCAGGGACGGCGATGAGGTAATCGGCAGCGCTATGGTTGGTTTCGACGGGCATCGCGGTTGGGTCTATTACCTTGCAACCAATCCGGATCGGTTGAAGCAAGGGATCGGACGCTCTTTGATGTCCGCCGCCGAGGACTGGCTGCAACAGAGCGGCTGCTCGCGGCTGCGCTTGATGGTGCGCGGCGATAACCTGGCCGCGCGCGGTTTCTACCAGGCGCTAGGCTACAATGATCAAGACGTGGTGACCCTGGGGCGTAACCTGGACTAGACCGCCACGAACTTCCCCGCCGCGCGGTCCTTCTTCACTTTCAGCCCGTCGAACACCTCGCCGCTCATGGCGATGTAGACGCCCGGCGCGGCGACCTGGGCGGTGGCGAAGGCCATGCCCAGGTTGAAATGCGCGTCGGTTTCGGCGAAGCGGGCCGGGCTGAGCGCGCCGGTGAGGACCACGGTCTTGCCCGGCACTTCGGCGGCCAGCACTTTCGCGGTCTCGGTCATGGTGTCGGTGCCGTGGGTCACGACGATGCGGCCTTCCGGAGCCTCGCGCGCGGCGGAGGCGATCAGGCTCCGGTCGGCCTCGGTCAGTTCCAGGCTGTCCTTGCGCATCAGTTCCACCACCCGGAACGGCAGCGCGACGCGGGCTTCCTTCAGCAGCGCGGGGATGCCGGAATCGACGATCTGGTATTCGCTCAGCGCGTCGAAATAGTTCTTGTCGATCGTGCCGCCGGTGGTGAGCACAAGGATGGGCTGGGTCATGGCTGCGCCATAGAACCTGATCCACTAAAGTGAAAGCAACACCGACCCGCTCCCCCGGCTTCAGCTTTGCTGAAGCCGGAGCAAGCCCTACGCCGCCAGCGCCTCGGCCCCCATGGCGGCAATCGCGGCGCGGAGCCGGGCGGCGGCGGCAGGGTCCAGTCGGTGTTCGAACAGGGTCAGGTGGCGGGTCAGAGTACGCCGCACCGCGCCGCCGCCTTCGGTGATTGGCTCGCCCAGTTCGCGGTAGTGCTCAAGGCCATAGCGCAGAATGATCGTGGCGTTGATCGCCAGGTCGCGCAGCCGTTCGCGCGGCCAGTCCAGCAGGCCGGCCTCGACCAGCGCGGCGAGGTAAGCCTCGATCTGGTCAAAGGTCATTTCCAGCCAGCGCGGGGCATTGCCGCGGACGATTTCCGCCTGTTCGCCGTAGGCCTGCTGATCGCGGTAGAGGAAGCGGAAGGCGCGGAATTCGGCCATCAGTTCGGCCAGGTAAGCGGCATAGTCCCCGGCCGGGTCGCCGCCCGGGCGCAAGGTCAGCCGCGCCTCGATCGCTTCGCCAAAGCGTTCCACGATGGCATCGAGCAAGGCGGCGCGGGTCTTGAAGTGATACCACAGGTTGCCTTCGGCAATCCCGCATTCGGCGGCCAGCATCGCGGTCGACACCGCGCCGTAGCCCTGCCGGTTGAACAGGGCCAGCGCGGTATCGACGATGCGCTCCCGTGTGGAGGGGGCGCGGGTCGATTGCGGACGCGGTTTCATCAGTAGTGCGACAGTTCCACCATGACCTTCTTGTAACCGTGGACGAAGCAGGTGGCGACCCGTTCCGGCTCCTCGATCACATTGGCGCGCAGGCGGCGCTTGGCCATTTCTTCCAGCAGGGTGGTCAGTTGCAGTTCGGCCACCCGCGCGCCGACGCAGCGGTGGATGCCATAGCCGAACGAGAGGTGGCGGCGGGCATTGTCGCGGTCGACGATTACCTTGTCGGCGTCCGGAAACACGCTTTCGTCGCGGTTGGCCGAGATGTACCACAGGACGACCTTGTCGCCCTTCTTCATCTGGGCGCCCTCGATCTCGGTATCCTCGGTCACGGTGCGGCGCATGTGGGCCAGCGGGGTCTGCCAGCGGATCAGTTCCTGCACCGCATTGGGGATCAGCGAGGGATCGGCTTCCAGCTTGGCCCGCTCTTCCGGGAACTGGTGGAGGCCCCAGGCAAATGCCGACATCGAATTGCGGGTGGTGTCGTTGCCGCCGACGATCAGCAGGATCAGGTTGCCGATAAATTCCTGCTCGCTCATCTCGCGCATCGCGTCGGATTGCAGCATGACCGAGATCAGGTCCTTGCCGGGATTGGCGGCCTTCTGCTGCCACAGCTGGGCAAAGGCGGCCCCCATTTCGAACAGCGCGGCCTGGCGCTTGGCCATGTCGTCGGCGTTCTTCATCAGCTCGACATTGCCGCCCATGTCCGACCAGTAGGTCAGCTTGTGGCGCTCCTCCCACGGGAAGTCGAACAGCTTGGCCAGCATGCCCGTGGTCAGCTCGATCGAGACCTTGTCGGTCCAGTTGAAGGCTTCGCCGATGGGCAGCGAATCCAGCACTTCGGCGGTGCGGGCCTGCACTTCGGCCTTCATCGCCGCCACTTCGGACGGGCCAAAGCTGGGGGCGATGGTGCGGCGCTGGGCAGTGTGGTGCGGCGGGTCCATGGCGATGAACATCGGCATCCGCACTTCGCCTTCCATCAGCTCGTCGACCTTGCCGGGGATGGCGATGCCGCCGTATTCCCAGCTGGAGGAGAAGATCTTGGGCAGCGCCTCGATATGAACGATCGGCTTGTAGGTGCTGACCGACCAGTAGGCGCCGAAATCGCTGTCGGGCACGTACTGGATCGGGGCCTTGGCCCGCAGTTCGCGGAACGGAGCCTGCCAGTCCTCGCCCTCGTAAAGTTCGGCGCGGCTGACATCGATCGGGGCGATGGGGGACTGGGTGCGTTCAAGCGTTGCGCTGCTGGCCATGGCATTCTCCCGTCGGGCCTGGACTCGCCCGTTTCTAGGGTGAATACCCTAAACCTGCCCCCGGGCAAAAGCAAGCCGCCGCCCGGATCGCTCCGGACGGCGGTGCAGGGTTAACACGGTAGGTGGCCGATCAGCTGGCCGGAGCGGCCGGCTTGACGACCTTCTTGTAGGGCACGAACCGGCCCAGGTTGAGGAAACCGTTGGGAATGTGGCTGGTGCGGTCCAGCGTCTGGACGATGTCCAGATCGCACAGCTGGCTGCCGTTGGTCTTGGTCAGCAGGATGTCGTCGTCATCCAGATGCTCGGCGTTCTTGGGCACGTTGACCCAGATCGTGTTGCCGCGGCCATAGACGATCGCGGTCTTGTCGAGGATCTGCATGTCGCGGGTTTCGAACTGCGGAATGCAGCTGACCGGCTCACCCGCTTCGCGTCCCTCCAGCAGCTTGTCGAGCCGCTGCTGCGGGGTCAGCTTGGGCTTGGCCTGAACGGTTGCACCGCCGAGCATGACGGCCGTGGCGGCAATGGCGAGAGCGATCTTGCGCATGGGTTCTTTCCTCTATGCCCCTCGGTTGAACTCTATCCGGCGATCCTGAACCGGGGCTGAAAAGGTCAGCCCGTGCCGCCCACGGTCAGCCCTTCGACCAGCAGGGTCGGCTGGCCGACCCCGGCGGGGACTGACTGGCCGCCCTTGCCGCAAATGCCGATGCCTTCGTCCAGCGCCATGTCGTTGCCGATGCCTTTCACCCGGGTCAGCACGCTCGGCCCGTCGCCGATCAGCGTCGCGCCCTTGATCGGCGCGCCCAGCTTGCCGTTCTCCACCTTGTAGGCTTCGGTGCAGGAGAACACGAACTTGCCCGAAACGATATCGACCTGCCCGCCGCCAAAGCTCTTGGCGAAGATGCCGTTCTTCACCCGGCTCAGCAGTTCGCCCGGGTCGTCGTTGCCGCCCTTCATGAAAGTGTTGGTCATGCGCGGCATCGGCGCATGGGCATAGTTCTCGCGCCGGCCGTTGCCGGTGGGTTCCACCCCCATCAGACGGGCGTTGAGCCGGTCCTGCATATAACCCTTCAGGATCCCGTCCTCGATCAGCACGGTTTCGCCGGTCGGCGTGCCTTCATCGTCGATCGAGAGCGAGCCGCGCCGTCCGGCAATCGAGCCGTCGTCGACCACGGTCACGCCCGGCGCGGCAACCCGCTCGCCCAGCCGGCCGGAAAAGGCGCTGGTCCCCTTGCGGTTGAAATCGCCTTCCAGCCCGTGGCCGATCGCCTCGTGCAGCAGCACGCCGGGCCAGCCGGGGCCGAGCAGGACGGTGAATTCCCCGGCCGGGGCGGGGACGCTTTCCAGATTGGTCAGAGCCTGGGCCAGCGCGGTATCGATCGCGCGGTTCCAGGTGGCGGGTTCGAACAGGTCGTCATAAAGCCGCCGGCCGCCAATCCCGAAGCTGCCGGTTTCGCGCCGTCCGTCCTGTTCGGCGACAATGCTGACGTTGAGCCGCACCAGCGGGCGCACGTCGGTGGCGACAAAACCGTCGGCGCGGACGATTTCCACCACCGACCAGCTGGCCGCCAGACTGGCCGAAACCTGCACCACGCGCGGATCGCGCGCGCGGGCGGCGGCGTCGATCGTTTCCAGCAGCTTCACCTTCTGCGCGAAAGGCAGGGCATCGAGCGGCGAGGCATCGGTATAGAGGTGGCGGTTGTTCCGGCGCGGCGGCGGGGCGGGCTGGCCCTTGGCCGGATCGAGCAAGGCCAGCGTTTCCCCGGCGCGGCGGATCGCTTCCTCGCTGATCTCGTTGGCGTGGGCAAAGCCGGTCATCTCGCCCGAAACGCCGCGCAGGCCGAACCCGGCATCGCGCGAATAGTCGGCGGTTTTCAGGCGGCCGTCATCAAAGGCGAAAGTCTCGCTGGCGATGAATTGCAGGTACAGCTCGCCATCGTCGCAGGCCGACAGGGCCTGGGCAGTCAGCGCCTGGGCGCGGGCGGGATCGAGCTGGCGATAGAGCAGCGAACGGGGATCGGTGGCGGTCATGCCCCCGATATAGGGGCTGGTCCGCGAATGGCTAGGCCGCCTTGCTGTCGGCCGGGCCGCCCTTCAGCACGAAGCGCTTGTCGCAATAGCCGCATTCGGCATAGCCGCGCTCGTCGATTTCCAGCCAGACGCGCGGGTGGCCCAACGCCGCGCCGCCCCGGATATCCGATGCGCCGTCGCAGGAAACGCGGGTGGTGGTGACGAAAGTGGTTTCGGGCTGCGTGCTCATGGCCGGTGCCCTTAGCAGCGCCGCGCGGGCATTTCCAGCCTACTGGTACTGGACGGTGACGACGAAATTGCCGTTGTACACGCCGGGGGGCTGGTTGGTCCCGACATTGAGCCGCGCGCCGACCCGGAAAGTGAAGATGCCGCTGTTCGAGGCGATCTCGTAACGCGGCGGGCTGTTGCCGGGGCTGGGCACCTGGACGATGTCCGGGGCAAGGCCCAGGGTGAAGGTGTTGGCGGTCATCGTCGCGCCGCCGGGGCCGGTCAGGGTGATGGTGGTCGGCAGGGTGATGCGCATCCGCATCCGCCGCACGCCCTGTCCGCCGAATTCCGCATAGCCGCAGTTGCCGACCGAGATCACCCCGCCGGTCGCGGTGCAGGCCCCGGTGTTGGGATTGACGGTAACGGTGCCCGCAGTCGGCTGTGCGGCGATGCCGCCGAAGTCGAGGTCCCGGACTTTGACCAGGCTGGCCGGCTCCACGATCACCGCCTGGGCAACTGCGTTGGACGTAACCGTCTGGGCCTGAGCCGGCGCGGAAATCAGGGCAAGCGGGAATGCCGCCAGCACCGCTGTCGCGGCGCGGCGCAGGCACCATGCGGGTGCGCTGCTGGCAAGGGTCCCCCAATTCATACCGCATGGCCTAGCCATCAAGCGATGAAGGGACCTTGCAGCAACATGGTTAACAGACCGGTAGGGATCGGCCTTTACCAGCCGAAGGGCGGCGCGCGACTGGGGGCTTTACGCACCCTTGGCCCTGCCGCTAAGCGGGTGGCATGGAAACCCCTGCCGCCATCCGCATCCGCGACCTTGCCAAGGTCTATGCTCCCGCCGGGTCGGCCCCGGCCAAGCACGCCCTCAAGGGGGTCAGCTTCGACGTGCCGCAGGGCCAGATATTCGGTCTGCTCGGCCCCAACGGGGCGGGCAAGTCGACGCTGATCAACATTCTGGCCGGGCTGGTGATGAAGACCAGCGGAACCGCGGAAATCTGGGGTTTCGACATTGATGCGGACAGCCGAAACGCCAAGCGTTCGATCGGCATCGTCCCGCAGGAAGTGGTGTTCGATCCATTCTTCACGCCGTTCGAAGTGCTGGAGAACCAGGCCGGGCTCTATGGCGTTCCCAAGGCCGCGCGGCGGTCGATGGAACTGCTCGGGCAGGTCCATCTGGCCGACAAGCACAATGCCTATGCCCGCACGCTGTCCGGCGGGATGAAGCGCCGCCTGCTGATCGCCAAGGCACTGGTCCACGCCCCGCCGGTGATCGTGCTGGACGAGCCGACCGCCGGGGTCGACGTCGAACTGCGCCGCCAGCTGTGGGACCTGGTCGGTGAACTCAACGCCGGCGGGGTGACGGTGGTGCTGACCACGCACTATCTGGAAGAGGCCGAAGAGCTGTGCGACCGGATCGCAATCATCAACCACGGCCAGCTGATCGCCAACAAGCCGACCCGCGAACTGGTGGAAATGGCGCGGGAAAAGGTCGTGGTGGTGACGGTCGACAAGGAGGTCGGCACCTGCCCGGCCCACCCCGCGTTCCTGAAGTGCGAGCGCGCCGGGGAGCACACCCTGGAAATCACCTATGACAAGGACAAGACCAACGCCGGGGAAGTGTTGGCCCTGGTCCAGGGCATGGGCTTTGCCATTGTCGACGTGACCACCCGCGAGGCCGATCTGGAAGACGTGTTCGTCAGCCTGACCAGCCAGGCCGCGGCCTGATCGCGCTTATCCCGCGCGGTCGGGATCGCGCCGCCACAACCCCTGGTGATGGCGTTTCTTCACGGGCTTTCCGCAGTATTTGCAGGTGCCGAGATAGTCCTGACCATCCCATTTCACCTCGCGGCGATTGGGGCGGTGGCGGTCAAACAGGCAATTGGGACTGGGTATTCCATACGGCCATAAAGCCATGCTGTGCACTT
The DNA here is from genome assembly GCA_017302615.1 of Sphingomonadales bacterium. Taxonomy (GTDB): domain Bacteria; phylum Pseudomonadota; class Alphaproteobacteria; order Sphingomonadales; family Sphingomonadaceae; genus Novosphingobium. The sequence goes on from JAFLDB010000011.1 coordinate 29,206, forward strand.
AACCCCCGAGAACCGAGTTCAGCCCTCTCCCAGGCCCGGGACAATACCTTATCTGCGATTCGCGGCAAGCCTGTTACAGTCCGCTTGCCCCGCGCCGCGTGCAGCGGCAAAGGAAGGCGATGAACCAGACCGCAGCCCAGCAGCATGATGTGATCATCGTCGGATCCGGCGCGGCCGGGCTGACTGCGGCGCTGGCCCTGGCCGACAAGGTCCGGGTCCTGGTCCTGGCCAAGGGTGAACTGACCGGCGGGTCGACCGCCTGGGCCCAGGGCGGAATCGCCGCCGTGCTCGATGCCGGCGATACGTTCGAGGATCACATCCGCGATACCATGGTCGCCGGGGCCGGGCTAAACCGACTGGAAACGGTCGAGTACGTGATCGAGCGCGCCCCCCACGCGATCGACCGGCTGGTTCAGCTGGGCGTGCCGTTCAACACGGATGGCGAGCATCTGCACCTGACGCGCGAGGGCGGGCACAGCCACCGCCGTATCGTCCATGTCGCCGATGCCACCGGCTGGGCAGTCCAGGCCGCGCTGCTGAAGGCGGCCGGGGACCATCCCAACATCACCCTGCTGCCGCACCGGGCCTGCATCGACCTTATCACCGGACGGCACGAGGAACGCTATTCCGGGTCGGGCCGGGTCTGGGGGGTCTATGCCCTCAATGAACAGACCGGCAAGGTCGAGGCCCATACCGCCCGCGCCACCGTGCTGGCCACCGGCGGGGCGGGCCGGGTCTATCAGTTCAGCACCGCTCCGCGCGGCGCGACCGGGGACGGCATCGCCATGGCCTGGCGCGCCGGCTGCCGGGTCGGCAACATGGAAATGATGCAGTTCCACCCGACCTGCCTTTACAATCTGGAGGTCAAAAACTTCCTGATTACCGAGGCGGTGCGCGGCGAGGGCGGGCACCTGATCAATCCGCGCACCGGCAAGCGGTTCATGGAATTCTACGATCCCGAGCGGCTGGAACTGGCCCCGCGCGATGTCGTCGCCCGCGCGATCGATTCCGAGATCAAGCGCTTCGGGCTCGATTACGTCCACCTCGACATCAGCCACATGGCCCCCGATTTCGTGCGCGAACATTTCCCCAACATCCACGAAAAGCTGCTGGGGCTGGGCATCGACATGACCCGCCAGCCGATCCCGGTGGTCCCCGCCCAGCACTACACCTGCGGCGGGATCGTGATCGACCTCGCCGGCCGGACCGACCTGCCCGGCCTCTATGCCGCCGGAGAATGCACCGAAAGCGGGCTGCACGGCGCCAACCGCCTCGCTTCCAACAGCCTGCTGGAATGCTTCGTCTTCGGCGAGGCGGCGGCGGCCGACATCCTCGCGCGGTGGGACGGTTTCGATGCTCCGCCGCCGGTCCGCGCCTGGGACGAAAGCCGCGTCACCGACAGCGACGAGGAAGTGGTGATCAAGCAGAACTGGACCGAAATCCGCCGGTTCATGTGGAACTATGTGGGGATCGTGCGCACCACCAAGCGGCTGGAGCGGGCCAAGCACCGGATCCAGATGATGACCGATGAAGTGGACGAATACTACGCCCACTTCCGCGTCTCGACCGACCTGATCGAGCTCAGGAACCTGCTGCAATCGGCCGAACTGATCGTCCGTTCGGCGCTGGTCCGGCACGAAAGCCGCGGGCTGCATTACACGCTGGACTATCCCGCGACCCTGCCGGATGCGAGGGACACGCTGCTGGTGCCTTAGGCGGAAAGCGCAGGCGTGAAATCAAACTGTAACATTTCCCCCCCAGCGTCGCGGCCAAGCGATGGATCACGATAACGAAGACGAGGCCGGGGGGCTGCCCTTGCGGGCGCTGGGGCAGGAAGTGGCCGCCGAACGGGTGGTTGCCGCCCAGCAGGCTGCCGTCACCGCGATCGAGACGCTGGCCGCGCGCGGCCGCTGGGAAGAAATCGAGGCCCTGATCGAGGGCTCCGCGCCCGATGATGCCGCCCGGATGCGCGAACTGCTGGGCATGCCCGCCCAGTCGATCCCGCTGCGCCAGACCAGCAACGAGCTGGCCCCCGGGTGGAAGCAGGGCAGCTATCCCTACAAGTACAAGATGCTGCGCAAGGACTATGAGCGGGAGAAGTTCCTGCTCCAGGCCGAATTGCTGAAACTGCAGACCTGGATCAAGGATACCGGCACGCGGCTGGTGATCCTGTTCGAAGGGCGCGACGCGGCCGGCAAGGGCGGCACGATCAAGCGCTTCATGGAACATCTCAATCCGCGCGGGGCGCGGGTGGTGGCGCTGGAAAAGCCCAACGATGTGGAGCGCGGGCAGTGGTACTTCCAGCGCTATGCCGCCCACCTGCCGACCAAGGGTGAAATCGTGCTGTTCGACCGCAGCTGGTACAACCGGGCCGGTGTGGAACAGGTCATGGGGTTCTGCACGGCCGAGGAATATGCCGATTTCCTGCGCGAGGCGCCGGAGTTTGAACGCAACCTGGTGCGCGGCGGCATCCACCTGTTCAAGTTCTGGTTCTCGGTCAGCCGCGAGGAACAGCTGCGCCGCTTTACCGAACGCAAGGTCCACCCGCTCAAGCAGTGGAAGCTCTCGCCGATGGACCTCGCCAGCCTCGACAAGTGGGACGATTACACCCGCGCCAAGGACGCGATGTTCGCTGCCACCGATACCGACCGCTGCCCGTGGATCGTGATCAAGAGCGACGACAAGAAGCGCGCCCGGCTCAATGCCATGCGTTTCGTGCTGAGCGCGTTCGACTATGCCGGCAAGGACCCCGCCGTGATCGGCCAGGTCGATCCGCTGCTGGTCGGCCGGGCCAGCATGATCCGCGAACGCGACGAACCCGCTCCGCCACCCCCGCCAGCTTCCTGATCCGATCCGCCTGGTTGCATGGAATGCAACAGCCGGTGCCGGCTATCCGTTTGACTTGGCCGCCGTGCGGCAGGACATTCCGGTCAAGCGGCAAGAGTCGGAAACAGCCCAGCCAATCCCTCGCTTGCCGGCTAACCAATCGGCAAGCCCCGGCTGCTATCCTTGCGGCCGGGAACCAAGGGAGTAGATCTGAATGACCGCCAAGCCGCCCGCCCGTCCGGCCCGCAAGACCGCCACCGCGCCCGCCCGTCCGCGCCGCCGCGCCGCTGCTTCGACGCCGGTCGAACAGGGCCTTGCCGCCGAACGCGCCGCCGCCGCGCTGGAAGCGGAAGAGGCCGCGCTCAGCGAAGTGGCCGGCAAGTCCGGTGCCGAAGGGATCGAGGCGATCATTTCCGGGGCCTCGCCCGACGATGCGGCGCGGATGCGCGATTACCTGGGCCTGCCCAAGCCCGGCGGCACCCCGCGCAAGACCAGCGACGAACTGGCCGATGACTGGCGCAAGGGCGGCTATCCCTACAAGTACAAGATGCTGCGCAAGGACTACGAGCGCGAGAAGTTCGTGCTCCAGACCGAGCTCTTGAAGCTGCAGCAATGGGCCAAGGAAAACGGCGAGCGGATCGTCATCCTGTTCGAAGGGCGCGACGCGGCCGGCAAGGGCGGCACGATCAAGCGGATGATGGAACACCTCAACCCGCGCGGCGCGCGCGTGGTCGCACTGGAAAAGCCCAGCGAGGTCGAACGCGGCCAGTGGTATTTCCAGCGCTATGTCGAGCATCTGCCGACCAAGGGCGAAATCGTGCTGTTCGACCGTTCGTGGTACAACCGCGCCGGGGTGGAGCGGGTGATGGGCTTCTGCACCGACGAGGAATACAAGGAGTTCCTGCGCCAGGCGCCGGAGTTCGAGCGCAACCTGGTCCGCTCGGGCATCCACCTCATCAAGTTCTGGTTCTCGGTCAGCCGCGAGGAACAGCGCCGCCGCTTCAAGGAACGCAAGGTTCACCCGCTCAAGCAATGGAAGCTGTCGCCGGTCGATCTCGCCAGCCTCGACAAGTGGGACGATTACACCCGCGCCAAGGAAGCGATGTTCTTCGCCACCGACACCGCCGACAGCCCGTGGACCGTGATCAAGAGCGACGACAAGAAGCGCGCCCGGCTCAATGCCATGCGCTATGTCCTCCATTCACTGCCCTACCGCGACAAGGACGTGAAACGGATCGGCCTGGTCGATGACCTGATCGTCGGCCGCGCCAACATCATCCACGAACGCGGCGAATACGGCTGGCGCGCCGGCAAGGACGATTGAGGGGGATTCGTTTCCGCCTAACGGTGTTGCCAGGCAAGGACGGATGTCCTTGCCGCACCCGACAAAACGATTAATCCTTCCCGGCAAACCAGAACCACCGGGAGGACCCATGCCGCAGATCACCGCCAACGGCATTTCGATCGAGTACGAAACCCATGGCAATCCCTCCGATCCGCCGCTGCTGCTGGTCATGGGGCTGGGCGCGCAGCTGACGCTGTGGCCGATCGAGCTGGTCGAGGCGCTGGTCGGGCATGGCTATTACGTGATCCGGCACGATAACCGGGATATCGGCCTGTCGGAAAAGTTCGGCCACGCCGGCATTCCCAATTTCCGCAAGGTGGCCCTGCTGCGGATGTTCGGCATCCGCACCAGGCTGCCCTACCGCCTGTCCGACATGGCGGCAGACGCCGCCGGCCTGCTGGATGCCCTGGGGATCGACAGCGCCCACGTGGTCGGCGGATCGATGGGCGGGATGATCGCGCAGCTGATGGCGATCGAACACGCCCCGCGGGTGCGCACCTTGACCTCGATCTTTTCCACCACCGGCAACCCGCGCCTGCCCCGGCCCCGGCCCGAGGCGATGAACGCCCTGCTCGACCGCGCTCCGGCCAATGCCACGCTCGACGATGTGATCCCGATCGGCATCCGCGTGGCCCGCGCCATCGGCAGCCCGGCCTATCCGACTCCCGAAGACCGCCTGCGCGAACGCATCGCCCGCGATTTTCACCGCAGTTTCTATCCCGAAGGCCCGGCCCGCCAGATCGCCGCGATCATGGACGATGGCGACCGGCGCAAACGGCTGAAGAAAGTGACCGCGCCGACCCTGGTGATCCACGGCACCGACGATCCGCTGGTCCCGGTAGAGGGCGGGCGCGATACGGCCAGGGCGATCCCTGGGGCGAAGCTGCACGAGATCCCCGGCATGGGCCACGACCTGCCGCTGGAACTGGTCGACGAGATCGCCGCGGCAATCGCCGCCCACGCGCGGTAGCGGCGCCAAGGCGGCAATTTTGTCTTCAACCGTGGCATCCCCGCCTGCGCGGGGATGACAAGGCTGGCGGTGAAACCGCCCACGCGCGGTAGCGGACTAAATCCCCCAACCCAGCATCCGGCCCAGCCAGATCAGCAGCATCGCGCCCAGCACCGAGCCGAGGCAGCCGGCCCGGCTCATCCCTTCGCGCACGCCTTCGCCGGTCGACCAGCTGGAAAACAGCCCGACCACCAGCGCCCCGCCCACGCCGAGCAGGCTGGTCAGGCCCCAGCCCATCTCGACCGCGCCGGGATAGAAGAAGCGGGCCAGTGCGCCAACGACAAGGCCGGTGATCAGGGCGCCGATCAGGTTGAACATGGCAGGGCGGACTCCTTGCGGCGATTTGCCGATTCACCGCTCTAGGTAGGAACTGTGTTAGCCGGTTCAAGCACTTGGCGATTGCGCGATTGAGTCCGGTTTGCGCAACAAGATTTCCGGGTCCGATTCTATCCTTGTCAACGCCCCGGACGGGCCTGTGCGCGGCTAAATTTTTTTTGGGAATCGATTTTGACTCTTGCGCGCCATGCCAGTGACGGATTTCCCGCGCGTCGCTGCACCGCGCCATGACTCGCCGGGCCGGAACTTACCCACAGCATGGGGTTAACCGCGATTTACCCTCTTGCACCCGATTCAGGAAACGGCACTATGGATAGTGGTCCGGCTTGTGGGGGGACCTACTAGACCTAGATTCAGTCCCAGGCGCGCGGTTCGCGCAACGGGGGCGGAGTCAGGCTTGAAAGGGTGCCTCACAGCAGCCGGGCTGGGGATGAAACCGGGATAAGTTTTTCTCGTTTTGTTCCGCCCGTTCGCCTAAGCTGGGCTCTGCCCGCCGATTCGAACGGACAAGAATTTTTCAGGGGGCGCCGCAAGGCGCGCCGGGGCCGTTTGAACGACAGGGGCAAGCAGTGGATTTCAGGAACGGAGATGAGCCGAGCATGGCCGAAGTAGAGGCGACGCTGGTTGAAGGTACCACCCCGGACACGGCGCCGGCGGCAAAGGCTCCGGCAGATGTGAAGGACGGGGCCGCGGCCCCGGCGGTGGGCATGGCAGACAAGAACGATATCGGCAGCGAAGCGCTGATCGAACAGATGGGGGTCGAACAGATGGGCGCCCAGGCGCTGGCCGGGGCGCTGGCGGCAGCGGCCGCGCCCAAGGCGGATGACAGCAAGGCGATTCACGAGCGCCGCTTCGCGATCGAGGTCGATACCTCGCGCGACGCCCTGCTGACCGATTTCGGCAAGGACACGCTGGACGATCGCTACCTCCTGCCCGGGGAGCGCTATCAGGACCTGTTCGCCCGCGTCGCGGCGGCCTATGCCGATGATCAGGACCACGCCCAGCGGCTTTACGATTACATTTCGAAGCTGTGGTTCATGCCGGCGACGCCAGTGCTGTCGAACGGCGGCACCAACCGCGGCCTGCCGATTTCGTGCTACCTCAATTCCGTGTCGGACAGCCTGGAAGGCATCGTCGGCACCTGGAACGAGAACGTCTGGCTCGCCTCGCGCGGCGGCGGGATCGGCACCTATTGGGGCAATGTCCGCGGGATCGGCGAGCCGGTCGGCCTCAATGGCAAGACCAGCGGGATCATCCCCTTCGTCCGGGTGATGGACAGCCTGACGCTCGCCATTTCGCAGGGCTCGCTGCGCCGCGGTTCGGCCGCCTGCTATCTCGACATCTCGCACCCGGAGATCGAGGAGTTCCTCGAAATCCGCAAGCCCTCGGGCGATTTCAACCGCAAGGCGCTCAACCTGCACCACGGCGTGCTGGTCTCGGACGAGTTCATGGAAGCGGTCCGCAACGGCGATGAATTCGTCCTGCGCAGCCCCAAGGACGGGTCGGAGCGCGGCCGGGTCGATGCCCGCAGCCTGTTCCAGAAGCTGGTCGAAACCCGCCTTGCCACGGGTGAGCCCTACATCGTCTTCTCCGATACGGTGAACCGGATGATGCCCAAGCATCACCGCGATCTGGGGCTGAAGGTTTCCACCTCCAACCTCTGCTCGGAAATCACCCTGCCGACCGGGGTCGACCACCTCGGCAACGATCGCACCGCGGTGTGCTGCCTGTCCTCGCTCAACCTGGAAACCTGGGACGAGTGGAACAAGGACGACCGCTTCGTCGAGGACGTGCTGCGCTTCCTCGACAACGTCCTGCAGGACTATATCGACCGCGCCCCGGACGAGATGGCGCGCGCCAAGTATTCCGCCATGCGCGAACGCAGCGTCGGCATGGGCGTGATGGGCTTCCACTCGTTCCTGCAGAAAAAGAACATCGCCTTTGAAAGCGCCATGGCCAAGGCCTGGAACCTCAAGATGTTCAAGCACATCGCCGCCAAGGCGGACGAGGCTTCGCTGCTGCTGGCGCAGGAACGGGGCGCCTGCCCGGATGCCGCCGACATGGGCGTGATGCAGCGCTTCAGCTGCAAGATGGCGATCGCGCCGACCGCGTCGATCAGCATCATCTGCGGCGGCACTTCGGCCTGCATCGAGCCGATCCCGGCCAACATCTACACCCACAAGACCTTGTCGGGTTCCTTCGTGGTCGAAAACCCCTACCTCAAGGCGCTGCTCGCTTCGAAGAGCAAGGATTCGACCAACGTCTGGAACTCGATCCTCGAGCATGGCGGCTCGGTCCAGCACCTCGATTTCCTCAGCCAGGAGGAAAAGGACGTGTTCAAGACCAGCTTCGAAATCGACCAGCGCTGGCTGCTCGAATTCGCGGCCGACCGCACCCCCTATATCGACCAGGCCCAGTCGCTGAACCTCTACATCCCGGCCGATGTCGACAAGTGGGACCTGGCCATGCTGCACTTCCAGGCCTGGGAAAAGGGCATCAAGAGCCTCTATTACCTGCGCTCCAAGTCGGTCCAGCGCGCCGGCTTTGCCGGCGGGGTGGAGGCGGACAACACCGTCGATGCCCCCAAGATCGAACTCAGCGCCGGCGGCCAGACCGATTACGAGGAGTGCCTGAGCTGCCAGTAAGGCGGCCCGGCGCTCCCTCCTTCACAGACTTCAATCCAGGACACCCATTCCATGTCTCTTCTCGAAGCCCGCAAGACCTACAAGCCGTTCGAATATCCGTGGGCTTACGAGTACTGGAAGCGCCAGCAGCAGGTCCACTGGATGCCGGAGGAAGTGCCGCTGGGCGAGGACTGCCGCGACTGGGCGCAGAAACTGTCGGAGCATGAGAAGAACCTGCTGACCCAGATCTTCCGCTTCTTCACCCAGGCCGATGTCGAGGTGCAGAACTGCTATCACGAACATTACGGCCGGGTGTTCAAGCCGACCGAAGTGAAGATGATGCTGGCCGCCTTCTCCAACATGGAAACGGTCCACATCGCCGCCTATTCGCACCTGCTCGACACGATCGGGATGCCGGAGACGGAATACAGCGCCTTCCTCGAATACCAGGAAATGGCCGACAAGTGCAGCTACATGCACACCTTCGGGGTCGACAGCGACGAGGATATCGCCCGCACGCTGGCCATGTTCGGCGGCTTTACCGAAGGGATGCAGCTGTTCGCCAGCTTCGCCATGCTGATGAACTTCCCGCGCTTCAACAAGATGAAGGGCATGGGCCAGATCGTCAGCTGGTCGGTCCGCGATGAATCGCTCCACTGCGAAGGCATCACCCGCCTGTTCCACGCCTTCTGCGCGGAACGGCAGTGCCTGACCAAGGCGGTCAAGGAAGACATCATCGATTGCTGCCAGAAGACCGTGCGGCTGGAAGATGCCTTCATCGACCTGGCCTTTGAAATGGGCCCGGTCCCGGGGATGAGCCCCAAGGAAATCAAGCGCTACATCCGCTACATCGCCGACTGGCGCCTGGGCCAGCTGGGCCTGCCCGCGATCTACATGATCGAGGACCACCCCCTGCCCTGGCTCGCCCCGCTGCTCAACGGGGTGGAACACGCCAACTTCTTCGAAACCCGCGCGACGGAATATTCGAAGGCCGCGACCAAGGGCAACTGGAACGACGTCTGGTCCAGCTTCGACGCCCGCCAGAAAGCCAAGGCCGAAGTCAGCGCCGCCAACGAAGCGGGCGACGAGGCGAGCGAGCCGGGGCTGTTCGGAGTGAACGCGGCGGAGTGAGGGGATAAGTTTGGCGTTATTATACTTGACATACCCAGAGTCATTTTGGCCTGCCCGCTGCCTGAAATTGATATCCACGCCATTTTGCGCATGTTGGTTGAAGTGCGGTGATTATTGTTTGCGTCGGCGGCGGGGTTATGGCATTAATGGCGAATGGCAAACGATTCATCTCTTATCAGCCAGCTTCGGGCGAAGGCCATTGCTGAGCGTAAGGTTGGCGACGAGTATTATGCTCGCGCCGACACTTATGATCGCGCTGCGGATCAGCTTGAGGGCAAGCCAGTGGTCGTGGAGGCTACCGGGCGGTCTTTGGTCAAAACCAATGCAACGGCCATCGGAGAGTCCGTCCGACGGGCAGGTAGTAAGGGGAAACCGGCCGGTTCTATTTCAAAGCGTTGGCGTCTAAACTTTGGGTCGATTTATCTGATCTATGGCGCAGACTTCCGTATTGAAGATGCTATCCAGGTTGTAAAGACGTTAGAGGGCCGTGATGTCCGCCCCTCTGAACTGCGCCGTTTGTTCCAGACCAATATCGAGCACGGCACGCTGGAGCTACTTGCGGACGATCTTTATCATATGACGGCCAAGCTTATCGCCATGGTAAGTGAAGCCATGAAACACGAAGGCCCTCCCGCGCAAACGGGAGGGCCTCACGTGGGAGGTGTGGCAGAGCGGTTTATTGCATCGGACTCAAAATCCGACGGGGTCACCTCAGAGCCGTCCCCCGTGGGTTCGAATCCCACCACCTCCGCACCATCCGCCGGACAGCCGCTTTTTCAACGGGTTGTCCATTTCGCCCAAACCCCACCAAACGACTAAGAAAGGAGGGAAATAGAGCTGTGTGGCACACAGAGCTTAGGAGAAACTAAGGCCTGTGTGGCGCCGGGATGTTACCATCTTAGCGTCACACAGGCATATTAGTTTTCATTGCGAATGTCTACGATTTTTTGCTTGAATCCTCAGATTTGAGCGGTTTTCGCGCGCCACTTGCCAATATGCTTTCTATGGCGTCATTTGCGTCTGTGGGGTTTAGTGCGCCAGCGGCGGTTAGCTTTTCGGCCTCCGCGATAAACCGCATTCCTTGCGATTTCGCACTTTCCGTCTTTTTCCGCTTTGGCATTACGCCGCACCAGTCCTTTCGTAAGTCAGGGGTTACGGTGACAGTTTACTTAACCCCCAAACTCACCCCACCCACTTCCCCTTCGGTACGGCATAGCTTGAGACGGCCCGCTTCGGCACCTCGTGCCAGCTGACGTTGACCGCCCAGTAGGTCGGGAAGAAATCCAGCTCCGAATAGGGCAGGTTCTCCGTGATCCAGCGGGCCAGGATTTGCCAGTCGCCTTCAGCGTGGTGCGCGTCCCAGAAGGTGGGGACGACAATGCAGGCGGTGGCGCCCATGTGGCCGGCGGCATCGCGCATGTCCCAGATGTGGCGGGCGGCATTGGCCTCGTTCGAGGCGCAGGTGTAGCCTGCCTTGCCTTCGCGCTGCATTTTGTTGCCAAAGCCATTCACTTCGCGGCTGCGATAGGCCGAGCGGATCGCGATCCGGCCCCAGCGATCCTGGATCGGCTCAAGCAGCTCTTCGCAGAGGCGCGTCCCCGCCGCGATCGCCAAATCGGGGTCATCCGGCACATTGAGCAGTCCGTGCACCGCCGCGATCTCCGAATGGAGCATGTCACGCATGAAAAAGCTCTTCGATAGCCGCACCCGGCCAAGATCGGTCAACGCTTGAACGGATTTTGGCTTGCGCATGATAAGCTCCTTCCTTCAGATGGAAGCTTCTGTGCAGCGAGGAGACTGTGCAATGGCAAAGTTCGATTTATTGGCAGACTATTGCAGGCAGCAGACCTTGCGAGAGTTCGAACTGCCCTTCCACAAGATCGAGGCCTTGATCGGCGAAAAGCTTCGCCCGAGCGCTTTGCGTCCGCAATACTGGGCCAATGTCGTTGATGGCAACGGACCGGTCAGGTCTGCCATGCGGGATACGCCCTACAACACTTTCCTCATCGCTGGTTCCAAGCGCGTCCGATTCGAGCGGAAGTAGGGCCCCCTCAACACCAATCCCGCCGCCGCCCGCGCCATTCTTCGGCCAGTCCTTCGGCAACCAGCTGATCGCCCAGGCTTTCGCCGTCGCGGGTGATGACTTTCAGGGCGCGGCCGTATTTGTCCTCGCTGCGGCCCGTATCCTCCAGCGTGAACGGGCCGGCGTTGAGCAGCGCGGTGAGGCGCTGGGCGCTGCGGCGGGCGAGGGCGGCTTCGCTGGCGCACTGCGGATCGGACAGTTCCGGCGCGTTGATATCGGCGATGCGGATCTTGGTGCCTTCGTACCAGATCGTGTCGCCATCGACCACGCAGGTCACCCGCACCGGGCCGTCGCAGGGGGCGAACCGCGCGCTTTCGCGGTCGGTGGACAGGCTCGCCGCCCCCAGCAGGCCCTGCGCGCTCACCTGTGGCGGCCCCTGCCAGAAGAACACCGCGGCAAAGGCGGCGAGCGGCAGGGCCACCAGCAGCACCGCAAACCCGCGCCCCGTGCCTTGCGCCGTCGGCTTTGCCGGACGGCGGAACGGCACGACCTTGCCGGACTGGCGGGAGGGTGATTTGCTGGTCGGGCGGGCCATGCCGCCTTATCGCTCCGGCCCGGTCGCCAAAGGGTTAAGGCAGGCCCCGGGCTTCCCGCGCGGATTGCCGTGACAGGGGCGGATAAAGTCCATAACCTCCCCACCGGGCCGCGTGGAAAATGGGGGATGCAGGATGGCACGCATGACTACGTGGGGCGCCTGGGCCGGGATGGCCCTCGTGCTTGGTACCGGATCGGCAGCTTTGGCCCAGCCGAGCGATGCCGAGATCACCGCGATGATCGAGGATACCGTGGCGGTCTGCCGCCCGCAGTATGATGCCGTGATGCGCCTCGCACGGGCCGAAGGTGCCAGCGACCGCGATATGCGGTTCCGGATCGCCCAGTTCCAGTACGAGATCAACAACGCCCCACCGATCCAGTTGCAGCCACGCAACGAGCAGACCCGCCAGATGTTCGGCAACGAAGTGACCGACCTGCTCGATTGCATGATTGCGCGGCAGGTGGCGCTGCGTGGCGGTGCGCCGCGGCAAACCACCGAAGGGCCGCTGGGCCTGCGCGGCATGCCGGTTCCGCAGTCCGCCCCGGCCAAGGCCGCCCAGTCGTCCCAGCCCGCCAAGCCGAAACCGGAAGAGCCCGATCACGGGCTGTACTGGCTGCGCGGAACGGTCGAGATCCCGGAGGAACTGGCGCGAAAGTGCGAGCATAGGCGCATCTGCCTCGACGGCATGGCCGGCTTCCGGGTCGAACTGGACGAGCCGCCGGTCAACTGGACCGGCGGGATCGGCATCAACGGCGTGCGGACCCAGCTGTTCGGCCAGACCCCGCTGAGGCCGGGGACGTCCTTTACCGTGGTCAATACCAGCCAGGGCCGGTTCTGGAACTGTCAGCTGATTTCCAACCCGCAGGGGCGGACGCCCAGCGGGCCGACCGCACCCAACGCCTCACGCGAGATCGACGCGATCAAATTCTCATGCAGCCTGCCCCCGGAAGGCCAGGAGGAACTTCAGCGACTGGAAGCCCAACTGACCGAGTGACCGGCCGACGGCGGCGCGTTCAGACGCGCGGTTCGGTCCGGCGGTCATGGCCGCTGCGGCGGTCGCCCTGGCGGCGATCGGGGAAGGGCAGGGGGCTGACTTGCGCCTGGCGGCGGTCGGCTCCGCGCCGGTCGGCGGCGCGCTGGCGGTTCTGGTCGGTCGGCTGCATGGCGGCAGGACCTTTCGCTGGGCTCCGGGCAGGCAGGCACGCCCCCGGTTCGGCCATCGGGGGCGCAGTGTCGCAGTTTGCAGTTACCGGACCGTTAACCCGCGCCGCGCTTGCCAAGCGCGGGCAGGCTGGCATGATCGGGCCAAACCAACGGGAAAGGATTACCGGACATGAGCGCCTACATCGTCTTCATCAAGGAACGCGAACACGACGCGGCGGCCATGGCCGAATATGCCGGCAAGGCGGGCGGATCGCTGGGCGGGCATACGGCCAAGCCGCTGGCCTACTATGGCGCAATCGAGACGCTGGAAGGGCCGGAAGCAGCCGGCTGCGTGATCATCGAATTTCCGGACATGGACGCGGCGCGGGCCTGGTATGGCTCTGATGCCTATCAGGATGCGCGCAAGCACCGCTTCCAGGGGGCGGACTACCGCGTGTTCATCACCCAGGGGCTCTAGGTCGATCATGGCGCCGTGGATCGCAATCGCCATTGTCTTCGTCTCGCTGGCCGTGGTGCTGGTGCTGCGCAGCGGCCGGCAACGCGATGGCAGCAGTTCGGCGGGTGGCTCCGACGGAGCTGACGGCGGATACTATCATGGCGGCGATGACGGCGGCGGCGGCGATTGATCCCGATCACAGACCGGGCTTTCGTTATCACCGATAAGGGGGCGTCATCAAGCCAGTGAAAGGATGCTTGCCATGAAGATCCGTCTTGCCGCCCTTGCCCCGCTGGGCATTGCCCTCGCTCTGGCCGCCTGCGGTTCGCAGGAAGCCGAGCAGGCCCCCGCGAGCCCCGAGCCCGAAGCGCCGTCGAGCGAATGGGTCGCCGAAAATCCGACCGAGCCGGCCGTTCCGGTCGATCTGCCGACCACGGCGATGACCAACGCCCCCGCCAGCGAAGCGGCTCCGGCGGCGAAGTAGCGCCAGCCTAACGCCGGGCGCGCAGGGCCATGGCCGGCAACAGCGCGAACAGCGCCTGTCCAGCCAGGCCCAGCGCTCCGGCCGGGCGGGTCAGGCCGGCGGCCCAGTCGGCCGGGGTCTGTCCGGCCAGGGTCATGGCCAGCGCCAGCTCGGCCAGCAGCAGCAGGGCGAAGGCGATCAGGCCGATGGCCAGCGCCGCGCCGGTGGCCGTGATGGCGTAGCGGCGCACCACCCGGCGGGCGAGCAGCCAGCTGGCCGGCAGCATCACCGGCAGCTCTGCCGCGACCGCCGCGAGATCGCCCAGCATCGGCGCCAGCCACAGCGTGCGGACCGTGCCCAGCACGAAGCCGAGCGCGAAGACCGGGAGGAAATAGGCCAGGGCCGGGCGCAGCAGCGCCACGGCTCAGGCCAGCCAGGTGCCGGGGTTGGGCATCGGCTCACGCTTTTGCGCGCGGATCAGCGAGAGCACGCAGCGCACCACCACCAGGGCCATGGTGCCCAGCAGGATGAAGGCCCCGACCACCAGGATCAGGGTCAGGAAACCGATGATCGATCCGGCCAGGCCAATCCAGAAGGTGTTGATCAGGTATTGGTAGTGCGAAGCCTCCCACGGATCGCGTCCGGCCTCGCCCTTCCAGACATAGGCCAGCACCAGGCCGACCAGCGAAGTGATGCCGAGCAGGAACGAGCTGAGGTAAAGCAGCGAAACGATCGTCGGATAGTTGAAATCGAACCCGCCCTGCGGCTGGCCCGAAGGCGTGGGCGGCGGGGTCGGTCCCGGGTTGGGGTTCGGGGTCATCGACGGCGGCGGACCGCTGAGATCGGTTTCGGACATGGTGCTTCCCCTCGGCCCCGCAAAAGGCGCGGCCCTGCGGGCGCATCATGCCCGAGCGGGGCGCAAGGTCAATGCCGCGTTAGTGCCCCCAGGGCGCGGGCGGGGCGGGGACGGGGCGGGTCAGATCGAACTCCACCCGGAACAGCCGGGCGTTGGGTGGCTGGCGGGTCAGCTGATAGGCAAAGCGGCCCTCGCCAACTTCCACCCGCCAGACATTGGTGATCGAAACCGTGCGCCCCTCGGCCTTGAACATGGCAATGCTCTCCGCATCGACCGGGAAGTCCTGCGCGGCGGCAGTCCCCGCGCTGGCGGTATCGCCGCCGTAGAGCGTCATGGAGTCGGGCTTGCCGTCCTCGTGCCGGTGATCGTGCTTCAGCCGCAGACCGGCGGGCGTGCGGGTGATCAGCCAGGTGCGGCTGCGGTCCCAGCTGCCATCGGCGCGCTGGACGTGGAACGGCACGGCGATCCGGCTGGCGGAGCATTCGCGCAAATGCATCACCATGGCCGCGCCGCGCATGTCGGCATCGGGCGCCTCGTTGCTGACCAGCCGCCCGGCATAGGCCTTGCCGCAATGGCGCGACAGTTCCTGCCAGAAGGCATCCTGCGGGCTGGCGGCGGGCGTGGTGGCGCAGCCGGCCAGAGCCAGCGCGGCGAGGGCGGAAAGCAGATGCAGAGGCTTCATCCGCCGCACCGTGGCAGGGCGGCGGATGGGTGGCAAGATCAGCTGGCCAGTTTGAGCTGATCCCGCTGCGGCAATGCGGCCTTGGGCTGATCGAGCCAGATCCCGCGCGTGTCATAGACCGCCTTGGCCATGCGTTCGGCCAGCGGCACGGCCTTGAAGGCATCGTGATCGACCAGCACGATCAGCACGCCGCAGCTTTCCAGCGCGGTATCGATGTCGATCAGTTCGGCTTCCGTGCCCTCGAACTCGCGCGGCAGTTCGGTGGCATAGGGTTCCACCACCTTGATCCGGCTGCCGTACTTGCGGGCCAGCCGCGCCGCGACCGCGCGGGCCGGGCTTTCGCGGAAATCGTCGATGTTGGCCTTGAAGGCCAGGCCCAGGCAGGCAACCGTCTGGCCGGGGCTGGCCTCGATCAGCGCTTCTGCGCGGGCGATCACGTGGTGGATCTTGCCGTCGTTCACGCCGCGGGCGGTGCGGATCAGCGGGGTTTCCTCCGGCGCGCCGTGGACGATGAACCAGGGGTCGACCGCGATGCAGTGGCCGCCCACGCCCGGACCCGGCTGCAGGATGTTGACGCGCGGGTGGCGGTTGGCCAGCCGGATCACTTCCCACACGTCCAGCCCCATCCGGTCGGCAACGATGCTCAATTCGTTGGCGAAGGCGATGTTGACGTCGCGGTAGGCGTTTTCGACCAGCTTGGTCATTTCCGCGCTGCGGCTGTCGGTCACCACGCAGGTCCCGCGCACGAACAGCTTGTAGAAGCTCAGCGCCTTGCGCGCGCAGCGCGGGGTGATGCCGCCGATCGAGCGGTCGTTGTTGGTCAGTTCCTCCAGGATGCGGCCGGGCAGGACGCGTTCCGGGCAATAGGAGATGGCGATGTCCGGCGTCTCGGTGGTCAGGCCGGGACACTTCAGGTCCGGGCGGCGGGCGGCGATCAGGTCGCGCAGCGCTTCGGTCGTGCCGACCGGCGAGGTCGATTCCAGGATCACGCAGTCGCCGGCCTTGAGCACCTTGGCAACCGCTTCACCGGCGGCGAGGACATAGGAAATGTCCGGCGCGTGATTGGCATCGAACGGCGTCGGCACGGCGATGATGAAGACATCGGCCGGGGCCATCTCGGTCGAGGCCTTGAGCAGGCCGCGCGCCACCACGCCCTGGACCAGCCCGTCGAGATCGACTTCCTCGATATGGATTTCGCCGCGGTTGATCGTGTCGACCACGCTCTGCGTCACGTCGACGCCGTGAACCCTGCAACCCGCGCGGGCCACGACCGCGGCGGTCGGCAGCCCGATATATCCAAGACCTACAACGCAAACGTCCGGCTTAGTGTCCGATTTCATTACCCAGCAGCTCCACGATCCGGCGCGCGGAGTTCCCGTCCCCGAAGGGATTGTGGGCCCGGGCCATGCTTTCGTAAGCGGCCTTATCGTCGAGAAGGTTGAACAATTCGGTAACGATAACCGATGTTTCGGTGCCGACCAGCTTCGCGGTTCCGGCCGCGACGCCTTCGGGGCGCTCGGTCGTCTCGCGCATCACCAGCACCGGCTTGCCCAGGGCGGGCGCTTCTTCCTGCACCCCGCCGCTGTCGGTCAGCATGATTTCGGCGATGGAAAGCAGGTGGGCGAAGTGCGGATAGTCGAGCGGTTCGATCAGCGCGACATTGTCCAGCCCGTCGAGCGCCGCGCCCATCACCTTGCGGACATTGGGGTTGAGGTGGACCGGGAAGATCACCGCCACGTCTGGCCGCGCGGCGATCTGGCGGATCGCTTCGGCAATCGCCTCCATCCCGCCGCCGAAATTCTCGCGCCGGTGGCTGGTGACGCCGATGATCCGCTTGCCGGCGAACCGGGCCTTGAGATCGTCGAGCCCGCTGGCGAGCGAGGGATCGGCCGCGATCCGTTGGCCGACCCAGTGCAGCGCGTCGATCACCGTGTTGCCGGTCACGTGGACGCGGGCGGGATCGACCTGTTCGGCAATGAGCGCGCCCGCCGAAACCTCGGTCGGGGCGAAGTGCAGGCTGGCGATGGTGCCGATGATCTTGCGGTTCACCTCCTCCGGCCAGGGGTGATAGATGTTGCCGCTGCGCAGGCCGGCCTCGACATGGTCGACCGGGATCTGGCGGTAATAGGCGGCCAGCGCCCCGGCCATCGCCGTGGCCGTATCGCCCTGCACGATCACCCGGACGGGTTTCACTTCGTCCATCACCCGGCCCAGCCCGGTCAGCAGCGCGGCGGTCAGGCTGTCGAGCGTCTGATCGGGCTTCATCAGGTCCAGATCGTGATCGGGGGTCAGCCCGGCGATTTCCAGCACCTGGTCCAGCATCTGGCGGTGCTGGGCGGACACGCAGACCACCGGGGTAAAGCGCGGATCGTCGCGCAGCGCGGCGACGACGGGGAACAGCTTGATCGCTTCGGGGCGGGTGCCGAACACGACGAGGATCTTGGCAGGCTCAGTCATGCAATTTCCCCTAACGCCTGAGTGTTAACCATGAAATAAGAGCGGTCGGCCTAGGAGCGATCCATGCGTGTGCTTGTTACCGGCGCGGCCGGGTTCATCGGATATGCCCTTGCCCAGCATCTGCTGGCGCGCGGCGACGTCGTCGTGGGTGTCGACAACCTCAACGACTATTACCAGGTCAGCCTGAAGCGCGACCGGCTGGCGGCGCTGGCCGGGGCCGGGGGCAACCGGTTCACGTTCCACCACCTCGATTTCTCGGACATGGCCGCGCTCGATGCAGCATTGGCGGGTCAGCCGATCGACCGGATCGTCCACCTCGGCGCCCAGGCCGGGGTGCGCTACAGCCTGGAAAACCCGCAGGCCTATGTGCAGTCCAATCTGGCCGGGCACGTCAACCTGCTGGAACTGGCGCGGCACCGGCAGGTGGAGCACATGGTCTATGCCAGCTCCAGCTCGGTCTATGGCGGCAATGCCAAGCTGCCCTTTGCGGTGGAGGACCGGACCGACCACCCGGTCTCGCTCTATGCCGCGACCAAGCGTGCGGACGAGCTGATGAGCGAAACCTACGCCCACCTGTTCCGCCTGCCGCTGACCGGCCTCAGGTTCTTCACCGTCTATGGCCCGTGGGGCCGGCCAGACATGATGATGTGGAAGTTCACCCAGGCGATCCTGGCGGGAGCGCCGATCCCGGTGTTCAACCACGGCGACATGTACCGCGATTTCACCTATATCGACGACATCATCGCCGGGGTAGTGGCCTGCCTCGATCATCCGCCCGCCGATGACGGTGCGCAAAAGGCCGGGGGCAGCGTCAAGCCGCATGCGCTCTACAACATCGGCAACAGCCGCTCCGAGCAGCTGATGAAAGTGATCGGACTGCTGGAAGAAGCCTGCGGGCGGAAGGCCGAGCTGGACATGCTGCCGATGCAGCCGGGCGACGTCCACAAGACCTATGCCGACATCAGCGCGATATCCCGCGAGCTGGGCTATGCGCCGACGACCGCGATCGAGGAAGGTGTCCCCAGCTTTGTGCGCTGGTACCGGGAATACCACCGCATCTGAACCCTTGCCCTGCGGCGCGGGGCGGGCCATGCTGGCGGGCATGAACCGCACGCTTGCTCTTGCCATCGCCGGCGCCGCCGTACTGGCCGCTGCCCCCGCCAACGCAGACTGGGAAAAGACCCGCTGGGGCGATCCGGTCGAAAAGGTCGTGGCCAAGGCAGGCCCCGGGGCGGAGCCCTTTGCCGGAACCGAAAAGCAGCGCGTGTTCGAACAGGATTACCGCGCCCGCCGCCGCGGTGAGATGAACGGCGTGGCGGTGGAATGGCAGTTCTTCTTCAATGCCGGGGGCGGCCTCAGCGTGGTGAAGATCGTGCCGCAGGATACGGCCAACTGCCCGGCCTTCCTGGCCATGATCCGCGGCACTCTGGCCCAGCCGGCGGACACCCGGGTCCAGAAGCTCGGCAATCTTGAGCTGAAGACCGAAATCCATGCCGACAAGCGCAAGAACCTCGCCATGATGGTGCTGGATGCCTCGACCCCGTCGAAGTCGACCCAGCTGTGCCACATCACCTATCAGTCCTATGGCGATGGCATGCCGGGCCTGCGGAAGTAAGCGGGACAAGTCATGGCAATTCTTTCTGACAAGTGGATCCGCAACGAGGCGCGCCTTGGCGGGATGATCGAGCCCTTCGTCGAGCATCAGAAGCGCGAGGGCTGCATTTCCTATGGCCTGTCCAGCTACGGCTATGACGCGCGGGTGGCGGACGAGTTCAAGATCTTCACC
Source organism: Sphingomonadales bacterium (assembly GCA_017302615.1). Lineage (GTDB taxonomy): Bacteria > Pseudomonadota > Alphaproteobacteria > Sphingomonadales > Sphingomonadaceae > Novosphingobium. The sequence continues at coordinate 48,939 of JAFLDB010000011.1, forward strand.
AATGTCCATTCGGCGGTGGTCGATCCCAAGAACTTTTCCGATGACAGCTTCGTCGATGTGAAGACCGATTGCTGCATCATCCCGCCCAACAGCTTTGCCCTGGCCCGCACGGTCGAATATTTCCGCATCCCGCGCGATGTGCTGGTGATCTGCCTGGGCAAGAGCACCTATGCCCGCTGCGGGATCATCGTCAACGTCACTCCGCTGGAGCCGGAATGGGAAGGCCACGTGACGCTGGAATTTTCCAACACCACGCCGCTTCCGGCCAAGATCTACGCCAACGAAGGCGCCTGCCAGTTCCTGTTCCTCAAGGGCGATCAGCCGTGCGAGACCAGCTATGCCGACCGCAGCGGCAAGTACATGGGCCAGCGCGGGGTGACCCTGCCCAAGCTTTGAAGGAGTAGGACGGATGGAAGCGCCCTTGTTCGATCAGTGGCGCGCCCGCTCGCCACATTACGACGACAGCCACGAGGCGGTCTGCGACACTGTCCGCGCCTTTGTGGCCAAGGAAATCACCCCCAACGTCGACAAGTGGGAAGCCGCCGGGCAGCTGCCGCGCGACTTGCACCGCAAGGCGGCTGAGGCCGGCATCATCGGCCTCAATTACCCGGAGGAATTCGGCGGCACCGGCAATGCCTTCACCCTGTTCCACTCCCTGGTCCAGACCGAGGAACTGGCCCGGCCCGGTGCTGGCGGGATCTGCGCCTCGCTGATGACCCACGGGATCGGCCTGCCGCCGATCCTCGCCATGGGCAGCCCGGAACTGCAGCGCCGGATCGCCCCGGCGGTGCTGGCGGGTGAGAAACTGATCTGCCTGGGGATTACCGAACCGGGCGGGGGGTCCGACGTGGCGCAGCTGCGCACCAAGGCGGAACGCAAGGGCGCCAGCTATATCGTCAACGGCGAGAAGACCTACATCACCACCGGCATGCGGGCCGATTACATCACCCTGGCGGTCCGCACCGGCGGACCCGGCTTTGGCGGGATTTCGCTGCTGCTGGTGGAACTGGACCGCCCCGGGGTTACCCGGACGGCGCTTGCCAAGATGGGCTGGCACGCCAGCGATACGGCGACGATCCATTTCGACAATGTCGAAGTGCCGGCGGAAAACCTGATCGGGCCGGAGAACGGCGGATTTGCCGGGATCATGCGCAATTTCAACGGCGAGCGGCTGGGGATGAGCCAGCAGGCCGTGGCCTTTGCCCGGATCTGCTATGAGGACGCGCTCGACTGGGCGCGGCAACGGGAAACCTTCGGCAAGCCGCTGATCACCAACCAGGTGATCCGTCACAAGCTGGCCGACATGGTCCGCCGGATCCAGGCCAGCCAGGCCTGGATCGACCACTGCGCCTGGACCGTGCTGAACGACTGCGCCTTTCCCGGCGACTTTGCCCTGCTGAAAGTGCAGGCGACCCAGACCATGGAATTCTGCGCCCGCGAAGCCTGCCAGATCCTGGGCGGGGCCAGCTTTATGCGCGGCGGCCGGGTGGAACGGATCTACCGCGAAGTCCGCGTGATGGCGATCGGCGGCGGCAGCGAGGAGATCATGTTCGATCTGGCCAGCCGGCAGTACCGGTTCTGATTTCAAGTGCTGTTTTGGCGCGGCCAGAACTGAGCGGGCCGGTGCTGCCCTCGCGTAAGCGGATCAAACCTCAACCTTCCGTAACGTCCGCCGAAACCCGTTTTACATTGCCACCGGATTGTGGCCTTCTGGCCCCAATCCCGCCGCCAGATTCGGGACCTGAGGAGAGTTTGACATGACTGCCAAGGCAGACCGTCCCTACGATATCGTTGTCTATGGCGCGACCGGGTACACCGGCCGCCTGGTGGCTGAATACCTGGCCCACCATTACCAGGGCAAAGGTCCGAAGTGGGCCATGGCCGGGCGCAGCGCGGACAAGCTGGCCGAAGTGCGGGACCTGATCGGTGCGCCGGCCGATACCCCGCTGGTGGTCGCCAATTCGGACGATCCGGCAAGCATGCAGGCGCTGGCGGAAAGCACCCGCGTGGTCGTCACCACGGTAGGCCCCTATCAGCTTTATGGCGAGCCGCTGCTCAAGGCCTGCGTCGCGGCCGGAACCGACTATGCCGACCTGTGCGGCGAACCGGGCTGGATGCGCGAGATGATCGACAAGTACCACGATGCCGCCAAGGCTTCGGGCGCCCGGATCGCCTTCTCATCCGGCTTTGATTCGATCCCGTTCGATCTCGGCGTCTTCATGCTGCAGAAGGAAGCCAAGGCCCGCCACGGCAGCCCGGCACCGCGCGTCAAGGGCCGGGTCCGGGCGATGCAGGGCACCTTCTCCGGCGGGACGGCGGCCAGCCTGACCGAAACGATGAAGGCCGTGGCCAGGAACCCGTCGCTGATCAAGATCCTGCAAAGCCCGTTCGGCCTGACCCCGGGCTTTGAAGGGCCTTCGCAGCCGATGGGGCTGATGCCGGAGTACGATGAAAGCGTCGGCAAGTGGGCCGCGCCGTTCATCATGGCCACGATCAACACCAAGAATGTCCATCGCACCAATTTCCTGCTGGGCCATCCCTATGGCGCGGACTTCAAGTATGACGAGATGATGCTGACCAGCGCGGGCGAGATCGGTGAAAAGGCCGCCCATGCCGTGGCCGAAATGCTGAAGAACCCGTTTGGCGCGAAGCCGCCCAAGCCGGGCGAAGGGCCGAGCAAGGAAGAGCGCGAGAACGGCTTTTACGACGTGCTGTTCATCGGCGAATGGCCGGACGGCAAGTCCATCCGCTACGGGGTCAAGGGCCGCTACGATCCGGGCTATGGCTCGACCAGCCGGATGATTGCCGAAACCGGCATTGCCCTGCTCGATTGCAAAGCTGAAGGCGGCGTCTCGCTGCCCGGCGCACTGCTGGGCGAGGCGCTGGTCCAGCGCTTGCAGGACCATGCCGAGATCACTTTCGCGGTGGAGGACTGACCATGTCCGCCAACGAACAGGTGGTGCGCGACTTCATTGCCGCCTGGTCGCGGCTCGATGTCGAGGAACTGGTCGGTTACTTCGCGCCGGACGGCACCTATTACAACATGCCGCTGTCCCCGGTCAGCGGGCATGATGCGCTGCGGCAGTTCATTGCCGGGTTCGCCGGGGGCTGGGCCAGCACGGAATGGGAAGTGCTGCACCTGGTTTCCAGCGGGGACGTGGTGATTGCCGAACGGGTCGACCGCACGGTTACCAAGGATGGCAAGCCGGTCGATCTGCCGTGCTGCGGGGTGTTCGAACTGGAAGGCGGCAAGATCAGGGTCTGGCGCGATTACTTCGACATGGGCACCTACATGAAGGCCCTGACGTGATGGTAGCGGCCTGATCCCATGAAACCGGCACTGCCCGCCCTGACGGGCGAATTCCGCGATGGCTGGCGGATCCTGCTGGGCGCGGCGCTGGCCGCGGGCACCGGCGTGGGCATGGTGTTCCTCAATTTTTCGATGTTCATCCTGCCGCTGTCGCAGGAACTGGGCGTCAGCCGGGGCGATCTCGGCTCGGTCCAGGCGCTGATCGTCACCGCGGCGCTGGGCGCGCCGGTGATGGGCCGGGCGGCGGACCTGTTCGGAGTGCGCCGGGTCTTTGTATTCTGCACTCTGGTGGTGGCCTGCGTCCACCTGCTGGCGGCGACCTATGCCAGCAGCCTGCTGCACATGGCCATGTCGATCGCGGCGACCGGGTTCTTCGGCATTGGATCGACCGCGGTGGTCCTGACCCGCCCGATCAACGCCCATTTCCGCGAGCATCGCGGCAAGGCGCTGGGCCTGATGGCGGTGGGCATCGCGCTGGTTTCGATGACCTCGCCGCCGTTGATCCAGTGGCTGATTGACAATCACGGCTGGCGCGCGGGTTTTGTCGGCTTTGCAGCGGCCTCGGTCGGGGTCGGGATTCCGGCGGTGCTGCTGCTGATCCCGCGCGGCGGGCGGGCCGGCAGCGGGATCGGCGCGGCGCCGTCCGGCGAGGACGGCGGGCGCGATTCCAGCTTCCTGAAGGAACGGGATTTCTGGCTGCTGACCATGTCGACCATTACCATGAGCCTGGCGACGGCAGGGACGGTCAGCCAGTTGGCCCCGATGGTGATCGACGAAGGGATCGACGCGAAAACCGCCGCGCTGGCGCTGTCATTCTTTGCCGGCGGGCAGTTTGCCGGGCGGCTGGTCGGCGGCTGGCTGCTCGATCTGTTCGAGCCGCGCCGGGTGGCCTTTTTCCTGACCCTGATGCCGGCAATCGGCTTTGTCATCCTGCTTTCAACCCACGGGGTCGTGGCGGCCGCCTTGCTCGCCGCGGCGATCATCGGGCTGCAGCAGGGGGCAGAGCTGGACATCTTCGCCTATTTCGTCGGCCGCCGGTTCGATGCGGCGCGCTATGGCACGATCTATGGCGCGCTGGCCGGGCTGGGGTGGATCGGCAATGTCGGCGGGATGCTGGGCATGGGGCGGATCTATGACGCCTTCGGCAGCTATGCGCCGGCCCAGGTGATGGGCATTGTCGCGCTGGTGGTCGCCGCGGTGCTGGTGCTGCTGGTCCGCCTGCCCGATCTGCCGCAAGCGCGCCCGGCATGAGCGGGCCGGCGCCCGCCCCTGCGGACAGCGAATGGCGGGTCGGCTGGCGGATCGTCGCCAGCATGGCGCTGGCCAACGGCACCGGCATTTCGCTGCTGTTCTTCACCTTCAGCATGTTTCTGCTGCCGATCGCGGCGGAGCTGAACCTTTCCCGTGGAGAGATCGGGCTGGTCCAGGCCCTGATCATCACTGCGGCAATCGGTGCGCCGGTGCTGGGGCGGATCACCGACAAGCTGGGCTTCCGCCCGGTGTTCATTTTCGCCACCCTGGCGCTGGGTGCGATCGAGCTGGGCCAGTCGCGGCTGGTCGATGACCTGCCCAGCCTGGCGCTCAGCGTCGCGCTCGCCGGACTGATCGGCGGCGGGGCCACTGCCGTGCTGCTGACCCGCCCGGTCAATGCCCATTTCCGGCGCTATCGCGGCATCGCCCTGGGGCTGGTTGCGGCGGGATCGTCGGTGGCGACGATGATCGTTCCGCCGTTCCTGCACCATGTGATCGAGACCGAGGGCTGGCGGCAGGGTTTTGTGCTGCTGGCCACCATCGCGTGTGTCGTTGGTATGCCCCTGGTGTTGCTGTTGTTACCGCGCGGTGTGGCCACTGTCCCCCGTGGTCCGCTGGCCAGCGGGCTCGGCGCGGAGCCCTCGCGGCCATTCCTTAAAGAGCGCGATTTCTGGCTGCTGGTCGGGGCCAACATCCTCGCCGCGCTGTCGATTTCCGGCACCATCAGCCAGCTCTCCCCGATGGTGCAGGACGAGCGCTTGTCGGCCCAGACCGCGGCTTTCGGCCTTTCGCTGTTCGCTTTCGGCCAGCTTGGCGGCAAGCTGTTCGGCGGCTTCGCGCTCGACCGGTTCGATCCGCGCCGGGTGGCCGTGTTGATGACCTTGCTGCCCGCCACCGGTTTCCTGCTGTTCCTGCTCGATACCGGCACTGCCTGGCCCGTGCTGCTGGCCTGTGTCCTGATCGGAGTATTGCAGGGCGCCGAGGTTGATATCTTTGCCTATTTCGTAGCACGGCGGTTCGATCTGGCGCAGTACGGCACGGTGTTCGGCGCGCTGCACGGGTTCGGCTGGCTGGGTACGGCGGCCGGGATCACGCTGTTCGGTTTCACGTTCGACCTGTTCGGAAGCTATGAACCGATCCAGCTGGGCGCGGTGCTGCTGCTGGCGTTCTCGACCCTGCTGTTCCTGCCGATCAGGCTGCGGAACGAAGTCTAGAGCGCAGCCGAAACCTCTGCTGCAACAGCTTGGGCGCGCGGTTCCGGCACGCCCAGGCCGGTCAGCCCCAGCACCAGCATTTCGCGCAGGCGCCGGGCCGCATCGGCGCGGTTCGGACGCCGCTCGATTACGTTGAGCTGGATGATCTGGCACAGCCCCAGCCAGTACCGCACCCCGCTGCGCGCCGCCTCTGGCCGGGCCAGACCGGCGGCAATCAGCGCCTCGATATCGGCACGGATGCCGCGGTTCAGGTCGTGGTCGATGCCGGTCGCCAGTTCCAGCCCGCGCAGCATCACGATCGCCTGCTTGCGCTCATCGAGCGCGAAGGCCGCCGCCACCCGCATGCCCCCGGCCAGCCGCAGCGCGGGATCGGTGACCCCGGCATTGGCGGTGCCCACCCGCTCTTCCACTTCGGCCCGGACTGCTGCGCCGATTGCGACGGCAAAGCCCTGCTTGTCGGTGAAGTGATTGAAAAAACTGCCCTTGGCCACGCCCGCGCGGGCGACGATGTCGTCGATCGCAATGGCATCGATCGGCCGTTCGGCCAGCAGCTCGAACCCGGCAGCGAGCAGGGCCGCACGGGTGCGGGCGGCGCGCGGATTGATGGTCGGGACGGTGCTGGCCATGGCCCTCTTATTGCCGGACTTGACCAAATGGTCAATTCATTCTAGTTGACCATTCAGTCAATAACGAATCGACGGGAGGGGACACGGACCATGAGCGTGATCCGCATCGAAGATATCGCCCACGTCCGCTATGCCGCGCCAGACTTGGCCGCCATGCGCGCATTTCTGGACGATTTCGGCCTGCGCACCTTCGAGGATGGCGGACGGCTCTATGGCAAGGGCAGCGACGGGCGGCCGTTTCTCCACGTGACCGAACCGGGCGAGGCGAAGTTCCTTGCCGTTGGCTTTCGCGCCGAGACGGTCGCGGATCTGGAGAAGCTGGCCGCGCACGAGGGCGTGGCGGTAGACGACCTGGCCGAACCCGGCGGCGGCAAGATCGTCCGCCTGACCGATCCCGATGGTTACACGGTGGAGGTGGTGGCTGGGCAGGCCAAGGATGCGGCGGCGCCGCTACCGGCCGACCAGCCGTTCAACACCGCCGCCGCCAAGCCGCGCTTCCGCCAGCCGGTGCGGCTTGATCCCGCCCCGGCCCACGTCAAGCGGATCGGCCATGCCGTGCTGAAGGTGCGCGACTTCCGCAAGTCGGAGAAGTGGTACAAGGACCGCTTCGGGTTCCTGACTTCGGACGAGGTCGAGGCCGCCAAGGACGTGCCGTTGGGGGCCTTCATGCGCTGTGACCGGGGCGACAAGCCGGCCGATCACCACACCCTGTTCCTGGCCCAGCTGCCGGGCGAACTCGGCATCCTCCATGCCGCCTTTGAAGTGGCCAACCTCGATGACCTGATGCTGGGTCATCAGCACCTGAAGGCGAAGAAACGCGAGGCCGCCTGGGGTGTCGGGCGGCACATCATGGGCAGCCAGGTGTTCGATTACTGGAAGGATCCGTTCGGCAACGAGCTGGAACACTGGACCGACGGCGACCTGTTCACCGCTGCCGATCCGCCGCAGAAGATGCCGATGAGCGCGCTGCTTGCGGTGCAATGGGGCAGCCCGCATCCGATGTTTGCCGGCAAACTGCCGCCGCCACCCGGCCTGATCGCTTTCGTTACCGCCCTGCAACTGCGCGTGAAGCGCCTGTTTTCCCGCAAGCCCGAGGAGTCCGCCGCATGAAGCTTTGTACCTATACCGTGGGCGGCCAGACCCGCACCGGCATCGTCGTGGGCGATGCCGTGATCGACACCGGCGTGCCGGGCACGATGATCGACCTGATCCGGGACTGGGACGACCTGAAGCCGCAGCTTGAGGCGAAGGCCGCAGCCGGCGGCGGCGTGCCGCTGGCCTCGGTCAAGCTGGAGGCCCCGGTTCAGCGCCCGGGCAAGATCTTTGCGATCGGCCTCAACTATGCCGACCATATAGAGGAATCGAAGCTGGGCACGCCCGAGAAGCAGGTGTGGTTCACCAAGGCCCAGACCAGCGTCAACGGCCCCTACGATCCGATCCAGATCGCGCGCGGCGCCTTCACCAACGATTACGAGGCCGAAATGGTCGCGGTGATCGGCAAGGGCGGCAAGCACATTTCCGCCGCCGATGCCTCGGCAGCCGTGTTCGGCTACTGCGTCGGCAACGACGTGACCGAGCGCATGGCCCAGCACGCCACCCCGCAGTGGTCGTTCGGCAAGAGCTTTGACACCCATGCCCCGATGGGGCCGTGGATCGTCACGGCAGACGAACTCGGCGATCCCCACACGCTTGGCATCCGCTGCTTCGTCAATGGCGAAAAGCGGCAGGATTCGAACACGCAGCATCTGGTCTTCAATGTCTGGCAGCAGGTCGAGCACCTTTCGATGGGCATGACGCTGGAGCCGGGCGACTGCCTGTTCACCGGCACCCCCGGCGGGATCGGCGCGGCGATGGATCCGCGCCAGTTCCTGAAGGCCGGAGACGTGGTGCGGACCGAGATCGACAAGCTGGGCCATATCGAAGGCACCATGGTGGCGGAGGGCTGATGCCATGGCCGAGGCGTTCGATTGCGATGTGCTGATCGCCGGGGGCGGACCGACCGGGGTGACTCTGGCGGTGCTGCTCGCCCGGCGCGGGGTCTCGGTGATCGTCGCCGAAAAAGAGGCGGACATCTATCCGCTGCCGCGCGCCGCGCATATCGACCACGAAGGGATGCGGATCCTGCAGGAAGCCGGGGTGGCCGGTCCGGTCATGGCCGGCAGCCGCCGGGCCAGCCGCTATGATTTCCTCAACGCGAAAGGCGATCTGCTGCTGCGTTTCGAGGGTGGGGACCAGATTGGCCCGGGCGGCTGGCCGGCCGCCAACATGATCCACCAGCCCAGCGTCGAGGCCGAACTGCGCGGCGCGCTGGCCGCCTTGCCGCAAGCGCAGCTCCACACCCGCTGGGAGCTGCGCGGGTTCGAGGACGATGGCACAGGGATCACTGCGCGGATCGCCACGCCCGAGGGGGAAAAGGTGGTCCGCGCCCGCTATCTGGTCGGTGCCGACGGCGCGCGCAGCCCGGTCCGCGAAGCATCTGGAATCGTGTTCGACGATCTCAATTTCGAGGAGCCCTGGCTGGTGGTCGATGTGCTGGTCGATGACTATTCCAGGCTGCCGACCGCCAACCTGCAGATCTGCAATCCCGCGCGCCCCACCACCTGCGTGCTGATGGGCGAAGGGCGGCACCGCTGGGAATTCATGATCCTGCCGGGCGAAACGGCCGAGCAGGTCAGCGAGGATGCCTTCGTCGAGAAGCTGCTGGAGCCGTGGAACGTCAAGGGTGCGGTGCGGCTGGAACGCAAGGCGGTCTATACCTTCCGCGCCCGGATCGCGGCCCAGTGGCGCTTGGGATCGGTACTGCTGGCCGGCGATGCCGCGCACCAGACCCCGCCGTTCGCCGGGCAGGGCATGTGTTCGGGCCTGCGCGATGCGGCCAACCTGGCGTGGAAGCTGGCGGCGGTGATCAAGGACGGTGCGCCCGATGCCCTGCTGGACAGCTATCAGCCGGAACGCGCCCCAAACCTGCGGGCCACCATCGACATGGCGATCATGATGGGCAAGACCGTCTGCATCACCAGCAAGTGGGGCGCTTTCCTGCGCGACCTGAAGTTCAAGGTGGGCCGCGCCTTGGGCAAGCTGCCCGATGGACCTCCAGCCTATCCGCCCATTTCGTCGGGCATGATTGTTGCCGGATCGCCTGCTGCGGGGGCCTATTTCCCCCAGCCCGTTGCGGCGGACGGGACGAAGCTGGATGACGTTCTCGGACCTGGCCACTGGACCATCGCCCGCGAAGACCTGGCCGATCCGCGCCTTGCTCCCTTTGCCAGGGCGATTGGCGGCTGGCTCGACAAGCAGGGGGCAGAGGCCGCGCTGGTCCGTCCGGACCGCTATGTCTTCGGCACGGGCAGCAAGGCAGAACTCGATGCCGCCTGGAATAACCTTGCCGTCGCATGACGCTCGATCTTGATCGCCGCGCCCTGCTGCAAGGCCTCGCCATGACCGGCGCGGCCGCCCTGGCCCAACCCGCAACTGGAAAACCCGGCATGACCAACCGCCCCAACATGATCTTCATCATGGCCGACGATCTCGGCTATGCCGATGTCAGCTGCTATGGCCGCCGCGAATACCGCACTCCGGCGATTGACCGGATCGCAGCCGAAGGGCTGAAATTCACGCAGGCCTATTCCAATTCGGCGGTCTGTTCGGCCACCCGCACAGCGCTGATGACCGGGCGGTATCAGAACCGCCTGCCGATCGGGCTGGAAGAACCGCTGGTCGCGCGCGATCTGGGCCTGCCGCCCGAGCACCCGACCCTGCCATCCCTGCTGCGCGATGCGGGCTATACCACCGCCCTGATCGGCAAGTGGCATCTGGGCCGGCTGCCCCATTACGGCCCGCTCAAGAGCGGTTACGACCAGTTCTGGGGGATGCGCGGCGGGGCGGTCGATTACTTCACCCACGCCAATGCGATGGGGCCGGACCTGTGGGACGATGATACCCGCACCTCGGCCGAAGGCTATCTGACCGACCTGCTCGGCGACAAGGCGGTGGCCTATGTCGAAGACAAGGCGAAAGGTGACAAGCCGTTCTTCCTCAGCCTTCATTTCAACGCGCCGCACTGGCCGTGGGAAGGACCGGACGACCAGGCGGAGTCTGCCCGGATCGCGGCCAAGAAGGATCCTTTCGCGATCTTCCACTTCGATGGCGGGACCCAGGCGGTCTATGCCGAAATGGTGGTCCGGATGGACCAGCAGATCGGCCGCGTGCTGGATGCACTGGAGCGCGCCGGGATTGCCGACAACACCATCATCGTCTTCACCAGCGACAACGGCGGGGAGCGCTTTTCCGACAACTGGCCCTTCACCGGCATGAAGACCGAGCTGCTGGAAGGAGGCTTGCGCGTGCCGCTGGTGGTCCGCTGGCCGGGCCGGATCGCGCCGGGCAGTGTCAGCGATCAGGTGACGATCACCATGGATTGGGTCGGCACGCTGCTGAACGCCGGCGGCGGCAAGCCCGACATCGCCCATCCGCTCGACGGGATCGATCTTGCCCCGGCCTTTGCCGGCGCCGCGCCGACCGAACGGACGCTGTGCTGGCGCTTCAAGCACCTTGACCAGAAGGCCTGCCGCTCGGGCAATCTCAAGTACCTGGAGATCGGCGGGAACAGTTTCCTGTTCGATGTGGTGGCCGATCCGCTGGAGCGGGCCAACCTCAAGGACCTGCAGCCCGACGACTTCGCGCGGCTGAAGGCAATCTATGGCGAGTGGGAGCGGCGGATGCTGCCGCTCGATGCGGAAAGCTTCACCCACGGCTATTCCGGAGTGGAGCTGGCCGACCATTTCGGGGTGCCGCACCACGTTCCCGCCGGCCTTCCGCCGCGTCCGCAAGGACACTAGGCGCGCGAGCGGCCGCGGGCTAGGCTGGGGTCATGACCAGCCTCGCGACACGGCTTTCGGGCCCCGCCAGCACCACGATCTTCGAACGGATGTCGGGCCTTGCCCGGGAACTTGGCGCGATCAACCTGGGGCAGGGCTTTCCGGAAATGGACGAGCCGGCCGAACTGGTCGCGGCGGCACAGCGGGCGCTGGCCGAACGCTCAAACCAGTATCCGCCGATGCGCGGCCTGCCCGAACTGCGCGAGGCGATCGCCGGTTACTATGCCCGGCAGCAGGGGCTGACAGTCGATCCGGGCGGGATCGTCGTGACCTCCGGGGCGACCGAGGCGCTGGCCGCCAGCTTGCTGGCACTGGTCCGGCCGGGGGACGAGGTGATCCTGGTCCAGCCGCTGTATGACGCCTATCTGCCGCTGGTCGAATGGGCGGGCGGGACCGCGCGGATGATCAGCCTGAAGCCGCCGCAGTGGTCCTTGCCACTGGAAGATCTGGCCGCCGCGATCGGGCCCGCCACGCGCGGAATTGTGCTCAACACCCCCAACAATCCCACCGGGACCATGCTGACCCGCGCCGAGCTGGAGGGGATCGGCGCGCTGGCCGAGCGCCATGACCTGTGGGTGGTCTGCGACGAGGTGTGGGAGGGCATGGTGCTGGGTGGTGAGCGCCATCTCTCCGCCCTGGCGATCCCCTCGCTGGCGCAGCGCACGGTCAAGATCGGTTCGGCCGGCAAGATCTTCTCGATGACCGGGTGGAAAGTCGGCTGGGCCGTCGCCGCGCCGCCGCTGGCGGCTGCCGTCGCCGGGCGGCACCAGTTCCTGACCTTCACCACCGCCACCCCGCTGCAATGGGCCGTGGCCGAGGCACTTGCCCTGCGATCCGAATGGCACGCCGCTCACCGCGCCCGCTATGCGGCGGCGAAGGACCGGCTGGTCGACGGGCTGACGCTGGCGGGCATTGCCGTCCTGCCCGCCAGCGGCACCTGGTTCATCACCGTGGATCTTGCCGCATCGGGCCTGCCGGCGGACGATGCCGCGCTGGCGGAACGCCTGATCCGCGAGGCCGGTGTCGCCTCGATCCCGGTCTCCGCGTTTTATGCCGAGGCTCCGGAACGCGGATATCTGCGGCTGTGCTTTGCCAAGCGGGATCCGGTGCTTGATCAGGCGGTGGGGCGGATTGCCGCTTTTCGCTCCTAACCGAGCGCCGAAACCCGCCGCCAGGTCAGGCAGGTGATATAGGTCTTGCCGGACTTCGATACCTCGGGGATCGTTTCCAGCACGATCGTATCGGCATCGATTACCCGGATCCGCCGCTCGAATGCGGTGCCGACCCGCCCCGGTTGCGACGAGAACAGGATCTGGTGCCGCACCAGATCGCCTTCACGGCTCCAGGTGCCGCCATAGGCGAAGAATTCGGTAAAGCTGTCCGCCTGTGCATCACCCCGGGCGGCCCATTCCGGATCCATCAGGAAAGCCCCCATCCGGCCATCGGCGGTGTACTGGATCTGCCCGGACGGCGGCGTGCCGAAGGTCGGCGTCGGCTCCCCGTCGCGATAGTTGACGCATTCGGTCAGCGACCAGGCCCCCAGCAAATCGGTCATGCAATCCCCCCTTGTCGACGGAGCATAGCAAGCTTGCGGAACTGTGGGGAGATGGAGCGGGTGAAGGGAATTGAACCACCCGGCGTAGCGGCTTGCCGCGAAGCGCATCAAAGAATCGAGGGTCCGGGGCCGCAAAGCAGGGCCGTCAGATCCGGACACAAGGTGTGGGGAGATGGAGCGGGTGAAGGGAATCGAACCCTCGTCGTAAGCTTGGGAAGCTTCTGCTCTACCATTGAGCTACACCCGCCCGGTGCGCGCAGGCCCTTGCCACGGCGGGCATTGGCGGTCAACTGGAGTCAAACCGAAACAACAGGGACGAGGGCATGAGCGAGCAAGTCATCACGATCGAAAATCGCGGCGCGGTGGAAGTGGTCAGTCTGAACCGGCCGGACAAGCTCAACACCATGAACGAGCCGCTGATCCAGGCACTGCTCGACTATTTCACCGGTCTGCGGGAACGGACCCAGGTGCGGGTGGTCGTGCTGCGGGCCGAGGGCCGGGCGTTCTGTGCCGGGCTGGACCTGACCGGGTGGACGCCCGATCCCGATGCCAGCGCGATCAGCCAGTCATGGCGTACCCAGCGGATGATCGCGGCCGTGATGCAGGCCATGCGCAAGTGCCCCCAGCCGATCATCGCGGTAGCGCAGGGGCCGGCCTGTGGCGGCGGGTTCTCGCTGCTGCTGTCCTCAGACGTGCGCTATGCCGCGCCGGACCTGCGCATGAATGCCGCCTATATCCGGATCGGCCTTGGCGGCTGCGACATGGGGGCGAGCTATTTCCTGCCGCGGCTGGTCGGCAGCTCGGTGGCCAGCGAATACCTGCTGACCGGCAAGTTCATGAGCGCGGAAAAGGCGCTGGCCTGCGGTCTGGTCAGCGAGATCGTTCCGCACGAGGAGCTGCTCGACAAGGCGCTGGCGCTGGCCGGGGAAATGCTGCTGACCAGCCCGATGGGGCTGCGGCTGACCAAGGACGCGCTCAACCTCAACATCGACGCCGCCAGCATGGAGCATGCCTTCGCGCTGGAAGACCGCCAGCAGGTGATGCTGGGCCAGGCCGGCGACTTTGCCGAGGCCAAGGCCGCCTTCTTCGAAAAGCGGCCGCCTAACTGGCAGGATCGCTAGCCGGCCTGGCTGCGGCCCCGTTCCATCACCGCGCGGCGGCGTTCTTCCACTTCGTCGCCGCTGACCTGCGCGTTGCGGGCTGAAGAGGTGCGGTGCTCCAGCGCCATGGCCTCGCCAAAGGGCAGGGCAAAACCATCGTCGATCAGCGCCTTGTAAGCCCCGACCATGGCCGGATCGGCCGTGGCGATATCGGCGGCCAGCTTCTTTGCGGCGGGGAGCAGCTCGTCGGCCGGCACTACCCGGTTGACCAGACCCCAGGCGCAGGCGGTCTGCGCGTCGAGGAAATTGCCGCTGAGCGACAGTTCCTTGGCCCGCGAAATGCCGATCAGGCGCGACAGTTTCTGCGACAGCCCCCAGCCCGGCATGATCCCGACCCGCGCATGGGTGTCGGCAAAGCGGGCGTTCTCCGATGCGATCAGGATGTCGCAGGCCAGCGCGACCTCGAACCCGCCGGTGATAGCCACGCCGTTGATCGCGCCGATCACCGGCTTCCTGCACTGCTCGATCGCCTTGACCGGATTGGCGGCGGGCGCCTCGGCATTGGCCGCGCCAAGGCCCTGCGTGCCGAGTTCCTTCAGATCGAGCCCGGCGGTGAAAGCGCGGGTGCCGGCCCCGGTCAGGACCACGGCGCGAATGGCGTCATCGGCGTTCACCTCGACCATGGCCCGCGCCAGCTCCTCGCGCAGCGCGGACGACAGCGCGTTCATCGCTTCGGGCCGGTTCATGGTGACGACGGCAACCGGGCCGTCGCGTTCGATCGTTATCAGCATGGTTGCGGCTCCCTTACATCCGCGTCCGGGCGCTCTGCCCGTCGTCGATGCGGATCGTCGCGCCGGTGACGCATTCGCTGCTGGGGGCGACGAGGTAGAGCAGGGTCGAATCCATCTGCTCGGGCACCGGCACGCGCTTGCGCGGCAGGTGCTGGGCCGGGTTGCCGCCCATCCGCTCGAACATCCCGTCGGTCATTTCCGAAACGAACATGCCCGGCGCGATCGCGTTGACGTTGATGTTGTAGTGCGCCCATTCCACGCTGAGCGCCTCGGTCATCCGGGCGATCGCGGTCTTGGTCACGGCATAGAGCGCCGCCCCGCCGCCATCGTAGCGGAAGTGCGCGACCGAGCTGATGTTGACGATCCGCCCCGGCTTGCCGGCCGCGATCAGCCGCCGGGCCACTTCGCAGGCCAGGATCCAGGGGCCGCGCAGGTTGACGCCCAGCACCTGGTCGATCAGTTCCACGCTCATCTTGTGGGCGCGCTGCGCGTCGGGCATCCCGGCATTGTTGACCAGGATATCGACCGTGCCGAACGCGGCTTCGGTCGCGGCGACGGCGGCGATCAGCGAATCCGCGTCGGTTGCGTCCATCTGCACGGCCAGGGCTTCGCCGCCGGCAGCCTTGATCTCTGCCGCCAGGGCCTCAAGCCGGTCGATCCGGCGGGCGCAAAGCGCCACCTTGGCACCCTTGGCCGCCAGCACCCGGGCAAAGCGCGCGCCCAGGCCGGACGAGGCCCCGGTCACCAGCGCCACGCGGCCGGTCAGGTCAGTCGAATCGTAAGGCAGGGGGTATTCGCTCATTTCAGGACTCCCGGTACTGGCGCAAATTCAATCGCGCGATTAAACGCCACGATGGACGGCCCGGCCGAGCTTGGCAAGCAGGGGAATGCAGCATGACGACGCAGCGCGCAGTGGAGATCGGGGCCAGGGTCGAAGCCTTCGTGCGCGAGGTGGTGATCCCCTATGAAAACGATCCCCGCCGCGACCACCACGGCGCGCCGCTGGACGAGCTGGTTTACGAGATGCGCGAAAAGGCCCGCGCGGCCGGCGTGCTGACCCCGCACATCTTCCCCGATGGCGGCCACCTGACCCAGCTGGAAACGGCCTATGTCCTGCAAAAGTCCGGCCTGTCCCCGCTTGGCCCGCTGGCGGTCAACACCATGGCCCCGGACGAGGGCAACATGTACCTGCTCGGCAAGGTCGGCAGCGCGGAGATCAAGGAACGGTTCCTGAAACCCCTGGTCGAAGGCCGCGCCCGCAGCGCTTTCTTTATGACCGAACCGGCGCTGGAAGGCGGCGCGGGCAGCGATCCCTCGATGATGCAGACAACCTGCCGTCAGGACGGCAACCACTGGGTGATCAATGGACGCAAGGCGTTCATCACCGGTGCGGACGGGGCCAGCGTCGGCATCGTCATGGCCAAGGCGGAAGAAGGCGCCTGCATGTTCCTGGTCGATCTGCCGCACCCGGCGATCCGGATCGAGCACGTACCCAACACCATCGACAGCTCGATGCCCGGCGGGCATGCTACGGTGGTGATCGACAATCTGCGCGTGCCGGCCGACCAGATGCTGGGCGAGGCGGGCGAAGGGTTCAAATATGCCCAGATCCGCCTCTCACCGGCCCGGCTGTCGCACTGCATGCGCTGGCACGGCTGCTGCCAGCGCGCGCATGAGATCGCCAGCGACTATGCCAACCGCCGCCACGCTTTCGGCAAGGCGCTGATCGATCACGAAGGGGTCGGCTTCATGCTGGCGGAGAACCTGATCGACCTGAAGCAGGCCGAACTGATGATCGCGTGGTGCGCCGAAGTGCTCGATAGCGGCTCGCTCGGCACGGCGGAAAGCTCGATGGCCAAGGTCGCGGTTTCGGAAGCGCTGATGCGGATTGCCGATCGCTGCGTCCAGGTGATGGGCGGGATGGGGGTGACCGATCACACCATCGTCGAACAGGTGTTCCGCGAAGTCCGCGCGTTCCGGATCTATGACGGCCCGACCGAGGTCCACAAGTGGAGCCTGGCCAAGAAGATCAAGCGCGAGTGGAAAGCCGCGCAAGGCGGCTGATCAGGCTTGTCCGCCGGCTGCTTCCACCACGTCGCGCAGACGGTCCTTGCCGAACCAAATCTCGCCGCCCAGGAAAAAGGTCGGCACGCCAAAGGCTCCGCGCGCCACGGCGGCCTCGGTGTTGGCAACCAGCTCGGCCTTGACCGCTTCGTCCTGAGCCAGCGCGCCGAGCGCGGCGGCATCCAGGCCGGCTGCGCTGACGCATTCGGCCCAGACCGCCGGATCGTCGAGCTTCAGCCCGTCTTCCCACAGGCCCTTGAACATCGCCTCGCGGTAGGGCGCGCCGCAGCCCAGCCGCTCGGCCGCAATCGCGCCGCGCATCGCCAGCAGGGTGTTGACCGGGAAATGCGGGTTGAGCCGGAAGCCGCTGATCCCGTGGCGGGCCATGAAGCGGTCCATTTCCAGCCGGTCATAGGCGACCTTCGCCGCGACATGGCCATAGGTCATCATCGGCGGCTTGTTGCCGGTGGCCTTGAACAGCCCGCCCAGCAGCACCGGGACATGGCGGAAGCGGACCTTGCCCTGCGCCTCGATGCCGGGGATCGCCCGCTGCACGAACCACGAATTCGGCCCGCCGAAATCGTAGATGAACTCGATCTCCGTCATCACCAAGTCTCCCCGTACGGTCGGATTTCCTGCTCGAAGGTCCAGGCCGCCTTCGGCTGGTTGTAAAGCGCCCAATAGGCTTCGGCCACCGCCTCTGGCGGCATCAGCAGGTCGGGCTGGGCGGCCAGCGCTTCCGCCCCGATCCGCTCGATCACCCGCTGGCGGACCCATTCGGTATCGACCCCGGCATCGATCACCAGATGGGCCAGATGGATTCCCTGCGGCCAGAGCTCACGCGCGGCCGACTGGGCCATGGCGCGCAGGCCCGCCTTGGCCGCGGCAAAGGCGCTGTAGCCGGGATTGCCGCGCAGTCCGGCGGTCGCCCCGGTGACGAAAATCTTGCCGCTTCCGCGCGGCGCCATGATCCGCGCCGCTTCCCGCACGGTGACGAACCCGGCAAAGCAGGCCATTTCCCAGACCTTGCGGAACACCCGGTCGGTCGTGTCGAGGAACGGGAAGTGGACGTTCGCGCCGACGTTGAACACCACCAGCGCCAGCGGGGCGATGGCTTCGGCCTCGGCCAGGAAGGCGGTCACATCGTCCGGTTCGCGCGCGTCAAGGCTGCGGCCGGTGACATTTCCGCCAAGCAGCGGGGCCAGCTTGTCCCCGTTGCGGCGGCCGGCGTGGACGGCAAAGCCTTCGGCGGCGAACTTGCGGACGATGGCCGCACCGATGAAATCGCCCGCGCCGATCACCGCGACCGAGGCACCAGGTGAATTCGGCGGTGCGCTCACTTGCGTTCCAGCGGGATCACCGCGACAGTGAAGCGGGAAATGCACACCAGCCGCCCATCCTCATCCTCGATCCGGATGGTCCAGACCTGGGTGGTGCGGCCCAGCGATTCCGGCCGGGCGGTGGCATAGACGAAGCCGTCATAGGCCGGGCGGACGTGGTTGGCGTTGATTTCCATGCCGACGCCGACGAACTTTTCCCGGTCGACGCACCAGCCCGCCGCGACCGAGCCGATGGTTTCCGCCAGCGCGACCGAGGCCCCGCCGTGGAGCCGCCCGAACGGCTGCTTGGTGCGTTCATTCACCGGCATCCGGGCCTTGATCCAGTCATCGCCGCAATCGATGAACTCGATGCCCATCCAGCCGTTCATCGAGCCGTCGCCGCCGCGGGTCATGGCCTGAAGATCGGGGCGCGTGCCGCCCCACCAGATCGTTTGGTTGCTCATTGCAACTGACATAGAACGAAAACGGCGGCACTGGCAATCCTGTGGTCAGGATGCCGGTGCCGCCGCCTTCGCCAGCGCGACCCCGCGAAGTTCGTCAGGCCGCTTCGGTCACCTTGGTGCCGGCGCGAACTCCGTCATAGAGGAATTCGCTGCCTTCCAGATCGGTGGCCGGAATCTGGTCGCGTTCGGCCCAGTAATCCTGGTTATGGCGCCATTCGGGCTTGTCGCCCCGCTTGGGCAGCTGCTTGAGGCCGCGCATCAGGTAGCTGGGATTGAAATTGTCGGTTTCGATCCAGTCGCCCAGGGTCATGTCGCGGTCTTCGTCGCGCAGCGCCACCTCGACCCGCTTCACGCCCTTCTTGTCCATGTGGTTGAGCAGGTTGCAGACGAAATCGCCCAGCATGTCGACGCGCAGGGTCCAGCTGGCGCGGAAGTAACCCATCACCCAGACCATGTTGGGCACGCCGGTGAACATCATCCCGCGGTAATTGATCGTGTCATGCCAATCGACCGGCTGGCCATCGACGAAGAACGGGATGCCGCCCATCATCAGCAGATTGAAGCCGGTGGCGGCGACGATGATGTCGGCCTCGATCTCGGTACCGTCCTTGGTCCGGACCCCGGTCTCGGTGAAAGTGTCCAGTTCGTCCGTCACGACCGACAGCTTGCCGGCAACCGCGGCCCGGAAGATGTCCCCTTCCGGACAGAAGGCGAGGCGCTGCTGCCAGGGGCGGTACTTGGGCGTGAAATGCGGTTCGAACTCGAAGTCTTCCTTGCCGGTAAAGGCGCGGACCAGCATCTTCAGTTCCTCGAACACCACGTCGGGCTCGTCGATGCAGCGCTGGGTCATCACGGCCTGATCGTGCATGATCTGGGCGCGGACCACGCGGTGGATGGTCGGCTCGTCGATCCCGCCGGCGCGCAGCTTGTCGGCCAGTTCGTTGCGGTTTTCCGAACAGAAGAAATAGGTCGGCGAACGCTGCAGCATGGTAACGTGGGCCGCATCCTTCGCGAACTCCGGGATCACCGTGGCCGCCGTGGCGCCCGAACCGATCACCAGCACCTTCTTGCCCTTGTAGTCGATCTTGGGATCCCACAGCTGGGCGTGGATCAGCAGGCCCTTGTAGCTGTCCTTGCCCGGCCAGTCGGGCATGTAGGGCTTTTCATGATCGTAATAGCCTTGGCACATCCACAGGAAGTTGGCAGTGAAGACCACGTTGGCGCCATCCGACTTGCGGGTCGCCTCGATCGTCCAGAGGTTGGTCTTGCTGTCCCAGGCCGCCCTGGTGATGCGGTGGCCATAATGGATGTGCTTGTCGATCCCGTTCTCCTCGATCACCTCGCCCATGTAATCGAGGATCGCCTGGGCCGAGGCGATCGGCGTGCCGACCCACGGCTTGAAGCGGTAGCCGAAGGTGTAGAGATCGGAGTCGGAGCGGACGCCGGGATACTTGTGGGTTTCCCAAGTGCCGCCGAAAGTGTCCTTCATTTCCAGGATCGCATAGGACTTGCCCGGGCACTGTTCCTGCAGGTGATAGGCCGATCCGATCCCGGAAATGCCTGCACCGACAATCAGCACATCGACATGGGTTGCTGCGGCTTGCTTTTCAGCGGCTGCGGTTGCCATTTAAATCCTCCATCCCGTGGTCGGCATTGTGCCGCCATTACGGTCGGTTTCGACTCGCTACGCAATGGGAGCATTGACACGGATCAAGGGCAAGCCGGAAATTAGGGTATTCGCCCTAAATTGTGCCCGCAATGGCGCTAGGCGCGGGCCGTGGCAGGGTCTACAAGGCGCGCCATCATGGCTCCGCGCAAGCAGAAGGTCCCGTCCATGGCCCAGAGCACCGCTCCGCCCGAATCGCCGCGCGCCTGCGTGATCGGCGCCGGGCTGGGCGGGCTGGCGCTGGCGATCCGGCTGCAGGCGGCGGGTGTGCCGACCGTGCTGATCGAGGCCCGGGCAGAGCCCGGCGGGATGATCCGCACCTGGCAGCAGGACGGCTTTACCTTTCACGCCGGCCCGGCCGCGATTGCCGATCCGGCCCCCTTGCGCGAGCTTTGGAGCCTGACCGGAGAGGATCTGGCGGACCGGCTGGCGCTGGTCGAAGTGGCGCCGGCCTGGCGCTGTTCCTGGCCTGATGGATCGGTGCTGGACCTGCCGGCCGATCCGGCCCAGCTGGCCCGGCTCGCTCCCGATGACCTGGCCGGCTACGAAGAGTTCCTGGAATGGTGCGCGGCCAGTCGCGGCGATGGCTGGCAGCGGCCGGCGGAGAGCCCGGGGGGCGATCTTGTCACCGCGCTGCAATCCTTGCCCGCTGTGCTGCGTCACAAGGGCTGGCGCAGCGCTGCCGGCCTTGCCGCATCGCTGGTCCGCTCCGACAGGCTGCGCGAGGCGCTGACCGTGCCGCTGCTGGGCGCGGGGGGCAACCCGCGCAGCGCGCCGGCGCTGCAGCTGCTGGGCCAGTTGCCTCCCGCGCTGGGTCCGGCGTGGTGGCCGCTCGGCGGGATGGGCGCGCTGGTCGATGCCCTGGCGCAGCGGTTCGTTGCCCTTGGCGGGGAACTGCGGCTGCACGATCCCGTTGTGCGGATCGAGACGGTCGGCAACCGGGCAACCGCGGTGGAATGCGCCAGCGGCTGGCGCAGCGCGGTGACGCAGGTCGCCAGCAATGCCGACGTGGTCCACACCTGGCGCGATCTGCTGGGCGGGGCCGGCTTTGGCGCGGAGCGGGCGCGCAAGCTGATGGCGCGGCGCTTTTCGCCCTCGGCCTTCACGGTCCATTTCGCGCTGGAAGGGACCTGGCCGGGCATCCCGCACCGCTCGATCCTGTTCGGGCCGCGCTATGCCGGGTTGCTCGACGATGTGTTCACCCACGGGGTGCTGCCGCAGGACCAGCTGATCCTGTTGGCCCACCCCAGCCTGACCGATCCGGAACTGGCCCCGCCGGGCAAAAGCGTGTTTTCGGCCACTGTGCCGGTCGCCAATCTGACCAAGCTGCCGATCGACTGGGAAGTGGTCGGCCCGGTGCTGCAGAAGCGGGTCCTGGCCGAGATCGGACGGCGGCTGGTGCCCGACATCTCGGACCGGATCGTCACTGCGTTCCACACCACCCCGCGTGATCTGGCACTGGATTTCAACGCCTGGGCCGGTGCGGCCTGGAGCCTTGAGGCGATCCCCACCCAGTCCGGCCCGCTGCGCCCGCACCAGCGCGATGGCAAGCTGGCCAACCTGACCCTGGTCGGGGCGGGCACGCATCCGGGCGCAGGGGTTGCAGCAGTGCTGGCCAGTGCTAAGGGAGCCGCCGCCCTGATGCTGGAGAATGCCAAGTGAAACGCCTTGCCGTCTATTGCGGGTCCGCGACCCCGGCCGATCCGCGCTTTATGGAGCTGGCCGGCGAAGTCGGCCGGTCGCTGGCGCAGCGCGGGATCGGCGTGGTCTATGGCGGCGGGCGGCTGGGCCTGATGGGCGCGGTGGCCACCGGCGCGCTGGAGGCCGGGGGCGAAGTGATCGGCGTAATCCCCGATGCCCTCGCCAATGCCGAAGTGGCCAACCACGATTGCACCCAGCTGATCACCGTGTCCGGCATGCACGAGCGCAAGCTGGCCTTCACCAACCTGTCTGACGGGTTCCTGACCATCCCCGGCGGAGTGGGAACGATGGACGAGCTGTGGGAAGCGGTCAGCTGGGCGCAGCTGGGCTATCATGCCAAGCCGGTCGGCGTGCTCAACGCCTTCGGGTTTTACGATCACCTGCTGGCCTTCAACCGCCACATGGCCGAAGTCGGCTTCATCCGCCCGGCTCACCAGGGGATCATGATCGCCGAGACCGAACTGGACCTGCTGCTGACCCGGATGGCCGCGCACGAGCCGCACACGCCGATCTTCGCCATGAAGACATCGGACTTGTAGGTGCGCCGATCGCATCCGCGATCGGCTTGGCAACGCGGCCTTTCCGCACCGCCGTCAGGCGGAAAAGGACTCATTGCGCCGCGCGCCGCCTTTGCCTAGGGCCTCCGCCATGCACAGCTATCCCGCCCCCGCGCTCGCCCGTGTCGAGGAGATGACCAAGGCCGCCGCCGCCGATCCGGCCCGCGCGGTCTCGTTTCAGGGCGCGCCGGGCTGCAACGGGCATCGCGCCGCGCTCGAATGGGATCCGGGTTGCCTGCCGTTGCCCTGCTTCAGCTTCGAGGACGCGCTCGATGCGGTGAAAGACGGGCGCGCCGACCGCGCGATCATCCCGATCGAGAATTCGCAGCACGGCCGGGTGGCCGACATCCATTTCCTGCTGCCGGAAAGCGGCCTGCATATCGTGGGCGAGCATTTCATGCCGATCCATCATGCGCTGATGGCGCTGGGCACCGGGCCGTTCACGGGGGCCTATTCGCACCCGCAGGCGCTGGGCCAATCGCGGTTCTACCTGCGGGAGCGGGGGATCGTGCCGATGGCCTATTCCGATACCGCCGGGGCCGCCGCCCATGTTGCCGCGCTGGGCGATCCGCAGCTGTGCGCGATTGCCCCGCGCATCGCGGCCGAGCTTTATGGCCTGAAAGTGATCGACGACAATGTCGAGGACGCGGCCGACAACATGACCCGGTTCGTGGTGCTGGCGCGCAATCCGCTCGATCCGGCCAGCCTGGCAGGGCGCACCACGATGACCACATTCGTGTTCGAGGTGAAGAACATCCCGGCCGCACTGTACAAGGCGCTGGGCGGATTTGCCACCAACGGGGTCAACATGACCAAGCTGGAAAGCTATCAGAAGGGCGCCAGCTTTGCCGCGACGATGTTCTATGCCGACATCATCGGCGCGCCCGGCGATCCCCGGGTCGATCGCGCGCTGGAAGAACTGGCGTTCCACTGCAAGGAACTGCGCGTGCTGGGGACCTACCCGCAGGAACTGGCGCGGGGCTAAAGGTCTTCCACCTTTTTCTTGCGCTTGCTCCGCAGCTTGCGCCGTGCGAACACCGTGGCCGTGACAACACCGGCACCGGTCATCGAAGGAGCAACCGCGGCGCAGGACGCGCAGCGGGCCTGGCAGGCGGTTCATGCCGATCCGTCGATCCAGTTCGCGCCCTTGCCCGCGCCGCCCGCGTCGGCTGAACCGTCCGCTCTGGCCCGGTTCCTCCAGGCCCTGCTGGAACCCATTGGTCGCGCCTTGGGCCTCTCGTGGCCAGTCCTGCAATGGGTGCTGCTGGCGCTGGGCGCGGCGTTGGTGCTGTACATCGTCTACCGCATTGTCAGCTCTTACCTGCCCGGCCGCAACGGCACGGCCGAGGTCGATACGCATGTGCCCGACTGGGTGCCGCAACAGGAAGAGGCACTCGCCCTGCTGGAAGATGCCGACCGGCTGGCGGGCGAGGGGCGGTTCGACGAGGCGACCCACCTGCTGCTGGTCCGTTCGGTCCAGCATATTGCCGCGGTTCGGCCGGACTGGGTGCCACGCGCCAGCACCGCGCGAGAGATTGCCGCCCTGCCGGGCCTGTCCGCCAAGGCCCGCAGCGCCTTTGCCCAGATCGCGGCGCGGGTGGAACGCAGCCTGTTTGCCCTGCGCGGGCTTGGCGCGGATGATTGGCAGGCTGCCCGGGCCGCCTATGCCAGCTTTGCGCTGGAACGGATCGCGCCATGACCACGCGGCGCGCCAGTCCGTTTTCGCCCCGCGTCGCGCTGGGGCTGGTGATCTTTGCCGTGCTGGCTTTCGTGGCGCTGTTGTGGATGATCGGCAGCGGGATGGACCAGGGCGAACCGCGCGCCAGCGGCAGCCATGCCCAGGGCAAGGGTCTCAATGGCTATGCCGCGCTCTATTCCTATCTTGAAAAGCGCGGGTTCGCGGTGTCCACGGCGCGCACGCAGGGGGCGATGCAGCGTCCCGGCGTGCTGGTGCTGACCCCGCTGCATTCCGCCGATCCGGAGGAATTGCAGGCCGCGGTCGATGCGCATCGCGGGCTTGGGCCGACCGTGCTGATCCTGCCCAAGTGGCTGGCTGCGCCGCTGCGGCCCGGACAGAACAAGCAGATCAAGGACGGCTTTGTCGAACTGGTCCACCCGCTCGCCCCGGAATGGAAGGGATTCTATGACGATGTCGCCCTGAAGGGCGGCGCGCTGGAGACCGGGCCGCGACCCGGCGGCTGGGATGCTCAAGGCCTCAGCGGGCGCATGCCGGAACCGCGGTTCGTGTTCTCGGGCGACGGGGAATACGTGATCCCGCTGGTCATGGGCTCGGGGACCGAACAGATCCTGGCCGGCTATATCTCGGACGGGGGGCTCTATCCCCGTCTGCGCGAAATAACCGTCGGCTATGACGAGGCCGATCTGGAGGACGAGCCGACCGGCGACTATCCGGTGATCATGGTGTTCGACGCCGACCTGTTCAACAATTACGGCATGGCCCGTCCGGAAAGCGCCGTGCTGGCCGAAAAGCTGATCAACGCGGCCCGCAACGGCGGGGAAAAGGCGGTGATCTTCGATATGACACTGGCCGGGCACGGTTCCAGCCAGAGCCTGCTGACGCTTGCCTTCACCCCGCCGTTCCTGGCCGCCACGCTGTGCCTGATCCTGGCGGGCGCGGTGGTGCTGTGGCGCACCTATCGCCGGTTCGGCCCGCCGGTGCTGGACGGCCCGGCGATCGCCTATGGCAAGCGCGCGCTGGTGGCCAGCGCCGCCGGGCTGGTCCAGCGGGCGCGGCGCCTGCACCTGCTGGGGCCGCCCTATGCCGATGCCGCGCGCGAGCGGCTGGTCCGCGCGCTGGCCCTGCCGGCCCGGCTTGGCCCGGATCAGGCCGAAGCCGCGATCGACCGGGCGCTGGCCGCCCGCACACCGGATTCCCCCCCTTTTTCCGAAACCGCCGCCACCCTGCGCGCGGCCCGCAAACCTGCCGATCTGCTGCGCGCCGCGCGCCAGCTGCACGCCATTGAAAGGACCCTGACGCGATGAGCGAAACCGAAATGACCCTGGCGGAGGTGAGCCACCTGGCCGCGCAGATCCGGGGGCAGGTGGGCAAGGCGATTGTCGGCCAGACCGAAACGGTCGATGCCCTGCTGGTTGCCCTGCTGGCCCAGGGGCATGTCCTGCTGGAAGGCCCGCCGGGAACGGCCAAGACCTTTCTGGCGCAGTGCTTTGCCGCCAGCCTGGGGCTGGATTTCGCCCGGATCCAGTTCACCCCCGATCTGATGCCGGGCGATATCCTGGGATCGAACCTGTTCAATTTCCAGACCAGCCAGTTCACCCTGACGCGCGGGCCGATCTTTACCGAGCTGCTGCTGGCCGACGAGATCAACCGCACCCCGCCCAAGACCCAGGCCGCGCTGCTGGAAGCGATGCAGGAACGCCGGGTCACGCTGGACGGCAAGCCGCACCCGCTGCCAAACAACTTCCTGGTGGTGGCCACCCAGAACCCGATCGAGAGCCAGGGGGTCTATCCCTTGCCCGAGGCGCAGCTGGACCGGTTCCTGTTCAAGCTGCTGGTGCCCTATCCCAGCGCGGCTGAAGAAGCGAAGATCGTTGCCACTTTCGACCGTCATGCCGGTCCGCCGCGACCCGCCGACATGGGCGTTTCGCAGGTTGCCGATGGCGCCAGCATCCGCGCCGCGGCCCGGGCGGTGAAGGGGATCACCCTGTCCGACAGCGTGATCGACTATGTCGTGCGGCTGGTCCGCGCGACCCGCGACAGTGCCGACCTTTCATCCGGAGCCAGCCCCCGCGCCGCCGTGCTGCTGGCCAATGCGGCGCGGGCGCGGGCCGCGCTGGAAGCGCGCGACTATGTGCTGCCCGATGATGTGAAGGCGCTGGCAGCCCCGGTGCTGCGTCACCGCCTGCTGCTGTCCCCCGCGGCCGAGATCGAGGGCAAGCAGGTCGAGGCGCTGGTGGCCGAACTGGTCGAAGCGACCGAGGCACCGCGCTAGGCCGGATGGGTAATCGCGCCGCCTTGATCCCGACCGGCCGGGCCGCGCTGCTGCTGGCGGCGATGGCGCCGCTGGCGCTGTTGCTGGCCGTGCTGGCCCCGGCGGCGTGGAGCGCCGCGCCGGCGCTGGGCACGCTGGTGCTGGCGCTGGTGGCGCTCGATGCCATGCTGGCCGGACGGCTGGCGGACCTTGCCGTGACCAGCGATCCCGATGTCGAAGTGGGCGGCGAAGGGGTGATCCAGGTTGAAGCGCGCCTTGCTGGCGGCATGCCCGGCCGGGCCGAAGCGGCCCTGGCCGCCGATCCGCGCCTGCTGCCGGGCGGAAGGACTGAAGCCGCATTGACGCGGGGGGCGGACGGGCGCTGGCAGGCGGCGGTCCCGTTCAGCCCGACCCGGCGCGGCACCGGGGAGATCGAGGAGCTGTGGCTGCGCTGGACCGGGCCGCTCGGCCTTGGCGGGCGGCAGGTGCGGCGCATGGTTGGTCAGCCGGTCCGGGTCTGGCCCAACCTCGCGCTGGTCCGGTCCCCCAGCTTGCAGACCTTCCTGAAAGACGCCCAGTTCGGCCTGATCGCCCGGCGGATGCGCGGCGAAGGCACCATGTTCGAGGCCCTGGCCGAGTTCGAACCCGGCATGGACAAGCGCCGGATCGACTGGAAATCGAGCGCGCGGCACATGCATCTCTATGCCAAGGAGTACGAGGCCGAGCGCAACAACCAGATCGTCTTCGCCTTCGATTGCGGGGCGGCGATGTGCGAGCCGGTCGGCGGCCTGCCCCGGATCGACCGGGCGGTTTCGGCAGCGCTCGCCACGGCCTATGTCGCGCTGAAAGGCGGGGACCGGGTGGCGCTCTACGGCTTTGCCGCAAGGCCGGGGCTGTTCACGCCCTTTGCCACCGATGCGCGCGATTTTTCCCGCCTGCACCGCGCTGCAGCCGGGCTGGACTATCAGCCGCAGGAACCCAATTTCACGCTGGCTCTGGCCACGCTGGCGGGCCAGTTGCAGCGCCGCAGCATGGTGGTGGTGTTTTCCGATTTCACCGATCCGACCAGCGCCGAACTGATGGTGGAAAGCATCGCGCGGCTGACCGGACGGCATCTGGTGCTGTTCGTCACCATGACCGATGCCGAACTGGCCGGGATCGCCACCGCCGCGCCGGAGGACATGCAGCACCTTGCCATGGCGGTCAGCGCCGATGGCCTGCTGCGCCAGCGCGCGCTGGTGCTGGGCAAGCTGCGGCAGGCCGGAGTCGATGTGATCGAGGCGCCGTGGGACCGGATCGGGACCCGGCTGATCGACAGCTATCTGGCGATCAAGCGCAAGGGCGCGATTGGATGAGGGGGCGCTGATGGCATCCGTTCCGGCAAGCGGCCATGCGCCAGGTAGCGGCGCGGGCCAGGCCGCCATCGAGGCAGCGGCGCTGCGCTCCGACCGGTTCCGGCTGGAGCGCGAGGGCGATTGGGCGCGGCTGGAAGAGATCGTCAGCAGGATGGAGAAGGGCCGCCTCTCGCGCCTGTCCGATGCCGATCTGCTGGAACTGCCGGTGCTCTACCGCACGGTTGCCTCCAGCCTGTCGGTCGCGCGCGAGACCTCGCTCGATGCGGCGACGCTGGCCTATCTGGAGGCGCTGGTCCAGCGGGCCTGGTTCCTGGTCTATGGCCCCCGCACCACCCTGTGGTCGTGGGCGGCGCGGTTCTTCGGCGGGGAGTGGAGCCGGGCGGTCCGGGCGATCGCGCCGGAGATGCTGGTCGCCCTGCTGCTGATGGTGGCGGGGACCGTGGTCGGCTGGCTGCTGTGCGTGCAGGACCCCGATTGGTACTATTCCTTCGTGCCGGGCGAACTGGCCGGCGAGCGGGTGCCCGGTGCTACCCGTGAAGTGCTGCTGAAGGGCCTGTTTGGCAACACTGGTGATAGCGGCTTGTCGGTGTTTGCAGCCTTTCTGTTCAGTCATAACAGCGGAGTTGCGATCCTCTGCTTCGCGCTCGGCTTTGCCTATGGCGTGCCGCCGCTGATGCTGCTGGTGCAGAACACCACCATGCTGGGGGCGATCCTGTGGCTTTACAGCGGCGTTGATTTGACTTGGGAAATCGCTGGCTGGCTGGCGATCCACGGTACCACCGAACTGTTCGCGATCCTTCTTTCGGGCGCGGCGGGCCTGCACATCGGCCGCTCGATGGCCTTCCCTGGCGACCGCTCGATCCTCGACGCCGCCGCCGCCGCCGGCCAACGCGCCGCCGTCGTCATGGCCGGGGTGATCCTGATGCTGCTGATCGCTGGATTGCTGGAAGGGTTTGGCCGCCAACTGATCGACACGACCGGCACGCGAATGGCGGTGGGCGGCGGCATGTTGCTGTTCTGGCTGGTCTATTTCTTCCTGTTCCGCCGCGTGCCGGCCGGGAGCGAAGCTGAATGAGCCGCCTCGCCCGCGCCGCAAACTCGAGCCGCCGGGTGCTGGTGACACCCGAAGGCATTGCCATGCCGGTCACCCTGGCCAGCCGCGGCAGCCGTCTTGGGGCGCTGATGATCGACCTTATGATCATCACTGCGGCAATCATTGTGCTGTTCGTGGTTCTGGCATTTGCCAAGCAGGGCGCCGACGCCGCGATGGGCGTCACGGACGAACCGGCCAGCAGCCCGGCTGGCCAGTTCCTCGAGATCGTGGCCATTCTGGCGATATTCGCGCTGCGCCACGGCTATTTCCTGATGTTCGAGCTGGGTCCACGCGGAGCCACGCCGGGCAAGCGGATGACCGGCCTCAGGATCGCCGCGCGCGACGGCAAGCGGCTGACGACCGAGATGGTGCTGGCGCGCAACCTGCTGCGCGATATCGAGCTGTTCCTGCCGATCGCGGCCATGACAGCGGCGAGCTTTGCCGGCGGAGTGGCCAGCTGGACGATGGCGCTGTGGCTGCTGGTCTTTGCCCTGTTCCCGCTGTTCAACAAGGACCGGCTGCGCGCTGGTGACCTGATCGCCGGGACCTGGGTGCTGGAAGCACCCAAGACCAGTCTGGCCGCCGTCCTCTCAACCGGGCAGGCGGCCACCACCGGCACCAGCCGCACCACCGGCGTCGCCTATCGCTTCGGCGAGGAAGAGCTGGCGGTTTACGGCGAATACGAATTGCAGACCCTGGAACGCGTGCTGCGCGAGGACCGACCCGAGGCCTTGGCCGCCGTGCAGGAGGCGATCTGCCGCAAGATCGGCTGGAACCCGGGCGCGGGCGATGAGCGCGCGTTTCTTGAGGCCTATTACACCCAGCTGCGCGCCCGGCTTGAATCCGGGATGCGGCTGGGCAAGCGCAAGGCCGACAAGTTTTCCGCCTAGAGCACCGGCTCGATCTTGGGTGCAGCCTTGGTTTCGGCAGGTGCGGGTTCCGCCGCCGCAGGCTCCGCGGCCTTGGGCGGAGCTATTCCGCCGGGGCCATCCTCGCGGAAGATCGCCACTTCGCGCAGGCCCTCGCTATTGGCCCGGCCGCGGTACATGCCGGGCGTGTTGAACGAATAGACCGCCTGACCATCGGGGGTGACCACGATCACTCCGCCATCGCCGCCCATTTCGCCGAGCTCGGTCATGACAGTATCGGCGGCCACTTGCGCGCTTTCTCCGGCAAATCGCAGTCGCACGCAGATTTCGTGCGCCACGCCAAGCCGGATGAAATACTCGCCCGTACCGGTGGCGGAAACCGCACAGGCCCGGTCATCGGCATAGGTGCCCGCACCGATCACCGGCGCATCGCCAATCCGGCCCCAGCGCTTGCCGGTGAGCCCGCCGGTCGAGGTGGCGGCGGCGACATGCCCGTTATTGTCCACCGCCACCGCGCCAACCGTGCCGAACTTGCCTTCCACGTCGAAGGCGGTCAGTTGCTGGCCCTTGAGCTTCTGCAACTGATCCCAGCGCTCCTGCGTATAGAAGTATGCAGGGTCGACCGCCTCGATTCCCGCCTCGCGGGCGAACTGTTCTGCCCCTTCGCCGGTCAGGAACACGTGCGGCCCCTTTTCCATCACTGCCCGCGCGGCGAGCACCGGGTTCTTGGTGCGGGTCAGACCGGCGACGGCCCCGGCTTTGCGGGT
Source organism: Sphingomonadales bacterium (assembly GCA_017302615.1). Classification (GTDB taxonomy): domain Bacteria; phylum Pseudomonadota; class Alphaproteobacteria; order Sphingomonadales; family Sphingomonadaceae; genus Novosphingobium. The sequence continues at coordinate 79,468 of JAFLDB010000011.1, forward strand.
GCGGCCGTCCATGATCGCGGCGTCGAGCGAATTGGTCCCGTCCCAGGTGAACACCGCCCCGCGCCCGGCGTTGAAGCGCGGATCGTCCTCCAGCGTGGTCACGACGGCCACCACCGCATCCAGTGCCGAGCCGCCACGTTCCAGCACCGCGATCCCGGCGGCAAGGCCCCGGTCCAGCGCGGCGCGGTAGTCCGCTTCCTTTTCCGGCGTCATGGCATCGCGGCTCATGGTCCCGGCGCCGCCGTGGATGGCGATGGACCAACGCGCGGGCTTGGCCGGCTGAGCCTCGGCAGCGGCGTCCTGGGCCATGGCAGGCAGGGCGGGAAGCGACAGCGAAAGGGCGATACCGGCAAGAATCCGGCGGGTCAGGCTTGCATTCATGGCCCTGACGATAGCAGAGAGCGGCCATGGGGGAATATCTGATCCGCGAAGATGACCTGACCGGCGAGGCGATCGCCGAGCTGCTGCGCCTGCACCTCGACGAGATGCACCAGTGGTCGCCGCCGGAAAGTGTCCATGCCATGCCGATCGAACGGTTGCGCCAACCGGACGTGACCTTCTATTCAGCCTGGCAGAGTGGGCGGCTGGCTGCTTGCGGCGCGATCAAGCATCTGGCGGACGATCATGGCGAGCTGAAATCGATGCGGGCCCACCCCGATTTCCGCGGCCGGGGCGCGGGCAAGGCGATCCTGCATCATCTGATGGCGGTGGCCCGGGCGCGCGGCTATGACCGGCTTAGTCTGGAGACCGGCCGGCCCGATCCGTTCCTGCCCGCGCGCCGCCTCTATGAATCGCACGGCTTTGCCGAATGCCCGCCGTTCGGAGACTATGTCGCCGATGACTTCTCGATCTGCATGACAAGGACGCTGTAATGCTGCGTGCTGCCGTCGAAGCCGATATTCCGGCAATCTCGCAGCTTGCGACCGAGGCGTTCGTCGCCAAGTTCGGCCATCTCTATCGCCAGGAAGACCTGGCCGCGTTTCTGGACGAGAGCCTGTCCGAACCGGCGATTGCGGCAGAGCTGGCCAACCCGGCGCGGGTCTATCAGCTGGCCGAGGGGCCGGACGGGCTGCTGGGCTATTGCAAGATCGGGCTGACCTGCGGCTTTCCCGATCATGCCCGCGGCCAGCGCGTGATGGAGCTGAAGCAGCTCTATACCGCGCCCGACGCCACCGGGCAGGGTATCGGCGCGGCGTTGATGGACTGGGCAATGGCGCAGTTCGCTGCCCGCGGCGCGGACGAGGTGCAGATCTCGGTCTATGCCGAAAACCACGGCGCGCACCGCTTCTATGCTCGCTACGGGTTCGAAAAGGTGGCCGACATCACGTTCCGGGTGGGCGATCACATAGATCCCGAATTCCTGTTTGCCCGGCTGTTCTGAGAAAAATCCCTGAAATTTGATTTAGGTGGTTTACCGCGCCGTGCACCGGGCCTAGCGGCCGTGGACGATGAGCGTCCTGCGCCGCCTGAACCCGGTCTTTGTCCTGCTGCTGCTGGTGGCAACACTGGGGCTGCGTCTGGCGATCCCGGCCGGTTACATGCCGGTCGCGGACGAGCACGGCATCCGGGTGCAGATCTGCAGCGGCGCCGGTACGACCTGGGTCGAGCTTGACCCGGGTACGTCCGGGCAGGACCAGCCCCGCGATCCGTGTCCCTATGGATTGGCGATGGGCGCGGCGCTGGATGTGCCGCAGCTGCCGGTGCTGGCAGAGGCTGCCGCTTTTGCCGAGCCGGTCTGGCCCGGTCTGATCCCGGCACGGCTGGTGGCCGCTCGTTCGCTGCGTCCTCCTGCCAGAGGGCCGCCCGCTTTCGCCTGATTGCCGTTCGTTTCCCAACGCAATTCAAGCGAAAGTATTGTCATGTCCTATCGTCTGCTGGGCAGCGCCGCCGCGCTGCCGTTCCTGCTGGCCGCGCCTCCCGCGCTGGCCGAAGAAGCTGAACCTGCCGCACCGCTGACCGACACCATCGTCGTCAGCGGCCAGCGCCTTTCCACTCCGCTCGATAGCCGGACCGATCCGGTTTCCGGCCATGCCAGCGCGCCCGATGCGGCCGCTCTTGCTGCCCGGCTGCCCGGTGCAGCCCTGATCAACAACGGGGGCATTTCGGGTCAGGTCCAGTATCGCGGCCTGTTTTCCGATCGGCTGGCGATCCGCGTCGGCGGGCAATCGTTCCAGACCGGTGGTCCCAACGCGATGGACCCGCCGCTGCACTATGCTCCGGCAATCCTGCTCGAATCGATCAGCGTCAGCCGCGGAGCTGCCCCGGTCAGCGAAGGTCCGGGGATGGGTGCGATGGTCGATGCCCGGCTGAAGTCGGTCGATTTCGACACCGGGCCGGATCTTGCGCCAGTGGCCAGTCTCGCCACCAGTTATCGCAGCGCCGACGAGGGCTTTGCCGCCGGCGGCGTGGTGGGTCTCGCCAGTGAGCGCACCCGGATCAATCTGATCGCATCGTGGGAAGAAGGCGGGGACTATCGCATTCCCCGCGGCCGGGCGCGCGATACCGGCTATGACCGGGTGACCTATGGCCTGTCGGCCGGCTTCCGCACCGGCGGCAACCGTTTGTCGCTGGACTATCGCCGGCAGGAAACCGGACCGAGCGGCAATCCGCCTTTCGCGATGGATATCGACTATTTCCACACCGATTTCGTCCGGGCCGGCTTCGACGGCAAGATCGGCACCCTGCCGTTCGACCTGACGCTGGGCTTCACCGATGTGCGCCACGGGATGAACAATTACGCCCTGCGCCCGCCACCGGCTTCGCCGGCCCAGTACCGTTATTCCTATGCCGAAGCGCAGACCTTTACCGGAACCGCGCGGCTGGGGATCGGGCCGGTGCGGATCGGGGTCGATGGCATGACGATCGACCGTCTGGTCAACATTACCAATCCGAACAACCCCGCCTTTGTCATCGGCTCGCTGGAGAACGTCCGGCAGTGGCGGATCGGCGCCTTTGCCGAAACGCGGTTCGATCTGGGTGGCTGGCAGGCCGATCTGGGTGCGCGGATCGACCGGCACGAAGGACGGATGGCCAATCCGCTGGTCGGCGCGGCGGTTCCGGCGATGATCGCCAACCTGGCCGCCGCGACGGCCACCGGCAATGCGCCGCGCCGCGACACCACCTGGGATGCGGTACTGCGGATCTGGCGCGAGGACGGCGCGGTGCGGCCGCGCCTGGTCCTGGCCCGCAAGACCCGCGTGCCGAACGCGGTGGAGCGGTTCAGCTGGCTGCCGACCGAGGCCAGCGGGGGGCTGGCCGATGGTAACATCTATATCGGCCGCCAGAGCCTGAAGCCCGAAGTCAGCTGGTCGGCCGAGGCCGGGGTCGATGTGATCGCCGGGCCGGTCACATTCCGTCCATCGCTGTTCTATCGCCGGATCGACCATTACGTTCAGGGTACGCCGGTTCCCGCAACCATGCCGGCGCAGATCGCGATCGCGACGATGAACGGGGATGCCACCCCGCTGATCGCCACCAATGTCGATGCCGAGCTGTACGGCTTCGATGCCGATCTGACCTGGCAGATCGTACCGCAGGTGCGGCTGGACGGGACGGTCAGCTATGTCCGGGGCAAGCGCCGCGACATTGCCGACAACCTTTACCGGATCGCGCCACTGAACGGGCGCTTGGCGCTGACCTGGGATACCGGCACCTGGTCACTCAGCGGCGAAGTGATCGGCGCGGCGCGGCAGAACAAGGTTTCTGCCACCAATGGTGAGGCGGCCAGCCCGGGCTGGGTCGCGGCCAACCTGTGGTTCGGCGTCGATCTGGGCGGGGCAATCACGCTCAGCGGCGGGGTCGAGAACCTGTTCGATCGGCGCTATGCCGATCATCTTGCCGGCCGCAACCGGGTGCCGCTGTCCGATGTTGCAGTGGGGGACAAGCTCCCCGCGCCGGGGCGCAGCCTGTTCGTGCGGGTGGGCATCGATTTCTGATGCCCTTTGGGGCGGGCGGGGTTTGCTCCGCCCGCTCCATCACCTATATGCCGGCCATGTCCTCGATCAGACCCTGGCGCGATATCGCGCGGCGCACGTCCCGGCAGATCATGGTGGGCTCGGTCCCGGTGGGGGGCAATGCGCCGATCACGGTCCAGACCATGACCAACACGCTCACTTCCGATGCCGTGGCGACGATCGACCAGATCCGCCGCTGCGAAGAGGCCGGGGCCGACATCATCCGCGTATCCTGCCCGGATGAGGACAGCACCGCCGCTTTCGCCAAGATCGCCAGGGCCGCCCGGGTGCCGTTGGTGGCGGACATCCATTTCCACTACAAGCGCGCGCTGGAAGCCGCCGATGCGGGCGCGGCGTGCCTGCGGATCAATCCCGGCAATATCGGCTCGAGCGAGCGCGTGGCCGAAGTGGTCCGTGCGGCCAAGGCCAATGGCTGCGCGATCCGGATCGGCGTGAATGCCGGCAGCCTGGAAAAGGACCTGCTGGAAAAGTACGGCGAGCCTTGCCCCGATGCGCTGGTGGAAAGCGCGCTCGATCACATCAAGCTGCTGCAGGACCACGATTTCCACGAATACAAGGTGGCGGTGAAGGCCAGTGACGTGTTCCTTGCCGTGGCCGCCTATGCCCAGCTGGCCGATGCGGTCGATTGCCCGCTGCATCTGGGCATTACCGAGGCCGGCGGGCTGATCGGCGGTACGGTCAAGTCTGCGATCGGGATCGGCAACCTGCTGTGGGCCGGGATCGGCGATACGATCCGCGTCAGCCTTTCGGCCGAACCGGAAGAGGAAGTGCGGGTCGGCTATGAAATCCTCAAGAGCCTTGGCCTGCGCACCCGGGGCGTGCGGATCGTTTCCTGCCCAAGCTGCGCGCGGCAGGGCTTCGACGTGATCCGCACGGTCGAGCGGCTGGAAGAGGCGCTGGGCCACATCAAGACCCCGATGAGCGTGTCGGTGCTGGGCTGCGTCGTCAACGGTCCCGGCGAAGCGCGCGAGACCGACATCGGTATAACCGGCGGCGGCAACGGCAAGCACATGGTCTACCTGTCGGGTGTGACCGACCATCACGTCCAGGACGATGCGATGATTGCCCATATCGTCGAACTGGTCGAGGCAAAGGCGGCCGAGATCGAGGCGGGCACCTCGGTCAGCATGGATAGCCTGCACGGCAAGGCGGCCTAATCAATCGGTAACCCCTTGGCGCTAAACTGCTTGGCGTCATGAACCGCCTTTACGTCATCGCACTTGCCGCCATCGGCATCATGAGCATGGTCGCGGCCTTTCTGGCCCCGGGCGTGAAGAGCGAGCCGGTGCCCGTCGCGACCGCTTCCGGCAAGGCGGCGAGTGATCCCAGTGTGCTGACCCTGACCCGTAACGGTTCCGGCCAGTTCACCCTGCCTGCCCTGGTCAACGGCAGCGACATGACCTTCCTGGTCGATACCGGGGCCGATCTGGTCGCCCTGACCGAGTCCGATGCCGAGGCCCTGGGCATCATGCCGGCCGAGGAGGAATTCCAGCCGGTGCTGCAGACCGCTTCGGGTGTCGGCTATGGCGCGCCGGTGGTCCTGTCCGAAGTGGAAGTGGCCGGGCACACCTTCAGCGATGTGGACGCAGTGGTGGTCAGGGATCTTGGCACCAACCTGCTCGGCCAGTCGCTGTTGCGCCAGCTCGGCTCGGTCGAGCTGAAGGGCGACAAGATGGTGATCCGGGCCCGCTGACCCTTGCTTGCCGGTCCGCATCGGCTAGGTGCGAACCATGACCCTGACCATCCGACCCGCCACGCCCAGCGACCTGCCGCTGATCGCCCAGCTGATCCGCGATCTGGCCGAGTACGAGAAGCTGGCCCACGAAGTGCGCTTTGACGAAGCGGTCCTGCAGGCCAAGCTGTTCGGCGCGCGGCCCTATGCCGAAGTGGTGATCGGGGAGCTGGATGGAACGCCGCAGGGCTTTGCGCTGTTCTTTCACAACTTCTCGACCTTCGAAGGACGCCCCGGGATCTATCTGGAGGACCTGTTCGTCCGGCCTGCGGCGCGTGGGGCCGGGCTGGGCAAGGCCTTGCTGTCCCACCTGGCGGCCCTGGCGATCGAGCGGGACTGCGCGCGGCTGGAATGGTCGGTGCTCGATTGGAACGAGCCGGCCATCGGATTCTACCGCAGGCTTGGCGCCCGGTTGATGGACGAGTGGACGGTTATGCGGGTTGATGGCGCTGAATTGGCTCAACTCGGCGCAGGTGCGCGTTAATCCGCCGAAATTGCCTTCGCGACTCGTTAAGCGCGCGGTTAGTGATCCCTCGTTATGACTGGGGACATGAATCGTCGTAACCTGATCCTTGGCGGTCTGGCTGCGGGTGCCGCGCTTTCCTGGCCGGCACGTGCTTTGGCGCGGGCCGCGCAGGAAGGTTCGCTCGTCACCGATTTCGACAAGGCGTTCGGGCTTGAAGCCGTCCCGCCGGCGGCTGTTCCGGCCGAGCCGGCCCTGCCGATGGTGGCACAGCCGAACCCTGCCTACGATGCCCGCCTGGTCGGCATCGCCAAGCGTGAACTGGAACGCGCCGGAGCGCAGGTGTGGCGCCGCGACATTGTCGGGATTGCCGATTTCGCCCGCGCCTCGACCCTGCCGCGGTTTCACTTCGTCAATATCGAGAACGGCACGATCCGCTCGTTCCACGTCACCCACGGGCGCGGATCGGATCCGGCTCATTCCGGCTTCCTCCAGCAATTTTCCAATGTTCCCGGCTCGGAAGCCACCTCGCGCGGGGCCTATCTCACCGCCGAATGGTACAAGGGCAAGTACGGCACCTCGATCCGTCTGCTTGGCCTCGATCCGGACAATGCCACCGCGCTGGAACGGGCCATCGTGATGCACCCGGCCAATTACGCCTCGGCCGAACACCTGCAACGCTTCGGCAAGCTGGGGCGGAGCGAGGGCTGCTTTGCCATGGGGCCGGAAAACTTCAACGAGGCGCTGTGGAACCTGTCCGGCGGGCGCCTGCTGTTTGCCGACCGGATCGGCGACGCCTGACTTGGATCAGCGCAAATCCCGTCGCACCCTGATCGGGGTGATCCTGTTCGGCCTGCTGCTGCTGGCGTCCCCCCTGCTGTGGCAGGTCTGGACCGCGTCGACCGAGCTTGACGGCAAGAGCCAGGTGTTCGACGTCGCCTCGCCCAGGCCGCTCAGCGCGGTGCTGGCCTGCCTGGTCAAGCGGCCGACTGGTGGCCTTTCGCTCAGCATCGTCAGCCCGAACCATTTTGCCGACAACACGCGGGGGCTGGTGGTGCGGATTGAACCTCGCGGGCAAGGCTCGCGCCTCAGGGCCTGGATGCCTGAGGGCGTTGATCTTTCGGCCGGAGAGCGGGCGCAGCTTGAAAGCTGCGCCGCCTGACTTCCGTCTAGAGCGGGTTGTCCAACTTGATCACCTTCTCGCTCGACTTGCGCTTGCCGTCCCATGCCTTGCGCGGCGCGGCGAACGAGGCGAGCACGGCACCGTCGCGGGCATAGATGTCCCGGAAGGTTCCCAGCTTGCCGTTGATGTCCGTCGCCATGGTGAAATACATGATGTAGATCGGGAAGGTCTTGGTCATCGGCACGCGGGTGTACTGGCCGGACCTGGCAATCTCGACCATCTCGGCGGTGGTCTTGCCCGCGCCCAGGATGCCCATGGTCATGCCCAGTTCCATCGCCCGCTCGGTGCGGACGCAGCCGTGGCTGAGCGCGCGGAAGGTCTGGTTGAACAGCCCGCGCGAAGGGGTGTCATGGATGAAGATCGCGTGCTCGTTGGGCATGTCGAGCTTCATGAAGCCAAGGGCATTGTTGGGTCCGGGCTGCTGGACCACGGTGATCGTGCCGTTCTTGGCCTTGGTCACCTTGTAGCCTTCACGCGCGGCCTGGGCCGGGTTGGCCAGCAGGCGTGCGCCCAGGCCTTCGCCCTTGACGATCGACTGCGGCACCGTCCAGGTCGGGTTGAACACCACACCTTCGACCACTTCGGCCAGCTGCGGGGTAGCGGTGCGGCCCGGCTTGCCGACGATGGTCCGGTAAGACCGGATGATCGTGTTGTCCACCGTCAGCCGCAGCTGGAATTCCGGCACATTGGTAAGCAGGTAGAACTTGCCCAGATCGCGCGGCAGCCAGCGCCAGCGGTCCATGTTGACGCGGATCAGGTTGCGGCGCGCCTTGTCGGCTTTGGGAGCCACAGCCAGAGCGCCCTTCAGCGCGGCATAGTCCGGCGCGGTCGGGGCGAGTGCGGCAATCGCGCCGGGAATGTCGTTATCGGCCAGCGCCTTGGCCATCACGGCCGAGGTTGGGCTGGTTTCCACGTCGGTATCGACCACGAACCACTGGATCCGCGAATCCATCCGGGTGCGGCCATCGCGCATGTCCTCGACCAGCCAGGCGAAGGACTTGCTGGCCTGCGCGTCGAGTGCGGCGCCAGGCCCGGCAGCAATCGCGGCCTTCAGCGCGCTGGGCTGGTAATCGGCCGGGATCAGGCCTTCGGCCTCGATCCCCTCGATCACACCGAGCAGGGACCGGGCCTGTTCGACCGACCAGGTCACAGTCGGTTCGTCGATCGGCAACTGTGCGGCAATGGTTGGCGCGGCGCTCGGCGCCGCAGCGGGCGTGGCCGGAGCGCTGGGTGCCGGCGATGGGCTCGGCAGAATATTCTCGGGCTGTGACGCCGCAAAGGCGACAGCCGACGTCAGTCCCAGTCCAAGGCCAAGTCCCCAGCCCAGCCGGTATTTGCCCCGCACGATCATGGTATTCTCCCGTACTCAACCGTGTTCCGGCACCGCCGGACCGTCCAACCGTTGGCGATTATGCCGCCAACACTGTTGCGCTTCAAGCTTTGCTCCAGCCTGAATGCCATGGATATCCGGTGAGCGATTGAACAAAAAACCGTGCAGATCGCCCTGTCAGGCGGCGCGCAGGCCGGTAAGTGGCTTCGCGCCCCGGTCAGTCGCGGAAAGGCCATCGAAAACCGCATCGATGATCCGCGCCAGCTTGTCCTCGCTCAACCGCTGCATCAGCTGCGCCATGGCCCCGATGTTGACGTAGACGTTGACCATCTGGTTCACCAGGCTGAGCGTCTCGTCGACCGAGAGTCCGGCGAAATGGCCTTCGCCCATCGCCTCGCCGATGATTTCGGCCAGATAGTGATCACCCAGGTCGATGTACGAGCGGATCTGCTCGAAGTTCTCCTGACCGATCTCGACATAGGTGGCGAAGGCCACCGGATCGGCATCCCATTCCGCTTTCAGCAGGGCAAAGCGCCGGGCAAAGAATTCGAACATCTTGCGGCGCGGCGGAAGGTCGGATGAAACAACCTCTTCCATGATCGCGACCTTGGGGGCGAACCAGTGCTCGGCCACCGCCTCGATCAAGGCCTCCTTGCTGTCGAAATAGCGATAGAGGCTGGCGGGCGACATGCCGGCCCGGGCGGCAATCTCGTTCACCGTGATCGCGCTGGAGCCGCGCTCCTTGATCAGTTCGATGGTCAGGTCGACCAGGTCATGGCGTCCTGCATCAAGGTCAGTCTGCGGCCTGGCCATCGCGATCTTTCTCCCCGGGGGTCTTGTCCTGCAGATATAAATGATCGCGGGACATTTTCAAGAAACTGTATTGCACATTTAATACACATGGCCAGTTGCCGGTGGCTTGCGCTAAGCTGACGGCATGACCCAGTTCACCGCCAAGTCCGCCCGATTCGTCCGTCTGCTGCCGGCCCTGCTGTTGCCCGTCGTGGCGGCCTGCGCCCAGCCGGGCAGTGTTCGTACCTCCGCGCCAGACAATCGCCCGGTCACGGTCGGGATCATCGCGATCAACGATTTCCATGGCAGCCTTGAACCGCCCAGGCTTTCGGTGCCGACGCCCGATGGAAAGGGTGGTACTGTGCCGGTTCCGGCCGGCGGCGCGGCCTGGCTGGCCAGTGCGGTCGATACTGTGCGCAGCGGTTATTCCTTCAGTCTGACCGTATCTGCCGGAGATCTGATCAGCGCGTCGCAACTGTCATCCTCGATCTACCTGGACGAGCCGACCATCGGTGTCGCCAACCGGATCGGGCTCGATTTCAATGCGGTGGGCAATCACGAGTTTGATCGCGGCCGGGCCGAACTGTTGCGGATGCAGAACGGCGGTTGTGAAAAGCATACCCCGCGCCAGCCCTGTGCGGTGGAGCCCTTCAAGGGCGCCGGCTTCAGGTTCCTGGCCGCGAGCACTCTGACGGAAAGCGGACAACCGCTGTTTCCGCCTTATGCGATCCGCAGCTTTGGCAAGGGCGACAGAGAGGTGAAGGTAGCCGTCATCGGCTTGACCCTCAAGGATACGCCCAGCCTGGTCTCCCCGGGCGGCATCAAGGGTCTGCGCTTCATGGACGAGGCCGACACGGTCAATGCGCTTGTCCCGATCCTGAAGGACCAGGGCGCGGATGCCATCGTCCTGCTGATCCACCAGGGCGGCGCACAGGACGGCAGCGGCAATCCCAACACCTGTGTCGGCCTGACCGGGGAGATCCGCCCGATCCTCGACCGCCTCGATCCGCGGGTTGACGTGGTGGTATCGGGGCACACCCACCGGTCTTACGTCTGCAATTACGGGGATTACAATCCGGCCAAGCCGATCTTGCTGACCAGCGCCGGCAACTACGGCACGCAGGTGACCGACATCACCCTGTCGATTGATCCGGCGGCGGGCAGGGTGGTGGACAAGCGGGCAAAGAACCTGATTGTCCAGTCCGTGCCCTATACCAGCCCGCGCGGCACGGTGGCCAATACCGATCTCGTGCCCCGGTTCGCCCCGCGCGCCGATGTGGCAGACTATGTCACCACTTATACCGATGCCGCCAAAGCGTTCTCGCAGCGCCCGGCCGGACGGCTCGCAGGACCGGCTTCCGGCCGGCCGCTGGCGATGCTGATTGCCGATGCGCAGCTGGCCGCTACCGCCAATGCCGGGGCGCAGATCGCTTTCATGAACCCGTTCGGCGTGCGCGCGGCACTGGTGCCGGGAACGGGCGGGGCGCTGACTTATGGCGATCTCTACGCGGCCCAGCCATTCAACAATACGCTGGTCACGCAAAGCCTGTCCGGCGCCGATCTCAAGGCCCTGCTGGAAATGGGCTTTGACGGGGTCGGGCCGGAACAGGCGCTGATCCCCTCGGCCGGGTTTACCTATACGGTCGATCGCTCACGCCCGGTCGGGCAGCGGATCGTGGCAATGCGCTTCAACGGGCAGCCGATCGATCCGAACGGCACCTATCGCGTGACGACCAATTCGTTCCTGGCCCAGGGCGGCGATGGTTTCACCGTGCTGACGGCGCAGAAAGTGGCCCAGGTCGGGATGCCCGATCTCGACGCGCTGGAAGCCTGGCTGCAAGGCAAGGGGCCGCGCGCCGTGCCGGGCGAGGAGCGTGTGGTGGGATTGGAGCCCTAACGCTTCTTCGGCGGCCAGGGGATGAAGCCGGACGTCCGGGCGATGTAATCGGCGTACTTGTCCCCCCGCTTCTTCTTCATGCCCGCTTCCAGCAGCGCGGCGCCGGACCATTTGGTCAGGGTGAAGGCCAGGAACAGCGGCCCCGGCAGGGTGAGGAGGGCATATTGCCAGCCTGCTCCCAGGGCGCAGAGCCAGATGCCCCACCACGCCGCGCAATCGCCAAAGTAATTGGGGTGGCGGGTATAGCGCCACAGGCCGGTGTCTAGGATCCGCCCTTCGTTGGCCGGGTTGGCCTTGAACTGCGCCAGCTGCCAATCGCCGACCCATTCGAAAAAGATGCCGACAAGGTAGATGGCGAGGCCCAGCCAGGCGACGGGCGGGATCGCGGCCGGTTCCGGGCTGGCCAGGATCGCCACTTGCGCCGGGCTCGAAACCAGAAACAGCAGGAAGGCCTGGCCAAGCCAGATCTTGGTCAGCGCGGCCCAAGCGAACCGCCCGGCCTCCCGGTCCTTCTTGAGAATGCGGACATAGCGCTGGTCCTCACCCTCGCGTCGCCAGCGGCGCAGCAGATAGATGCCGAGGCGGAAACCCCAGGCCGCCGTCATCGCCATGATCAGTGTCGCCAGTCCGCCGGGCTCGGGTCGCACCTGCAGCCAGCTGACCACGGCCATCAGCCCCATCCCGGCCCCCCAGAAGGAATCGATGAAGGACACATCGTTGATCCTTACCGAGATGAGCCACAGCAGCAGCACAGTGGCGATCAGGATCGCGGCATTGATGGCCAGGGCCTCAATCATTCGGATTCTCCCTTCAGCAGCCGCATGGCTTGGGCTTCCATGACCTTGAAGCGGGGTTCATCGGGCAGCTTGGAGCGCATGAACGCGGCAATCCTGGCCAGATCTTCGGCATAGTTGCCACTGGGCCACATCGCCGGGCCAAAGCCCAGCCGCTTGGTCGCGTTGCAGACCCAGGTCGGCACGAACGGGACCCCGGCGGCCTGAGCGATGTGGTAGAAACCCGATTTCCAGGTTCCATCGCTGGACCTTGTGCCTTCTGTCGCAATGACCAGCGCCAGTTCATCGCGGCGGGCGAATTCGGCGGCGATTTGGTCGACGTAATTGGCGCGGCTGCGCCGATCGACCGCAATACCGCCCATGTCTTCCATGAACCGCTTCAGGGGCCATTTGAACAGGGTGTGCTTGCCCATGAAATTGGGCCGGATACCCGTTTCGGCAGTCGCCCCGGTGAAGAACACGAAATCCCAGTTGGAGGTATGCGGCGCTCCGGCGATGACGAACTTCTTCGTCTCCGGCAGGACGCCTTCCAGTTTCCAGCCCTTCCAGTGATAGATCTTCATGATCAGCGCGCGCACAAGGCGCGAGGAGAGCGATGGCGGCCGTCCGGAGCTGTGGCCGGTGATCTGCATGGTCTGGTCGTCTCCCCCTGTGGGCGCGCCTGCTGACGCTGCCGCTCGCCTCTGTCTACTACATCCGGAACACGCCGAAAGCTGGCCGTTCGGGTATGGGCGCTTCAAGGCTGGCGGCCAGCGCCAGACCCAGCACATCGCGGGTCTGGGCCGGGTCGATCACCCCGTCATCCCACAGCCGCGCGGTAGCGTAGTAGGGATTGCCCTCGTCCTCGTACTTCTGGCGGATCGGGTTCTTGAACGCCTCGGCCTCTTCCGCCGTCCATTTCGCGGCATCGCGGTGGACGGTTGCCAGCACCGAAGCGGCCTGTTCCCCGCCCATCACCGAAATGCGGGCATTGGGCCAGGTAAACAGGAAGCGCGGGGAATAGGCCCGTCCGCACATCCCG
>JAFLDB010000012.1 GCA_017302615.1 Sphingomonadales bacterium
GCCAGCGCCGCCCGCGCCCGGTCCAGATCGCCGCGCGCGGCATCCGGCACCGCGCCAAGCGGCGGGGCACCGGCAGCCAGCAGGGCCACGGCCAGGACCAAGGCAGGGGCGATGCGGCGCATCGGCCTAGGCCTGCAGGTCGTACTGCTTGAGCAGGTCGTACAGCGTCGGGCGGCTGATCCCGAGCAGCTTGGCGGTGTTGGAAATGTTGCCTTCGCTGCGGGCCAGCGCGTGACGGATCACCTTGCGGTCGGCCGCTTCGCGCGCGCATTTGAGGTTGAGCACCTGGGCCTCGTCCTCGTCCGGCGCGGCAAGGTCCAGATCGGCAGCCGCCACCAGCTTGCCATCGGCCATGATCACCGCGCGCTTGACCCGGTTTTCCAGCTCGCGAACGTTGCCCGGCCAGTGCCAGGCATCGATTGCCGCCAGCGCATCGGGGGCAAAGCCCTTGACTGCCGGGTTCATCTCGGCGGCAAACCGGGCAAGGAAGGCCTTGGCCAGCAGCGAGGCATCGCCGGGGCGCTCGGCCAGGCTGGGGATCTTCACCACGATTTCGGCCAGGCGATAGAACAGGTCCTCGCGGAACCGCCCGTCGGCGATCATCGTTTCCAGGTCCTGGTGCGTCGCGCAGACGATCCGCGTATCGACCGGGATCGACTTGCGCGAACCGATCCGCTCGATCACCCGTTCCTGCAGGAAGCGCAACAGCTTAACCTGCAGCGGCAGCGGAATGTCGCCCACTTCATCCAGGAACAGCGTGCCGCCGTTGGCCAGTTCGATCTTGCCCTCGGTGGTCTTGACCGCACCGGTGAAGGCCCCCTTCTCGTGCCCGAACAGCTCGCTTTCCAGCAGGTTTTCCGGGATCGCCGCGCAATTGATCGCCACGAAGGCCCCGTGGCGGCGGTCGCTCGCCTCGTGCAGGCCGCGGGCCAGCAGTTCCTTGCCGGTGCCGCTGGCCCCCAGCAGCATGACCGAGACATTGGTATTGGCCACCCGCTCGATCGTGCGGGCAACCTTGACCATTTCCGGCGCGGCCGTGATCATCCGGCCCAGGACCCGGTTGTCGGACCCGACCTTGCTGGCCAGCTGGCGGTTTTCCGCCTCGATCCGGTGCAATTGCAGCGCGCGCCGCACGATCAGGCCCAGTGCCTCGATATCAACCGGCTTGCGGTAGAAATCATAGGCCCCGCGCGCGATCGCCTGCAGCGCGCTTTCCCGCGCGCCGTGGCCCGATGCGACGATCACCTTGGTATCGGGCTTCAGCGCCATGATCTCGTCCAGCACGGCAAAGCCCTCGCTGGTCCCGTCGGGATCGGGCGGCAGGCCCAGGTCCAGCGTCACCACCGGCGGCTCTTCGGCGCGCAGCAGCGCGATCGCGCTTGCCCGGTCGGTCGCCTGGAACACCTCGAAATCGGGATAGGCCCATTTGAGCTGGGCCTGCAGCCCGGCATCGTCCTCGACGATCAGCAGCTTGGGTTTGCTTTCGGCCATTTTCACGCGACTTTCCGGCCGGTTTCCCCGGCCTCTTTCAGGGTCTCGAACAATGCCGCGGTCTGGGCCAGCGGCAGGACAATGACGAAGCGGGTGCCCAGCCCTTCGCGGCTTTCCACTTCCAGCCGCCCGCGCATAGCCCGGACCAGCTCGCGCGCTTCATAGGCGCCGATCCCGAAGCCGCCGGGCTTGGTTGAATCGAACGGCTTGAACAGGCGGGTGCGGACGAATTCGGCGCTCATCCCGGTGCCGGAATCGACCACCTCGATCGTGCCGTTGAGGCCATCGGCGGCAACCGAGACGAAGACCGGGCTGCCTTGCGGGCTGGCATCGATCGCGTTCTGGACCAGGTGCAGCAGGATCTGTTCCAGCGATTCGCGATTGGCGGCGACTTCGCACGGCGCATCCTCGACCAACGAGACCGGGTGACGCGCCGCCAACTGGGCCACCACGCCGCGCGCCACCTCGTCGGCCCGGACCGGGACCAGCGCTTCGATCGCCGTCTTGCCATAGCGGGACAGGCGCTCAACCAAGGTGTTGAGCT
Source organism: Sphingomonadales bacterium (assembly GCA_017302615.1). Lineage (GTDB taxonomy): Bacteria > Pseudomonadota > Alphaproteobacteria > Sphingomonadales > Sphingomonadaceae > Novosphingobium. The sequence goes on from JAFLDB010000012.1 coordinate 2,036, forward strand.
TGTCGGTCGAATTGCGCAGGGTGACCAGCATGTCGGCCCGGAATTCCGGATTGTCGGCATGGACCTCGGCATTGCGGGCCAGCAGGCCCATCTGGCTGGCCAGGTTCTTGATATCGTGCATCACGAAAGCGATGCGGCGGTTGAATTCATCGAACCGGGCCGCTTCTTCCAGGGCGGCCTGTCCGGCCTGTTCGGCCAGATAGCTGGCCAGCTGGTGTCCGACCACGCGCAGCATGTCGAGATCCTCCCAGTCCATCGCGCGGGCATGGGCCGGGCGCGACAGCACGGCCAGGCCGACCAGCCGCTCGTAATGGAGCAGCGGCACCACGGCCCAGGCGCGCGGATCGTCCAGCAGCCAGGCCGGCACGGGCCGGAGCGGATCGGCCTGACGGCGCAGCTTGTCGAGATCGGCGATGAACCCGTCGCCGGCCAGGGCCTGGGCCTGATCGGCACTGAAGGCCACGGTCGGCACGTCGACCGTAGGCCACTGCCAGCGCGCGGAAAGCTGGAACGCGCCATCATCGCCGCGGGTCAGCAGCAGGCCCGACTGGCTTTCGGTGACGTCCGCGACGGCGCGGATCGCGCGTTCGTGCAGCGGCTCGCCCCCGGCCCCGCCCTTGCCGATCGTCCGGGTGAAGCGCAGCCATTCGGCGCGGTAATCGTAGCGGTGCTGGAACAGGTGCTTGAGCAGCGTCACCCGCAGCCACCCGCGCAGCCGCGGCGATGTTGCCAGCGCGAGGGCCAGCAGCGAGGCGAGCGAGACGAACGAAAGCTGCAGCAGTGCGCTGTAATCGCTGCCGGCAAAGGCCAGCCACTGCGCAGCGGCAACCATCGCGATCAGGTATCCGCCGATCAGCAGCAGCGACAGCGACTGGAACGCGACCTGCCGCGAGGGGGCAAAGCGCAGGTTCTCGCTGCGCTCTCCTGCCCCCAGCACCAGCAATCCGGCGATCGGCACGCCCAGCAGGCCGCGCAGCACTTCGGTCACCAGCGGGGTTCCGTCGGCCAGATAGGCGATGGCGAAGTGGTTGAGATCGAATACCCACAACAGCGCCAGCGCCGCCGCCGGCCAGCGCAGCGCCAGGCGCGCCTGCTGCGAGGCGCCGGCGTAAAGGTTGTGCGCCAGAACCAGCCCGCCGATCGCCACCAGCAGGTGGAGCGTGGCCGAAGTGTGGAGACCGGCCAGCAACAGCGCGGAATCGGCGCGGCCCGACAGCAGCACCAGTCCCGCCAGCTGGACCAGCTCGACAAATGCCAGGGCGGCCAGCATCGGGCGGATCGGGCGCATCGCGCGATGCCGGCCATCGACCGCGAACAGGCGGTAAATCGCGAAGATCCAGCCCAGATTGCGCAGGCTCTCGGCCAGGATCGCCACGGTCCCGAGCAGCCCGAACGCCGCGCCGGCCGCAGCCCACAGCGCGGTCAGCAGCAGCGCCGCGATCAGCGCCGGTCGGGCCGAACCATAGCGGCCGCGGTGGCGCTGCAGCCAGGCCGCGCCGAGCAGGCAGGCCAGCGCCCCGGCGCTCCACAGCGCCGCGCCGATCGCCCCCCAGGTGCCGCCGAGCCCGCTCATCCTAGCGCGCCCCTTCCGGCCACAGCACCACCCGCAGGGTCTGCAGCAGGATCAGCAGATCGAGGAACGGAGTGTAGTTCTTGGCGTAATAGAGATCGTATTCCAGCTTGTGGCGGGAATCCTCCAGGCTGGCGCCATAGGGGTAGTTGATCTGCGCCCAGCCGGTAATGCCGGGCTTCACCATGTGGCGCTCGGCATAATAGGGCAGCTGCTCTTCCAGTTCGGCCACGAATTGCGGGCGTTCGGGGCGCGGGCCGACAAAGCTCATCTCGCCCTTCAGCACCGACCAGGTCTGCGGCAGCTCGTCGATCCGGACCTTGCGGATGAACCGGCCGAGCCGGGTCACGCGCGGATCGTTCTCCTGCGCGAACTGCGCGCCGTTCACTTCGGCATCGGTGCGCATCGAACGCAGCTTGATCACGTCGAACAGCTGGCCATACAGCCCGACCCGCTGCTGGCGGTAGAAGGCCGGTCCCTTGCTGTCGATCTTCACCAGCAGCGCGAACAGCGCGATGACCGGCGCGGACAGGATCAGCAGCAGCGAGCTGGCGACAATGTCGAACAGCCGCTTCACCGCGCTGGAAATCGCCCGGCCAGAGGAAAAGCCGTCGGAAAAGATCAGCCAGCTGGGATTGACCGTGTCGAGATCGACCCGCCCGGTCTCGCGCTCGATGAAGCTGGAAAAGTCGTTGACGTGAACCCCGGTGGTCTTGATCCGCAGCAGATCGGACAGCGGCAGCGAATTGCGCCGTTCCTCCAGCGCCAGCACCACTTCGCTGACCCCCAGGTTCTCGACATGCTGGGTCAGGTTGTGGATCGCCGCGCGCGGGATCGCTTCGCCCACCACCGGTTGGCTTTCGGTCATCGCGACATAGCCGACAATCGCAAAGCCGCTTTCCGGACGCAGCGACAGCTTGCGCAGCCGGTCGGCCCGCGCGCCCGCGCCCAGCACCAGCACCCGGCGGCGGAACGCGGCCACGCCCAGCACCCCGCCCACCACCAGCCGGTTGAGCACCAACAGGATGATCGAGCCGCCCATCGCGTAGGCCAGCACCGAGCGCCAGAAATTGTGCCCGCCGAACAGGAAATCGACAAAGGCCAGGGCAATGATCCCCAGGCTGATCGCCACCAGCAGCCGGGCCGTGGCATACCGCATCGAACGCAGTGCCTCGGCACCGTAGACGCCCACCGCGATCATCGCCGTGAGGATGATCACCGCATAGCCGGAAAGCTGCCAGATCCGCGACACTGTTGCGCCCGGATCGATTCCGATCTGCGCCGCGCGCAGCCGCCAGCCAAAGTCCGCCACGCCGATCAGCAGGGCCAGATCGATCAGGCCCAGCAGGATCACTGCATGGGGAATGTAATGCTTGAACAGCCTGATCATGACACCCGCAGCACGTCCGTTTCGATGGAACCGGACCCTGCCTAACGGCGAGTGGTGAAATGTCGGTAAACTTTACAGAACTTGGTTAAGAGCGGATCATCGCGCAAAAGCAAACGGCGTCAGCCCGCGGCTGCGCTCGTCGAACTGCAGGGCCGCCCCGCGCGGCGGGAGAGAGCGCTGCTGGCAATCGCCGCGATGGCAACGCGCACAGCCCGGCCCGGTCGCCACCGCCCGCTCGGGATCAAGCACCAGCCCGCGGGCCTGGGCCAGCTGCGGCGCAAGCTGCGCATCCAACCCCAGCACCACCACGAACCGCGCGCTTTCACCGCCCGGCGCGCCGCTGCCCTCGACCGTGCGGGCCATAGTGAACCAGTGCGAGGTCACGCCGGCAGCCTCGGCAAATTCGATCGTCTGGACCTGGATCCGTCCGGCCTGCTCAAAGGCCTGGTGGACGTTCCACAGCGGGCACGACACGTCCCCTTCCAGCAGGGTCGTGCCGCTGGCCCCGGCGTAACGCTTGGAAAACTGCCCGGCCCGGTCGATCCGCGCCATGAAGAACGGCAGGCCGCGCTGGCCGACCCGCTGCAGCGTGGTCAGCCGGTGGGCCAGCTGTTCAAACCCCACGTTGAAGCGGCGTTGCAGGATCGTCAGGTCATAGCCGGTCGCCTCGCAGGCGCGCATGAACCGGCCATAGGGCATCAGCACGGCGGCTGCGAAATAGGCCGCGAGGTGACGGCGGAACAATCGCCAGGCGGCGCGGTCGGCAAAGCGTGCGCCGTCGGCAATCGCGGCAATCGCCTCCCCCTGTTCCAGCATGGCCAGCTGCACCGCGACATGGAAATTGCGCGAGGATTGATCGAGCAGTTCGGACAGCTGTAACTGGCGCGCGTGCAGGTCCAGCCGCCTGAGCGCATCGGGCATCACGTCGAACGGCAGGATCCGCAGCGAAAGCTGGTGCTTCTGGCGCAGCCGCTCGGCCAGCGCCGCGCCGACATCGGCGCTCGACAGGCGCAGTTCATCGGCCAGTTCCTCGGCCGCGGCATCCAGATCGGCAAAATGGTTGCGCCACCGCTCGATCTCGCGCCGGGTCAGGTCCATCGGATCGCTCTGCGCCTGCTCTCCGGTACCGCTACCGGCGGTATCGTACAGCCGGGCAAAAGCCAGCGCCCCGCGCGGCGCGGCAGCCAGCCACTCGGCAATCTCGTCGCGGTCGATGCCCAGGTCGGCAAAGCGCTCGTCCGCCAGACGGCGGCGCAGGCCGTCCACCCCGCCCACCGCCTCGTCCTGGCGCAGGCTGCGCGGATCGAAATCGAAAGTCTCGGCCAGTTGCACCAGCAGCCGCGCGGAAAGCGGGCGCTGGTTGCGTTCGATCAGGTTGAGATAGCTGGGCGAGATCGCCAGCCGCGCGGCCATGGCGGCCTGGGTCAGCCCTTCGCGGCGGCGCAGGCGGCGGATCGCGGGTCCGGCAAGGAAGGCGGTTTCGGCCATGATCTGATTTTGTAAGTTTCTTTACATCTTTGCAAGCTGAAACTGACTAAAGTGCGCAATACGACAATTCGTTTTGTAATTTCCTGTACGGGATCTGCCCCGGACGGGGTTAGGCATGGCGCATTCCCTCCCGATGGAGATTCCTGTGAGCTACACCGACATCATCGCCAAGGCCGATCAGACCATTTCGCAGAACGCCAACTGGGACGGCATCAGCGCCGAATCCGTTGCCCGCATGCAGCTGCAGAACCGCTTCAAGACCGGCCTCGACATTGCCAAGTACACCGCGAAGATCATGCGCGAGGACATGGCCGCCTATGACGCCGATCCGGCCAACTACACCCAGTCGCTGGGCTGCTGGCACGGCTTCATCGGGCAGCAGAAGCTCATCTCGATCAAGAAGCACTTCGGCACCACCAAGCGCCGCTACCTGTACCTCTCGGGCTGGATGATCGCCGCGCTGCGCAGCGATTTCGGCCCCCTCCCCGACCAGTCGATGCACGAAAAGACTTCGGTCCCGGCGCTGATCGAGGAACTCTACACCTTCTTGCGCCAGGCCGATGCCCGCGAACTGGGCATGCTGTTCCGCGATCTCGACGCTGCCCGCAAGGCTGGCGACGAAGTGACCGCCAAGCAGGTCCAGGCCAAGATCGACAATTATGAAACCCACGTGGTTCCGATCATCGCCGACATCGACGCCGGGTTCGGCAATGCCGAGGCGACCTATCTCCTCGCCAAGAAGATGATCGAGGCCGGTGCCTGCGCGCTGCAGATCGAAAACCAGGTTTCGGACGAAAAGCAGTGCGGCCACCAGGACGGCAAGGTCACCGTTCCGCACGAGGACTTCCTCGCGAAGATCCGCGCGATCCGCTATGCCTTCATGGAACTGGGGGTCGAGGACGGGATCATCGTCGCCCGCACCGACTCGCTGGGCGCGGGCCTCACCAAGCAGATCGCCTACACCCGCGAAGCCGGTGACATCGGTGATCAGTACAACAGCTTCCTCGATTGCGAGGAAGTGACCGAAGTCGGCCACGGCGACGTCCTGATCAGCCGCGACGGCAAGCTGCTGAAGCCCAAGCGCCTGCCCAGCAACCTCTACCAGTTCCGCGCCGGAACGGGTGAAGACCGCTGCGTGCTGGACTGCATCACCAGCCTTCAGAATGGCGCCGACCTGCTGTGGATCGAAACCGAAAAGCCGCACATCGGCCAGATCGGCGGGATGGTCAGCCGGATCCGCGAAGTCATCCCCAATGCCAAGCTGGTCTACAACAACTCGCCCAGCTTCAACTGGACGCTGAACTTCCGCCAGCAGGTGTTCGATGCCTGGACCGAAGCCGGCAAGGACGTGTCGGGCTATGACCGCGCCAAGCTGATGAGCGTCGATTACGACAACTCGGAACTGGCGGCCGAAGCCGACGAGCGGATCCGCACCTTCCAGGCCGATGCGGCCCGCGAAGCCGGGATCTTCCACCACCTGATCACCCTGCCGACCTATCACACCGCGGCGCTCAGCACCGACAACCTGGCCAAGGAATACTTCGGCGATGCCGGCATGCTGGGTTACGTCAAGGGCGTGCAGCGTCAGGAAATCCGCCAGGGCATTGCCTGCGTGAAGCACCAGAACATGTCGGGCAGCGACATCGGTGACGATCACAAGGAATACTTCGCCGGCGAAGCGGCCCTCAAGGCTGCCGGCGAACACAACACGATGAACCAGTTCGCCGCCTGACGCCGGACTGACACCCGTTAGCGGCACTTGCCGCACCGCTCTCCTGGGGAGGAGAAACGATGGCCGTCGGAGCGCCCCTTTCGCTCCGGCGGCCATCAATTTTTGTGTCTTCTGAACAAGGTAGCGGCTGATTAACCTTCGCCTGCTAGTGCGCGGGCGATGGGTCGTCGCTCCTCCGCTCCGCCGATCTCGGCCGGAATGCTCAAGCATTTCGCCGCCGCGACCGTGGCGATCACCAGCCTGCTGGCGCTGTTTGCCGGCGGGGACGATGTCGGCGTGGCGGCACAGATCGACGCCCAGCAGGCCCGCAACCAGCTGGTCGCGGCCGAGCAGCAGAACCTCGGCACCAAGAAGGTCAGCAATAGCCTCAAGGTGAGGAAGGAGACTGCGGGCAGCTTCGGACCGGACGAAGCCGATGAATCAGCCAACAACGGCTATGGTTCAGGCAGCGCCGGCAGCGCACCGCCCCGCCGCATCAACGGGCCGCAGGCACCGCTGGACGCGCATGCTCCACCCGCACGGATGCCGCGCGAGGCGGGTGAGAGCGTGACCTTCGAGGGTGTGCCTGGCGTGCTCGATCCGGGCAGGCAAACCCCGCAGCAGGCCAAGGCTAAGGCCGCAAGGGCACGGACCGGTCAACCGACCGAGGAAGACCTTGCGAAAATCCGCAACGCCTCGCGCCAGCGGTCAGCCGCCAGCGCGCCGGCGGACTAAGGCCTCAGAAGCACTCGCGGGCCAGGAAGGCGCGGCTTTCCGCTCCGATCAGGGCGGCATGGCCATAGTTCGGGTGGTCGATCACCAGCATGGCATTGCCCTGCCCGCTCTTCCACGCCGCAATCGCCTCGGGCGTGAAATCGAAGTGGAAGAAGTGAACCGCGCTGGCCTTGTTGTCGCTTTCGCGGGTCCGCTCGGTATCGCCTTCCGGGCGGGCGCGGATCATATGCTCACCCACCTGGATCGCGACGTGGTTCTCCACCCCGCCGATCGTGCGCAGGAAGACGTCGCGACGCACCGGATCGCCGATTTCGAACAGCAGGGTGCAGGTCAGTTCGCTGCCCTTGGGGACCATCGGGTCATAGGCGGCCAGCTCGTCGGCCAGCTGCTCGTCCCCGCCCTTTTCGATGCGGAGCATTTCCTGGACCTGCAGCCACATCGAATCCCAGTTCTCGAACAGGGCCGTGGCGTGCGGGCCGACCGCGATGCGGGTCAGCGCCTTGCGGGCCAGGGCTTCCTGCTTCTTGTCGGCCCGGATCAGCTCGTACTTGTCGAGCGGCATGATGTCGTCACGGGTGATGGTGCGGGTATCGCGGGGCATGATTAGAGTCCGTATGCTTTGGCCAGAACCTCGATCGGGTGGCCGATGCGCGCCGGGGGCTCGCCCCCGTTGGCGGCAATCACCTGCTTCAGGTGCGGTCCGGCCAGCGGGCATTCGGATACGATCAGGTCGGGCTGTTCCTTGACAAGATTGCGGGCGGCCGGCTTGCCGACTTTCACCGCGCGGTCGAAATTCTCCTTGAAGATGCCCCACTTGCCGCCATGGCCCGAGCAACGCTCGGTCAGGGCCGGCTTGGCCTCGGGGATCAGGCGCAGCATCTCCATTGCCTTCGGGCCCATGTTCTGGGCGCGGGCGTGGCAGGCAAAGTGCACCGCGATCTTCGCTTCCATCGGCTCGATCGGGGCAAGGCCGGTGTCTTTCGAGAGGGCGACGATATATTCGGCCACGTCGAAGGTATGGCGGCTCAACGTCTTGACCGTCTCGCTTTCCGGTTCGATCAGCGGCCATTCGAACTTGAGCATCAGCGCGCAGGAGGTGGTCAGGGCAACCACGTCCCAGCCCTGCTCGATCAGCGGCGCGAAATGCGCGGAAATACGGGTGGCAGCGCTGGCCACGGCGGGCAGATCGCCGTTCTCGAACTTGGGCATGGCGCAGCAGTCGGGATGCTCGATCCGCACCTGAACGCCGTTGTGAGCCAGCACCTTGACCATGGCGAGCCCCGGCCCGCCGTCGTTGAACTCGTCATGGCAGCCGGCATAGATCGCCACCTTCTTGCCGAAGGCGGGACCGTCGGGATTGGGCGGCGGGACGATGCCCGGGGCCTGCCGGGTCAGCGAAACGTCCATGAATTCGGGCAGATGGGCGCGCCGGTCGATCCCGAGGGTGCTTTCCAGCACCGGACGGGTCATGCCGTTGTCGCTCTTCGAAGCCCAGTTGGCGAGGCCCGCAACCATCGAGCCGAGGCGGCCGTTGCGGTCCATTTCGGACAGTTGCTGGTCCGCAAACGAGGTCAGCCCCTTGCGGTGCTCGACCGCGCGGTAACGCAGCATCAGGTGGGGGAAGTCCAGATCGAAGCTGTGCGGCGGTACATAGGGGCACTTCGTCATGAAGCACATGTCGCACAGCGTGCAGGCATCGACGACCGCCTTGAGCTGCGGGGCGGTCAGATCCTCGACTTCCTCGTTCGGCGCCTCGTCGATCGCATCGAACAGGATCGGGAAACTGTCGCACAGGTTGAAGCAGCGGCGGCAGCCGTGGCAGATGTCATAGACGCGGCGCAGCTCGGCCTCGAGCGCGGCTTCGTCGTACCATGATTCGTCCTGCCACGGAATCGGGTGGCGGACCGGTGCCTCAAGGCTGCCTTCCATCGGGCTTTCCCCTGTAAAAAGTCTGAGCAGAAGGGTGGGCGGTCCCGGCAGGATGCACGGGACCGCCCGACTTCAGATCACGCGTCGGCGAGCAGGCCGTCGAGCGTCTTCTGGAACTTGCCTGCGTGGCTCTTTTCAGCCTTGGCCAGGGTTTCGAACCAGTCGGCGATTTCGTCGAAACCTTCGTCGCGGGCGGTCTTGGCCATGCCCGGGTACATGTCGGTGTACTCGTGGGTTTCGCCGGCGATCGAGGCCTTCAGGTTGGCAACGGTGTCACCAATCGGTTCGCCGGTGGCCGGATCGCCGCAGGCTTCGAGGTATTCGAGGTGGCCGTGGGCGTGGCCGGTTTCGCCTTCCGCGGTCGAGCGGAACACGGCGGCAACGTCGTTGTGGCCTTCGATGTCGGCCTTCTGGGCGAAGTACAGGTAACGGCGGTTGGCCTGGCTTTCACCGGCAAAAGCCGCCTTCAGGTTTTCTTCGGTCTGTGAGCCCTTGAGTTCCATGTTCACTCTCCATGCTAGGGTGGAATTCGACCATGGTTCTTTGCGCGTTCGCACGCGGCGATGCCATGCGGAAATTCCGCGATTATTGATCGAGGAAAGCGATTAACTTATTGCGAGTAAGTCGCAAAAACGATCAAAGCCCGTAGTGCATCACCAGCAGCACCGAAAGCGTCACGATCATGATGCCGACCAGGGGCAGGCCGGTGCGGACATAATCACGGAACGCGTAATTGCCTTCGGCCATGATCAGCATGTTGGTCTGATAGGCCACCGGGGTGGCATAGCACAGGTTGCAGCCGAACAGCACGGCCAGCACCAGCGGCTCGGGCGGCAGACCCAACTGGCGGGCAATGCTGAAAGCGATCGGCGTGCCGACCGTGGCAGCCGTGGCGTTTGACGCGAAATTGGTCAGCACGGTCACAAACAGCATGATCGCAGCCAGGATCCCCGCCGGCGGCAAGGCGGACAGCAGGATGGCGAGGATCTGCCCCAGCCACTCCGCCGCGCCGCTTTCCAGCACCAGCCGGCCAATCGCGATGCTGGCGGCCACCAGCACGATGACCTTGGCCGACAAGGCCCGCCCGACCCGGTCGAACCGGACACAGCCGGTCACCAGCATGGCAATCGCCCCGGCCAGGGCCGAAATCGCGATTGGCAGCAGGCCGACAGAGGCCAGCCCCACTGCCCCGCCCATGATCCCCAGCGCGAGCAGCGCCTTGGCCCGGCGCGGCACTTCGGTCATGCCGTCAAGGATCAGCAGGGCATCGGCCTGGGCAAATTCACGCAGCCGGTCCAGCGTGCCGATCACCAGCAGCACATCACCTTCGGCCAGCGGGGTGGCGGCCGGATCGTCGCCGCCATTGCCCCACGGCCGCGGTGCGAAATCGACCCCCAGGACCGCGACCCGGTGGGCATCGGCAATCCCGCTGGTGGGCACGGTCAACCCGGTCAGCCGGCTGTCGGCGGTCAAGGCCAGTTCGGCGACAACCAGGTCCACGCCCAGTTCCTTGCCCTCCTGCCTGATCCGGTCCAGCAGCCATTCGGGCGCAAGCCGTGCGCCGAGCCGCCGGGTAGCCTCTTCCAGCGCCTCATGCGTGCCGCTGACGGTCAGCCGGGCATCGGCCGGCAGTGCATCGATCGGCGGATTGTGAAAGGCGAACCCGGCGGGCAGCCTGCTTTCGAATTCATCGATCCGCTTGCCGACAAAATCGCTCCCGGCCCCGATGCGCAGGGTCGAGCGGAACCGCCGCGGCTCTTGGGTGACGGCAACCGAATTGTCCGGCAGCAGCCGCGGCATGATCAGCCACAGGTATGGCAGGGCAACCACCGCTGCCGCCAGGACCAGCGGGGTGAAATGGAACACCGGCATGGCGGGCATGCCCAGATCGACCGCGATGGACACCACCAGCAGGTTGGTCGACGTGCCGATCGTGGTGGCCATTCCGCCGATCAGCACGGCGGCGTTGACCGGGATCAGTGTCTTGGAACTGGCCATGCCGCCGCGCGCGGCCAGTTGCACCAGGATCGGCAGCAGCAGGACCAGCACCGGAGTGTCGTTGATCACCATCGACATCAGGAAGGCGAACAGCAGCGTCACCAGCAGGCCAAGCCAGCGGTTCAGGCGCCAGACCTGTTCCAGCACCCGGACCAGAGGCTCCAGCGCCCCGGTCACCACCAGCCCGCGCCCCATGATCATCAGCGCGCAGATCGTGATCAGCGCCGGGTGGCCAAAACCGGAAAAGGCCAGGGCCAGACCTTCGCCCGGCTGCTGGCCCGGCAAGGGCAGGAAGTAGAGCCCAAGGGCAATGCCGGTAATAGTGAGGAGCGAGACGATCTCGATCGCCATCCGCCCGCGCGCAAACGCCGTGAACATCGCCACTGTCGCGACAATGGCCGCGAAGGCGTGGAGTGTCGGCAAGCCCGGCATCACGGCTGGCCCTAGCAGGAACGGCCTGCCGGGACCACCCCGGCGCGGTTTACCGTTTCGGCATCAGCCGGAAGGCCGAGAGGGTCAGGGCTTCGGAAGCGGTGGCAATCACCTTGTCGGCCTCGGGCGCCCAGAACGGGCTGTGCAGCCCGGGCAGGACCTTTCCTTCGCGCTTTGCCGCCTCGATCTCCGCCGCGGGGCGCCCGCCGACCCAGAAGATCAGGCTGGTGATATTGTCCGGATCGGCCCGGCGGAACTCGCCAAAGTCCTCGCCAGCCATCACCGGACCAACGATCTGCACCCGGTCCGCGCCGAACAGGGCGGAAAAGTAATCGGCCATCTGGCGCGAGAAATCGGGCGTGTTCCAGGTCGCGCGGGTATAGGGTTCCTGCACGGTCACTTCGGGCATCAGGTGTTCGGGCAGGCCGGCCGCCTCGGCCTCGGCCCGGGCGATCCGCTTGATCCCGCCAAGCAGCTGCGCGCGCGAATCGTCGCCATAGGAACGGACCGTCAGCTGCAGATGCGCTTCATCCGAAATGATGTTGTGCTTGGCCCCGGCATGAAAGCTGCCGACCGTCACCACCGCCGGTTCGAACGGGCTCTTTTCCCGGCTGACCAGCGTTTGCAGGCGCATCACGATCGCGCTGGCAATCACGATCGGATCCTTGGTCAGGTGCGGATAAGCCCCGTGACCGCCCACCCCCTTCACCTTGATATCGACCGAATCGACATTGGCCAGGGCATAGCCCGGCGCCACCCCGATCACGCCGGAAGGCAGATCGGCGCTGTCATGGAACGACAGCACATGGTCGGGCTTGGGAAAGCGGGTGTAGAGACCGTCCTTCAGCATCTCCAGCGCGCCCAGACCCAGCTCTTCCGCCGGCTGGCCGATCATCACCAGCGTGCCGGACCATTTGTCCTTGTTCGATGCCATCAGCCGCGCGGTCTGGATCCAGGCGGTCATGTGGGTATCGTGGCCGCAGGCGTGCATCACCCCGGTTTCGACCCCGGCGGTCGAAATGCCCTTGACCTTGCTGGCATAGGGCAGCCCGGTCTGTTCCACCACCGGCAGCGCGTCCATGTCGGCACGGATCATCACCACCGGGCCGGGGCCGTTCTTCAGCACGGCGACCACGCCGGTCTTGCCGACCCCTTCGGTCACCGTGAAACCGGCCTTGCGCGCGGCATCGGCCATGATCTTCGCGCTGCGGTGTTCCTGGAACGACAGTTCCGGATTGGCATGGAGATCGCGGTAGATCGTCATCAGGCCCGGCAGATCGGCATTGATCCGGGCGCGGATCGACGGATCGCTGGCCGAGGCCTGGGGCGTGGCGACAAGCGCGGTCAGCGCGGCGATGCTGGCAAGGAGATGACGCTTCATGGACTGCAGCCTAGGCCGCGAAGTCCGGATCGGCAATGGTGCCCCTGGCCCGACTCGAACGGGCACGCCTTGCGACAAACGATTTTGAGTCGTTCGCGTCTACCATTCCGCCACAGGGGCTTAATTCCATGTGCGTTCCCGACATCCGTCAGGAACTTTGCAACACCGGCCCGCTCCCCCGGCCCGACCACCCGTTCATGGTACCCTATGGGTGGTCGGGCCGGGGGAGCGGGCCGGTGTTGCTCCGCCGTGAGGCGGAAAAAAGACCTACCCCGCCTTCAGCGCGCCGACAACCACCTTGTGCAGGCGGGAGTGGAGCGAATCGTTGCCGGCCAGGACCTGCTTGTCGCAGATCGGCTGGCTGATCCCGCGCCAGTCGGACACGAAACCGCCGGCTTCGCGCACCAGCAGGCAGCCGGCTGCCGTGTCCCACGGGGCAAGGCCGCTTTCCCAGAAGCCTTCGTAGCGGCCCGCCGCGACCCAGGCGAGATCGAGCGAGGCTGCGCCGAAGCGGCGGATGCCGGCGACCTGCGGGGCCAGCGCACCGTAGATCCTGGTCCACTCCGCGCTGTCACCGCGCCCGGCAAAGGGAATGCCGGTGGCGATCAGGCTTTCGTCCAGATGGCGGCGGCCCGAGACCCGCAGGCGCGCATCGTGCAGCCAGGCCCCGCGGCTCTTTTCAGCCCAGAAGCTTTCGTCGGTGATCGGCTGATAGACCAGCGCCGCGGTCACTTCGCCCCAGCCCGATCCATCCAGCTTGGGTTCCTGCACCGCAATCGAGATCGCGAAGTGCGGGATGCCGTGGAGGAAGTTGCTGGTGCCGTCGAGCGGATCGACGATGAAGCGCGGCTTGCCCTCGGCCCCGGCAATCTCGCCGCCCTCTTCCATCAGGAAGCCCCAGTCGGGCCGGGCGGCGCGCAGTTCGTCCCAGATCGTCCGCTCGGCGCGCTGATCGGCCTTGGAGACGAAATCGGCCGGCCCCTTGCGGCTGACCTGCAGATGCTCGATTTCGCCAAAGTCGCGGCGCAGCCGGCCACCCGCCTTGCGGGCAGCCTTTTCCATTACGCGGATGATGCCGGAGACGACGGCCATGGGCTCAGTCCGCCTTGCCGACGTAAGTGCGCTCGTAAACGTCGACGATGATCCGGGTGCCGCTGGCGATGTGCGGCGGCACCATCACGCGCACGCCGTTGTCGAGCACGGCCGGCTTGTAGCTGGAGCTGGCGGTCTGGCCCTTCACCACGGCGTCGGCCTCGACGATGGTGGCTTCGACCTGTTCCGGCAGCTGGACCGAGATCGGGCGCTCGTCGTACATTTCGAGCAGCACGGTCATGCCGTCCTGCAGGAACGCGTCGGCCCCGCCGAGGAGGTCCTTGGGCAGGTTGATCTGGTCATAGGTTTCGGTGTCCATGAACACCAGGTCGTCGCCCTCGGCGTAAAGGAACTGGAAGTCCTTGGTATCGAGCCGGACCTTTTCGACCGTGTCGGCGCTGCGGAAGCGGACGTTGGTCTTGCGGCCGTCGATCAGGTTCTTCATCTCGACCTGCATGAACGCGCCGCCCTTGCCGGGCTGGGTGTGCTGGGTCTTGGCGACCTTCCAGATGCCGCCTTCGTATTCGAGAATGTTGCCGGGACGGATGTCCACGCCGCTGATCTTGGCCATGATGCCTGCCTTCAAGGATGAGAAAGAGCCCGGCACCCACTGCCGGAAGGTGAGCGCCCTTAGCGCGCGGCGGCGCATCGGGCAAGGTGGCGCGTTGGCTTGCGGGGTGCTAGAGCAGGCCGCGATGCTGAAATATGCCCTTACCGCCGCGCTGCTGGCAGCCTCCGCCACCGCATTGGCCGTTCCCGGCGGCCCGATCGGCGCGCTGCCGCCGGCCAGCTATGCCTGCGAAATGCCCGGCGATGCGACCGGCGCGGCCGGTTACCGGGTCGACGCGGAAAACTTCACCGTGATCAATTCCAACGCCTATCGCACCGTCGATGGCCGCGGCACCTATCTGCTGACCGGGGATCTGCTGGCCCTGACCAGCGGACCCAAGCGCGGGCAGAAGTATCGCAAGATCAGCAACAACTTCCTGCGCAAGCTCGATTCCGCCGGAAACGAAACCCCGCTGCGCTGCGTGCGCCGGGTGATCAACAACACCGGCAGCGGCCCGGCCTGCACCGCGCCGGACGGGACCGAACTGGCCAGCTGCAAGGGCAAGGACGCGGGCAGCCGGTCCTGAAATCAGCCCCCGGCCATGGCCTTGTGAAAGGCTTTCACGGCCGCGGCTTCATCCCCGTTCCAGACCGCGCCCGATACCGCCAGGAAATCGGCCCCCGCCGCCACCAGCGGTCCGCAGTTGTCCGGCGTGATCCCGCCGATCGCCACGCAGGGAATTTCCATCAGCGCCTGCCACCATTCCAGCAGATCGGGCGTGGCGACATATTCGGTCGCTTTGGTCGTGGTCGGGAAGAAGGCCCCGAACGCGACATAGTCGGCCCCTGCCTCGCCCGCTTCCATCGCCAGGTGGCGGCTATCGTGGCAGGTCACGCCGATCTGGGCATCGCGGCCCAGCCGCTCGCGCGCTTCGGCCACGGTGCCGTCGCCCTGCCCCAGATGCACGCCATCAGCCTTGATCCGCTTGGCCAGGCTGATCGAGTCGTTGACGATGAAGGCCACTTCCCGGCTTGCGCAGATCGCCTGCAGCGGCGCGGCAAGGCGCGCGGCATCATGCTCGTCGATCCCCTTGACGCGGAACTGGAACGCGGCAACCGGCCCGGCATCCAGCGCGCGGGCCAGCCGGTCGGGAAAGTCGCCGCCAACATCGAGCGGCGAAATCAGATAGAGCTGGCAGTCAGTCATGCCGCGCCCTCTAGCCCGAGCGCGCGGCAAGACCAAGCATCAAGCGGTCTTGACGGTCGAACCGGCGTGGATCGCGTCGATTGCCTCACCCAGCGCGGCGTCGAATTCGGCGTCGCTCATCTGGGCGCGCAGGTCTTCCAGCAGGGCGCGGCTGAAGCTGGCGATGATCCCGCGGTTCTTGGCAAGCTCGATGCAGGCCTCGGGCCGCTTGTAACCGCCCGACAGTGCGACGACGCGCAGCACCTTGGGGTGATCGACCAGGGCATCGAACTTGCCCGGCACGACCGGCAGGCTCAGCTTGAGCATGACCTGCTGGCCTTCCGGCAGGGCGTCGAGGTTCTTGAGAATCTCGTCCAGCAGGATCGTGTCGCACTCGGCGCGGGTTTCGCTCTTGATGTTCACTTCGGGTTCGATGATCGGCATCATCCCGTGCGAGAGGACCTGCGCACCGACTTCGAACTGCTGCTTGACCACGGCGGCGATGCCTTCGCGGTTGGCCGAATTGATCACCGAGCGTTCCTTGGTGCCATAGACGCCCAGCGCCTTCGACTTTTCGAGCAGGGCATCCAGTTCCGGCATCGGCTTCATCAGCTGAACGCCGTTTACCTCGTTCTCCAGACCCTTGTCGATCTTGATGAAGGGAACGATGCCCTTCTCGATCAGCGCGGCGGGAACCGGCTTGCCGCCGGCGGTGCCGTCCATGGTCCGCTCGAACAGGATCGCGCCGATCACCTTGCTGCCGTCGAACACCTTCGAGGTAATGATCCGTTCGCGCATGGCGTGGATCAGGTCGAACATTTCCGCTTCGTTGGTCCAGGCATCTTCACCGATGCCATAGCCGGCCAGCGCCTTGGGCGTGGACCCGCCCGACTGGTCGAGAGCGGCAATGAAGCCGTTGCCGGCGGCCATCTTGGCGGTCATGTCTGCAGTGTTCATCGGTCGGGATCCCTGTCATTGCATACGTATGTGATGCGGCGCCCATAGCGGCGATGCTGCGTTGCCGCAACCGCGCTAACCAGCTTTTCCTTAAGTCGTCTGGAGAGCCACCACGCCGGGCAGCTCCTTGCCTTCCATCCATTCGAGGAAAGCGCCGCCAGCGGTTGAAATATAAGTGAAATCGTCGGCTACGCCGGCATGGTTGAGCGCAGCGACAGTATCGCCCCCGCCCGCCACCGAAGTCAGCACGCCTTCCTTGGTCAGCGCCGCGGCGCTGCGCGCCAGGGCCACGGTGGCGGCATCGAACGGCACCGTCTCGAACGCGCCGAGCGGGCCGTTCCAGACCAGGGTGCGGCAGGTTTTCAGCACATCGGCCAGCGCCTCGACCGCAGCCGGGCCAACGTCGAGGATCATTTCGTCCGCTGCCACTTCGTGGACGTTGCAGGTGCGCAGGGACGGCGGGTTGGCGGCGAATTCCTTCGCCACGACGACGTCATAAGGCAGATGCACCGTGCAGCCGGAGGCATCGGCGGTTTCAAGTATCTTCTCGGCTGTTGCAGCCAAGTCATGCTCGCACAGCGATTTTCCGACGTTCACCCCGCGCGCGGCAAGGAACGTGTTGGCCATCCCGCCGCCGATGATCAGGTGATCGACCCGGGTGACCAGATGGGTCAGCACATCGAGCTTCGAGGATACCTTCGCACCGCCCACAACGGCACACACTGGGCGGACCGGCGCACCAAGCGCGGCCTCAAGCGCTTTCAGCTCCGCTTCCATCGATCGGCCGGCATAGGCCGGCAGCAGATGGGCCAGTCCTTCGGTGCTGGCATGGGCGCGGTGCGCGGCGGAGAAGGCATCGTTGACGTAGATGTCGCCATTGGCGGCAATCGCCTTGGCCAGTTCCGGATCGTTCTTTTCCTCGCCCTTCCAGAAGCGGGTGTTCTCCAGCATGGCGATATCGCCCGGCTGGAGGATGCCGATCGCCTGGCGAACCACATCGCCCGCCACTTCCGGCACGAACATCACTTCCTTGCCCAGCACGGCCTGGACCGCGTCGAGCGTCATCGACACCGACATGGTCGAGACCCGTTCCCCCTTGGGGCGGCCGAAGTGCGCCAGCAGCAGCACCTTGGCGCCCTTGGCGACAAGTTCGAGGATCGTCGGGGCCGAAGCCCGCACGCGCGTATCGTCGGTGACGGCCCCGTCCTGCATCGGCAGGTTGAGATCGACCCGGACAAGGGCGACCTTGCCGGTCAGGTCACCGAGATCGTCGAGCGTGCGGAACTTGGTCATTCTCGGCCTTCCTTACAGCAGCTTGCCCATCGCGCCGGCGGTATCGACCATGCGGTTGGAGAAGCCCCATTCGTTGTCGTACCAGCTCAGCACGCGCACCAGCTTGCCGTCGATCACAGCCGTTTCCAGGCTGTCGATGGTGCTGCTGTTCGGGCAGTGGTTGTAATCGATCGAGACCAGCGGCTCGTCCGAGAAGCCCAGCACGCCCTTCAGCGGGCCTTCGGCCGCGGCCTTGAGCAGCGCGTTGACTTCTTCCTTGGTGGTGTCGCGCTTCGGCTGGAAAGTCAGGTCGACAACCGAGACGTTCGGGGTCGGCACGCGGATCGCCGAGCCGTCCAGCTTGCCCTTCAGTTCGGGCAGCACTTCACCCACGGCGCGGGCGGCGCCGGTGGTGGTCGGGATCATCGACATCGCGGCAGCGCGGGCGCGGCGCGGATCTTCGTGGATCTGGTCGAGGATCTTCTGGTCGTTGGTATAGGCATGGACCGTGGTCATCAGCCCGCGCTCGATCCCGATCGCATCGTTCAGCACCTTGGCAAACGGCGCCAGGCAGTTGGTGGTGCACGAAGCGTTGGACACGATGGTGTGCGCGGCTTCCAGCTTGTCGTGGTTGACGCCGTAAACGACGGTCAGATCGACATTCTTGCCGGGGGCCGAGATCAGCACCTTCTTGGCACCGGCGGCCAGGTGCTTTTCGCAAGAGGCGCGGTCGGTGAAGAAGCCGGTGCATTCCAGCACGATGTCGATGCCCTGCGCGCCGTGCGGCAGGTTGGCGGGATCGCGCTCGGCCGTCACGTGGATGCGCTTGCCGTTGATGACCAGGTCATTGCCGTCGACTTCGACCGTGCCCGAGAACGGCCCGTGGACCGAATCGCGCTGGAACAGCATGGCATTGGCCTTGGCCGAGGCCAGATCGTTGATCGAGACCAGCTCGATATCGTGATCGGTCCGCTCGAGGATGGCGCGCGCCACATTGCGCCCGATGCGCCCGAAACCGTTGATCGCAACCTTGATCGCCATGGTGAGAACTCCTGCTTTTAGCGGCCCAGCCGGGCCTTGATCTGGGGGACAATCTTGTCAGCCGTGAGGCCGAAGTAATCATAAAGCTGATCGGCCGGGGCCGAGGAACCGAACCGGTCGATGCCGATGGTCAGGCCGTCGCCGACATATTTCTGCCAGCCGAGCGTCACCCCGGCCTCGATCGAGACCTTGAGCACGCCGGCGGGGAGCAGGTCGGCGCGGTAGGCCGCGTCCTGCGCGTCGAACAGCTCGGTGCAGGGCATCGAAACGACATCCGCACCGATCCCTTCGGCTTCCAGCGCCTTGGCACTGGCCAGCGCGATTTCCACTTCCGAACCGGTTGCCACCAGCACCACCTGCCGCGCGGCTTCGGCGGCTTTCAGGCGGTAGCCGCCCTTGGCCGAAAGCATTCCGCCTTGCTCACGCAGCTGCGGCAGGTTCTGGCGCGAGAGGGCGAGCGCCGAGGGCGTGCCTTCCGCTTCCAGCGCCAGCGCCCAGCATTCGGCGGTTTCAACCACGTCGGCCGGGCGGAACACCAGCAGGTTGGGAATGGCCCGCAGGCTCATCACGTGTTCGATCGGCTGGTGGGTCGGCCCGTCTTCGCCCAGACCAATCGAATCGTGGGTCAGGACATAGACCACTTGCGCATGCTGGATGGCCGACATGCGGATCGCGTTACGGCAATAGTCGGCAAAGACCAGGAAAGTCCCGCCATAGGGTACCAGCCCGCCGTGCAGCGCCATACCGTTCATTGCCGCGGCCATGCCGAATTCGCGGATGCCGTAATGGACGTGGCGACCGGTGTAATCATCCGCGCTGAAAGTGGCGGTGGCCTTGGTCTTGGTCAGGTTCGATCCCGTCAGGTCGGCGCTGCCGCCGATCAGGGCCGGAAGCTGCTCGGTCAGCGGGCCCAGCGCCATTTCGCTGGCCTTGCGGGTGGCGACCTTCTGCGGGCTGGAAATCAGACCGTCGATATAGTCCTTGAGCGCGGGGACAGCCTTGCCCTTCAGCCCCTGCTGCCCGGCCTCGAACGCGGCCCGGTTCGGCGAAGCGGCGAGGCGCGCTTCCCATGCGGCGCGCTCGGCCGCGCCTTTCGCACCCAGCGAGCGCCAGTCGGCCAGGATGTCCGCCGGAACTTCAAACGGAGCGGCCGTCCAGCCCAGCGCTGCGCGCGCGGCGGCCACTTCGTCGGCGCCCAGCGGGCTGCCGTGGACGCTGTGCGATCCGGCCTTGTTGGGCGCGCCCTGCCCGATCACGGTCTTGCAGGCGACCAGCGATGGGCGCGGATCGGCGGCGGCTTCGGCCAGCGCGCGGGCGATATCGGCAAAATCGTGCCCGTCGCAGCGGGTCACGTGCCAGCCGCTGGCGGCATAGCGGGCGGGAATGTCCTCACAGGTCGACAGCGCGGTATCGCCGTCGATGGTGATGGCGTTATCGTCCCACAGCACGTTGAGCTGGCCCAGCT
Organism: Sphingomonadales bacterium; assembly: GCA_017302615.1. Classification (GTDB taxonomy): domain Bacteria; phylum Pseudomonadota; class Alphaproteobacteria; order Sphingomonadales; family Sphingomonadaceae; genus Novosphingobium. The sequence continues at coordinate 22,232 of JAFLDB010000012.1, forward strand.
TCAGCGTGCCGGCCAGGCCCACGGCCTCGTGATTGACGCCTTCCATCAGGCAGCCGTCGCCGGCGATCACCCAGGTGCGATGGTTGACGAGGTCATCGCCGTGGACCGCATTGAGGTGCCGTTCGGCCATCGCCATGCCGACCGCCATGGCCAGACCCTGACCCAGCGGACCGGTGGTGCATTCCACGCCCGGCAGCTCGGTGTTTTCCGGGTGGCCCGCGCAGGGGCTGTGCAGCTGGCGGAAATTGCGGATGTCGTCCATCGTCGGCGCTTCGTACCCGGTCAGGTGCAGCAGCGCGTAAATCAGCATCGAGCCGTGACCGGCCGACAGGACAAAGCGGTCCCGGTCCGGCCACTTCGGCGCGGCGGGATCGAACTTCAGGAACTGCGAATAGAGCACGGTCGCCACGTCGGCCATGCCCATCGGCATGCCGGGGTGGCCCGAATTGGCCGCCTGGACCGCGTCCATCGAAAGCACGCGAATGGCATTGGCCATGGGCGTGAGGCGGTCCGGGGTGACAGTCATTTGGGCGGCTCCCGAGATGAAGCGCAAGAAATGCGGCGATTCGGCGCGAGGCTTCCTTTGCGAAGGCAGGCCCCCCCGTCAAGGCAAGCCCACTGCCCTGCCCGCCCAAACCGGGGAAAATCGGCTTGGCAAACCTTTGCCCCGCCGCCGGCTTGCGATAACCATGGCGTCATGGATGCAGACCGCACCACCCGCGCGCTCGCCCGGATCGAGCAGGCCCTGGCCCGGATCGAGGCCGCAGCGCGCCAGCCCCGCGCCGCCGAAGTGCAGCGCCGCCATGACAAGCTGAAAGCGGCGGTGCAGGATTCGCTCCAGCAGCTCGACCTTCTGATCGAGGGGACCCAGGGATGATCAGGCGATGAGCAACGTTTCGCTGCAGATCGGCGGACGCTCCTATACCGTGGCCTGCGCCGCGGGCGAGGAAGACCATGTCGCCGGGCTTGGCAAGCTGATCGACGAGAAAGTCCAGTCGATGGGCGGCGGCCACAACGAAGTGCGCCAGCTGCTGTTCGCCGCGCTACTGCTGGCCGACGAATTGCACGAAGCGCGCCACCGCGCGCCTGCGACCGCCGCTCCTGCTGCCGGGCCGGACCATTCCGCCGCACTGGAAGCCATTGCCGACCGGCTCGAAAAATGCGCCGCAGCCCTTGAGGGCTGAGCCGCTCCGCCCTATCTAGGCAGACGACGGGTACTGCCCGGTACGAACCGACAGAATATCCCTGAGGCTATAAGCAATCCAATGGGGGCTGTCCCTGGTCGGACCCTGGTCCGGCACACATGGTCCCCACCTGACGTTAAAGGCGTCAGAGGATTTCCCCGGCAACGACCCATGGTGGTCCCGTCACCCACCCTTTCCGCCCCACGGAGCCGCGCGTGATCGACAAGAAGGAATTGCGCGCCCAGCTCAAGCGCCGCCGCGCCGATCATGTCGCGGCGATTCCCGATTTCCAGCGCGCCCTGCTGCTGCGCCGCCCGCCGGGTCCGGTAATGGCCATGGTGCCGGAAGGCGCGGTGATCGGCGTGTTTCACGAGATGCCGGGCGAAGTGCCGGCCAGCAACTATGCCCGCTGGTTCTTCGAGGCCGGGCACCGCATCGCCCTGCCGTGGTTTGCGGAGCGCGGCGCGCCGATGCGGTTTCGCGAATGGGCCAACCCGTTCGATGAGGACCTGCTGGAGCCCGATCCGTTCAAGGCCATGCAGCCGCGCGGCGATGCCGAACTGCTGGTGCCGGACGTGGTGTTCTGCCCGCTGCTGGGCTTTACCGCCAGCGGCCACCGGATCGGCTATGGCGCGGGCCATTATGACCGCTGGCTGGCGAACAATCCGCCCCATGCCGCAATCGGGCTTGCCTGGGATTGCCAGCTGGAGGAAAGCCTGCCGATCGAACCCCACGATGTGCCGCTGCACGCCGTGATCACCCCCACCCGCCTTTACGGACCCTTCTGATGCGCACCGAACCGACCATTCGAATCCCGCTTGGCGTGCTGGGCCTGTTCATTGCCCTGATGGTCTATGGCGGCCTGGTGGCGCGTTATATCGCCCCGCTGATCGCCGATTGGCACGCGCTGGCCCAGACCCCGGTCTATATCCTGCTGGGCGTGGTCTGGCTGCTGCCGCTCAGGCGCTTCCTGATCTGGATGGAGACGGGGAAGCTGCGCTGAGCGCCGCAATCCGCAGCAGGTCCTTGTTCCGCCCGAAGCGCCGCAACAGCGCGATCAGTTCGGCCCGTTCAGGCACATAGGCCCGGGCCGCGCCGATGCCGGCCGCGATCCGGGTCTGGGGCACGAATTCACGCCACGTGCCTGCCTCGAGAATGCAGAACCCCGCAAACAGCTCAACCGGCAGCGAGGCCTGGTTCCAGCGGTGAAACACCGCCGAGCGGAACCGGCTGTCCGGCTGGCCGCGCCTGGGCTCAAGGCCGAGCCGGGCGAAGACGGCCTCGCAGTCACGCTGGTCCAGCAGGACGTCGACATCCCGGATCTCGTCCGGATCGGCCCCGTGCAGCACCACGGCGGCGCTGCCCAGGATCCACCAGGGGTATCGCGCCAGCTCCAGCGCCGGCTGAAGCGCCAGCAAGGTTGATTCGAGGTCGCGATGGGCAATCACGGTTGAGACTTGCCGCAGGCCTTCACATTCGGCAACCTGCCCGGAAAGAACGGGAGAGGACATCGGCATGAAGCGGACATTGACCATCGCCCTTGGCGTGCTGGTGCTGGCGGGGGGCCTGTTCGCCCTGTTCGGGCGCAGCTGGCTGGCCGAACGGGCGTTCAGTACCGCGCTCGATACCTCGGTCGGGGTCGATCAGACCGCCGGGTTCGAGGATGGCCTGCATGCCTATGTCTGCGGCTCCGGCTCACCCATGCCCGATGCGGCCCGCGCGGGTCCGTGCATCGCGGTGATCGCGGGGCAAAAGGGCTTTGTGTTCGATGCCGGATCGGGATCGATCCGCAAGCTGCAGCGGATGGGCTTTCCGATGGAGCGGATCGAGGGCGTGTACCTGACCCACCTCCATTCCGACCACATTGACGGGCTGGGCGAACTGCTGCTGCAGGCCTGGGTCGGCGGATCGCGCGGCGCGCCGCTGCCGGTTTCCGGCCCGGAAGGCACCGACAAGGTCGTCGCCGGACTGATGCAGGCCTATGAAATCGACAAGGGTTACCGCGTGGCCCACCACGGCGAGGCGGTTGCCCGGCCCGGCGGCTTTGGCGGTGCGGCGCAGATCATCGCCCTGCCGGATGGCACCGACACTGCCGTGGTCTATGACCGGGACGGCATCCGCATCACTGCGATCCGGGTGATCCACGATCCGGTCAAGCCGGCCTTCGGTTTCCGCATCGATTACAAGGGCCGCTCGATCAGCATTTCGGGCGACACGGTCTATTCCCCGGCTTTCACCGCCGCGTCGAAGGGTGTCGACCTGATGTTCCACGAAGCGCTGAACCCGGAAATGATCGGTCGGCTGGGCCAGGCCCTGGCGCAGCGCGGGCGCAAGGATTCGGCCAAGATCATGGCCGACATTCCCGGCTATCACGCCAGCCCGGAAGACGCCGCGCGCAGCGCCAAGGAAGCCGGCGCGCAGACGCTGGTGCTCTATCATCTGGTCCCGGCCCCGCCGGCGCGGCTGATGGAGCCGATGTTCCTGGGCAAGGCGCCGTCGGTCTTCACCTGCCCGCTCAAGCTGGCCGAGGACGGCATGCTGATCCACCTGCCGGCGGGCGGCAAGACGGTGAAATTCGCTTCAGGATTTTGAGGAAAGTCCCAAGTGGCGCGAGTGACGGGGCTCGAACCCGCGACCTTCGGCGTGACAGGCCGACACTCTAACCAACTGAGCTACACCCGCGCAGCCACTTGGGAGCCGCGCCACTAGGCCAGCAGGCCGGGGCTGTCAACAGGGTTCGAAGGCGTTTTTTGCCGACCCCGGCCGAAGTGGTGAAACAGGCTGAATCGGGCGTTAACCATTCCTTTGCCCGGATTTGCGAACAAGGCCCCGCTTCACTGCGAAGCACCGCAAACCGGGGGCCTGATTGACCGTGATGTTTCGCCGCAGCCTTGCCAAGCTGGCCTGCGCCTTCGCGCTTGCCGCACCTGCCATTGCCCTGGCCGCGCCGCTCGTGGCGCTCGACAGCGCGGTGTTCGTGGAACGCGTGATGCCCGGCAAGGGCCGTCTGCTGCAACCGGCCAAGGCGCTCAAGCGCGGTGACCGGGTAGTCTATGTGGTGAGCTGGTACCGCATGGGCGGCCAGGGTGGTTTCACCGTTACCAATCCCCTGCCCAGCAAGGTCTATTTCCAGGGCAGTGCCGATGGCCGAGAGGAAGTCTCGATCGATGGCGGCAAGACCTGGGGGCGGCTCGATTCGCTGCGGATCGGCAACCGCCTTGCCACGCCCGAAGACGTCACCCACGTCCGCTGGCGCGTCCCCGCGCACGAAGCGGCGCGCGGCCAGGGCCAGATCACCTACAGCGCAATCGTCCGCTAAGCGACGATAGCCCGCCCCTGCTCGCTCAGCCGGTAGCGGCTGCCGGGCGGAAACCCGTCCTCCACCTCGCGCGCCACCAGCCCGTTGGCCAGCAGCGTCTGCAAGGTCTGCGACAGTGCGCGCGGGCTGGCCGGAGCGAGCGCGCGGGCCAGATCGTTGAACCGCTCCGCCCCCAGGGCAATCGCGCGCAGTGCCGGCAGGCTCCAGCGGGTCAGATCGCCGGGCGCTAGCCCCGCCCCCTCAAGCCGCGCCGCCAGTTGCGCGGCGATCGTCGCCACGGCGCGGCCTTCCGCGGTCAGAACATATTCGGGCCGCAGCGGATGGCCGTGGCCGGGATTGCGCGCGATCCAGCCCTGGGCCTGGGCCAGCTCCAGCGTTCGCACCAGGCTGTCACGCGGCAGGCCGAGCCGCCCCAGCAATTCGGCAAAGCGCAGGCCCGGCACGCCATCGAACCGCGCCAGCACCGGCAGCAGCCAGCGCTGCCGGGACAGCAATTGCAGCAGTTCAGGTGGCAGCGTTGACAACATTTTTAGAGCAGATATATTTTTCAGACCGATTCGACAAGGGAGAATGACCATGGCGCTGGCCTATGTTCCGGAAATGACCGCTTCGCTGGGCGTGACCAACCTCGATGCCGCGATTGCCTGGTACCAGGAGGTGCTCGGTTTCACCCTGCTCTACCGCACCGACGAGATCGGCTGGTGCGAAATGAGCACCCACATCCCGGGCGTGAATGTCGGCCTCAGCCAGGTGATCGAGGTGCCGCAGGGCGGCGGGGCGACCAATGTCTGGACAGTGGTCGATATCGAGGCCGGCAAGGCCCAGCTGGACCGCCACGGCGTTCGCCAGGACGGCGATATCCAGACCGTTCCCGGCCTGGTCCGCCTGCTGACCTTTTACGATCCCGATGGCAACGCGATGATGCTGGCGCAGTCGCTCGCCGAAGGCTGACTGCAGCCTCCTACTTTGCGCGCTTGGCTTCGTACTTCCAGTTGCGCTTCTTGCCCTCGGCAATCCAGCCGCAGGCCTGGGCAATCCGCCGCGCGCGGGTGGCCGGGGCCTTGGCAGTCACGATCCATTCGAGATAGTCGCGCCGCGCCCCGGGCGGAAAGGCATCGAACCGCGCCCTCAGTCCGTCCCCTTCGGCCAACGCGGCGGCGAAATCATCCGGCATGGCGATTTCCGGCTTGCCCGCCGCCGACCTTGGCCCGGACTTGGCCGGACCTTGTTGAATCCGGTCGCGTGCGGCCAGGATCGCGCGGCGCAGATCGGCATCGGCGGGCAGATCGGCCGCGCTGGCAATCTTGCCATAGCCGCCCATCCCTTCGCCCACGCGCCCTTCGCCATGCAGGATGAAAGCCGCATGGGCCTTGAACGCGGCCATCCCGGCCAGATTCCTTCCGCGATGAACGAAATGCGGCATGCCCCATTTCAGGGTCTCTTCCAGATCCGCCACCGTTTCATGCAGCAGGGCCCGCAGATGGATCAGGATCGGCCGGGCAAAGGGTGCGGCGCCAGCGATATAGGCATCAATCCGCTTGTCCCGTGCCATGGTCTGCCGGCTTCCTTCAATCCGCCAGCAGCAGCACCGGGGTTTCGATCAGCCGCTTGACCGCCTGGACGAAGCTGGCCGCGTCCCAGCCGTCGACCACGCGGTGGTCGCAGCTGATCGACACGTTCATGATCTTGCGCTTTTCGATGCGTTCCCCGCCCATGCCATCCGGCACGAACATCGGCCGCTCGACGATCCGGTTGGGGCCGATGATCGCCACTTCCGGGCGGTTGATCACCGGCGTGTGCGCCACCCCGCCCAGCGGGCCGAGCGAGGTCAGGGTGATGGTCGAGCCGGACAGTTCGGCGCTGGTCGCCGTACCCTTGCGTGCGGCTTCGGCCAGGCGGACGATCTCGCTGGCCAGTTGCCACAGGTTGCGATCCTGCGCGTCGCGGATCACCGGCACCATCAGCCCGCCCTCTGTCTGGGTCGCCATGCCCAGATGGACCGCGCCGGAACGGTGGACCACCCCGGCCTCGTCATCATATCGGGCGTTGATCATCGGAAAATCGGGCAGCGCGCGGCAGATCGCGGTGATCAGCAGCGGCAGCATGGTCAGCTTGGGCCGATCGCCCCGCGCCGAATTGAGCTGGGCGCGCATGGCCTCCAGCGCGGTCACATCGCATTCCTCGACATAGGAGAAGTGCGGGATGTTGCGCTTCGACGCGGCCATGTTCTCGGCAATGCGGCGGCGCAGGCCCATGACCTTGACGGTCTGGTCCACGCCCTTCGCCCCGGCCGCGCGGAAACCACCAGCCGCGTTATAGGCCAGAAATGCATCCAGATCGGCATGGCGGACCCGGCCATCCTCGGCCGGCTTTACCTGTGCCAGATCGATGCCCAGTTCCATTGCGCGGGCGCGCACGGCAGGGCTGGCCAGAACCTTGGCGCTGTGCGCGGGGGCAGCAGCCACCGGCGCGGCAGGCGCAGGCTGGACGACCGGAGCCGGCGCGGCAACAGGTTCGGCCGGCACGGGTTCGGGTTCAGGCGCTTCAGGAGCCGCGACGGGTTCAGCCGCCGGCACATGGGCCGGTGCCTCGACCGGCTCCTCGCTGCCCGCATCGTCGCCTTCGGTCTCGATCACCACCAGCGGCGATCCGATCGCGATCATGTCGCCTTCCTCGCCCGCGACCGAAAGGATCACGCCCGAAACCGGGCTTTCCATCTCGACCGTGGCCTTGTCGGTCATGACGTCGGCGATCTTGCCGTCTTCCTCGATCCGGTCGCCCACCTTGACGTGCCAGGCGACAATCTCGGCCTCGGCAATGCCTTCGCCGATATCGGGGAGGTTGAAAGTGAACTTGCCCATCAGATTATGCCTTCAGCAGCCGGTCAACCGCCTCGCCGATGCGGACGGGACCAGGGAAATAAGCCCATTCCAGGCTGTGCGGATAGGGGGTGTCGAACCCGGTGACGCGTTCGATCGGTGCCTCGAGGTGATAGAAGCAGCGCTCCTGCACCAGCGCCGACAGTTCCGCGCCGAACCCGCCGGTGCGGGTCGCCTCGTGGACGATCAGGCACTTGCCGGTCTTTTTGACCGAGGCTTCGATGGTTTCGATATCCAGCGGCACCAGGGTGCGCAGGTCGATGATCTCCGCATCGACGCCCTTCTCGGCCAGCACGGCCTGGGCGACGTGGATCATGGTGCCATAGGCCAGCACGGTCAGCGCCTCGCCCTCGCGCACCACCCGCGCCTTGCCGAGCGGGATCTTGTAATAGCCTTCGGGCACAACCGAACCGTCGTGCTTGGCCCAGGGCTCTACCGGCTTGTCATAGTAGCCGCTGAACGGGCCATTATAGATCCGCTTCGGCTCGAAGAAGATCACCGGATCGTTGTCCTCGATCGCGGCGATCAGCAGCCCCTTGGCATCGTGCGGCGTGCTGGGAATGACGGTTTTCAGGCCGGCGACATGGGTAAACAGCGCCTCAGGGCTCTGGCTGTGGGTCTGCCCGCCGAAAATGCCGCCGCCGAAGGGCGAACGCACCGTGATCGGGGCAATGAATTCCCCGGCGGAGCGGTAGCGCAGCCGCGCCGCTTCCGAAATCAGCTGGTCCAGCCCCGGATAGATGTAATCGGCAAACTGGATTTCCGGCACCGGACGCAGGCCATAGGCCCCCATCCCCACCGCCGCGCCGATGATCCCGCATTCGTTGATCGGGGTATCGAACACGCGTTGCTTGCCGAACTTCTTCTGCAATCCGGCAGTGGCGCGGAACACCCCGCCGAAATAGCCGACGTCTTCACCGAAGACGACCACATCGGGATCGCGCTCCATCATGATGTGCAGCGCCTCGTTGATCGCCTCGATCATGTTGAGCCGCTTGGTCGGGGCCTTGGCCAGGCTGAGCGGCGCTTCTTCGGGAGTCATCATTCGTACTCCTTCCAGCTGGGCCACTTGATCCGGCGCTCGCGGATTGCCTGTTCGGCCTGTTCCTGAAGGTGCCAGGGCAGTTCCTCGTAAACATCCTCGAACATGGTGTGGAACGGGTGGTGCAGGCCGTGGCCCAGAACGCCGTTCTTCTCCGCTTCCTTGGTCGCGGCCTTGACCTGTTCGGCCAGTTCGAGGTCCATCGCCGCGTGCTGCTCCTCGCTCCATTCACCAAGCGCGATGAGGTGCTTCTTGAGGCGGTTGATCGGATCGCCGAGCGGCCATTCGTCGCGCTCCTGTGCAGAGCGGTAGGCGCTGGGATCGTCCGAGGTGGAATGGCCTTCGGCGCGGTAGCTGAAATGCTCGATCAGGGTCGGGCCCTTGCCCGCCCGCGCCCGGTTGGCGGCCCAGCGCGCCGCGGCATAGACCGCCAGCGCATCGTTGCCGTCGACGCGGAGGCCGGCAATGCCATAGCCGATCGCGCGCGCCGCAAAGGTTGCCCGCTCGCCGCCGGCAAAGCCCGAAAAGCTGGAAATCGCCCACTGGTTGTTGACGATATTGAACACGACCGGCGCATTGAACACGGTGGCAAAAATGAACGCGGCGTGGGCATCGCCCTCCGCGCTTGATCCCTCCCCGATCCAGGTGCTGGCGATCCGGGTATCGCCCTTGATCGCGCTGGCCATGGCCCATCCTGCGGCCTGCGGCATCTGCGTCGCCAGGTTGCCGCTGATCGTGAAGAAGTTGTGGTCCCGGCTGGAATACATGATCGGCAACTGGCGGCCCTTCAGCTTGTCGGCCCGGTTGGAATAGATCTGGTTGATCATTTCCACGATCGGATAGCCGCGCGCGATCAGGATGCCCTGCTGGCGATAGCTGGGGAACACCATGTCATCGTCGGAAAGGGCATAGGCCGAGGCAACGCTGGTCGCCTCTTCTCCGGTGCACTTCATGTAGAAGCTGGTCTTGCCCTGCCGCTGGCCGCGGTACATCCGGTCGTCAAAGGCGCGGGTCAGCGCCATGGTCCGCAGCATCCGGCGCAGCGTTTCAGCATCCAGCTTGGGATCCCACGCGCCGACCGCGCGGTGATCCTGGTCCAGCACCCGGATCAGGCCGTGGCACAGGGCGTGCGTTTCCTCGGTCGGACAGGCCTCGTCCGGCCGGGCAAAGGCCCCGGCGGGGGGAATGTCGAGAAACGAATAATCGACCGGATCGCCGGGGCGAAACGGCGGCTCCGGCACGTGCAGGCTCAGCGGCGGCAGATTGCCGCCTGCGGCTCCGGCACTGGCAGGTCCCTTGGCCATCTTGCGCTCTCCCGCTTCACTCGCGCCGTGATGACGCTTGGAAGCAAATTCTAGATGCGCGACATATTATTTCAAACTGGTTTCAGCGTCAACTAAACCGAAGCCCTCCTTTCGTCATTGCGAGGGGCGCAGCCCCGCGGCAATCCAGCTGCGGTTTAAGCTGCTCCTGGATTGCTTCGCTGCGCTCGCAATGACGAGGCTTTGGCTCATACCGCCACCGGTGCCGAGATGTGCGCCTGGGGGGCATAACCGGTCACTTCGAAGTCCTCGATCCGGTAGTCGAAAATGCTCTCCGGCCGGCGCAGGATCGCCAGCTTGCCCCCGCCCGAAGGCGCGCGCGACAGCTGGGTTTCCACCAGTTCAGCGTGGTTGAGGTAAAGGTGCGTATCCCCGCCCATCCAGATCAGTTCCCCGGCTTCCAGATCGCACTGCTGGGCCAGCATCCGGGTGAACAGCGCCGCGCCAAACAGGTTGAACGGCAGACCCAGCGCGACATCGCAGCTGCGCTGATAGAGCAGGCAATTGAGGCGGTTCCCCGCGACCTGGAACTGGTAGGTCTTGTGGCACGGCGGCAGCGCCATCTGCTCCAGCTCGGCCACGTTCCAGCCTTCGACGATGTGGCGGCGGCTGCCGGGGTTGTGCTTCAGGCTGTGAACCAGGTCGGCCACCTGGTTGATCCCCGGCCCGGAGCGGAACAGCCCGTCCCCCGCGGGCTGATAGGTCGGCCAGTCGACCCACTGCTTGCCGTAGACCGGGCCAAGATCGCCCCATTGCGCAGCGAATCCCTCGTCCTCGGCGATGCGGGCGGCGAACCGTTCGACCGAAATCGCATCGCCCGTGGCCTTCACATAGTTGGCATGGGGCCACTCGTTCCAGATCTTCACGCCTTGCAACACCAGCGGGCGGATGTTGGTATTGCCGGTCAGGAACCACAGGAATTCGCGGGCCGAGGTTTTCCAGTAGACCCGCTTGGTGGTGACAAGCGGCATTTCTCCGCCCGACAGGTCAAAGCGAATCTGCGCGCCGAACACCGCGCGCGTACCCACGCCAGTGCGGTCGATCCGCTCGTCCCCGCTTTCCCAGATGCGGCGCATCAGCTCCAGATACTGCCATTCCCAGTGGTCAGAGGAGCGGGAATCGAGGGGAATCGCTGCGGAAGCCATGAAATGACCCTAGCGATAGATTGCCCGCTTGCCACCCGGGGAATCGCTGACTATAGGCCCGCTCCTGCCTTGGGCATCTTCGGATGCTCTGGATCGGTCGGGGAATAGCTCAGCCTGGTAGAGCACTGTCTTCGGGAGGCAGGGGCCGGAGGTTCGAATCCTCTTTCCCCGACCAAATCCACCACTTTCAACGCGATCAGCCGGAACACTCGCTGCCGCCTGCGCGAGCCAGCGCGGTCACGCGTTTGTCGCGTCCGTAGATATCGTCATAGAACGCCAGACTGCCATCGGCCCGGGTCCCGGCGGTGAAATAGGCGATATAGACCGGCACCGGCCGGGCCAGCCCAACCGTGACCGACTGGCGCGAGGCGACCAGCGCATCGATCTGCGGCCGGGTCTTCACCCCCGCCAGCAGGCTTTCCGCCAGACCCAGCGCATCGCCCACCCGCACGCAGCCGTGGCTGAAGGCACGGACATCGCGATCGAACAGGTCGCGGTTCGGGGTGTCGTGCAGGTAGACGCTGTAGGGATTGGGCATCACCAGCTTCATCTGTCCCAGCGCGTTGTTCGGCCCCGGCTTCTGCTGCACCGAACCCCCGCTCCAGACATAGCCGCGCGCCCGCGCCGTCGCCGGACTGCGCCGTATCAGGCCGCCCACGCTTTCGCGCACGATATTGCCGGGCACGTTCCACCACGGATTGATGTTCACCCCGGTGACCATGGCCGAGAACACCGGCGTGGGAGTGGAAGTCTTCCCGACGATCACCCGCCAGGTCCCGGCCCGCACTCCGCCCTGCCAGCGGGTCACTTCAAAGGCGGCGGCATTGACCAGCAGATAGTCCTGCCCGGGGGACAGCGGCATCCAGCGCCAGCGCTCCATGTTGCGGGCCAGGGTGCGGCGCTTCACGGGATCGGTTTCCGCCCGCCAGGCATCGCGCAGCACGGCGTAATCGGGATGCATCGGGCGCTGTCCGGCGAAGAAATCGTCGATCCGCCCGGCGGCAAGCGCCACGGCGAGCTGCTCCTCGACCTTGATCGAACGGTCGCTGTCGGGGATCCTCCACCCGGCCCGCTCGCCGGCGGTGGCCGCCCCAAGCAGATGCATCCGCGCCAGCTTCAGCGCCAGGGCCGTCGCTGCCGCGTCGATCGCTGCCGGATTGCCTGCGGCAATCGCTCGGTCCAGCGCGGAACTGTCTGGACGTGACAGGGCATCGTCGGGCGCGGCGGAAACCCAGCTGCGCAGCTTGGCAATGCTGTCTGCATTCCACAGCGGCGCGGCTGGTGGCGGTACATCGGCGGCAGCCAGCAGGATAAAGGCCAGCGCAGCCACAGAACGCTTCATCCGCATATTCGGCCCCTTCCCTTGCAATCCGGGGCAGCCCTACCCAGATCGCGTTCAAACGAACTTCGGGAATCGCATACCCATGAAATTCAACCGGCGCCACTTTATCGGCGCCATGGTTGCCGGCTCTGCCGGGCTGACTGCCACCAAGAGTTTCGCCACCACCCTGTGCGGCGAAACGCCAGCCCTGCTGCCCAACGCCATGGCCGCCCTCGATGCCCATGCCGACCGGATCGTCCACCGCGACGTGATCGGGATCGTCAACTTTGCCGCGCATTCGCGGCTGCCGCGCTTCCAGCTGGTCGACGTGGCCGGCGGCCGCGTGCTGAAGACCATGCTGGTCGCCCACGGCAACGGATCCGACCCGGCGGCCAGCGGCTGGACCGAGCGGTTCTCCAACCGCCCCGGCTCCAACGCCTCGTCCAAGGGAGCCTTCGTGACCGGCCCGACCTATGTTGGCAAGCATGGCCGCTCGCGCAAGCTGATCGGGCTGGAGCCGCAGAACGAAGCGGCCTTGCGCCGGGCGATCGTGATTCACGGCGCCGACTATGTCAGCATGGACCGCGCGCTGAACCAGGGCCGGATCGGCCGCAGCCAGGGCTGTTTCGCCGTTTCGCGCGCGGAAATTGGCGATCTGCTGGAAATTCTGGGTGAAGGCCGCCTGCTCTATGCCTGGAAGGAAGAGGGTTAGCCCCCCCGCAGCAGCTGCACGCCCCAGTCGCGTTCGAACAGGTAGAGCAGCAGCCGCGCCGCTTCGCCGCGTTCGCCGGTCAGGCCGCCGTCCCGCTCCACCAGCAGCCGGGCATCGTCATGCGCGATCGGCAGCAGCCGCTGGATCTGCTCCAGGCTGGCGACCCGGAACGGGGTGTCGCCCGATTGCCGTGTACCGAGCAGTTCGCCCCCGCCGCGCAGCTTGAGGTCCTCCTCGGCCAGCCGGAACCCGTCCTGGGTCTCGCGCATCAGGGCCAGCCGCTCGCGCGCGGTTTCCGATAGCGTCGTGCCGCGCAGCAACAGGCAGGTGCTCTTGCCCTCGCCCCGCCCGACCCGGCCGCGCAGCTGGTGCAACTGGGCAAGGCCGAACCGCTCGGCCTGCTCGATCACCATCAGCGTCGCGTTGGGCACGTCGACGCCCACTTCGATCACCGTGGTTGCCACCAGCAGCCGCGCCGCGCCGCTGGCAAAGCGCTCCATCGCCGCGTCCTTCACTTCGGGCCGTAGCTGGCCGTGAACCAGCACCACGCTGTCCCCGAAGCGGGCCTTAAGCTCGGCATAGCGGGCCTCGGCCGCGGCGAGGTCCTCGCTTTCCTGTTCGCGCACCATCGGGCAGACCCAATAGGCCTGCTGTCCGCTTTCCAGATGCCGCCCGATCGCGCCAACCACGTCGCCGATCCGTTCCAGCGCGACCACGCGCGTATCGATCGGCTGGCGGCCGGGGGGCATTTCGTCCAGCCGGCTGACATCCATCTCGCCATACTGGGCGAGCGTCAGCGTGCGCGGGATCGGAGTCGCGGTCATTGCCAGACAATGCGGAGTGCGCCGCCCCTTTTGCGTGAGCATCAGCCGCTGGCCCACACCGAAGCGGTGCTGCTCGTCAATCACTACCAGCGCCAGGTTCTTGTACGCCACCGCGTCCTGAAAGATCGCGTGGGTGCCGACGACCAGCTGGATCGATCCGTCGAGCAGCCCCATCAGGATCGATTCGCGCGCGCGGCCCTTGTCACGGCCGGTCAGCAGCGCGATTGTCACGCCGGTTCCGGCCGCCATCCGGGTCAGGGTTTCGTGATGCTGGCGGGCCAGGATCTCGGTCGGGGCGAGCAGCGCGGCCTGCGCGCCCGCTTCCACCGCCAGCAGCATGGCCTGCAAGGCCACCACCGTCTTGCCCGATCCGACATCGCCCTGCAGCAGCCGCAGCATCGGCGCGGCTTGCGCCATGTCTTCCTCGATCTCGCGCACCGAGCGGGCCTGCGCGCCGGTCAGACCGAACGGCAGGGAAAGCTTGCCGCGCAATGACCCGTCGCCCACCAGCGGGGTCCCCACCCGCGCGCGGTTGGCGTTCTTGACCAGCAGCAGCGCCAGACTGTTGGCGAGCAGTTCGTCATAGGCCAGCCGGTCGCGCGCGGCGGCATGTTCGCCCTTGTGCGACAGCTCCAGCGCATCGCGCCAGCGCGGCCACTGCATCCGGTCGGCCAGCCCCGGCTCGATCCATTCGGGCAGCTCCGGCACGCGCTCCAATGCCTGATGGATCAGGGCGGACAGCCGCCCCTGGGTCAGCCCTTCGGACAGCGGATAGACCGGCTCCACCAGTTGCCCCAGCGCAGCGGCGCTTTCCTCGGCCACGTGATCGGGGTGAACGATCTGCAGCATCTGCCCGTACTGGTCGAGCCGGCCGGCGATCCAGCGCTTTTCGCCCAGCGGCAGGGCCTTTTTCGCCCAGCCGGTGTTGCGGCCGAAATAGGTGACCGAACAGATGTTGCCCGCACTGTCCGCGGCCAGCACGCGGAACGGGCCGCGCCCCTGCGAACTGCGGTACTCGACCGGGGTCAGCGGTACGACCACGTTCTCTCCCACGCTGGCCGCGTCGAGATCGGCCACGGCGCGGCGCGTGACGAACCGGTCGGGCAGGTGATAGGCAAAGTCGCGGACCCGGCTCAGCGCCAGCCGTTCCAGCGGGCGCGCAAGGCCCGTGCCGACGCCTTTCAGGCTGTCGGCCGCAACGAACAGGGGATTTAGCCGTTCGGGGCGCATGACCTCACCATAGGCCCGGGGGCGACCTTTTCGCCAGACTTTGATGCAGCGCATGGAACTGGAGCCGATCCGGTGCTGCCATGACCCGGTAACACAAGCGGGAGACGATCATGCTGCTGCCCCACGGAACCATCATCGCGCTGGTCGATGGCCAGCATCTGGAACTCTATCGCAATACCGGGAACGAGGCCGAGCCGCATCTGGCCGCCCTGCCCGCGCCCAAACTGGACGAGCACAACCATGGCTCTGGCGGGCGTCACTATTCCAGCGCCGGCAACCCGGATGAGCACCGTCAGCAAGAAGATGGCCACGCCGCCGGAGTCGCCGCCTGGCTCAACGGCGAAGTGCTGGCCCATCGGATCGAATCGCTGGTGGTGATGGCCGATCCGCGCACCTTGGGCGAACTGCGCCGTCACTATCACGTGATGACCGAGCGAGCGGTGCTGAAGGACTATGCCAAGAACCTGGTCGGCCGTCCGCCGGAGCGGATCATCGAGGCGCTGCGCGAACACAATTGAGCGTTGCCTTTGCCTTCGCCGCCCCCTAGCGGCGAAGGCATGGACCACGAAGACCGCCTGCGCCGCCTGAAGTATCGCGCCTGGCATCGCGGCACGCGCGAGGCCGATTACATGATCGGCTGCTTCTTTGACCGCTATGGTGCCGAATGGGGCGAAACCGAGATCGCCTGGTTCGAAAAGCTGCTGGACGAGGAAGACGTCGACATCATGGGCTGGGCGCTTGGCACCCTGTCCGTGCCGGAGGAATATGCCGGGCCGCTGATGGACGCCTTTTGCAAGCTCGACTTCGTCGAAATCCCGCGCTGACCCATACCCCTTGGGGTTGTTCGACAATCCGCGATCCGGCCGCTAAGGCAGCGGTCCGAATCCCCACCCCGCTGGCCGCCGAAAAGGCCCGCGGGGCAATTGCTGTTGTGTGAACCATGCCCGACCTGTCGAAAATCCTTGCCGCCAAGGCCCCGCTGACGCTCTCCTCGCTGCCGCGCGGGGCGCAGCCGCTGGTGCTGGCCGACCTGGCCCGGGCGGCAAAGACCCGCGCGGTGTTCATCGCGCCGGACGAAGCGGCGATGCAGGCCATTGCCGACAGTGCCGCCTTTTTCGCCCCGGAGTTGGACGTCATCGCCTTTCCCGCGTGGGACTGCCTGCCCTATGACCGGGCCAGCCCGGCCCTGTCGGTATCCGCGCGGCGGCTTGCCGCGCTGCACCGCCTGCAGGGCAAGTCAGGCAGCCCGCAGCTGCTGGTCACCACCATCAACGCGGTACTGCAGCGCATCGCCACCCCGTTCCGGATCCGCGAGAACGTGCGGCTGCTCAAACCCGGGATGGAGATCGGCCGGGAAAGCCTGATCGGCCTGCTGCAGCGGCAGGGTTACAGCCGTACCGATACGGTGGCCGATGCCGGCGAATATGCGGTGCGCGGGTCGATCTTCGATATCTTTCCCTCGGGCCTGGGTTCCGGCCTGCGGCTCGATTTCTTCGGCGACGAGCTGGAAACTCTGCGGCTGTTCGATCCCAACACCCAGCGCTCCAGCGGCGTGGCAGAGAGCCACCTGCTGCTGCCCGCCAGCGAGGCGCTGCTCGACGAGGACAGCGTCAAACGCTTCCGCAGCCGTTACCGCGAACTGTTCGGCGCCAATGCTACCGGCGATCCGCTTTATCAGGCGGTCAGCGACGGACGGCGGCTGGCCGGGATGGAGCACTGGCTGCCACTGTTCGAGGAACGGATGGCCACGCTGTTCGATCACCTCGGCGCGGACGATACCATCGTGATCGACAGCGGCGCGATCGGCGCTGCCGATGAGCGGCTGGGCGACATTGCCGATTACTTCGCGGCCCGCTCCGACACGTCGGGCAAGGCGGCAGGTTCCTATCGTCCGCTGCCGCCCGAAGCGCTGTATTTGACCAAGGAAGAACTGGCCGAGAAGCTGCGCAGCCACCCGGTCCACAAGGCGGAAATCTTCGCCCAGCCGGACGGGGCCGGAACGCTCGATTTCGGCTTTGCCGGCAGCCGCGATTTCGCGCCGGAACGCGCGCGCGGCGACAACGTCTATGAAGCCGCCGCGCAATATCTGACTGGGCAGGCCAAGCGCGGCAAGAAGGCGCTGATCGCGGCCTATTCCGAAGGCAGCCGCGCCCGCATCGCCGCGATCCTGGGTGAAGCCGCCCGCCCCGCCCCGGTCATGGCCGATAGCTGGCAGGAAGCACTGGGTCTGGCGGCCCGGGGCGCGCCGGTCGCGCTGGTCCTGCCGCTCGAAACCGGCTTTGCCAATGCCGAGCTGGAACTGGTCACCGAACAGGACATCCTGGGTGACCGGCTGGTCCGCCGCAAGAAGCGCCGCAAGGGCGCCGATGCCTTCCTGGCCGAACTGGCGGCGCTGACCCCGGGCGATCTGGTGGTGCACATGGAGCACGGGATCGGCCGCTACATCGGGCTGCAATCGATCCCGGTCGGGCAAAGCCCGCACGATTGCGTCGCGCTGGAATACCACGGCGGCGACAAGCTGTATGTCCCGGTCGAGAACATCGACGTCCTCTCGCGCTATGGCAGCGATGCGGAATTCGTCGCGCTCGACCGGCTGGGCGGCGAAGGCTGGCAGAAGCGCAAGGCCCGTCTGAAAGAGCGGATCCGCCAGATTGCGCACGAACTGCTCAAGACCGCGGCGCTCCGCGCCCTGCGCACCGCGCCGGTGCTGGCCCCGGACCAGGGTGCTTACGATCAGTTCTGCGAGCGGTTCCCGTGGCAGGAAACCGAAGACCAGGAAGCCGCGATCGAGGATGTGCTGGGCGATCTGGGCGAAGGCAAGCCGATGGACCGGCTGGTCTGCGGCGATGTCGGCTTCGGCAAGACCGAAGTTGCGCTGCGCGCGGCCTTCGTTGCCGCCATGGCCGGGCAGCAGGTGGCCGTCATCGCGCCGACCACGCTGCTCGCCCGCCAGCACTTCACCGGCTTTACCGAGCGGTTTGCGGGCTTCCCGCTGAAAGTCGGGCGGCTGTCGCGGCTGGTCGGGGACAAGGAGGCGAAGGCCACCAAGGCGGGCCTTGCCGACGGCACGGTCGACATCGTCGTCGGCACCCATGCGCTGCTGGCCAAGACATTGCAGTTCAAGCGGCTGGGGCTGGTGATCGTTGACGAGGAGCAGCGCTTTGGCGTCAACCACAAGGAAGCGCTGAAGCAGCTGCGCAACAACGTCCACGTCCTGACGCTGACCGCCACACCGATCCCGCGCACCCTGCAGATGGCGATGAGCGGCCTTCGCGAACTGTCCACCATCCAGACCCCGCCGGTCGACCGGCTGGCGGTGCGGACCTATGTGATGGAATGGGACGACATGGTGATGCGCGAGGCGCTGCTGCGCGAGCATCACCGCGGCGGCCAGAGCTTCATCGTCGTCCCCCGGATTGCCGACATGGACGCGCTGGAACAGTGGCTGCGCGAGACTGTGCCCGAGGTCCGTTTCGTTACCGCTCACGGCCAGATGGCGGCGGGCGAAGTGGAAGAGCGAATGAGCGCCTTCTACGAGAAGAAATACGAAGTGCTGCTATCGACCACCATCGTCGAAAGCGGACTGGATATTCCGAGCGCCAACACCATCATCATCCACCGCGCCGACCGGTTCGGGCTGGCCCAGCTCTATCAGCTGCGCGGACGGGTCGGTCGTTCGAAACTGCGGGCCTATGCCTATCTGACCACACCGGCCGATACCCAGCTTTCGGAAGTGGCGGAAAAGCGCCTGAAGGTGCTGGGCGATCTCGACTCGCTGGGGGCCGGTTTCCAGCTCGCCAGCCACGATCTCGACATTCGCGGCGCAGGGAACCTCTTGGGCGACGAACAGAGCGGCCACATCCGCGAGGTCGGGTTCGAGCTTTACCAGTCGATGCTGGAAGACGCGATCCTGGCGGCCAAGGCCGGGGATCTGGGCGTGGTCAAGGAACGCCATGCGCTCAGCCCGCAGATCACCGTCGATGCGCCGATCATGATCCCGGACGATTACGTCCCCGATCTGGCCGTGCGCATGGCGCTCTATCGCCGCCTCAACGATGCCGAGGATACCGCCGAGATCGAATCGCTGTCCGCCGAAATGATCGACCGCTTCGGCCCGCTGCCGCAGCCGACCGCCAACCTGATCCGCCTGATCCAGATCAAGCGCCAGGCGATCGAGGCCAATATCGCAAAGATCGACGTCGGGCCGAAAGGCACGCTGGTCTCGTTCCACAATGACGAGTTCCCCGATCCGGCGGGCCTGTTCGCCTACGCCCAGCGGCTGGAAGGGACGATCAAGCTGCGCCCCGACAGCAAGATCGTGGTGGTCCGCGCCTGGGGCAGCGCCGAAGCCCGGCTCAACGGCCTGTTCCAGCTGACCAAGGGGCTAAGCGCGATTGCGCGCAAGGCGCGGTAGGGAAGTGGCCTGACAGGCTAACCTGTCATCGCCGCGCAGGCGGGAATCCACGGTCTGCCCTTGCGCCATGGATCCCCGCCTGCGCGGGGATGACCAGGTCTGCTCTAAAACGAAGTCGCGGCGAGGTCCCTAACCGCCCGCCAGCGCCCGGAATGCCTCCGCCCCCAGCGGTTTCGCCCGCAGGAAGCCTTGATAGACCGCGCAGCCCTCGGCGCTGACGAGGGCGCGCTGGGCTTCGCTCTCCACACCCTCGGCGATCACCTTGAGGTCCAGCGCCCCGGCCATGGCCACAATCGCCCGCAGCACGGCCAGATCGCGCGGATCGTCGGTCCCTTCGATCATCGAGCGGTCGAGCTTGAGGTAATGCAGCGGCAGCAGTTTCAGGTAGCGGAAATTGCAGAAACCCGCGCCGAAATCGTCAAGCGCGATCCGCGTGCCCTGGGCCGCGAGCCGTTCCAGCGCGAGCGCGGCCTGGGCAACATCGGCCAGCAGGACCTGCTCGGTCACTTCCAGGGTCAGCCGCTCGGAGGGAAACCGGCTGGCAGCCAGCAGCCGGGCGAAATCCTCAGCAAAATCGCCGCGGGCCAGATCGTTGGGCGTAACGTTGAGCGACAGCCGCAGATGCTCCGGCCAGCCCTGCGCGCCCGCCAGCGCGGCCTGGGCGATGTGGCGCGAAAGCTGGGCGACGTGATCGGCCCGCTCGGCAATGGCGAACAGCGCCCCGGCCCCGATCCGGCCCAGCCGCGGGTGATTCCACCGGGCCAGCGCTTCTGCCCCGGTCAGGCGATCATCGGTGCAGGACCATTGCGGCTGATAGACCACTTCAATCTCGCCCCGGTCGAGCGCGTGGAGCAGGTCTGCTTCCAGCTGGGCCGCACTGCGCCCGGCGCGGATCGCCTCGCCATCGGCCCAGGCCAGCCGCCGGGCCGGAGCGGCCATGGCGCTGGCGAGGGTCTGGCCGAGCCGGTCGAGCAGCGAATCCGCCTCCTCTCCGCCCAGCGAGCGCAGCAGCGCCCCGCGCGGTGACAGGCGCAATGTCGCCCCGCCGACCGCGATCGGCCGGGCCAGGGCATCGAGGATCTGCGCAGCCAGCATCTGCCAGCGCTCGCGGCTGCAGGCTTCGGTCGAAAGCAGCAGGAACTGCCCGCCCCCGCCGCGCGCCGCGATCCAGGCCCCGTCCAGTTCGCCGTGGGCAAAGTGTCGCAGCCGCGCCGCAACCTCGGCCAGGGCGGCATCCCCCGCAGCCGAGCCATAGGCCAGATTGACCGCGTCGAACCGCCGCAGGCCGATCAGCAGGGCATGGACCGGCTTGCCGCCATCCAGCCAGTCACCCAGCCGCGCGCGCGCCGCATCGCGGCCGGGCAGGCCGGTCAGCGCATCGTGGCGCATGGCCAGGGCATCGGGAAACGCGGCATCCATTGCCCGGCCCTTATCACAAGGCCCCTACCAAAGTGTTCCAATTACCCATATGCACCCGGCACATGAGCAACAGCCCCGCCCTCGCCCTGCTGGCATCGGACACGCCCCGCGCACAGGAAGCGGCCGAGGAACTGCGCCGCGACCATGCCTTTGTCCCGCTGACCGAAGCCGATGTGGCGGTGGTGCTGGGCGGCGACGGGCAGATGCTTCACGCGCTGCATGAAATGCTGGATGCCGGGCATGTCATCCCGGCCTACGGGATCAATTACGGCACCGTCGGCTTCATGATGAACAAGCCCAAGTCCAGCCGCCCGCTGCCCGAACGGATCGCCCGCGCGAAGCAGCTGGGCATCACGCCGCTGGAAATGACCGCCACGCTGGGCAGCGGCAAGCAGGTGTCGGGCTTGGCCATCAACGAAGTCTCGCTGCTGCGCGAAACCCGCCAGACCGCGCGGCTGGAAGTATCGGTCAACGGCAAGGTCCGGATGGCCGAACTGTTCTGCGACGGTGTGCTGGTGGCGACCCCGGCGGGCTCCACTGCCTATAACCTCTCAGCCAACGGGCCGATCCTGCCGCTGACGTCCAGCCTGGTGGCGCTGACCCCGATCAGTCCGTTCCGCCCCCGCCGCTGGCGCGGAGCGCTGCTGCCCGATCACTACGAGATGTCGTTCCGCGTGCTCGATCCGGACAAGCGCCCGGTCGCGGTGGTGGCCGACCAGAAGGAACTGCGCGATATCCTCGAAGTGGCGGTCCGCGTCGCGCGCGAACGGCAACTGACGCTGCTGTTCGATCCGGGCAAGACGCTGGAGGAGCGGATCTTCGCCGAGCAGTTCCAGGTCTGATTTTTTGCCCCGCACCCGCTTGCCAAACCGATTTGCCCTGCTATAGGCGCTCACCTGCCCGCAAGGGTCGCTCCCCGATAGCTCAGCGGTAGAGTAGGTGACTGTTAATCACTTGGCCGTAGGTTCGAATCCTACTCGGGGAGCCATTTTTCAAAAGCCCTGCCGCAAGGCGGGGCTTTTTGCTGTTCTGGCCCCGCGAAACTGAAAGAGCCCCCTTCCCGGCGGGGAAGGAGGCCCTTCGCAGCTTGCCTGAAGGCGATCGGCGATCAGCTCGCCGCGCCGTGGCAGTGCTTGTACTTCTGGCCCGAACCGCACGGGCAGGCCGCGTTGCGCGACAGGCCCATGCCGGCATAGGGATCTTCCCCGCTCACCGGCGGCGCACCCAGTGCGGCGGCGGCAGCGGCAGTCCCCGCCCCCAGCGCGCCCATCATCGCCTCGGCCCCGGGAATACGCGGCGCGGCATCGTTTTCCCCGGTGAAGGGATCGATATGGCTGGTCAGGAACGAGGGCAGTTCCGGCAGTTCGACCGGATCGGGCATGCGCAGTTCGCTGTTCATCAGGATCCGGGTCACGTCCTCGCGGATCGCGGCCAGCATCCGCTCAAACAGGCCGAAGGCTTCCTGCTTGTATTCGTTGATCGGCTGCTTCTGCGCATAGGCGCGCAGGAACACCACCTGGCGCAGCGCATCGAGCGTGGCGAGGTGTTCCTTCCAGTAGTGATCCAGCCGGTCGAGCAGGATCTGCTTTTCAACCTGCCGCCAGATCGCGCTGTCCTCGCCGATCTTGGCCGCCATCTTGGCATCGGCCAGTTCGGCCAGGCGCATCTCGATGTCGTCCGGCTCGATCCCGTCCTGGGCCAGCCATTCATCGATCGGCGCATCGAGCCCCAGCACTTCGGCCGTGCGCGTCTTCAGGGCAGCGATGTCCCACTGTTCCGGGTAGGATCCCGGCGGGCAGGCATCGGCCACCACCGCGTTGACGGTATCGTGACGCATTTCCTCGACCACGTCGTCGATGCTGTCGGCGTCCATGATGTCGGCGCGCTGTTCGTAGATCACCTTGCGCTGGTCGTTCATCACGTCGTCGTATTCGACCACCTGCTTGCGGATATCGTAGTTGCGCGCCTCGACCTTCTTCTGCGCGGTCTCGATCGCCTTCGACAGCCAGCGCGAGCCGATCGCCTCGCCATCGGCCAGGTTCGAATTCATCATCTTGGAGAACAGCGTGTCGGGGCCGAAGATGCGCAGCAGATCGTCTTCCAGGCACAGGTAGAACTTCGACAGGCCCGGGTCACCCTGACGGCCCGAGCGGCCGCGCAGCTGGTTGTCGATACGGCGGCTTTCATGCCGCTCGGTCCCGATCACGCAGAGCCCGCCGGCGGCCAGCACCTGCTCCTTCTCGGCCTCGACCTCGGCCTCGATCTTCGCGATCGCGGCGTCGCGCTCGGGCCCTTCGGGCATGTCCTTGAGCTCGTCCTCGATCCGGAACTCGGCATTGCCGCCCAGCTTGATGTCGGTCCCGCGGCCGGCCATGTTGGTGGCGATGGTCACTGCCCCCAGCCGCCCGGCCTGGGCAACGATGTGGGCTTCCATCTCGTGGAAGCGGGCATTCAGCACGGCGTGCTGCACCCCTTCCTGCTTGAGATAGTCCGACAGCAATTCCGACTTCTCGATCGAGACGGTGCCGACCAGCACCGGCTGGCCCGACTTGCTCTTCTCGGCAATCAGCTTGGCGATCGCCTGGAACTTGTCGGTGGTGTTCTTGTAGAACTCGTCCTCCTCGTCGACGCGCTTGACCGGCACGTTGGTGGGGATGGTGACGACATTCATCTTGTAGATGTCGAAGAATTCGGCCGCTTCGGTCGCCGCCGTGCCGGTCATGCCGGACAGCTTGGGATACATGCGGAAATAGTTCTGGAAGGTGATCGAGGCCATGGTCTGGTTTTCCGGCTCGATGTTCACGCCTTCCTTGGCCTCGACCGCCTGGTGCAGACCATTCGACCAGCGCCGGCCGTCCATCATGCGGCCGGTGAACTCGTCGATGATCACCACCTTGTCGTCCTTGACGATGTAGTCGATGTCCCGCTTGAACATGACATTCGCCTTGAGGCTCTGGTCAAGGTGGTGGACGACCTGGGTGTTTTCCACGTCATAGAGGTTCGACCCGACCAGCAGTCCGGCCGCTTCCAGCTGGCGCTCGGCCCATTCCACCCCGTCTTCGGTCAGGGTGATGTTCTTGGTCTTCTCGTCCTTCTCGTAATGCTCTTCGCTGATCTGCTTCACGATCGCGTCGACCTGGATGTAGAGCTCGCTCTTGTCGTCGGTCGGGCCGGAGATGATCAGCGGGGTGCGGGCCTCGTCGATCAGGATCGAGTCCACTTCGTCGACGATCGCATAGTTGAACGGCCGGTGGACCATCTGGCTGCGCTCGTGCTTCATGTTGTCGCGCAGGTAATCGAAGCCCAGCTCGTTGTTGGTGGCATAGGTGATGTCACACTCATAGGCTTCGCGGCGTTCGTATTCCGACAGGTTCGGCACGATCACGCCCACAGTCAGGCCCAGCCAGCGGTAGATCTGCCCCATCCATTCCGCGTCGCGGCGGGCGAGGTAATCGTTGACGGTGACGACGTGGACGCCCTTGCCTTCCAGCGCGTTGAGATAGACCGCCAGGGTGGCAACCAGGGTCTTGCCTTCGCCGGTGCGCATTTCGGCGATTTCGCCGCGGTGGAGCACGATGCCGCCGATCATCTGCACGTCGAAGTGGCGCATCCCCAGCACGCGCTTCGAAGCCTCGCGCACCGTGGCGAAGGCTTCGGGCAGCAGGTCGTTCAGGGTCTTGCCCTCTTCCAGCATGCGGCGGAACTTGGGGGTCTGGGCCTGCAGTTCCTCGTCGCTCAGCGCTTCGAGCACCGGCTCGTAAGCCGCGATCTGCTTGACGATCTTGTCGAGCGACTTGACGTAACGGTCGTTGGACGAGCCGAACAGGCTCTTGGCAATAGCGCCGAACATAGCAAATTCCTGAATTGTTTGAAGGGTATGGCAAGACTGGGCACAGACGCGGCGCGCCTGCGCGGGGCCGCTCGGGGCGGTCCTTCAGCCGGGGCTATTCGAGTGCGCGATCGGGGCCGAGCCGGACAGTCGGCACGGCAAGAGCGCTGCCGAGCGCAAGGCGCAGCGGCAGCGGCGCATCGCGGCGCGAGGCTTCGGGTGCGGCGGCATGATCCGCGGCCACTTCCACCGCGGCGGCTGCGCGCACGGCGGCGCGCTGGGTGACGACCGAACCGATCTCGGTATTGCCGCGCATCCGCGCTTCGGCAGGGGCGACCTGCGCGGCGATCCCTGCAAACAGGGCGAGGATGGCAAGGACAATCCGGTTCATTGCAGGGCGCATATATGCCGCGCCTGCCTTAACGTCCAGTGGACGGTGTTGATCTTGCCCCGGCAACCTGTTGTAACGGGGCAAACAGGGAGGGGTCCCCGATAATGAGCAGTGAAACGGCAGCGCCGGCGGCGCACCATCCGCGCATGTTCCAGCTTGATGGCCTGCGCGGCGTCGCGGCCTTCATGATCGTGTTCTACCACCTCGACATTGTCTACCGGATCGGCGGCCCGTTCCAGCGCGGCTACCTGTTCGTCGACCTGTTCTTCCTTCTGTCGGGCTTCGTCCTGGCGGTTTCGACCGAGAAGAAGCTCAACACCGGGATCGGTGCGTTCGAATTTACCCGCGCGCGGTTTGTCCGGCTCTGGCCGCTGGTGGCAGTGGGCGCGGGCGTGGCGGTGGTGCGGGCCTTCGTGATCGGCCTGGCCGATCCGGTGACGCTGCTGTGGTGGCTGCTGCTGGACCTGCTGATGATCCCCAGCCTGGCCGGCGCGGGGCCGTTCTACCGCTTCAACGGGCCGCAGTGGACACTGTTCTACGAACTCCTCGCCAATTTCGTTCACGCGCTGGCGCTGAAGCGGGTTTCGACCCCGGCGATGCTGGCGCTGGCCGCGGTGATGGGGGGCTGGCTGGTCTATACCGTGAACCTCCATGGTTCCGACACGATGGGCGTCAACGCGCCGACCTGGGACACCTGGTGGCACGCCCTGCCCCGCGTCGGCTTTTCCTATGTGCTGGGCGTCTGGCTTGGCCGAAAGTACCGGGAGGGCCTGCGCACTCCCAGCCTGCCGTGGTGGGCCATGACGATCATCCCGGTGCTGGGGATCATGGCCGTACCTTACCTGCCGCTGGGCAAGGTGGCTGGCGATCTGGTCTTCGTCATGCTGTTCCTGCCGCCGGTGATGTGGCTGGTCGCCATGGCCCAGCCGCCGGCCTTCATGAAGGCGCCGATGGAATGGCTCGGCAATTTCTCGCTGCCGCTCTACTGCGTCCACCTGACCGTGCTGGTGTGGATGAGCGAGGTTTTCGGGCGGACCATGCCGGTCTGGATCTCGGCCGTGGTTGCCGCCTGCCTGCTGTCGTGGTTCTTCTCGAAAGTGGTGTCCTTCGCCAGCAAGCCGACCGTGGCGAAGGCCTGAACGCCAGCCCTCGATACAAGAAAGCCGCGCCTGCCCTGGGGCAAGCGCGGCGATTCCTGCGACCCGGCCGCGAGGCGGTGCGGCCCGGGGGTCTGCTTAGTTGACGGCGTCCTTGAGGCCCTTGCCGGCCTTGAACTTCGGCTGCGACGAAGCCTTGATCTTCATCGGTTCGCCGGTGCGCGGGTTGCGGCCGGTCGAAGCCTTGCGCTTGGCAACCGAGAAGGTGCCGAAGCCGACGAGGCGCACTTCGTCGCCCTTCTTCAGAGCGCCGGTGATGGCGTCGAACACGCCTTCGACAGCCTTGGTGGCATCGTTCTTGGTGAGACCGCTGGCGTCGGCAACGGCGCTGATCAGATCGTTCTTGTTCATCGTGGGAACCCCCTACCTTTCTTGTGTTTGGGAAACTTGTGATTCGCCTCTTAAGATCGGCGGAATTGAGCCGTTTTCCCGGCGGCTGTCAAAGCCAAACCGCTACGGAAACGGCAGATTATCCACGATTAACCGGGATTTTGGGGTCGGTCTGCCGATGCCGCAATGCAGCATCGGCAAAACCGCCGCGAATCGCTGCAATGCAGCAGGAATCAGTGGGCCGTGGCCGACCCCGCCGGAACGGATGCGGGTGCCCCCGGCTGGCTCGCCAGATCGTCCGCCTCGCTCCATTCGACCGGCTCCAGCGGCTGGGTCAGCGCCAGCTCCAGCACCTGATCGACATGGGATACCGGAACGATCTCCAGCCCCTGCTTCACGTTGTCCGGAATCTCGGCCAGGTCCTTCACGTTCTCTTCCGGGATCAGCACCAGCTTGATCCCGCCGCGCAGGGCCGCGAGCAGCTTTTCCTTGAGGCCGCCGATCGCCAGTACCCGCCCGCGCAGCGTGACTTCGCCGGTCATGGCGACATCCTTGCGCACCGGAATGCCGGTCAGCGTCGATACGATCGAAGTGACCATGCCGATCCCCGCGCTCGGCCCATCCTTGGGCACGGCGCCTTCGGGCAAGTGGATATGCACGTCCTTGCGGGCGATCAGGCTGGGCTTGATCCCATAGGACGGGCTGCGCGCCTTGACGAAGCTGAAAGCGGCCTGGACGCTTTCGTTCATCACTTCGCCCAGCTTGCCGGTGGTCTTGATCCCGCCCTTGCCCGGCACGGTGACGCTTTCGATGGTCAGCAGTTCCCCGCCAACCGAAGTCCAGGCCAGGCCCGTGACGGCCCCCACCTGATGCTCTTCCTCGGCCACCCCGAAGCGGAACTTGCGCACGCCGGCGAAGTCGCCCAGGTTTTCCGGGGTAATCGTGACCGAAGTGGCCTTGCCTTCCAGAATCTGGCGCAGGCTCTTGCGGGCAAGCTTGGCGATCTCGCGCTCAAGCGTGCGGACCCCGGCTTCACGGGTGTAATAGCGGATCAGGTCGCGCAGCCCCTCGGTGGTGAGGGCAAACTCGCTGGCCTTCAGCCCGTGGGCCTCGACCTGCTTGGCGATCAGGTGCCGTTCGGCAATCTCGACCTTCTCGTCCTCGGTATAGCCTTCCAGCCGGATGATCTCCATCCGGTCCAGCAGTGGCTGCGGCAGGTTGAGGCTGTTCGCCGTGCAGACGAACATCACGTCCGACAGATCGTAATCCAGCTCCAGGTAGTGGTCCTGGAACTTGGCGTTCTGTTCCGGATCGAGCACTTCGAGCAGCGCCGACGCCGGATCGCCGCGGAAGTCCTGGCCCAGCTTGTCGATCTCATCCAGCAGGAACAGCGGGTTGCTGGTTCCGGCCTTCTTCAGGTTGGAAATGATCTTGCCCGGCAGCGAACCGATATAGGTGCGGCGGTGGCCGCGAATTTCGGCTTCATCCCGCACGCCGCCCAGCGACTGGCGGATGAATTCGCGCCCGGTCGCCTTGGCGATCGACTTGCCAAGCGAGGTCTTGCCCACGCCCGGCGGGCCGACGAGGCACAGGATTGGACCCTTCAGCTTGTTGGTGCGCGCCTGCACGGCCAGATACTCGACGATCCGGTCCTTGACCTTGTCGAGCGCGTAGTGATCCGCATCCAGCACGGCCTGGGCCGCGTGGATGTCCTTCTTCAGCTTGCTGCGCTTGCCCCACGGCAGGCCCAGCAGCACGTCGAGATAGTTGCGGATCACGGTCGCTTCCGCGCTCATCGGCTGCATCGACTTCAGCTTCTTGAGCTCGGCATTGGCCTTGGCGCGGGCTTCTTTCGACAGCTTGAGCTTGTCGATCTTTTCCTGCAGCTCGGCGATCTCGTTCGCTTCGCCGTCCTCGCCGCCGCCCAGTTCCGACTGGATCGCCTTGAGCTGCTCGTTGAGGTAGTACTCGCGCTGGGTCTTTTCCATCTGCCGCTTCACGCGGCCGCGGATCCGGCGCTCCACCTGCAGCACGCCCAGCTCCCCTTCCATGAAGGAATAGGCCATTTCCAGCCGCTTCAGGGGATCGGCCTCGCTCAGCATGGCCTGCTTGTCGGCCACCTTGGTCTGGATATGGGCGGCCACCGTATCGGCCAGCACCGCCGCATCGACCATCTCGGCCAGGTTCTCACCCGCTTCGGCCGGCAGCTTCTTGTTGAGCTTGGCATATTCGCCAAACGTCTCGACCACCTGGCGCATCATCGCGGCAACCTCGTTGCCCGAAACGCTGACCGGTTCGACCGGCTGGACCTGGGCCACGACCAGTTCGCCCTGGGCGGCCTGTTCGACCCGCAGCGTTTCCAGGCTGGCGCGCTGGCGCGCCTCGACCAGCACGCGCACGGTGCCATCCGGCAGCTTGAGCAGCTGGAGCACGGTGGCGATCACGCCGATATCGTACAGATCGTCCTCGGCCGGATCGTCGCAGCCGGGATCAAGCTGGGCGAGCAGGAAGATGTCCTTGTCGCCCTCGGCGGCCATCGCCGCTTCCAGAGCGGCAACGGACTTGTCACGCCCCACGAACAGCGGGACGACCATGCCGGGAAACACGACAATGTCGCGCAGCGGCAGCAGGGGAAGCAGTTTCGTCATAGTTCCGTCCAATCGGCGGCAAGAATGCCGCCATGCGGGTGAATCCCGCCCTTGTTCCCGGATATGGGCATCCCCTGCCCGCCGTGCAATGGCCCCTGCCCTTCTGGGCTGTGGATGGCCGCCCGGTTGCCAATCCGCGTCGCGAACCGCACAGTGGGTGAAACGAAAGCAACAGGGATTCGCCAAATCATGCGCAAACTGACCATCGCCGCCCTTGCCGGGGCCCTGGCCCTGAGTGTTCCCGCCATCTCCGCCGCGACCGATGGCGCCGCCCCCGCGCCCAAGCTGACGGTGATCACCGCCGCGCGCTATCTTGACGTTGTGACGGGCAAATATGTCGAGAACCCGGCGATCTTCGTCGGCGCCGATGGCCGGATCACGTCGATCGCCGATGCCCGCACGGTCAAGTGGGGCGCGGACGTCAAGCAC
The DNA here is from genome assembly GCA_017302615.1 of Sphingomonadales bacterium. Taxonomy (GTDB): domain Bacteria; phylum Pseudomonadota; class Alphaproteobacteria; order Sphingomonadales; family Sphingomonadaceae; genus Novosphingobium. The sequence goes on from JAFLDB010000012.1 coordinate 51,827, forward strand.
ATCGACATGGGCGGCAAGACCCTGCTGCCTGGCCTGATCGACATGCACGTCCACCTGGATGGACCGGCCGACATCGGCGGCTATCGCGGGCTGGAATTCACCGACAGCTTCTTCTCGATGACTGCGGTGGGCAATGGCCGGGCCATGCTCGACGCGGGCTTCACCACCGTGCGCAATGTCGGCTCTGACAATCGCAACGACATCGGCCTGAAGCAGGCGATCTCGGCTGGCTACGTGATCGGGCCGCGGATCGTTCCGGCCGGCTATGCCCTGGGCGCGACCGGCGGGCACTGCGATTCCACCTTCCTCCCTCCCTCGCTGGAAAAGGCCGGCAAGGAAGAAGGGATCGGCGATACGCCAGATGAACTGCGCTATCAGGTGCGCCGCCAGCGCAAGTTCGGTTCCGAAGTGATCAAGGTCTGCGCCACCGGCGGGGTGTTCAGCCGCAATACCGAGCCGGGCCAGCAGCAGGTGCCCGAGAACGAACTGCGCGCGATTGTCTCCGAAGCGGAAATGTGGGGCCTGAAGGTCGCCGCCCATGCCCACGGCGCGGCCGGCATCAAGGCGGCGATCCGCGCCGGGATCGACACCATCGAACACGCCAGCCTGGTCGACGATGAAGGGATCAAGCTGGCCGCGACCAGGACCAAGCCGGTGTGGTTCTCGATGGATATCTACAACACCGAATACACCCAGTCCGAAGGCAAGAAGAACGGCGTGCTGGAAGACAACCTGCGCAAGGATCGCGAAGTGGCCCAGATCCAGCGCGACAACTTCCGCAAGGCCTTCAAGGCCGGGGTGAAGATGGTGTTCGGATCGGACGCCGGGGTGATGCCGCACGGCCTGGTCGGCCGCCAGTTCGCGGTGATGGTGCAATACGGCATGGGCCCGCTCGACGCGATCCGCGCCGCGACGCTCAACGCCGCGCAGGCGCTGGGCTGGGAAGCCAACGTCGGCACCATCGCCGTCGGCCGCTATGCCGATTTCGTGGCGGTGGACGGCGATCCGCTGGTCAACGTGCGCGAACTCGAGGATGTTGACGGGGTGATCAAGGGCGGCGTGGTGATCGAGCGGGCGCGGTGAAGCAACGCTCCCGCCTGAAAGGTGCAATCGCCGCCTGCTGGAAGGCGGCGATCTTTTCGGGCGGTCCATTCCTGCTGCTGACGCTACCGCTGGGTGCCTACCTGACCGGCGATTGCCCGACGAACCCGCGAATGTGCGTCACCGGCCCCTTGCTGATGATCGGCCCGCTGCTGATCGCCTTCCTGACTATCGTGGCAGGATTTCTGCTGATCGGATTCCCGGTTTCGCAAAGGCTGAAGCGCAGCGGGCGCGCCACACCGGGCAATCTGGCCTGGATCGGCGGCATCACCGGGGGCCTGCTGATGCTGGCCTTTACCCTTTTGGCGGATGGCTACTGGCCGGCCGTGCTGCTTCCGTCCGGCATCATCGGCGGAGCAATTGCCGGCCACCAATGGGGCGAAGTGCTGGCCCGCGATCATGCGGAACGCACTTCGGTGCCTCGATAGCATCTGGCTGGGCGTTCTGCTGAAGCCGGCACTTGGCCGAATTCAGCAGCGCCTGACCCTCACATCCCCGGCAGCTTGAAGCCCGGGGTCAGGCCCATGCCGCCCTGCATCTTGGTCATTTCGGCATTGCTGACCTGATCAGCCTTGGCCCGCGCATCGTTGAAGGCGGCGGCGATCAGGTCTTCGAGGATGCCCTTTTCGGCCTTGTCCATCAGGCTGTCATCGATCGCCACGCCGATGATCCGGCCCTTGGCCGTGGCGCGGATCTTGACCAGACCGCCGCCGGCCACGCCTTCGACTTCCATCGCGTCGAGCTTGCCCTGCATTTCGGTCATCTGCTTCTGGATGGTCTCGGCAGCTTGTTGCGCGGCCTTGAGCATCTCTTCCATCGACTTCACGGTGCTATCTCCAGTTCTTGCCGCCCTGGGCCACGCGGGCATCCGGGCTTTCGTCAATCAGTTCGGCCTGGGGGAAGGCGGCAAAGGCCGCTTCGACCAGCGGGTCCTTGAGCAGGGCCGCGCGGGCGGCGTCCTTCTCGGCGTCCCTGGCTTCCTTCAGGCTGGGCGCGGCATCGCCCTCGGCACGGGTCACCTGCCAGCGTTCGCCCGTGGCGCGCAGCAGCGCATCGCGCAGTTCCGCCGTCGCATCGCCCGGATAGCCGGGGACCAGGGCATAGGTCAGCTCGCCCGGCGCGAGCGCGATCACCCGCACCCAATCGTGCATCACCTGCGCCAGCCGCAGCTGCCCGCTCTGTTCCACCTGCTCGACCAGCCCGGCCCAGTCGAGCGCTTGCGGCGCGGCGACGGGCGTCGCGGCAGCGGCATCGCCCGCCGGAGCCGCAGCCGGCCCGCGCGCGGCGAGGGCTTCCAACTGCTTCACCAGCGAGCCCGGATCGGGCAGGTCGGCCGCATGCTGGACGCGCAGCAGTGCCATCTTGGCCGCAACCAGCGGATCGGGCGCGCCGCGCACCTCGTCATGGCCCTTCAGCAGCAATTGCCACAGCCGGTGCAACTGGGCCGCGGTCAGCCGCTCGGCCCAGTCCGAGATACTGGCGCGTTCATCCTCGGACACGGCATCGACCGCACCCTTGCCCAGCTGGGCCAGCGCGATCCGGTGGGTCAGGTCCATGGCCGTGCGCAGCAGCGCCAGCGGCTCCACCCCCAGGGCGAATTGCTGGTCGATCAGGTCGAGCAGGCCCGCCCCGTCGCCGCCCAGCAGCGCGGCAAAGAGCCGGCGCTGGGCGCTCTTGTCGGCCAGGCCCAGCATGTCGCGGACCTGGGCGGCGGTGACCCGCCCTTCCCCGCCCAGATCGGCATGGGCAATCGCCTGGTCGAGGATCGACAGGCCATCGCGGACCGAGCCCTCAGCGGCGGCGGCGATCATCGCCAGCGCCTCGTCCTCGGCCTCCACCCCTTCCTTGCCGCAGATCATCGCGAAATGATCCTTGAGCAGCGGGGCCGGAATGCGCCGCAGGTCAAACCGCTGGCAGCGCGACAGCACCGTGACCGGCAGCTTCTCGACCTCGGTCGTGGCGAACAGGAACTTCACATGGGCCGGCGGCTCTTCCAGCGTCTTGAGCAGCGCGTTGAAAGCGTTGCGGCTGAGCATGTGGACTTCGTCGATGATGTAGATCTTGTAGCGCGCCGATACGGCGGCATAGCGCACCGCCTCGATGATCTCGCGCACGTCGTCGACGCCGGTGTGGCTGGCGGCGTCCATTTCGATCACGTCGATATGTCGCCCCTCGGCAATCGCCTGGCACGGCTCGCACTGGCCGCAGGGGTCGATGGTCGGCCCGCCCTGCCCGTCCGGGCCGATGCAGTTCAGCGCCTTGGCGATCAGCCGCGCGGTGGAGGTTTTGCCGACCCCGCGAATGCCGGTCATCAGAAAGGCATGGGCCAGCCGGTCGCGCTTGATCGCATTGGCCAGGGTCTGGACCATGGCTTCCTGTCCGATCAGTTCGGCAAAGGTCTGCGAGCGGTATTTGCGGGCGAGCACGCGGTAAGGCTGCGCCGGGGCAGCCTGAACCGCCGGAGCGGGCGCGGGCGGCGCAGGAGCAGCCGGTTCGGGCGCACCGAACATCGATTCCTGCCCGGCCGCCTCCAGCTCGGCAGCGGACGGCGCGTCGTCGTCAGGCTCGTCGCCGTAGGGATCGGGGGAATCGGACATGGGCTGATCGTAGAAGCAATTGGCCGTAAAGTCACACCGACAGGAGCTTCGGCGGCAATTGTCTGACGACTTCGATCACCGGGTCGTTCTGGGCGATGAATTCAACCCAGTGTTCGCCCGTCGCAACAACCCACGTTGGCCGATCAGAGTTCATCATGCTGCTAACGGATTTGTGCAGCGCGCTGCCGGTCAGGCGAAAGGTTCGGCCGGAATCGCATTCATCGGAGTTGATCGGCCAGGGAATGTCACGCTCGTTGTAGAGCGAAACCTCACGGGCATCGCTTCGCACCAGATAAACCGTGCCATCAACCTCGTTGAAAACGTAAATTTCGCAGCTGGCCGGCCCGGCCCATTCGCCAAGCTCCCAAAACTGCCCGTTCCGCTTCGAAACCCAAGATGTGCAAGGCACATCCACCCGCACGATGTGCAAATCGTCTGGATTGCCATGGGAGAATGGCGTGATCCAGGATGTCGCGACGACCGGTGCATCAGGTGTGGCGTTCATCCGGGAAGTCTAAGGAGCCGGCCGACCCGCCGCAACCCGTTGTGGCTGCTTCCTTCCGGACCTGACCAGGTTGGCGAGCGCAAACGTCCGACCGACTCCCGGCGGCGCATATGGCGAGGCTGTCGCGTTTACGCAAGTCCGACTCGGCATTGCGGGGTATTGTTGCGAATGACTCGCTCTGATGGGGGCAGTCTTTGGGATCATCCCTGCAGGATGAAACCGGGAAGCGGGTTCTGCTGCTGTCTCACAGCGCGACCCAGACATTCAGTGGGCCCGCTTCCTTTTCTGTCCACCTTTGCCAGAACACAAGCAGAGCCTGTCCATGCCCGTCACCCTGAACTTGTTTCAGGGTCCAACGTGCGTCTGGTCCTTGGCTTGCCGGAAACGGGCAAACCTTGCGGTTGGCTCTTGCTGCCGAACGCAGGGTGAAAGGCCCCATGGACCCTGAAACAAGTTCAGGGTGACGGCTCGCTCCGGGAGGGACCCGAAGACCCCGATTATCCTTACCGGAAGTTGTCGGCGTAGGCCTGGATCTTGAGCCGGCGCGGCGGGGTGCTGTGCATTTCGGCGGCAATCCCGTACTTGTCGGCATAGGCCTGGGCATCGGCCTGGCTGGCAAAGCGCAGGGTCACCTGGGCCTGGGTATCGCCGCTGCCGGCCCAGCCCATCACGGGATCGGGCTTCTTCGCCTCGGCCGGGGCGAATTCGAGCAGCCATTCCTGCGTCCGGGCCTTGCCGGACTGCATGGCGTTCTTCGGGCGTTGATAGATGCGTGCAGCCATGCCGCGCGATTGCGGCGAATCGCGGCGGAAATCAAGTCCCAGCGAGCCGATGTTCCAATCCCTCGTCATCCCCGCGCAGGCGGGGATCCAGCGGCGAGGTTCCGATCTGGATTCCCGCCTGCGCGGGAATGACGAGGTTTTGATCGGCCGAGGCCGCTATCGCCGGTTGAAGGCATTCTTCGTCTTGAGGCTCGCCGCCTCGTTCCACGGCTCGTCCGGCCAGCGGTGCTTGGGGTAGCGGCCCTTCATGTCCTTCACCACATCGCGCCACGATCCGCGCCAGAACGCGGGCAGATCGCGCGTGGTCTGGAGCGGCTTGCCGCCCGGATCGGTCAGCTTGAGCAGCAAGGGCTGCGGCGGTTGCCCAAAGCCGGGATGCCGATCGAGCCCGAACACCGCCTGGACCCGCAGTTCCACCGATGGCCCGCCGGGATCGTCATAGTCGATTGCATGGCTGGTCCCGGCCGGGCTGGTGAACTGGGCTGGCACCAGCCGGTCGAGCGCCTGCTGCGCGGCATAGTCCAGCCGGGCGCGCAGCGCATCGTGGAGCCGGGCCGGATCGGTCTGGTCAAGCCGCCGGCCAAGCAGCGGCGCCAGCCAGTCCCCGGCCTCGCTGAGCAAGGTTTCCTCGGCCAGCGCCTCCACCCCGGCATAGCGGGCGCGGCGCAGCAGGGCCTGGCTGGCCTTTGACAGCGGCAGCAAGTCCAGTCCCCCGGCCCGCACCCGCTCGATCAGAAAGGCGCGGATCGCGGACGGATCGGGTGACGGATCGGACCCGCGTGCCAGCGTGATCGCGCCCAGCCGCGATTCGAGCAGGGCCTCGACCCGGTCTTCGTCCGCCACCCAGCGCAGCGTGGAGCGCTTCTCGATCCGGTGGGCCAGCCAGCGGGTCACTTCGGCCTCGCCCAGGGCAATCGCCCCGGTGATCCGCGCGCCCTTGGCCTCGCCCTGGGCCTCGCCCACTGCCAGCCATTCGGCACGGGCAAGCGGACTGACCGGATCGAGCCGCAGCCCGCGCCCACCGGCGGTCAGCCAGTTCTCTCCGCCGGCATCGCGGCGGCGCGCGATATTGTCTGGCCAGGCTTCCGCCAGCAGAACGCCCAGTGGCGGAGCCTCGCCCTCGCCCGGCCTGGCCAGACCGACCGCCAGCCGCTCCCACCGCGCGGCCAGCTTGCGCGAGGCTTCGGCCCGCGAGCCGCGCTCACCCTTCCAGCGATCGAGCCGTGCGGCAAGGTCCTCTCCCCGCCCGCCCAGCCCGCGTTCCTGCAACAGCAGCGCCAGTAATGCTGCATCGCGCGCCGCACCATGCTGCGCAGCATAAAGCAGCATATGCGCCAGCTGCGGTGCCATCGGCAGAGCCGCCATGCTGCGCCCGTGCGAGGTGATCCGCCCTGCCCCATCAAGCGCGCCAAGTGCCTGTAGAGTCGCCTTTGCTGCAGCCAATGCTGCACCCGGCGGGGGATCGAGCCAGGGCAGCGCGGCCGCATCCGCCGCGCCCCATTGCGCCAGGCTGAGCAGCAGCGGCGCAAGATCGCTGGTCAGCATTTCCGGCGGATCGAATGCTGCACGGCCCGGATGCGCCGCCTCTTCCCATAGGCGATAGGCAACCCCCGGCCCCTGCCGCGCGGCGCGGCCCGCGCGCTGGGCGGCGGCGGCCTGGCTGGCGCGGTGTGTGACCAGCCGTGTCACCCCGGCGGCCTTGTCGAATTCCGCCCGGCGCGACAGGCCGGCATCGACCACCACCGATACGCCATCCAGCGTCAGCGAGGTTTCGGCAATAGCCGTTGCCAGCACGATCCGCCGCCGCCCTTCCGGATCGCGCCGGATCGCGGCGCGCTGGGCCGCCGGTTCGCACTGGCCGTGGAGCGGCAGGACGAGTGCCGAAGGGAGCCTCTCCGCCAGCCGCTCGCGCAGCCGCTCGATCTCTCCCACACCCGGCAGGAAGGCGAGAATATCGCCTGTCTCGTCCCGCGAGGCGGTCAGCACCGCGCTGGCCATCGCGTCTTCCAGCCGCAATTCGGGCCGCGCGCCCAGCCACCTGATCGTCAGCGGGTGGGCCTTGCCCGCGCTTTCGATCACCGGCGCGTCGCCCAGCAACCCGGCAAAGCGGGTGCCGTCGATCGTCGCGCTCATCACCACCAGCCGCAGATCGGGCCGCAATACCTGCTGACTTTCAATCGCGAGGGCCAGGCCAAGGTCGGAATCGAGGTGCCGCTCGTGCGCCTCGTCGAACAGCACGGCGGAAACGCCGGCGAGTTCCGGGTCCTTGAGGATGGTCGAAACGAAGATCGCCTCGGTCATCACCAGCACGCGGGTTCTGGCGCTGCGCTTGCTGTCGAGCCGGGTCAGGTAGCCGACCGTTTCGCCCGGCGCTTCACCGAGCAGTTCCGCCATCCGCTCCGCCGCCGCCCGCGCCGCCACCCGGCGCGGCGAAAGCAGGATCACGCTGCCCGTGCACCACGGCTGATCGAGCAGCGCGGTGGCTACCGAGGTCGTTTTCCCTGCCCCCGGCGGCGCAATCAGCACCGCGCTTTCCCGCTCGCGCAGTGCGGCGAGCAGGTCCGGCAGGACGGCGTGGATGGGCAGCGCTTCGGCCATTGCCGCTGCGCTAGAAGATAAAGCGGTCCTTCGACAAGCTCAGGACGAACGGAATCGATCGCACATCCGTTGAGGTGCCGCGATCTGGCTCAGGCCGGAGCGAGAATGGTGCGGTTCGAGAACCGGCGCGCAGCGTACTTCAGTACGTGTGCACCGGAAGCCCCGAACAGTGCCGTTCGCAGCCCGGCATGGACCAGAGCGGGGTGCTTCACCCCATCGGGTAGCGGATTTCGCGGCTCACCTTATCGATCGCCTTCATCAGATCGGCCGGCAGCACCAGATCGGCAGCGGCCAGGATTTCGGGCAGCTGCTCTTCCTTGCTCACCCCGACAATGGTCGAAGCGACAAAATCGTGCTGCTTTGACCAGGCCACGGCCAGGGTGACGGGGCTCATCCCGGCCTCTGCAGCCAGCGCCATGAACCGTTCGGTGGACGCCAGCGAACGGTCATTCACGAAGCGACGGCCCATTTCGGCCTGGCGCCCTTCCATCGCCAGATAGCGGCTGAACCGGGCCCCTTCCGGCCGGGCCCCGCCCTGATACTTGCCGGACAGCACCCCCCCGCCGATCGGCGAATAGGGGATCAGGCTGACCCCCTCCATCCGGCAGACCTGCGCCAGCTCATCCTCGAAACGGCGGTTGTTGAGGCTGAAATTGTTCTGGATGGTCTGGTACCGCACCGTGCCCAGCCGCTCGGCGGTCTGGATCGATTTCATCAGGCCCCAGCTGGTTTCGTTGGAGCAGCCGGTGATCCGAACCTTGCCGGCCCGAACCAGCTCGTCGAGCACTTCCATCGTCTCGTCATAAGGCAGTTCGTGGTCGGGCCAGTGAGTCTGGTACAGATCAATGTAATCGGTCCCGAGCTTCTTAAGGCTGTCTTCGACCGCAACCATGATGTTGCGCCGGTCGAGCGCGGTCATGCCTTCGCGCTTGGGGCTGCGGAACCAGACGTGGCTGGGGCCGGACACCTTGGTGGCCAGGATGATCGCATCGCGCGGCTTGGTCTTCAGCCACTTGCCGACGATTTCTTCCGTACGGCCGACCCACTTGGGATCGGGCGGCACCGGATAGCCCTCGGCCGTGTCATAGAAATCGATCCCCGCCTCGAAGCACTGGTCGAGAATGCGCAGCGCCTCGGCCTCGTCGGTCTGGCTGCCGAAGGTCATGGTGCCCATGCAGATATCGGACACGACGATGGCGCTCTTGCCCAGACGGCGACGTTGCATGACGGATTCTCCCGGAAAATGCTGGTTTCGACTTGCAACCCAAGGTGGCTGGCCGCGGAGGCCCGGTCAAGGGGCGAAGTCCGCCAGATTAAAGGGCCATCAGAAGGCAGGGTGATTGCAGCGCATCCTTGCCTCAACCAGCACCGCGCCCGGCACGACTTCCGGGGGCGCCTTGTCCTTGTCGCAGCCGATGACGCGAAACTCGATCGGCGGCAACGTGACCCGGACATAGCGTCCCGGATGTTCCGGGTAGCTGCGGCGCAGCCGGCGCATGACCAGCTTGACTACGGTTTCGGACAGCACCGCATCCGGGGAACCGACGATTTCGACCAGCAGCACGCGGCGATCCGGCCCGATCACCGCCCGGGCCTGTACCACGCCTTGCGTGCCCGAACGGGCGGCGCGGAGCGGATAGTCATCGCCGGAGACGATTCGTTCGAACGGCACCGGTCGTTCCGGATCCGGGGTCCAGGCTCCGGCTTCAACCAGCCCGCCGCTGCGGGCGAACTCGCGATCCAGCAGGATCCGCGCCGGGGCAGATCCGGCCATGACAAGCCGGGCCAGTTCCACCATGGCGGCGCGCTGCGATGCGGCGTCCTCGCCGGTCAGGCTGCGTTCGATCCAGTCCAGCAAGGCCGGCGCGGCCGACTCCGTTCCTTGGCGGTACAGCGCCGCCAGCGCAGTTGCGGCAAAGCGTTGTGACGCCGGATCGGCCGCGCTGAGGCGGGGCGTGAAAATCCGCACCAGCCGTTCGCGCAACGCGGGATCCTTGATGGAACGCTGCACAATTCGCCACAATTCCATGAACAGATAGTCGCGATCCGGCGCGGCCGGGCCGGCCAGGCGCGGTTCGATCCGGTCAAGCAGCATGGCCAGGGCCGCATCGTCTCTTGCCGCGGCCGCCAGCAGGATCCGCTCGGCCCGCTCAGGGTCGGCTGGCACCCCCTCCCCGGCCAGCAGGATCCGGGCGGCTCGGCGCTGGTCGTCCGGACCGCCTTTGACCAGCGCGTCGACACCGCGGGCCGGATCGAACCGGAACGAGAGCGGATCGAGCCATGCTTCGATGCGCAGTTCGCGGGAACGCGGCGTGTCGCGGGACAGGTCGGTCACAAAGGCCCAGACATCTTCGCGCGCAACAAACGCCCTCTTTTCCGCCTCCGTCCAACTGGGCGTGACGGCGATCCCGCGCACCCACAGCACCCGGTTAAGGTCCTCCGCCCGAGCAAGGTCGTCCGGGCGGCCACGGCTGATCAGGGCCCGGCGCAGATCACCGAGCAGGCCGGTTTCGGCGGCAAAATCGGATCGGCCGGCAACCAGTGATTCCAGCATCGCCACCGCCAGGTCGGGATCGCGCGGGCAACCCTTGCTGCCGTCCAGCAGCAGCCGGGCCAGGTTGGCAATATCGTTTTCGTCGGCATGCTTGATCGGCAGGACCTTGTCCACGCGGCCTTTGGCCCGAACCACCTTGCGGCAAAAGTCGCGCGCCGCCTGGTCCGCCTCGCGCGCGGCCTTCGCATCCGGCTCTCCGGTTACCACCCAGGTGCTGCTTAGCGCCGGGGTCGCGGCAAGGACCAGGGCAACCATCGGAAGAAGCGGGAAAAACTTCATGGCGCGGTTGTGGCACCATCGCGCACGCCTGACCAGCCATGGTCCGCGCTTTCCTACATCGCGCGGCTTTGGCACAGTGCGTCCATGCCCTGTCCCGAACCGCCCCGATGAGCCGCGCCGCTCGCCCCCGCCCCCTTTCAAGGCCGCGCCACCCGCGCGGCCTTTGTGCATTCGGGTGTTCTGACAAGTCGGACCGGAATGGTGAACTGCGGATGTGTTTCATCAACTTGCGTTCTACGCAAGCCAGGCAGGATTGCCACAAGCTAATGAAATTAGGTTCTTTTCAGCCCGAAATCGAAAAACACCGCCCAGCCTCAGCTGCGCCGGGCGACCGCGAATTCGGCGGCTTCGGCCATGGCCGCGCGGGCCGGGCTGGCCGGGAACATCGCGATCGCGTTGATCGCGCGCTGGGCAAAGTGGCGGGCGCGCTCGCGGGTGGCGTTGACCGCGTCGTGGCGACCGATCAGCTCCACCGCGTGGGCCAGGTCCTCGTCGGAGGTGCGATGACCGGCAATCGCATCCTTCCAGAACTTGCGCTCTTCCTCGGTCCCGCGGGCATAGGCCAGGATCACCGGCAGGGTCATCTTGCCCTCGCGGAAGTCGTCGCCCTTGCCCTTGCCCATCTCGAAGGTGCTGGAATCGTAATCCATCGCATCATCGACCAGCTGGAAGGCGATGCCGAGGTTGCGGCCATAGTCATCCAGCGCGCGCTCTTCCGCTTCGCCCTTTTCGGCGACGACGGCGGCGATCCGGGTGGCCGCGGCGAACAGCGCGGCGGTCTTGGCGCCGATGATGCCCAGGTAGCGGTCCTCGCTCGTTTCGATCTGGCGGGCGGCGGTCAGCTGGTCAACCTCGCCTTCGGAAATGACCGAGCTCGCGTTGGAGAGGATCTTCAGCACCTTGAGGCTGCCGTCCTCGACCATCAGTTCAAAGCTGCGGGTGAACAGGAAATCGCCGACCAGCACCGTGGCGGGATTGCCGAAGATCAGGTTGGCGGCGGCCTTGCCGCGGCGAATCTCGCTGCCGTCGACCACATCGTCGTGCAGCAAGGTGGCGGTGTGGATGAATTCCACCGCCGCGGCCAGCTTGTGGTGGCGGGTGCCGTGATAGTCGCACAGCGCCGCCCCGGCCAGCGTCAGCATCGGGCGCATCCGCTTGCCCCCGCCGGCGATCAGGTGTCCGGCCAGCGCCGGAATCAGCGGGATTTCGCTCTGCATCCGTTCCAGGATGACCTGGTTGACCGCATTCATGCCATTGGCAGTCAGGGCCATGATCGGGCCCAGCGAAGGTTCGCTCTCCCGCGGGCGAAGGGGAATGACGTCGGCGCTCATTACGCCAGCCGCATTGCGCGCGGATTATCCGGAAGGCAAGCTTGGAATTGCGCCATTTTCAAGCTAGCGGTTGCAGGCGATGAGCGAGACCCAACCCGATCCCGTCCTGGCCGGCTTCCGCGCCAGCATCGACAATATCGATGCCGCCCTGATCCATATCCTGGCCGAGCGTTTCCGTATCACCAAGGCGGTAGGCGCCTACAAGGCGGAAAACGCCCTGCCGGCCTCCGATCCGGGCCGCGAGGAGCGGCAGATCGCCCGGCTGCGCAAGCTGGCCGAGGAAGCGCAGCTCGATCCCGAATTCTCGGAAAAATTCCTGCGCTTCATCATCCAGGAAGTGATCCGCCACCACGAACAGGCGGCCGGCAAGTAAGCTGCGGCTCAGCCGCGCTTGCGCAGATAAACGCCCGAAAAGGTCACGTTCATCCCGTCGCAGCGGCGTTCTGGATCGCTGACCACCAGCACATCGCCGAGCAGGTGGAAGGTGATCGCGCAGCCGGGCTCGAAAGCGCGGTTGCTCATCAGGCGCAGCGGGCCGGACACTTCGCCCATATTGGGCCCGCCGGGGCGCTGTTCGGGCGACGGATTGGCGGACGGCCACCAGGCCATGCCATCGACCCGCAGGCCGCTGGTGCCGAGGCGGCCGAAGCGGACCCAGTTGTCCCCATCGGCCCAGCGACCCAGCCAGGCAGCGGGCGCGGGACGCGCGTTGACCGGCACGGCGGCGAGGCGGGCCTTGGGCATCCAGCCGGCACTGCCGCCGCCCGCATTGGGGAAGAAGGCGCAGACATAGCCGCCCCGGCTGCGGCCGGTCACCACCCGGTCGCCGGTGACAAGGTAGGCCTTCTGGCGGCAAGCGGCGCTGTCATTGGGGCAGCCGTCCGTGTCCTGCAGGAAGTGCGTCCGGCCGGCCCCGGTCACCCGCGCCAGGCCAAAGCTGCCGTTCTGTTCGGCAAACAGGCCGTTGCGGCACATGCCATCGTCTTCGCCCTCGGCCCGGGCCGGTCCGGCCAGCGCCAGAGCGGCGAAGACGGCGGCGGGAAGCAGCCGCACCTAGATGCCGTCCCGCACCCAGCGGCTGCTGACCTTGGTGAAACCGCCTTCCAGCGCAGCCGCTTCGCTGGCGGCAGCGGCGGCCCGCAGCGCCTCCGCGCTTTCGGCGAAACAGGCGTCCCCTTCCACCCGGATGCCCTTGAATGGCTTCTCGCTGGTGAAGATCGGCACCCCGTTCTTCTCGCGCGGCTTCTTGGGCATCGGCCCGCACAGCACCGGCCAGCGCTCGGCCGCGATGATCCGGCCTTCTCCGTCGCGCGCCACGGCACGCAGCGCGAGATAGAGGTACAGCGGCTTGTTACCCCAGCCATTGGGCTGCGGAGCCTTGGGGTCGGGATCCAGCCGCAGCTGGTCCACATGGGGGTCCCCGCCAACCAGCACATGCGGCAGGGCCTGCCACTTGTCGGGCGATACCGTGCGGCCGTCCGGCCCGTTCGGTGGACCGGAATAGCTGGCGCCGGTGATCAGCATCGGGCTGGCGCATTCCGGCCATTCGGCAATCGGCGCAGCGGCATCGACCTTGCAATCCGGGGTCTGCAGATTGGCCCACAGGCCATCGCGCAGCTGCGCGCCGCTGGGCGCGTCGAACCACGGCTTTTCCGAAACCACCATGTTGCAGGCTGAAAGCGACAAGGCCGCCCCCATTGCCAACAGCGCCTTTGCCTTGCTCATCCCTTCACTCCTCCCGCCCGCGGCAGCCGCAGCTTGACCAACAGCCCGCCCAGATCCTCGCTCTCGTCCAACAGGACCGAGCCGCCATAGATTTCCGCCACATCGCGGACGATGGCAAGCCCCAGCCCCGTGCCGGGCTTGCCGGTATCGAGCCGTGCGCCGCGATCAAAGATCCGCTCGCGCTCCGCCTCGGGAATGCCCATGCCGTCGTCCTCGACCCAGATCTCGCACCAGGCGTCCTCGCCGGTCGGATCGATCGTGACGAAGACCGATCCGCCGCCGTACTTGGCCGCGTTCTCGATCAGGTTGCCGAGGATCTCGTCCAGATCCTGCCGCTCGATCGCCACCAGCGCATCGCGCTTGCCATCGAGGTCGAACCGGGCCTTCTCATAGAGCCGGGTGACGGCGCGCAGCACGGCCTCGACACTCTCGCCGACATTGGCCCGCGCCTGCCCCACCCCGCGCCGGCCGACCGCCCGGGCCCGGGCGAGGTGGTGATCGACCTGGCGGCGCATCACCGCCGCCTCACGGATCACCGTATCAGCAAGGTCCGGCGCCTGGGCAGTGGCGGCGTTCATCACCACGGTCAGCGGAGTCTTCAGTGCGTGGGCCAGGTTGCCGGCATGGGTCCGCGCTTCCTCGGCCTGTCGTTCGGTGTGGGCCAGCAGGCCGTTGAGTTCCTCGACCAGCGGCTGCACTTCCAGCGGTAGCGGCTCGCTCACCCGGTTGGCCCCGGCCGTGCGCATCTTCTGGATTGCCAGGCGCACCCCGCGCAAGGGGCCAAGGCCCAGCCAGGTCTGCAGCATCGCCATGATGAACAGGCCCAGGCCCAACACGGCAAAGCTGCGCACCAGGATGCGGCGGACCTGTCCGATCTGGCGGTCCAGCTCGGCCCGGCGCTCGGCCACGGTGAAGTACCAGACGGTGTCGCTGCCCGGCAGCTGCACCGTGCGTTCGATCACCCGCAGCGGCTCGTTGGGGAACTGCAGGCTGTCATAGACGTGCGGTTCCTTGTCGATGTGGGTGGTACGAACATCAAGCGTGCGGTCCCACAGCGAGCGCGAGGGGAAATCGTCGTGCCCCTGCCCCCGGATCTGCCAGTAGAGTCCGCTGTTCGGCTCGAGCAGGCGCTGGTCCCCCAGCGGGCGGTTGAGGAACACCTCGCCATCCGGGCCGACTTCGGCCGAGGCGATCATGCCGTTGAGCAGGTATTGCAACTGGGCATCGAAATTGCGGGTGACCAGCCCGGTCAGCGTACGGTCCAGCGCCAGACCGCCGCCCAGCAGCAACAGGCCGATCCACACCGCGGCGATCAGGAGCATCCGGCGCGAGAGCGATCCGGTATGCGGGGCGGGCGCCTTGGCCTGATCCAGATCCTTGGCGCTCACCGCCGGCCCGTGCAGTCAGTCTCAGCCGCGGCCCGGTCCGGCCGGATCGTCGAGGCTGTAGCCGAGTCCGCGGATCGTGGTGATCACATCCGGGCCCAGCTTCTTGCGGATGCGGGTGACAAAGACTTCGATGGTGTTCGAATCCCGGTCGAAATCCTGGTCGTAAATGTGCTCGATCAGCTCGGTCCGGCTGACCACTTTGCCCTTGTGGTGCAGCAGGTAGGACAGCAGCTTGTATTCCTGCGCGGTCAGCTTCACCGGCTCGCCGTTCAGGGTGACGCGCCCCGAACGGGTGTCCAGCCGCACGTCGCCGGCGGTCAGCTCACTGCTAGTGTTGCCCGAAGCACGGCGAATCAGCGCGCGCAGGCGGGCGATCAGTTCCTCGGTCTGGAAGGGCTTGGCGAGGTAATCGTCGGCCCCGGCATCAAGCCCGGCCACCTTGTCGGACCAGCTGTCGCGCGCGGTCAGCACCAGCACCGGAAACTTGCGGCCTTCCTTGCGCCACATGCCCAGCACGGTCAGCCCGTCGATTTCCGGCAGGCCAAGGTCCAGGATGACGGCGTCGTAATCCTCGGTCGAGCCCATGAAATGCCCGTCCTCGCCATCGACCGACAGGTCGACGGCATAGCCGTTGGCTTCCAGCGTGTTCTTCAATTGCTTGCCGAGGGTCGGTTCGTCCTCGACGATCAGGATGCGCATGGCAGGTTCCCCAAATGTCCTTGCCCCAGTCAAATGAGGCCAAAGCCCGGAAGCGTCAAGCTGGCCCCGGGCTTACTTCAGCGTGCGGATCACCTCGCCGGTGCGGGCATCGACATCGACGAAGATCACCCGCCCGTCGCGGATGAACTTGAGGCGATAGGCCTGGGCGACCGGATCGTACTCCGGCCCCAGGTACTGCGCGCCCGGCATGGTCGGCAACACGCGCTGCTCGATCTCGCGCAGCGGGCGCACCGATCCGGACCGCAGGTCCTTGCGGGCCTGTTCCTGGGCATTGCCGGGATTGGCCAGCACCGGCGCGGCCGGCAGGCCCAGCGCCAGGGCGAGCGAGAGGAAAAGCGTGGTCTTCATGGTGACTTGCGCCCTATTCCGATAGCCTTGAACAAGGGGTGAATAGGTCACGCGGCACGCAATCGGGCGATGTAGCGCTGGCGGATCTCGGCGGTCAGCACGCCGGGGCCGCCGTTGCCGATCGGTTTGCCATCCACCGCCACCACCGGCAGGACCAGCGACCCAGCCGCCGAGACAAATGCCTCACGCGCGGCGAACAGTTCCTCCGGGGTGAAGGGCCGTTCCTCGATCGCAAGCCCCATCTCCCGCGCGATTTCCAGCGCGCAGATCCGGGTCACGCCCGGCAGCACTCCGTGATCGACCGGGTGCGATACCAGCACGCCGCGCGCGTCGATGATGTGGGCATTGGCGCTGGTCTGTTCGGTGATCACTCCGCCTTCGACCAGCCAGGCATCGTCATACCCGGCATCGCGGGCGGCTTCCTTGGCCATCACGGCATAGAGCAGCTGCGTGGTTTTGGCCGAGCGGACCTGCCAGCGCGCGTCGGGGTGCAGCATCACCCGGATACCGGCCTGCGCCATCGGATTGTCGACGAGCTTCGCCTCCTGCGTGAAGGCAAACCGGGTCGGCGTGGCGGGCGGCACGGGCGAGAGGAAATCGCGGTCCGCCGGGGCGCCGCCGGTGACCTGCAGATAGACCCGGCCTTCGGTCAGGCCATTGCGTTCGATCAGTTCGGCCAGCACGGCCGGCCAGTCGGTATCGTCGACGATCCGGGCGGTGGCCATGCTGCGCGCCAGCCGCGCGGCATGGTGCGGCCAGTTGCAGAAATGCCCGTCGAGCACCGGGGACACTTCATAGACCCCCTGCCCGAACAGCAGGGCGCGATCGAAGATCGACACTTTCGCTTCGGTTTCGGGGAGGAATTCGCCGTTCAGCCAGACAGTGCGCATCGGAAGTTCACAAACCTCACAGGGTTCCAGCGGAGAAAAAAGCGCCCGTTCCCGGCCGCGGCGGCGACAATGGCAGAAGCAGGCCGGGTAGGAAACCCGCTGGCGGCAAAAGTGGCGCTCGCGAATGGCTACCAATGGCCAGGCTCTTCGGCTAGGGGCCGCGTCATCATGGCTGCCGCACCGATCTTGTCCTGGGAAGGGCTGGGCCTTCAGCAAGGCTCCGGCTGGCTGTTCCGCGATCTCGACATCCACATCGGCCCGCGTGACCGGCTGGCGCTGATCGGCCGTAACGGCGCGGGCAAGACCACGCTGCTGAAACTGCTGGCGGGCAGCATCGATGCCGACAAGGGCAAGCGCTCGATCCAGCCCGGCACCCGGATCGTCACGCTGGAACAGGACCCGTTCTTCACCGGGTTCGCCACGCTGATGGACTTTGCCCTGCACGGCCCGGATGCCCCGCCCCGGCACGAGGTGGAAGCCATCGCCGGGCAGCTGGGCATCGACATGAGCCGCAAGGCCGATAGCGCGAGCGGCGGGGAACGCCGCCGCGCCGCCCTTGCCCGCGCGCTCGCCAGCGAGCCTGACCTGCTGCTGCTGGACGAACCGACCAACCACCTGGACCTTGCGGCGATCGACTGGCTGGAAGACTGGCTGAGCCGCTACAAGGGCGCCTTCGTGGTGATCAGCCACGACCGCACCTTCCTGACCCGCCTGACCCGGGCGACGCTGTGGATCGATCGCGGCTCGATCCGCCGCAAGGAAGTGGGCTTCGGCGGCTACGAGGCATGGATGGAAGCGGTCTATGCCGAGGAAGCCCGCGCCGCCGACAAGCTGGACGCCAAGCTGAAGATCGAAGCCCATTGGCTGGAACGCGGCGTCACCGCGCGGCGCAAGCGTAACCAGGGCCGGCTGGAGAAGCTGTGGGAAATGCGCGCCCAGCGCGCCGCCATGCTCAGTCCGCAAGGGACCGCCAAGCTGGGCCTCGCCGTCAACGACGCCAAGTCCAAGGCCGTGATCGTGGCCGACAAGGTTTCGAAGAAATTCGGTGACCGGCCGATCATCAAGGATTTCACCCTGCGGATCACCCGCGGCGACCGGATCGGCATCGTCGGCTCCAACGGCGCGGGCAAGACGACGCTGCTGAAGCTGCTGACCGGCGAACTCGCCCCCGACAGCGGCACTGTGACGCTCGCCAAGACCCTGCAAGGGGTGATGATCGACCAGCAGCGCAGCCTGATGGCGCCCGAAAAGCGGGTCCGTGACGTGCTGGCCGAAGGCGGCGACTGGATCGACGTGCGCGGGGTGAGGAAGCACATCCAGGGTTACCTCAAGGACTTCCTGTTCGATCCCGGCCTGGTCGAGGCGCGGGTCGGCACGCTATCGGGCGGGGAGCGCAGCCGGCTGCTGCTCGCCCGCGAATTTGCCCGCAAATCCAACCTGCTGGTGCTGGACGAGCCGACCAACGACCTCGATCTCGAAACGCTTGACCTCTTGCAGGAAGTGATCGCGGACTATGACGGCACGGTCCTGATCGTCAGCCACGACCGCGACTTCCTTGACCGGACAGTCACGATCACCCTGGGGCTGGACGGCAGCGGCAAGGTCGATGTGGTGGCCGGGGGCTATGCCGACTGGGAAAAGCAGCGCACGGCACGCACCGTGTCTGGCAAGCCCAAGGCCGCCGCCGCGCCGGCCGCGCCGCCGCCCCCTCCTCCGCCCCCGAAGAAGGGCAAACTCTCCTACAAGGACCAGCGCGATTACGATCTGCTGCCGGGCCGGATCGAGGAACTGCTGGCGCAAATCGCGCAGGACGAAGCGGCGCTGTCCGACCCGGCGCTTTACAGCAAGGACCCGGCCAGGTTCGCCGCGCTGACCAAGGCGATCGAGGCGGCCCGTGCGGAAAAGGACGCGGCGGAAGAGCGCTGGCTGGAACTGGCGGAACTGGTTGAGGGCTGATCACCCGATCCGGTAAAACCCCGCCACTCGGTCCAGCGCGATCCGCAGGACCAGCTTGCCGCTGTGCACCGGCCAGGCCAGGGCGCGTTCGGCGGTGGGCAGGCTGTCTCCGGCACAGACCACTCGCCACAGGATGTCGGACAGGCCCGGCCCGGCAGCCCGGACCGCGCCTTCGAAGCGTTCGCGTGCGGCGAGCTGGCGTTCGCTGGCATTGAGCTTGCGCTCGCCGCCTTTGACCCGCACCGGATCCCAGCGCATGGTGACGCCCGGGCCGATCTGGGCGCGTTCATAATCGCGGCGCAGGCATTCTCCCGCGGCGAACTGCGCGTCTGACAAATGGCCGCGGGCGTGAAGCCAGGTGAGCGGGCTTTCCGCCAGGTTGACCGTCACACTGCGCCGCCCGCGCCGGGGAGCACAGCGCCCCGGTCCTTCAGCGGTCAGTTCGCGTTCCACCAGTTCGCGCTGCATGGCTTTCCCCTTGGCTGTGATCGAGTCGAACCGACTTGCCAAATCCGGCCATCTGTAGGAAAGAGAAAACCAATATGGTTATAAGGATCCAGCCATGATCAACCGCATCCGCGATATCCGGCGAGAGAAGAAGCTGACCCTGGCCGATGTCGCCGCGCGGTGCAGCCCGCCGACCACGGCGCAGACGATCGGCCGGCTGGAAACCGGCATGCGGCAGTTGTCGCTCACCTGGATGAACCGGATCGCCGCCGCGCTGGAAGTGGAGCCCCAACTGCTGGTGCGCAGCGAAGCGGCCGAACAGCCGCGCTTTCTGGCCCGGCTGACCACCGAGGGGGCCGAAGCCCTGCCCGCTCCGCGCGATGCGATCCTGCCGACCGCGCTGGGCAGCGAGGGCGCGCTGCTGGCGCTCGCCATCGAGACCCCGGTCGGGCAATACCGCGCCGGGGACCAGGTCTGGCTGCGGCAATATGGCCCCGAACAGGCCGCCCGACTGCTCAACCGCGACGTACTGGTGCCGCGCTCCGGCGGACGCTTTGCCTTCGGCCGGCTGATCGACCGGGACGAACAGCGCGTCGCGATCCTCCCGCCCGATCCCGGCCACCGCCAGATCGTGGTCGAGCATCCGGCCTGGATCGCCGCCGCCGAAATGCTGGTCCGCGCGCTGTGAGCAAACTGCGGGTCCTCAGCCTCAGCACGCTCTATCCCAACGATGTGACGCCCAATTTCGGAGTCTTCGTCGAACGGCAGATGCAGGCGGTGATGAAGCGCGGCGATGTGGACCTGACCATGGTCAATCCGCTGGGCATTCCGCCCTTCCCGCTATCCCGCCACCCGCGCTACCGGGCGCTGGCCGGCCTTCCGGCCGAGGAACTGCGCGGCGGGGTGCCGGTGCTGCGCCCGCGCTTTCGCCTGATCCCGGGCATTGGCGCAAGGTTCAACGCGGCGGCCGAGGCGAAGGCCGTGCTGCCGCTGGCCCGGCGGCTCCATGCCGGGCAACCGTTCGACGTGATCGATGCCCAGTTCTTCTATCCCGACGGGCCGGCCGCGGTGCGCATCGGGCAAGCGCTGGGCCTGCCGGTCAGCATCAAGGCGCGCGGGGCGGACATCCACCACTGGGGCAAGGATCCGGCCACCGCGCGGCAGGTGCTGCAAGCCGGACGGGCAGCCGACGGCCTGCTCGCCGTCGCGCAGGGACTGGCCGATGACATGGTGGAGCTCGGCATGCCGCGCGAGCGGATCACCATCCACCGCACCGGTCTCAACGCCGACCTGTTCCGGCCCTATGACCGCAAGATGTGCCGCGATCAGCTGGGCCTGCCGCGCGATGTGCCGGTGCTGGCCACGGTCGGCGCGCTGATCCCGCGCAAGGGGCAAGGCTTTGCCATCGATGCTCTGGCCCAGCTGCCCGATGCGATCCTGGTCCTGGCCGGCAAAGGCGAGGACGAGAACGCGCTGAAAAGCCAGGCCGAGCGGCTTGGTGTGGCGGAGCGCGTGCGGTTCCTGGGCGCGGTGCCGCATGGCGAGCTGCCGGTGCTGCTCAATGCCGCCGATGTGTTCGTGCTGCCTTCGGCAAGCGAGGGGCTGGCCAACGCCTGGGTCGAGGCGCTGGCCTGCGGGACACCGGTGGTGACCACGCCGATCCCGGGCGCACAGGAGCTGATCACCGACCCCGCCTGGGGCCGTCTGGTTCCGCGCGACGGCACGGCAATCGCCGCTGCGGTCAGCGAACTGCTGGCCGACCGGCCCGATCCCGAGACGGTCCGTGCCGCAGTGGCGGAATACAGCTGGGAAGCCAACGCCGCCGCCCTGGTTGCCCACTGGTGGCGGCTGGCAAGGGGTTAGGCCTCAGGCCGCGCCCGGGTTACGCTCGCGGGCCAGGCGCTCCTGCTTGTCGACCGCAGTTTCAACCGGCACGAAGCTGTCGGCATTGACTTTCAGCCAGATCAGGATCGGCGCGGACATATAGACCGAGCTGTAAGTGCCGACGAAGATCCCCATGGTGATCGCGGCGGTAAATCCGAAGATCACGTCCGGCCCCAGCACCAGCAGCGCGACCAGCGTGATCAGCACCGACAGCGAAGTCACGATGGTCCGGCTCAGCGTTTCGTTGACCGACAGGTCAAGCAGTTCCGGCATCGGCATCCGGCGGTACTTCTTCATGTTTTCGCGAATTCGGTCATAGACCACGATAGTATCGTTCAGCGAATAGCCGATCAGGGTCAGCAGTGCCGCCACGATGTTGAGGTCGAACTCCATCTGCGTCACCGCGAACAGGCCCAATGTAAGCGTCACGTCATGCGCCAGCGCAAACAGTGCGCCCACCCCGAACTGCCATTCAAACCGGACCCAGATATAGATCGAGATCGCGATCATCGCCGCCAGTAGCGCAAGTCCGCCGGATTTGCCGAGTTCCTCCGAGACCTTGCCCGAAACCGAATCGACCCCATCGACACGTACATCGGGGTGAGCGGCCTTTACCGACGTGATGATCTTGTCAGACATCTTGTTGGCCAGGCTGGGATCCTGTTCGAACCCTTCGGGCAGCTTCATCCGGATCGAAACTTCGTTCGGTTTGCCGAATTGCTGGATGATCGGCTCGCCATAGCCCAGCTTCGCCACTGTTTCGCGCAGTTCGGCAACCGGGGCGGTCGGGGTCTGGGTAAAGGTGACGCGGATCATCTGCCCACCGATGAAATCGACGCCGAAGTTCAGGCCCTTGGTCAGGACCATGCCCCAGGACGCCGCCATCAGGATCAGGCTGACGACGTAGAACGGCACCCGCCAGCGCAGGAAGCGGATGTTGGTGTTGTCGGGAACAAGCTTGAGCAGTTTCATGGTGGCTGGTTCCCTCAGATCGTGATGCTGCTGGGGCGCTGGCGGCGCAGATAGCCGGCCACCCACAGGCGGGTCAGCGTGACGGCGGTGAACACCGAAGTACCGATGCCGATCATCAGCACGATGGCGAACCCGCGCACCGGGCCGGAGCCGATCAGGAACATCAGCACGGCGGCGATCACGTTGGTGATGTTGGCGTCAAAGATCGCGCGGCTGGCTTCGGTATAGCCCAGTTCGACCGCCTGGACGACCTTGCGCCCGCGCGCCAGTTCCTCGCGGATGCGTTCGTTGATCAGCACGTTGGCGTCGACCGCGGCGCCGATGGTCAGGACGAAGCCGGCGATCCCCGGCAGGGTCAATGTGCCGTCGATGATCGCCAGGATGCCCAGGATCATCAGCGCGTTGATGATCAGCGCGGCATTGGCATAGACCCCGAAACGGCCATAGGTGATCAGGATGAAGAACATCAGCGCGGCCGCGCCGGCGGCAAAGGCGATGATGCCCTTTTCGATCGAATCGGCACCAAGGTCGGGGCCGACCGAACGCTCTTCCACCACTTTCAGGTCCACCGGCAGGGCACCGGAAACCAGCGCGATTGCCAGCTGGTTGGCGCTTTCGCTGGTGAAGCTGCCCGAAATCCGCGCCTGCCCGCCCAGGATCGGTTCCTGGATGTTGGGCGCGGACAGCACCTTGCCGTCGAGGATGATGGCAAACGGCTTGTTGACGTTTTCGGTGGTCAGCCGGGCAAACTTGGCCCCGCCGGCCTGATCGAACGTGATCTGGACGATCGGTTCGTTGGTGCGGCTGTCATTGCTGGCGACCGCATTGGTCAGCTGATCGCCCTTGATCCCGCCGTAACGCTTCACGGCCAGCCGGCCGGTGCCGTCCTTTTCCGGGTTGGCATAGGGCAGCAGTTCCGATCCCGGCGGGGCGATGCCCTGAGCCACCAGGGTCGGATCGGCCGAAAGATCGACCAGCCGGAATTCCAACTTGGCGGTCTGCCCAAGCAGCGCTTTCAGCGCCGCCGGATCGCTCAGGCCCGGCACCTGCACGACAATGCGGTTGGCGCCCTGGCGGATGATGGTCGGTTCCCGCGTGCCGAGGCTGTCGATCCGCTTGCGAACCACGTCGGTCGCCGAATCCATCGCCATCGACTGGGCCTGGGCAATCCCGGCAGCCGTCGGCACCAGCACGATCCGGCCGCCATCGACGTTGAGATCCCAGTCCCGCTGGCCCGACATCGAGGCCCCGCTGGTCAGCGTCTGCAGCACTTCGCGGGCCTGCCCGGCCTTGGCCGGATCGGTCACCATGAAGGCCACGGTGCCGTCCTTGGTGGAAATGTCGCCCGTTTCGATCTTGGCCTGTCGCAGACGGTTCTTGACGTCTTCGGCCATGGTATCAAGCCGCTGGCGCTTGATCTGGTCGGCGCTCGCCTCAAGCAGGATGTGGCTGCCCCCGGCCAGGTCAAGGCCCAGGTTGACCTTGGGCTCGATCAGCTGCGCAGGCCAGGACACGCCGCCAGCGGCGAACAGCGAAGGAAGCGCGGCGAGGCACAGGGCGATAGTGATCGCCCACAGCCACAGCCGTTTCCAGATGGGAAAATCGAGCATGTCCTGACTTTCAGTAGTTGTGCGCGGGCGGTCAGTCGTTGGCCGGAGCGGTGCCGGCCGGCGGCACGACATCGGCAATGGTCGACTTCAGGGCCTTGACCCGCATGTTCGGGCCCAGCTCCAGCTCGGCATAGTGTTCGTCAACCTTGACCACCTTGGCCAGCAGACCGCCGCCGGTCAGGACCTGATCGCCCTTCTTCAGGCCGGAAACCTTGGCCTGGTGCTCCTTCTGGCGGCGCATTTGCGGGCGGATGATCAGGAACCAGAAGATCGCGATCATCGCGACCAGCGGCACAATGCCCGTCCAGGCAGGCTGGGCATCGCCCGCGGCCGCTGCGGCGGACAGGATGGAGAGGATCGAGCTGCTCATGGCTGTATCGTGCTTCCCTGAAACTGGGGCCCGGAACCAGCCGGGCCGAATTGCGCGCGCCTAGCAGCAATGCCTTGCGATAGCAACGCGCCGCCCCCGGCCTGTCCCCACAGATGGCGGCTGCCGCGCGGGGTTCAAGGGGCAGCCCGCGAAGTTTCTTGCTGCCGCTTGCCAAGCCGGTGCGCTCTGCCTATAGGCCCGCCTCTCTCCCCGGCGCTGCGGCGCGGGGCGAACCGGTCGGGACGTAGCGCAGCCTGGTAGCGCATCACACTGGGGGTGTGGGGGTCGGAGGTTCGAATCCTCTCGTCCCGACCAATTTCTTCCTCGTTTAACGCCCTTTCCATTGCGGCTGGCGCTTTTCCGCGAAAGCCAGCGGGCCTTCGCGCGCGTCCTCGCTCTGCTGCCAGGCCTGGAAGGCCGGATAGGTCGGCTGCGCCTTCATCGCCGCTTCGATCCCCGGCTCGGCCAGGCCCTGCAGCATCACGGCTTTCGACGTGCGGATCGAAACCGGCGAGGCGCGCAGGATTTCCGCGCACCAGCGCTCAATCGCCGCGCCCAGATCGGCATCGGCCACCACTTCGTTGACGAAGCCGAGCCGCAGCCCCTCGGCCGCGGCAACCCGGCGCGAGGTGAGGATCAGGCCCATCGCCTGCTTGAGCGGGATCTGCCGCGCCAGCCGGTGCAGGCCCCCGCCCAGCGCCACCGCCCCGACCAGCGGTTCCGGCAAGCCGAAGCTGGCGCTTTCGGCGGCAATGATCACATCGCAGGCCAGCGCCAGTTCGAACCCGCCGCCCAGCGCCAGGCCGTTGACCGCGGCTATGATCGGCTTGGGACAATCGAACCGCTCGATCAGCCCGGCATAGCCGTGCGGGGGATAGGGCCGGCGTCCTTCGGCCACGGCGGCCTTCAGATCGGTCCCGGCACAGAACGCCCGGCCCGATCCGGTGACGACGCAGACATGCTCGTCCGGCGCGGCGGCATAGGCGTTGAATGCCTCTTCCAGTTCCCAATGCATGTCGGCGTTGATCGCGTTCAGCACGTCGGGACGGTTCAGAGTGATGGTCCGCACCCCGTTTGCCGCCGAACTGGTAATGTATTGCATGTCTGGCCTCTCCCGTTTTCGCGCACAGGGTTCCACAAGCCGCGGCGCGAGGCCAGCCCCCTGCCCGCATTTTCCTACACGTGCCAATTTGGTTACATGAACCGCTTCCATGATCCAAAGGAGCATTCTCATGGCACTACTCGAAGCCCTGATCGGCCCGGTCGCGTCGCTGATCGACAAGGTCATCCCCAACCCGGCCCAGCGCGACAAGGCCAAGCTGGAACTGCTGCAATTGCAGGGTTCGCAGGAGCTGGCCGAAATCCAGGCCCGCCTTTCCGCGATTGTCGCCGAAGCCAATTCCCACGATCCGTGGACCAGCCGTGCCCGGCCCAGCTTCCTTTACGTGATGTATGTGCTGCTGCTCTGGGCCCTGCCGATGGGCCTGCTCTCGCTGTTCAGCCCGGACAAGGCCCAGGCGATCGCGGCGGGGATGAACGCCTATCTGGCCGGGATTCCAGAACCGCTCTACGTGCTGTTCGGCACCGGCTACCTTGGCTACACCGCCGCGCGGCAGTGGGGCAAGGTCGCGGGCAGCGACAAATAGCACCAGCCCCGCTCCGGCATCCGCGCTTGGTTAGTTTCGGGTAATCTTTTTGTCTTATGGACAAGAGCCATAGGGGACGGCCCGCCCGCCCCATGGAGTTGCACGTGAACCGACCGAACGCTTTTGCCCCCCGCGCGGGTGCCGGACTTGCCGCGCTGATCCTGTCAGCGCTTCTGCTGTCGGCCTGCTCTGGCCGCGATGCCGCCTCGGCCGAAAAGATCGCCCAGGTCAACGCCGCCGCCCAGCGCGCCGAAAAGGCTGCCGAGCGCGCCGAAGCCGCCGCCGCCCAGGCCGCCAAGGGCACCGCCCCGACCGTCATCGAAGTCGAACCCAACGAGGAAGAGGACGAAGAGGCGAGGAAGCTGGCCGAACAGAACGAGCCGCTGCCGCCCGACGCCGATATCAAGGAAGCGCAGCACCCTTAGGACTTGCCCCGCGCCGCACTGCGCTTAAGGAGACAGAAACCCCGACCTCCGGCAAAGGAGCGGCCCCGTGGCGCTGCGCAAGATCCTGGTTCTCAACGGCCCCAACCTCAACCTGCTCGGCACGCGCCAGCCGGAAATCTATGGGCGCGACACGCTGGACGATATCGCCGCGCGGTTGACCGCACAGGGCGAAGCGCTCGGCCTTGCGGTGGAATGCCGCCAGACCAACCACGAAGGCGTGCTGGTTGACTGGCTGCACCAGGCGAAGCGCGAGGGGGTGCATGCCGTGCTGCTCAACGCCGGGGCCTATACCCACACCTCGATCGCGCTGCTCGACGCGATTCTGGCGACCGAGCTGAAAGTGATCGAGGTCCATCTGTCCGATCCCGAAACGCGCGAGCCGTTCCGCCATCTGTCCTACGTCGGCATGGCCGCCGTCGCTTGCGTCAAGGGGCTTGGCGCAAAGAGCTATGAAGTGGCGCTGGAACGGGCGGCAGCACTTTAGCGGCGCTTAGGGCTTGCCTCTCTCGCCCGCCGGTCGCATAGGCGAAGGCCTGTTTCAGAATAGAGGCCAGAGAAGACAATCTCATGAGCGAAACCAAGGGTTCCAGCCGTTCGGGCGGCATGAACATCGACAGCGGCCTGGTCCGCGAACTGGCTGAATTGCTGGCCGAAACCGGCCTCACCGAAATCGAGGTGGAAGACGGGGATCGCAAGATCAAGGTCGCGCGGCAGGCTGCGGCGGTGCAGGCCTATGCCCCCGCGCCGCTGGCCGCTGCTCCGGCACCGCAGGCCGCTGCGGCCCCGGCCGCCGCGCCGGAAGCCCCCGCTGCCCCGGCCCATGCCGATGCGCTGAAATCGCCGATGGTCGGCACTGCCTACCTCTCGCCCGAGCCGGGCGCGGCGCAGTTCGTTTCGGTCGGCCAGCAGGTCAAGGCCGGCGATACGCTGCTGATCATCGAGGCGATGAAGGTGATGAACCCGATCACCGCCGACAAGGCCGGCACGATCAAGGCGATCCTGGTCGAGAACGCGCAGCCGGTCGAATTCGACCAGCCGCTGGTCGTGATCGCGTAAGGCCCGCAAAGCCATGGCAATTTCCCGCATCCTGATCGCCAATCGCGGCGAGATCGCGCTGCGCATCCATCGCGCGGCCCACGAAATGGGAATCGAGACGGTGGCGGTGCATTCCACCGCCGATGCCGATGCCATGCACGTGCGGCTGGCCGACCATGCCGTGTGCATCGGCCCGCCGGCGGCCAAGGACAGCTATCTCAATGTCGCGGCGATCATCTCGGCGGCGGAA
Organism: Sphingomonadales bacterium; assembly: GCA_017302615.1. GTDB lineage: Bacteria > Pseudomonadota > Alphaproteobacteria > Sphingomonadales > Sphingomonadaceae > Novosphingobium. Next base: position 79,261 of record JAFLDB010000012.1, read on the forward strand.
ATCGCCCATGCCGATGCGATCCACCCCGGCTACGGCTTTCTCTCGGAAAACGCCCAGTTTGCCGAGATCGTGGAAAGCCACGGCATCACCTGGATCGGGCCCAAGCCCGAGCACATTCGCACCATGGGTGACAAGATCGAGGCCAAGCGCACTGCCGGCGCGCTGGGCCTGCCGCTGGTCCCCGGCAGCGACGGCGCGGTCAGCGACATCGCCGAAGCGCGCGAGATTGCCGAAAAGGCCGGCTATCCGGTGATCATCAAGGCTGCCTCGGGCGGCGGCGGGCGCGGGATGAAGGTCTGCAACGGACCGGACGAGCTTGAAACGCTGATCCAGCAGGCCGGCAGCGAGGCCAAGGCCGCGTTCGGCGACGCCACGGTCTATATCGAAAAGTACCTCGGCAATCCGCGCCACATCGAATTCCAGGTGTTCGGCGATGGCAACGGCAACGCGATCCACCTCGGTGAGCGCGACTGCTCACTCCAGCGCCGCCACCAGAAGGTGCTGGAAGAGGCCCCCTCGCCGGTCATCAGCCCGGAAGAACGCGACCGGATGGGCGGCATCGTGGCCAAGGCGATGGCCGACATGGGCTATCGCGGAGCCGGGACGATCGAATTCCTGTGGGAAAACGGCGAGTTCTATTTCATCGAAATGAACACCCGCCTGCAGGTGGAACATCCCGTTACCGAAGCGATCACCGGCATGGACCTGGTGCGCGAGCAGATCCGCATTGCCGATGGCAAGCCGCTGTCGGTCGCGCAGGAGGACATCGAGTTCAAGGGCCACGCGATCGAGTGCCGGATCAACGCCGAAGATCCCTGGACCTTCGCGCCCTCGCCCGGCCAGGTCAGCGCCTATCACCCGGCCGGCGGCATGAATGTGCGGGTCGATTCCGGGCTTTACGCCGGGTACAAGATCCCGCCATATTATGACTCGATGATCGCCAAGCTGATCGTTTCGGGCCGCAGTCGCGAAGGCTGCATCATGCGGCTGAAGCGCGCGCTGGAGGAAATGGTGGTTTCGGGTGTGAAAACCAGCATCCCGCTGCACCAGGCCCTGATGAACGAGCCCGACTTCATCCACGGCGATTACACGATCAAGTGGCTGGAGGAGTGGCTGGCGAGTCGTGATTGAAAGGCTTGGTATGGAGGTCTATTGTGGATGGCTCTCGATCAAGTAGACTAAAGACGTCGAACCGCTGAATGCGAGGCAACAATGGCTATCAATCTGGAAACCTATGCAAGCCTCGCAACGAAAGGCGACATCTCCGGAACAACGATTACGATGAGTGTTGTGCTGTTCGAAATTGCAAATGCACTTGACGCAATCAAAAATGGCGGCAAACCGACGAATGAGCAAATCCAGAACGTTCGAGATGCAGCCATGAAACTCAACAGTATTTTCGATGAACTTACTGGTTACAAACCATGACTGTTGATGAGTCGCGCTTAGAGGCTTGGCAGAGAATGCAGGAAATGCGCCTGCCCAAAGAGCCGGAACTGCCCTTGAAAGGTGGCGGCGGGGGTGGCATTTATGATGGCATGGAAAACAGGGTTGCGCGTCTGGAAGTTTTGGTCGATGTGACCCGCGATGATTTGAAGGACATCAAATCCGATCTTAAGCTTGTCGTAGACAAGATAAACCAACTGCCATCTAAAAGTGATCTAAACACTTGGAAATGGCAATGGGTAGCTACCGCAATCGCAGTAGTTACCCTCACTGTTGGCGGAATCACGGGCGGATTGGCATTGATTGCAAGCCAAGCTAACTGACCTAGATTTGACAATTTAGCTAATATGGTTAGCGATCAAATTGCCGCCAGGCGAAGGGATAGGCATCCAGCCACATCACCCTCTCTCCGCCGGCCCGGCGCGTGACGATTTCCTGCACGAGGCGTTTCGTCTGCTCGACCGAGCGGTGCCCATCCGTCAGGTCGATCGTGCCGTGGCCGGGCAGCAGCAGATCGAACCGCACCGTGCGCCCGTCCACGCTCCACCCCGCCAGCTTGCCGAGCGAGGCGAGGTACTGGTTCCAATCGGCCTTGGTCCCGCCCATCCAAGCATGGCGGCCGTTATGCAGCGCAATGTCGCCCGACAGCAGCAGCCACTTGCCGCCGCGCTGGAAGGCAAAGCTGGTCGATCCCGGCGTGTGGCCGGGGCTGGCAATGGCATGCAGCGCCAGGTTGCCAAGCCGCAGTATGTCGCCGTCCGCCACCTTGCGGTCCGCCATGCAGGGCGTGCAGCGGCCTTTGCCGCGCGGGTCGAAGTCCTTCGCCACCACATCGCTGCACGCCGCCAATTCCGGCGCATCGCCCGCCCCGACGATCACTTCGGCCCCGCGCTCCTGCCACTGGCGGCAGGACTGGGCATGATCGCTGTGGCAATGGGTCAGCACGACCCAGCGGACCTGCTCGGGCCGGAAGCCCAGCCCGGCCAGCTGGGCCAGCACTTCGCCCTGGAACGCATCGAGCGAGGGATCGACCAGCACCAGCCCGGCCCCGGTATCGATCAGGTAGATCTGCTGGTCGGTGTTGTGCGGCCCGATGGCCCAGACCCCTTCGGCCAGCACAAAAGGCGTGCGGCTGAGCTGCAAGCGCCCCGCGCCGTAATCGCGCCGCACCTGTTCCTGCGCCGCCTGACCTTGCGCCCAGTCCTGCCCCGGCCGCAGCGCCCGCCATGCTGCCAGTTCCGCCGCCGTATCCACCGTCGGCACGATTTGCTGCCCCCACGGCGTGGTCATCACCACCGGCTGGTTCGGCCCGGGTCGCTCGATCGCGCGGCCCTGCCACGCGCGCCAGCCCAGCACGAGCACAAGCGCCGCAGCTGCGATCAGGACAAATCGGCGGATCAGACTTTGGCGAGCAGGCCCGGCAGCGGCCACGGCCCTACTCCAGCGGCACGCCCGGAAGCTGCTTGGCGGTGCGGATGGTCAGCGAAGTCTTGACGCTGGCCACGTTGGGCGCAGGGGTCAGCTTGCTGGTCAGGAATTCCTGGAAGCTTTGCAGATCGCGGCTGACGATCTTCAGGATGAAGTCGATTTCCCCGTTCAGCATGTGGCATTCGCGCACTTCGGGCAGGACCTTCATCGCGTCTTCGAACTGGCGGAGCGAATCCTCGGCCTGGCTTTTCAGGCTGACCATGGCGAAGACGGTGATGGCGAAGCCCAGCTTCGAGGCATCGAGATCGGCATGATAGCCGCGGATCACCCCGGCATCTTCCAGCGCGCGGACCCGGCGCAGGCAGGGCGGCGCGGTCAGCCCGACGCGCTGGGCCAGTTCCACATTGGTAACCCGCCCTTCTTCCTGCAGCTCGGCCAGCAAGCGCCGGTCGATCGAATCCAGATTTGCCATGCTTCCAACCCCCAGGGTGCGCCGCAGGAACGTGAAATGCCACCAATCGGCAACAAAAACCACAGACTGTGACAGCGGGCGATAATTTTATTGTTTATGACGGCAACTGTCCCGCTTTGCAACGCACCTTTCACTGCCGGTTTTGGCTGGGGACAAAACTGGTAAACCATCTCGCGCGCGCACCGCGTCTGCCATACCGGGAAGCCCATGCATTTCGATGACCGCCTTGGAACCGTTCTGCGCCTGAGCGCCAGCGGCACGGCGGTGCAGCGCATCCAGTACCGGCAATTGCTCGATCTGCTGGGCACGTCCCCGGCCGAGGCGCGAGGCGAGCAGCTGGATGCGGCCTATGTCCGCCTGGCCGAACTGGGGCAGAAGATCCCCGCTGCAAACCGGGCGACGATGATCCGCGATTCCGGCCTGCGGCTGCGCAGTCCGCGCCTGGTCGCGGCCCTGGCCGAAGGCGAGCCCGCCGTGGCCGAGGCCGCGCTGCTGCGCGCCCAGCTGGCCCCGGATGAATGGC
>JAFLDB010000013.1 GCA_017302615.1 Sphingomonadales bacterium
CCGAGTGGTATCGGTCCACATCGTTGATCTCCGGAAGTTTTCGCAAAACCCCTGAATCAATGACTTGGGCGGGCGTCAAGCTAACCCGCTGATACCACTCAACTTAGTTTCGGATCAGGCTCTTAGGTTTCACAATTTGAGTTCTATAGTTTTGTGTGAAAAACAAATGCCCACATCGCACCCCAGAGGGCAACACCCGCAATCTCACCATCCGATAATCCGAAAAAATAGCCTACGACGCACGCGACTATAGTTAAAAATAGTGTGGAAATAGATTTGTTTCGCATGATTATCGCTTCGTGTATTACAGTGACAGCTTACTTACTCTCCAAACTTCATCATATTCAGCCGCATGTCAATCAACCCCTGCGCTTACCTGCAGCCTTGTGTGGGGACACGGAATACCGTGTCCCCGGAACTGCCCGGTTGTTCGTGCTGCAACGTTGATCGGGGACACGCAATAGCGTGTCCCCGGTTCTGACAATGGCCCGGCTTCCCCGTGTCGTCATTCCCGGCGTGCCGCATCACGTCACCCAGCGCGGCAATGGGCGGCAGCGGGCAGATGCGGTGGTGGGATTGGGGGATAAGTAGACTGTCACCGTTACCGCCGCAGTGCCCGCTGCGGTGCACTGGTTGAGGCCATTGGCGGTGTAGGGACAGAGAGTAGTTTAGTATATTGCCCCGGAATTTCTGCTGGAATTTCTGCTATTTACCTGAGCCTCAACCCTAAATTGCAATATCTATATGATCTGAACTAATATGATATGACTCATACGGCCATTCAAAGCATTCAAATTTGATATTGTACCCGGATGATGTTTTTAATTCCAAATCTAAGCTTACATTTGATACATCAGCTATTTTTTCAGATAAAAGAAGATAGATAAATTCAGGAATTTGGTTATTAATTTTAAAATTCAATTCCAAAAAACGTAATTGGTTAAATGTCGAAATAAAAACATTTTCACTAAACTCCAAAGTCAATTCGTCCGGATATATGCAAATACTAACAATCTCCTTACCCTTTAGAAGCGCCTCAATATCAAATTGAATTGGAAATTTCTTCATACATACATCCAGCATTACGGTCAGTATTACGGTGACAGTTTACTTAACCCCCAAACTTCATCATATTCAGCCGCATGTCAATCAACCCCTATGCTTATCTGCAACCTCGATCGGGGACACGGAATACCGTGTCCCCGGAACTGTCCGGTTGTTCGTGCTGCAACGTTGATCGGGGACACGCAATAGCGTTTCCCCGGTTCTGACAATGGCCCGGCTTCCCCGTGTCGTCATTCCCGGCGTTCCGCATCACGTCACCCAGCGCGGCAATGGGCGGCAGCGGACATTCTTTGAAGATGGGGACTTCGCACTCTATCTTGATCTGCTGGCCGATGCGGCAGAGCGCGCCCGGACCGAGGTGTGGTCCTATTGCCTGATGCCCAATCATGTGCACCTGGTGCTGGTGCCGTCGGACGAGGATGGCTTGCGGCGTACACTGGGAGAGCTGCACCGCCGCTACACCGGCTATATCAACGCGCGTCGCAGGACCACCGGACATCTCTGGCAGGGCCGGTTTGCGTCGGTGGCGATGGACGAAGCACACCTGTTCGCGGCGCTGCGCTATGTCGCACTCAATCCCGTGCGGGCGCGTCTGGTACAAAAGGCTGAAGACTGGCGATGGTCCAGCACCCGCGCGCTGATCGCGGGCGAGGATGATCATGTGGTCACGGTCGCTCCGGCGTTGGAACGGGTCGGCGATTTCGCGGCGTTTCTGGGCGAAGAGTTCGACGAAGCGCTGACCTATGCCTCGCTGCGCAAGGCCGAAAGCGTCGGGCGTCCCGTGGGATCCAGGGAATGGCTGGCCGCCATGGAAGCGAAGACTGGGCTGAAGCTGGCGCCGGGAAAGCGTGGGCCGCACGGTCCTAAGGGGACAGTCAATAGACTGTCCCCGGTCGATAACGACGATCGGGGACACGGTATTCCGTGTCCCCTTCTCCCTGCGCAATGCAGGACGGGGACACGCAATAGCGTGTCCCCAGGGCTCCTTCCCCTCACCGCCCCTTCCTCTTCCCCAGCGGTGCGTTGAAGTCCGGGTCCTTGTTCGCCACCCAGCCGATGAACCTCTCCACCCTGGGATCGAGCCGCAGCAGGCTGGCGTCCATGCCGTAACGTTGCAGCTCGGAATTGCTGAAGGTGGTGATCAGCATGTTCTGGCAGATCGGGTGCATCGGCACGGTGTCGCGCCCGCCGCGGCTCTTGGGGATCGGGTGGTGCCAGATCACGGTCTCGCCGCAGGGCCGCTCGCACAGCCAGCAATCGGGCGGCGGCGGCGGGAGCGCATCGGCGTCCTGCTCGTCGCTGTCATAGCTCTCCCTGGCCCCGTGCTTCGAATATTTGCGCGCCATATCGTTTTCCTACACCCGAGCGAGGGTGTACCCTGCCCGCCGGTTTCTTGCCCCCGCTCTTTGTCATCGTCCAGACCACTTTATCGAGCCGCGCCCCCAGCGCGGCTTTGCCGTCTCTGGCCATGCCGACTTTCGCCTGAATTCGCCCATGCGCGACACGCCCAAACTTCGCGAAGTTCGCGAAGGTCCGCTCCGGCCGCGTCCCCTCCCCCAGGCACGAAAAAGCCCGGCCTCCGCGTGGGAGGCCGGGCCAATTCGTTGGTCAGATCAGGCGAAGCTTACTTCGTGATCTTCGAGACGACGCCCGAACCGACGGTGCGGCCGCCTTCGCGGATGGCGAAGCGCAGACCTTCGTCCATGGCGATCGGGGCGATCAGCTTGACCGACAGGGCAACGTTGTCGCCCGGCATGACCATTTCGGTGCCCTCGGGGAGGATCACTTCACCGGTCACGTCGGTGGTGCGGAAGTAGAACTGCGGGCGGTAGTTGGCGAAGAACGGCGTGTGACGGCCACCTTCGTCCTTCGACAGCACGTAGACTTCGGCGCTGAATTCGGTGTGCGGGGTGACCGAGCCGGGCTTGGCCAGAACCTGGCCGCGCTCGACGTCTTCACGCTTCAGACCACGAACCAGGGCACCGATGTTGTCGCCGGCTTCACCCTGATCGAGCAGCTTGCGGAACATTTCGACGCCGGTCACGACGGTCTTCTGGGTGTCCTTGAGGCCGATCACTTCGACTTCGTCGCCAACCTTGACGATACCGGTCTCGACGCGGCCGGTCACAACCGTACCACGGCCCGAGATCGAGAACACGTCTTCCACCGGCATCAGGAACGGCTTGTCGGTCGGACGCGGCGGCTGCGGGATGGCGGTGTCGACGGCGTCCATCAGGGCAATGATCGAATCCTTGCCGATGTTGTCGTCGCGGCCTTCCAGAGCGGCCAGAGCCGAACCCGGGATGACGGGGATGTTGTCGCCGTCGAAGCCATAGCTCGACAGCAGTTCACGGATTTCCAGCTCGACGAGCTCGAGGATTTCCGGATCGTCAACCTGGTCGACCTTGTTCATGTAGACGACCAGCGCCGGCACGCCGACCTGACGGGCGAGCAGGATGTGTTCGCGGGTCTGCGGCATCGGGCCGTCAGCGGCGTTCACCACGAGGATGGCGCCGTCCATCTGCGCCGCGCCGGTGATCATGTTCTTCACATAGTCGGCGTGGCCCGGGCAGTCGACGTGGGCGTAGTGACGGGCAGCGGTTTCGTACTCGACGTGAGCGGTCGAGATGGTGATGCCACGCTCGCGCTCTTCGGGAGCCTTGTCGATGTTGGCGAAGTCCACGGCTTCACCGCCGTTAACTTCGGCCATCACCTTGGTGATCGCGGCGGTCAGGGTGGTCTTGCCATGGTCGACGTGACCGATGGTCCCGATGTTGCAGTGCGGCTTGGTCCGCTCGAATTTTGCCTTGGCCATTGTCTCAAACCTTCTTTCGCTTTGAATTGAATCTGCGGGGTTTGGACGGCGCCCGCTGAATCAGGCGCCGCCCCTAGATTGTTCCTGCCGGTTAGGCAAGCTTCTCCTTGATCTCGGTCGCGACGTTGGCCGGGACCTCATCATAGTGGTCGAAGAACATCGAATAGTTCGCCCGGCCCTGGGTGAACGAGCGCAGCTGGTTCACATAGCCGAACATGTTCGCCAACGGGACCATCGCGGTCACGGCCTGCGCGTTGCCGCGCGAATCCGTGCCCTGGATCTGCCCGCGCCGCGAGTTGATGTCGCCGATCACGTCGCCGAGGTATTCCTCCGGCGTGATCACTTCGACCTTCATGATCGGTTCGAGCAGCTTGATGCCCGACTTCTGGGCAACTTCGCGCATCGCGCCGCGACCGGCGATTTCGAAGGCCAGAGCCGACGAGTCGACGTCGTGGTACGCACCGTCATAGAGCAGCACTTCGAAGTCGATGATCGGGAAGCCGATGAGCGAGCCGGTTTCGGCCGTTTCGCGGAAGCCCTTTTCGATCGCCGGGATGTATTCCTTCGGAATGTTGCCGCCCTTGATTTCGTCCTTGAAGACGAAGCCCGAACCACGCTCACCCGGAGTGACCTTGACCTTCACGCGGCCGAACTGACCGGTACCACCCGACTGCTTCTTGTGGGTGTAGTCGATGTCGACCGGCTTCGCGAGGTACTCGCGGTAGGCCACCTGCGGCGCACCGACGTTGGCTTCCACCTTGAACTCGCGACGCATGCGGTCGACGAGGATTTCGAGATGGAGTTCGCCCATGCCCTTGATGATGGTCTGGCCGGATTCGTGATCGGTCGAGACGCGGAACGAGGGATCCTCGGCAGCCAGGCGGTTGAGCGCGAGGCCCATCTTTTCCTGGTCGGCCTTGGTCTTCGGTTCCACCGACAGTTCGATCACCGGCTCGGGGAATTCCATCCGCTCCAGGATGATCGGCTGCTTTTCCGAGCAGAGCGTATCACCGGTGGTGGTTTCCTTGAGGCCCGCCAGAGCAACGATGTCGCCGGCATAGGCTTCTTCGATGTCTTCACGGCTGTTGGCGTGCATGAGCAGCATGCGGCCAACCTTTTCCTTCTTGTTCTTCACCGAGTTCAGGTAGCTGCCCTTGGTCAGCGTGCCCGAATAGATGCGGGTGAAGGTCAGCGAGCCGACGAATGGGTCGTTCATGATCTTGAACGCCAGCGCCGAGAACGGAGCCTCGTCCGAGGTGGCACGGCTGTCCGGCTCTTCGGTGTCGGGGTTGATGCCCTGCACGTCCTCGATGTCGAGCGGCGACGGCATGAAGTCCACGACCGCGTCGAGCAGGGTCTGAACGCCCTTGTTCTTGAACGCCGAACCGCACAGCACCGGCACGAACGCCTGGGCCAGCGTGCCCTTGCGGATCAGCGCCTTCAGGGTCGCGACGTCGGGCTCGGTGCCTTCGAGGTAGGCCTCCATCGCCGCGTCGTCCTGCTCGACGGCGAGCTCGACCAGCTTTTCGCGGTATTCGGCAGCCTTGTCGGCGAGGTCGGCCGGGATTTCGACATATTCGAACTCGGCGCCGAGCGATTCATCCTTCCAGATGATGCCGCGCATTTCGACCAGGTCGACCAGGCCCTTGAAATCGCTTTCCGCGCCGATCGGCAGATAGAGCACCGCCGGGGTCGCGCCGAGACGGTCGATGATCGTCTGGACGCAGTAGTAGAAGTTGGCACCGGTGCGGTCGAGCTTGTTGATGAAGCACATCCGCGGCACGCCGTACTTGTCGGCCTGGCGCCAGACGGTTTCCGACTGCGGTTCAACGCCGGCCACGCCGTCGAAGGCGGCGACCGCACCGTCGAGCACGCGCAGCGAGCGTTCGACTTCGATGGTGAAGTCGACGTGGCCCGGGGTGTCGATGATGTTCAGGCGGTGATCGTTCCAGAAGCAGGTGGTAGCTGCCGAGGTGATCGTGATCCCGCGCTCCTGCTCCTGCTCCATCCAGTCCATGGTGGCGGCGCCTTCGTGGACTTCGCCGATCTTATAGGACTTGCCGGTGTAGTAGAGGATCCGCTCGGTCGTGGTGGTCTTGCCGGCGTCGATGTGCGCCATGATACCGAAATTGCGGTATTTTTCAAGAGGATGGCTGCGTGCCATGGTCTGGGTTTCCTTAAGCCGGGAGGGAGCCGATGAGCCGACCCCCGCCCCTGATGCAGTTTTGTGACCGGGCTGTGACGCCCAGCCGGCGCCTTACCAGCGGTAGTGCGAGAACGCCCGGTTGGCGTCGGCCATGCGGTGCGTGTCTTCGCGCTTCTTCACCGCGCTGCCGCGGTTGTTGGCAGCGTCGAGCAGCTCGGCCGACAGACGCGCCGACATGGTGGTTTCGCTGCGGTTGCGCGCGGCGTTGATCAGCCAGCGGATGGCGAGAGCCTGGGCGCGCTCGGGGCGAACCTCGACCGGCACCTGATAGGTCGCACCGCCAACGCGGCGGCTGCGCACTTCGATCTGCGGCTTCACGTTGTTCAACGCATCGTGGAACAGCTGGACCGGATCGGCCTTGGCGCGGGTTTCCATGGTTTCGAGCGCACCGTAAACGATGCTTTCGGCAACCGACTTCTTCCCGTCGAGCATGAGGTTGTTCATGAACTTCGAGAGGATCTGATCGTTGAACTTCGGATCCGGCAGGATTTCCCGCTTCTCGGGACGACGACGACGTGACATGTTTTCGAACTCCTTCGGAGTGCGGAAAGCCCATCCGGGCTTTCCTTGCGGCTCCGGCCCGCTCCCCCTCCCGGCCACCCATAGGCTACCCTTCGGAAGGGCGGCCGGGAGGGGGAGCGGACCAGGGCCGCAACCGCGTGAAACTTACTTCGGACGCTTGGCGCCGTACTTCGAGCGGCTCTGCTTGCGGTCCTTGACGCCCTGGGTGTCAAGCACGCCGCGCAGCACGTGATAGCGCACGCCCGGAAGGTCGCGCACACGGCCGCCGCGGATCAGCACGACGCTGTGTTCCTGCAGGTTGTGGCCTTCACCCGGAATGTACGAAATGACTTCGCGGCTGTTGGTCAGACGGATCTTCGCAACCTTGCGCAGCGCCGAGTTCGGCTTCTTCGGGGTAGTGGTGTAAACGCGGGTGCAAACGCCGCGCTTCTGCGGGTTCTGCTCCATCGCAGGGACCTTGGACTTGGTCTTCTGCGGCACGCGGCCCTTGCGGACCAGCTGGTTGATAGTGGGCATGAAGTACTCTTCACCTTGGTTGATGGCCGTCTCGGCCGGATGAAGAGGATGCGAATCGCGAATGCGCCAAGCACGGGGCAGGCCCCGCAGCGGCGATCAATCGCGAGCCGAAAACGCTCCACCCGATTGAAAAGACCGGGTTACTTTGACGGTTTACAGGGAAAACCCCCGCGCCCCGGCAATGTTCAGCTCAATCCGGGGCGTTGGCAGACCCTGGCCCGGAAGTGCGCGCCATTAGGGGGAATGTTGGATTTGGTCAAGCATCTTGCCCGGCCCCCGCCCCCGTGCCAGTTTCGGCGCGGGCGGCGCGGAGAGGCCACGCCAGCAATGCGGGGCGCCGTCTGTAGACTCGCCCCGCGCCCGCCTACCGTGATCAGGAGCCGGGACTATCCTTGAGCGGATGCCCGATCCGCCCGACGAACCGCGCCTTCGCCGAAAGTGGATCGCCCTTGTAGATCGTCCCCTGCGGCATCGTTTCCCCCCGTCCGGGCCATGCCGGTTCGCGCAGCTGCTTTTTCACATCAGCGTATTGATCCGGATTGCGGCGCAGGTAGGTCACGTCCGTTTCCGCAATCCAGTCCTCGCCCAGCACCGGGTGGCAACCAATCAGTTCACGCACGATCATGACCTTGATCTTGCCGCGCGTGGTGCCAAGCAATTGCGCGGCATAGGCCTGGCTGAACCAGTGCACGCCGTTTTCGGTCAGGACCTTAACCTTTGCCATCCTACAGCAGCGTCCCTTGCTTGCCCTCGTTGCCAGCCCGTGCGGATCATTAAGGGGAATGCCGGATTTGGACAAGCGGTGGTGGGGTATTGCCTAGGCGGGCAGGAAGCCAAGTTCGTAAACCATCGGTCGCAGCTTGTCGCCAAGTGCCTTGTAGGCCGCCTTGAACGGGTCGAAGTCGGTTAGCTCGTTATCACCATAGGCTTCCAGCGCGCGGCGCACCTGATACCAGCCTGCATCAGCCCGGTTCAGCTTGTATTCCTGCCTGATCTTGTTCGGGAAGCTGGTGGCGTGGAAGCGCTGGAACAGCTTGCGGCCTTCGTCGAGCACGGCTTGGGCTTCAGACGAGAAGGCCATGCCCGCCATGTAGCGCACCATGAAATCGCTCTCGAACCGCGCCTTCGCGCCCACTTCCGCTTCGGTGAAGGGAATGAAGTGATTGGTGAGGCTCCAGTCGCGATCGTTCCATTCCAACCCATCGGCACCTGCCGTCAGGTTGCTGCCGTTGAACAGCATCCAGACGAGGCAATCGGACTTGAACTCCTCGGATAGCGATTGCGAAGGTTGCAGGAACTGGTCGCGGTCGTTGAGCCAGGTTGGTTTGATCAGGCGTCGGACGGAGAAGACGATGGCGGCTTGCCAGAGGTTCTCGGGCAAAATGTAGACGCCGCCCCCATTGCCCCCGGTGTAAATCGACGATGTAATCAAGGTCTCGATAGCGGAGTGCTGAAGGTCGTTGTTGCTCGCGTAAAGGTATCCGAGCGCGCCAGACCTTTTTCGCTTCGGGCGTGGGTTTTTCGAAACCTTCAGCGCATTCGATAACGGCAAAGCTGGGCCGCCGTCTGGCGGCGTTTTGTCCATCCAAAGATTCAAAAGTTCGTTCGTTGGTCTCGCAACATATAGCTTTTCGCCAACGAGATTTCCGAAGCGGTCAAATGCCCCAACAGGTGCTTCCGAAATCGGCACCTGCTGGCGTGTGTCCCAGATAAGGAACCCGATTGGGAAATCGCCGTCCAATCCATCAAACGCCCGACTATGAACGACGAAGCCATCAAGAAAGTTCGCTTGCCAGACTCTCCGAAACTTCTCAAAATTCGGCGCGTTGACGTACTTGAGGGTACTGAACATGGCGAGCGTTGCCTTAGGCAGCTCGTACCGAATGCGAACGAGAAACTGCGTGAAAAGCTCCTTGCTTGAGTAACCGAGGTTCATCTCGCGCATCCAGCCGTTTACGCGCGTCTTTTCGACCCCGATCTTGTTTTCATCGCCCCGCGCAATGCCCGACCCGCTTTCCGCATAAGGCGGATTGATCAGCACCAAAATCGGCTTCGCGCCCTTCTTGCCGTCGCGCGCATCGGCAATCGCCTGGCGCAGCGGCTCCGGCAACTTTCCCGACAGATCGTAATCGATCTCGCCAAAATCGGTCACATCGTCGTTCAGGTAATCGTACTGGAAAATCTCCGCCCCGGCGAAAGCCGGGTTGCTGCGCATGATCGTCACATCTTCCTGATCGAGCGTAGACATGAAGACATTGCGCAGGTTGCTGTGCTTGGCTTCCAGATTGCCGACGCCAGCGCACATATCCCAGACGATATACTTTTGCTGCCAGTCCGCGCCCAGTGTGGCGGCAAGCTGATCATAGGCTTTGTCGACGATGTGCAGCGGGGTGTAGAACGCGCCCTTAAACTTCTGGTCGTCCATCGGCAGCAGACTGTCGCGCCGTTCGAGCAGGTAGTGCCGGTGCTTCTGCTCCGGCGGGCGGTGGTAGATGTTCCAGAAATTGCGATAGCCGCGCTCGCTGGCCAATTCATATTGCTCGGCCCCGAGGATGAACACCGGCTTGTCGCCGCTGAACAGCAGGCGGGCGGGCAGGTTGCGCATCGCCTCGTTGCGGCCGTCGTGCATGATGTCGGCAAAGAACAGGACGGCATAATCCGCCTCGCGCTTTACCCCGAGTTCCACGCCGACCATCGCCACCCACTTGTCAAACACCTGCCGCAGGTTGTCGGGTGTGATCGGGGTGCGGATGATCCGCCCTTCCCGCACGGCATTCTTGCCAGCCTTGATAAACTCGGCCTCGTATCCGTCGATCTGATACAGCACGAAATGTGTCTCGATGACCGGGGCAATCTGCGCCGCCAGCGCCTTGTCTGCGGCCGACCCGGATTTGGGCCACTGGATTGCTTTGTCCTCAAGGATCGGCATCGCGTGCTCGGTCGCCATGAGCGCCGCCTTTTCGCGGTCGATCACGCACAGGAAGCCGGGGATCGCTTCGCCGCGTTTGCGCGCTGCCCGTACGTAGGTCAGCAATTGCGCGAACATCAGCAGCGGCGGAGTGGGGGCCTCCTTGGCCTCGAACCAGATTTCGGGCGTCTGGATATCGACCAGCCCCTTGAATACGCCCTTTAGGCCCAGCGCCTTGATGTAGGCGTCCTTGACGTCTTCCTCGGTGCGGGCGCGCTGAAGTTCTTCAAGCAGGCTCACGCTTGGGCCACCACTTTTTCGCTAAAACAGAGCCGGTTGGTCATTTCGGGACTTTGGCAAGACCCGGCTTGCGGCGCAAGGGCTGCGCTGGCATAATCCCGCCCGGATGCAGCATCGCTCTGCCGGCCTGTAACCGGTTCGCTTTCGGACGTTAGGGCGAGGGGCATCCACCCTGTTTTGCCGGGCCACCCTTGCCTCATGGCCGCCCCCCCCACAAACCATTTTCCTACACGCCCCCGCTTCGCCTATCCTGCGCCTCCACAGGGGAATCCAACATTTCAGCAGGAAAGGGCCTCCCCTTGGCTCGCAGGAACAATGATGGGGCCAAGCCCCCACCCCCAACCCCCTCCCCAACAGCTCGCAGCGAAGATCGGGATCAAACGCGCGGGCCCCTCCGCCGCCTTGCAGGCGGTCCCCCTCACCGGTCCGGGGAGGAATTGCAATGCGCTTCGGTCCGGCCGTGGAAGCGGACCAGCCGCACCGCCTTTGCCGATCTGCCGCCGGAGCCGGGCGATCCGCTGCTATCCTTCGCGCCCTATCTGCACCGTGCGCCGCGGCGCAATTCGATCACGCCGGACCGGCAGCGGGACTTTATCGCCATGCTGGCCGCGACGGGCATCGTCACCCAGGCCGCGCGGCATATCGGGGCTTCGCTGGAGGCGCTTTACCGGCTGCGCAACCAGCCGGGGGCCGAGGGCTTTGCCGCGGCATGGGAAGCGGCGATCGACCGGGGCATGGCGCGGCTGGAGGATTGCGCGCTGGAGCGGGCGATCCTGGGCGAGGAGCGGCCGATCGTGCGCGGCGGCGAAGTGATCGGCACCTGGCGCTGGCACAATTCCGCGCTGCTGATGTTCCTGCTGCGCCAGCGGCGGAGCAAGCGGTATCGTTATCACACCGCCTTCTATGCGCCTTCGGACCTGCCGGGCGGGGACGAGGATGACGATCCGACGCTGTGGGCCGATTTCGACGCGAAGCTCGACCGCCATCTGGCCGGGGAAGCGGTCTGGGGCCGGGACAGTGACGATGCGCCCGACGAGGCGGACTAGAGCTTGAAGCTGGGCCGCTCGGCCAGCTTGGCGCGCCAGGCGGCGATGGCGGGGCGGCCTTCGTTCACGTCCACCTTGATCCAGCCGGCAAAGTCCAGCGCGACGCCGGCGGTGATGTCGGCCAGGCTGAAGCGGTCTGTCGCCACCCAGTCGCGCCCCAGCATGTGGCGTTCGAAGCGGTCCAGAAAGTCGAGCAGGCGGGCGCGGCCGCGTTCGGCCAGTTCCGGGATCTGGGCATAGTTGACCGGCCCCGGCAGGGCGCGGTCCTTCATCCCGCGTGCGGTGTTGCGCAGCACTTCGGCGATGGCCATGAAGCATTCGCCCTCGATCCTGCTGTTCCAGCTGGCGACCTGCGCCTTTTCCAGCGGCGTGGTGCCGAGCAGCGGCGGATCGGGCTGCACCGCTTCGGCCCAGGCGGCGATGCCGGCATTGTCGGTCAGCACGGCGCCATCCTCCAGCACCAGCGCCGGGACCGTGCAGGCCGGGTTGATGGCGCGGAACTCTGCCGAAAGCTGCTCGCCCTTGGCAAGGTCCACCTGGCGGACCTCGTGGGCGATGCCCTTCTCAGCGAGGACGATCCGCGCGCGGCGCGGGCTGGGGGCGGTGGTGCAATCGTAGAAGGTGAGCATGGGAAGGATGGTGCCTGCGCGCGGGCCGGAAGACAACTCCCCCCGGTTGACGTTACGGAAAGCTATTGACTCCGGATCGTTATGTTATACTATCACATTTATTCCACGGTCGCCCCGGTGCGACTCGGGAAACGGGCCACCGGGCGACCCAACGAAGGAGGGATGCCATGGCCTATGCCGATACCAACACCACCACCCGCAAGCTGGGCGCCGGCGCGGCGGTCCTGCTGATCGAGGGCGGACTGGCCGCCGCGCTGATCGTGGGGCTGGCGACGAGTTATACGGTAAAGACCGATCGCAACCCGATCGCTGTCAACGTGCCCCTGCCCAAGCCCTCACCCCCGCCGCCGGTCGATGTGCAGCCGGTGGCCAAGGACAATAAGCCCAGCGTGATCGACCGGCCCGATACGCGGATCAAGTTGCCGCCGATCGATGCCGGGCCGGTGACCGTGGTGGAAATTCCGGTGAGCGGCGGGGCCGGCACGTCCGGGCTGGGCGATGCGGTGTTCCCCGATCCCACGCCTTCGCCCACCACCACGCCGCCGCTGTTCAAGCCCCGCGCCGCCGCGCCCAAGGGCAAGTGGCAGGCCTGGGTTTCGACCAACGACTATCCCGCCCGCGACCTGCGCGAAGGGAACCAGGGCACCACCCGCTACCGGCTGAGCATCGATAGTGCCGGGCGGGTCAGCGATTGCACGATCACGGCCAGCAGCGGCCATCCCGGGCTGGACCGCGCGACCTGCGCCGCGGTGCGCAGCCGCGCCCGGTTCGAACCCGCCACCGACCAGACCGGGGCGCGGGTGCCGGGCAGCTTTGCCGGCTCGGTCACCTGGACGATCCCGCAAGATTAGGCTCCGGGCCGCAGCCCACCCCCTCACCCGATCTTAACCCCCATCTGCTATCGCGCGGGGGAATCGAGTGAGGGGGTTTTCCCATGCAGCCGTCCATTTTTCCGCCCGAAACCCGCGAGGCCTTTGCCGCGGCCTATCCGGCCCGCCCGGTCAAGCTGACGCACGGCCTGCTGGGCCACCCGCTCCTCACCCTGGACGCGCTGGCCAGGCTGGCCGAGGCGCTGCCGGAGCACGAGATCGAGTACAATCCCGGCACGCTCCCCATCGGGATCCGCCCGGAGGACGTGCCGAAAAGCGATCTGACCGTAACCGAGACGATCCGCAGCATCGGCCAGGCCGGATCGTGGGTCGCACTGAAGCGGATCGAGAAGGTGCCGGCCTACCGCGAACTGCTGCACGAGGTGCTGGGCCAGCTGCGCGATATCGTCGAGCCGCGCACCGGGCAGATGATGCAGCTGGAAGGCTTCATCTTCATCACATCGCCGGGATCGGTCACGCCGTTCCACTTCGACCCGGAACACAACATCCTGCTGCAGGTGATGGGCCACAAGACCATGACCCTGTTCCCGGTGGAGGACGAGGCGATGTTCTCGGCCGAGATCCACGAGCGCTATCACCTTGGGCTGCATCACCGGAACCTGAGCTGGTACGATGCCTATGCCGAAAAGGGCAGCGCGATCCACATCGGCCCGGGCGAGGCGATCCACGTGCCGGTCAAGGCGCCGCACTGGGTCCAGAACGGGGACGAGCCATCGGTCTCGCTGTCGATCACCTGGCGTTCGGACTGGTCCTATGCCGAAGCGGATGCGCGGGCCTTCAACCACATGCTGCGCAAGATCGGCCTGTCCCCCGCCAGCCCTGCCCCCTTCCCGGCCCGCAACCTGGCGAAGGCGCTCGCCTGGCGCGCGGTCCGCAAGCTGAAGGGCGCGGCCTGAAGCCTAGCGCCCGGCGCTGCGGGCCTTCTCGCGCGGTTTGGCCTTGGCGGCCTGTTCGGCTGCATCGGCCTTGCGGGTCTGTTCCAGTTCCGCCTCGGTCGGGGTGTAGTTGTTGGGCGCACGGATGAACACGCCGGCACTGGCGATCTCGACCATTTCGGAGCGGGTCCGCTGGGCGCGGGCGGCGGGCAGTTCCGGGGCGAGCGCGCGGGTTTCGGCCTCCATCGTCACCACCCCGTCCTTCAGCGAGACCGTACGGCGGAAGCGGTAGAGATCGCCCACCGTCCGGTCGAGCGGCTCCGCCCCCTGCAGTCGGAAACCCTTGCCGCCGTGGGGCAGAACGATCGAGACTTTCGAGGACCACCAGTCCGGATAGCGGAAGGCAAAGGGAGCATCGGCGCTGACCCCGCCTTCGCGGGCGATGTCCAACCGCCAGCCCAGCCGCGATCGGTCCACCTCGTACCAGCGGGTGCCAAGATCGGCCATCCATTCCATCTGCGCCGTGCCCTGCATGGTCAGAACGAAATCGCCAGTCTCGGGATCGGTATGGGTCGCTACCTTGCCGGGGGTGATCGCGGCAAAGCCCTCGCGCCACAGCTTGCGCAGCTCGCGCGAGCGTTCGGCCTGCGAAAACCCGGCGAAACGCTGCCGCACGTCAGAGGCAAAGGCCCCGGTAAAGCGCATTTCCGCCGTGACCGGAGCCGGCACGTCGAGCCCCTTGCTGGCATCGATGCTGAGCGTGACCGAACTGGCCGGCCGCTCCAGCGCCGGCGCGGCCATCGCCACCAGCCCGTCGCCCTTGGCCGAGATCGGCAGGCCATAGCCGTAATTGGGCACTTCCAGCCGGTCGAGCCGGTCATCGCCCAGCCGGGTGCCGTCGAGATAATAGGTCTTCCCGCCGATCTTCGCCTCGACAATCACGTGATCGAAGGCTTCCATCGAAGGCAGCCGGGTGCCAACCAGATCGCCCTGCTCGGTATGGACCAGCACCGGCCGCGCCTCGATCCCCAGTTCGGTCAGCAGCGCGATCAGCAGCACGGTCTTGCCCTTGCAATCACCGAACCGCCGGGCCCAGGTCTGGTCAGCGCTGGCCGGCACGAAACCGCCCGCGTTCATCCCCAGGAACAGGTAGCGGACCTGGTCCTGCACCAAGGCCAGCGCCAGTTCGGTGCGCTTGACCGGATCGGGCGTGGCCGCGGCAATCCGCGCCGCTTCGGCCTTCAGCGGGCTATTCGGAGCCAGCGTCGCGGCGCGGGCGTAAAGCGGCGCGAACAGGCGCGACACGCCCTGCCAGTCCTTGAACTGGGTCACTTCGATCGCATTGACGATCGAGAAACGCTGCGGAGCGCCTTCGGGCGCGCGCGGCGCCGTGGTGTTCCAGGCTTCGGCGACCAGCTCGGTGCCCTGCTGGGTTTTCCTGATCTTGGGCTGCAGGATGCCGGGATAGGCCCGCCATTGCATCGGCTTGGTCTTGTCCCACAGCATCCGCACCCGGAACCGGCCGAAAGTGGCGCCATCGGCCGGGCCGGTGAGATACTCGGAAAAGCCCTGCATCGCGGGATCGTGGCGTTCGATCGAATAGGCCAGTTCGACCACGTCGCCGACCCGCAGGTCCTCCGGCTGGAGTGTCGCGGTCAGCCGCCCGTCGAGCATGGCGCTTTCCATCCGGGTTTCGCGCTGGATCACTTTCAGCTGGCTGCCATCGCCCAGCAGGTCGATCGGCTGGCCATCGCGCAGCACGCGGTAGTGGTGGATGGTCAGCGTTTCCAGGCTGGGATCCCAGTCCACCTTGAGCGATCCGGAATCGAGCCCGTGGGCCGTGCCGATGATCCAGGCCGTGCCGTAATAGGTAATCTCGCCCTTGTCGGTAAACTTGACCTGGACATCGCCCAGCAGGTCGATCGTCGCCGCGCCATCGGCATCGCTGGGCGGTTTGGGCAGCGGGATCACATCAACCCAGCCCGGCGGCGGAGCAACCAGCGGGCGCGGCAGCGCGCTGGCCGCCGGGCCGGACGGCACGGTGGCAGGGGCCGGCCCAGCGGGAACGGTCGGCGGCAGTGTGGCCGCGACCAGCGCCGGGCACAGCGCGGCAAGCAGGGCCTGTTTGGCGAATTTCAGCATCGCTGAAAGGCTTACGGATTTCGCCTGCGGAGTCGAGAGGGAGAAATCACCCTTGCGGCGGCATGACCCGGGTCAGGAAGGCGATCACCGCGGCGTTGAACTCGTCGTTCTTGTCGCCGGCCACCATGTGCCCGGCCCCGCGAATGTCCGCGATTTCCAGGTGCGGAATGCGGCGGCGGAGGTCTTCCACCCCGTCATCGTCGACGATGTCGCTTTTCATGCCGCGCACCAGCAGGGTCGGCACCCGGTCGGTCCAGTCGGCCGCGTCCATCATGTTGAGCAACAGATTGGGATCGCCGCGCGGACTTTCCATCCAGCGCGGATCCCAGTGCCAGCGCCAGCGGCCATCGTCGCCCTGCCGCAAGTTCTTGTTGAGGCCCGAAAGGTCCTTGGGCCGCGGCCGGTCGGGGTAATAGGCGGCGATCGCGTCGGCGGCCTGTTCCAGGCTGGCAAAGCCATCGGGATTGGCAGTCATGAAGGCGGTGATCTTGGCCACGCCCTTCTGGCTCATCTTGGGGACGATATCGACCAGCACGATCGCGGCGGGGTCCAGCCCGCGCGAGGCTGCGACCATCGCCGTGATCCCGCCCAGCGAGGCCCCGACCAGCGCCATGGGCCGCGATCCATGGGCGGCCACGGCGGCGAGATCGTCGGCCCGGGCCTCAAGGCTGTAATCGGCATCGGGTGACCAGTCGCTGTCGCCATGGCCGCGCAGGTCATAGTTGATCGCGTAGTATCCGGCTTCGGCCAGCTGGTGCTCGGCCTTGTCCCACGAATGGCGGGTCTGCCCGCCGCCATGACCCAGCACAACGGTGGGCGCGCCGCGCCTTCCGGCCACGTCGGCGGCAATCGAGACGCCTGGAGCAACGGGCACGCGGATGGTTTCGGTCTGCATGGCCCGACTTGAGCCGCGCGCGCGGGCCGGGTCAAGCAGGAATTTAACCGGGCGGTTAATTCCCCGATTTCGTCATGGCGAGGAGCGCAGCGACGACGCAATCCAGAGCGAGACTCTCCGCTGCTCAGGATTGCTTGGCTTCGCTCGCAATGACGAAATCGGAAGCCTCACTCCTCCAGCAGGTCGAAATCGTCCTTCTCGGTCCCGCAGTCGGGACAATACCAGTCCTCGGGAATGTCCTCGAACCGGGTGCCGGGGGCGATGCCGTCTTCGGGCAGGCCCAGCGCCTCGTCATAGATCAGCCCGCAGTTGCGGCACTTCCACTTGCGCATGGCAGCCTCCGGCTCAGTTCACCGTGAAGCGGATCGGCACGTGCTTGGGCCCGCAGACGAAGTTGGAAATGGTCCGCTCGCCCTTGCCGTTCATTTCGACCGACTTCAGGCGCTTGAACAGTTCCTCCCACAGGATCCGCATCTCCATCCGCGCCAAGTGCTGGCCCAGGCAGACGTGGACGCCATAGCCGAAGGCGATCTGCGGGTTCTGTTCGCGGTCAATGCGGAATTCGAACGGATCGGCCCAGACGCTCTCGTCGCGGTTGCCGGACTGGTAGGACAGCATCAGCCAGTCGCCGGCCTTGATCTGCTGGCCGCCGATCTCGCAATCGGCCACGGCGCTGCGCATGAAGTGCTTCACCGGCACTTCCCAGCGGATCGATTCCTCGACGAAGGCGTTGATGCGTTCGGGGCTCTCCTGCATCTGCTTCAAGAGGTGCGGTCGCTCGGCCAGCGCCCACATCGCGCCTGCCGTGGTGTTGCTGGTGGTATCATGCCCGGCCGTGGCGGCGATGATGTAATAGCCCATCAACTGCCGGTGGTTGAGATAGTCATCGCCGATCTTCGCATTGGCGATCAGGCTGTTGATCTCGCTCGTCGGGTTGGCGCGGTACTTCTCGGTCACGGCCTTGAAGTAGTTTTCCAGCTCCATGGTGGTTTCCCACAGCGACTTGAGCATGTCTTCGGGCGAAAGCTCGGCCCGGGCGCGGTTGAGTTCAGGGTCGGCGTTGTTGAACAGTTCCTGCGTCAGCTTGAGCATGAACGGCTCGTCCTCCTGCGGCACGCCCAGCACGGTCATGATCACCCGCAGCGGATAGAGGAAGGCCACGTCCTGCGCGAAATCGACCTCGCCGTCGAAGCTCAGCATGTGATCGACGAATTCGCGGGCGATGCCCCGGATCGCGTCTTCCAGCGGGCGGATCGCGCGCGGGGTGACGTGGGGGAAGACCACACTGCGCAGCGCCTTGTGCTCATCCCCATCGACCGAAACGAGGCTGCGGATCAGGTTCGGCTCGCCCCCGGTCAGCATCTTGACCCGCTGGTTGCCTTCGATGTTGGTGATGAAAGTGCTCTTGTCGCCATTGTGGAAGATGTCGGGCTGACGCTCGATATCCTTGATGTCGGCGTGGCGGCTGACCACCCAGAACGGTTCGAATTCCGGGATCTCCGCCTTGCCCAGCGGTTGTTCGGCCCGCAGCCTGGCGAAAGCCGCATCGACGATCTCGCGCTGCGAATAGGCCTTCGGGTCGATGATCGTGCGGGCCAGCTCTTCGGAAATCGTCATGCCTTCGTGCTCCTCTTGCCCCGCCAGAGAATCGGGGCTTGACTTGGAATGTGTTTCAATGTTGGTTGTTGGTCAACAACTATCTTGCAAAGCCGGTCCCTTCGGACCTGGCGGGGGAATTACCAATGGCGAGCAATCCGGCGCTGGCCCAGCGCCGCACCCAGGCCGAACGCAGCGCCGAATCCGAGGACCGGCTGCTGGCCGCCGCCGCCACGATCATCGCCGAGGAAGGCTATCTGGCCGCCACCTTGGAGCGGGTCGGCACCGCGGCCGGCTTCAGCCGGGGGCTGGCCAGCCGCAAGTACGGTTCCAAGGACGGGCTGATCGAAGCGGTGATCTGGCGGGTTTCGGCCAGCGTCCATGCCGAGGTCGATGCCGCGATCGACGGGCTGAGCAGTCCGCTGGAACAATTGCTGGCGCTGTTCGACCGGTTCGTCGAACTGGTGCTGCGCGATACGGCGGTCCGGGCCTATTTCGTGCTGTTCAGCGCGATGATCGCCAACCGCCTGGAAACCCGCAGCGTGTTCGAGGAAGTGCAGCAGCGCTTCGGCGCGCGGATCGAGGAACTGGTGGTGGCGGGCCAGGCCCGGGGCGAGATTGCCCCTGCCCTGCCCCCGCAGCACCTCGCCTTCATGGTCGGATGCCTGCTGGCCGGGATCTCGATCGAAACCGCGATGGGTTATGCCACGACCGGTGGATCCAGCCCGGATGCCCTGCGCAGCGATCTGGGCGCGATGCTGCGCGCGGCCTTATCAGCCAAGTAACCATCAAGAACTGTTGCCTTTTCCAGCACGGTCTTTAGCCTGCCGGTCACTGATCCGGCAATAATGGAGGGATGCGGGACTATGCGGCTGCGGGTATTGTTCGGACTGATTGTTGCCAGCCTGACCCTGCCATTTGCGGCCCCGGCCCAGCAACCGGCCTCGGTGCCTGCCGCCGCCCCTGCCGCGAAACCGGCGCGCCTGCCCGCCAGCGCCTTCGCCGAACGCTCCGGCCTCAGCGGCATGATGCTGTCCCCCGATGGCAGCAAGATTGCCCTCAGGGCCGTGACCAATGACGGCAAGACCCGGCTGGCCGTGCTCGATGCCGAAACCCGGGCCGGGCTGCTCAACCTGGAAATGCCCGCCAAGCAGGAACTGGAATGGTTCCGCTGGGCCGGGAACAACCGGATCATCGCCTCGCTTTCGCAGATCGGGACGGTGTTCGGCGAGCCTTATACCTTCACGCGCCTGTTCGTTTACGACCTGACCGCCCGGACCTTCACCTTTGTCGGCAAGAAGGACATGGGGATCGACGGAGACCGCGTGCTGCATGTCGATCCGAACGGGGAATTCGTCCTGCTGGCGATGCAGCGGACGATGTTCGATTACCCCTCTGTCTGGCGCTTCCCGCTGGATGGCACCGCGGAAAAGTCCGGCAAGCAGGTCCAGGCCCAGCGATATTACGTGTGGAACTGGTTCGTCGACGATACCGGCGTGGTCCGCATGGCGATCGAGACGCTCGACAGCGGCAACCTCAAGGTGCTCTACCGCCGCTCTGCCGATGAGGATTTCCGCACGGTCGGCGTGATCAACCGCGTCAACAAGGACAAGCGCGGCGACTGGTCCTTTGCCCGGCTCAAGGCCGGCAGCGACGATGGCTGGGTGCTGGAGAAGGACGAAAGCGGGCACTACGTCGTCAAGAAGGTCAACTTCGCCACCCTGAGCAGCTCGGAGACGGTCTTTGCCAAGCCCGGCTTCGATATCGACGAAGTCTGGTTCGACGACCAGCAGCAACTGGTCGCGGCCTTCTGGTCCGACGACAAGGACCGGGTCGAATGGTTCGATCCCCAGTACAAGACCGCGCAGACCCGGCTGAACAAGGCTCTTGCTGGGAGCGAGGTGTGGATCGCGTCGCGCGCGCGGAACGGCTCGCGCATGCTGGTCTGGGCCGGGCGCGAGAACGATCCGGGAGCCTGGTACATCTACACCCCCGCGGCCAAGAAGCTGGACCTGTTCGTGGCCGAAAAGCGCGCGCTCGATCCGGCCCTGATGGCAACACCGAAATCGATCACCTACACTGCCCGCGACGGGCTTGAGATCCAGGGCCTGCTGACCCTTCCGCCCGGCAGCAGCGGACGCAACCTGCCGCTGATCATCATGCCCCACGGCGGCCCGTTCGGCGTGCATGACCAGTTGACCTTCGATACCGATGCCCAGTTCCTGGCCAGCCGCGGTTATGCCGTGCTGCAACCCAATTTCCGCGGATCGAGCGGCCGTGGCGACGAGTTCATCGACAAGGGCGAGGGCGAGATCGGCCGCAAGATGCAGGACGATCTGGACGACGGGATGGACTGGGCGGTCAAGCAGGGCATCGCCGATCCCGCGCGGGTCTGCGTGGTCGGCGCGTCCTATGGCGGCTATGCGGCCCTGTGGGCGGTGATCCGCAACCCGGAACGCTATCGCTGCGCCGCCAGCTTTGCCGGAGTGACCGACTGGAACGCCCAGCTGCGCTACAGCGGCAACTACTTCTCGCGCGAGAGCCGACGCGAATTGTCCAAGACCTTCAAGGGGACGCGGCCCGGTTTCAATTTCGACGATGTCAGCCCGGTCCAGCAGGTTAGCCGCCTGACCCGTCCGGTTCTGCTGGTCCATGGCGAGCGCGACTACCGGGTGCCGTTCAAGCAGTTCACCGCGATGAAGGACGCGGCCAGACTGGCCGGAAAGCCGCTGGAAGTGCTGACCTTCCCCGATGAAGGCCACGGCTTCGACAAGGCCGAGAACCAGACCAGGTGGTACGAAACACTGGAAGCCTTCCTCACCCGACACAATCCGGCGGACTGAGCGCGGCGGGGCATTGCGCAGGCGCGCGCGGCGGGGCAGCCTGCCTGGCATGACTCGCCTGCTTCGCCTCCTCGCCGCCTGCCTCGCGCTGGTTCTTGCCGCTCCGGCCCTGGCCCAGACCGTCTATGTCCGGGCCGGCCACCTGATCGAACCGGCGACAGGCGAAGTGCTGGAAGACCGGCTGATCCGGATCGAGAACGGGCGGGTCGCGGAAATCACGCCCTGGGCCCCGCCCCCGCCTGACGCGACGGTGATCGACTGGTCGCGGTTCTGGGTCCTGCCCGGCCTGATCGACGTTCACGTCCACCTTGCCGATTTCCTGCAATCGAGCGATCCGGCCGAACCGCTTAAGCACTCGCCAGAAGCCACCGCCTATGCCGGGGCCCGCAATGCCCGCGTCACGCTGGAGGCCGGCTTCACCACGGTGCACGATGTCGGTTCCTACCGCGCGCGCGGCGCCATCGAGTTGAGGAACGCAATCGACCGGGGCGACATCCCCGGCCCCCGGATCAATGCGGTGGGCGGCTATATCACCGTGCCGGGCGGCGGCGGCGAAGTGACCGGACTGCCGAAAGGCATGAAGGTTCCGCCCGACATGCGTATGGGCGTGGTGCGGGGCCCGGCCGATGTGCGGCGCAAGGTGAATGCAATGTTCGATCTGGGCGCCAATTCGATCAAGCTGATCGCTACCGGCGCGGTCCTGACCGAAGGGACCGAACCCGGCCAGATCGAATTGTCCGGTCCGGAAATCGTCGCCGCGGTGAAAACCGCGAAGGCGCGCGGCGGCTGGGTCACCGCCCATGCCCACGGCGCCGAGGGGATCAAGCTCGCCATCCGCAGCGGGGTGCGCGGGATCGAACATGCCAGCCTGATTGACGATGAAGGCATTGCCCTGGCCAAGGCGCGCGGCACCTATCTGGTTATGGACGTCTATAATGGCGACTACATTGCCGAGGTTGGCCGCCGGGATGGCTGGTCGGCCGATATCCTGCGCAAGAACGATGAGACCACCGACGCCCAGCGGCAGGGTTTTGCCAAGGCGGTGAAGGCCGGCGTCAAGCTGCCGTTCGGCAGCGATGCCGGGGTCTTTCCCCACGGCCTCCAGGCCCGCCAGTTCGCCTACATGGTCCGCTTCGGCATGCCCCCGCTGCAGGCGATCCGCTCCGCCACCACCATCGCGGCCGAATTCCTCGGTTGGGACAAGGACGTCGGCTCGCTCACCCCCGGTCGCTATGCCGACATGATCGCGGTGCGAGCGAACCCGCTCGAGGACGTGACCGAGCTGGAGCGCGTGGTCCACGTGATGAAGGGCGGCGTGGTGGTGCGATAGGCTCCTTGGGGCAATTGCCTGCCCGGCAGCCCGCCGCTAGGCTGACCGGCAATCAACCATTCCCCGGAGAGCCTGTCCCATGAAGACCAGCACCCTTGCCATCGCCCTGCTTGCCTCCACCACGGGCCTTGCCGCCGTGGCCGTCGGCGCCCAGGCCCCGGCCGAAGCGAGCAGCAGCCAGGTGTGGATCCATGCCGGGCGGGTCATTGCGATTCCGGGCGAGGCGCCGCGCGGGGCAACCACCATCGTGGTGCAGGACGGGCGGATTGCCGCAATCCATGACGGGTTCCGCCCCGCCCCGGCCGGCGTGAAGGTCCTTGATCTCAAGGCCCGCACGGTCCTGCCCGGCCTGATCGACAGCCACACCCACCTGTCTTCCGACCGCGCCGGGAACGAGGGCATTGCCGCCTCGGTGACCGACAGCCTGCCGCTCAGTTCCTATGAAACCCAGTGGAACGGGATGAAGACGCTGCGCGCCGGGTTCACCACGGTGCGCAACCTGGGCGATGAGAAGGGCAAGGTCCTGGCCTACAAGGAAGCGGTCAAGCGCGGCTGGGTACAAGGCCCGCGGATCCTCGATGCCGGGGAATCGCTCTCCACCACCGGCGGGCACATGGATGGCCGGGTCGGCCTGGCCGACGATGTGCACCCGATGATCGCCACCGAAAACCTGTGCGACGGGGCCGACGATTGCCGCCGCGCGGTGCGCCGCCAGGTCGGGCGCGGGGCCGACGTGATCAAGTTTGCCACCACCGGCGGGGTCAATTCCGGCACGGGCCTTGCCACCCGCATGTTCGAGGACGAGGCGAAGGCCCTGATCGACACGGCCCATGCCTATGGCCGCAAGGTCGCGGTCCATGCCCACGGGCTGGAAGGGGTCAGGCTGGCGGTGCGGCTGGGTGCGGATTCGATCGAGCACGGCACCATGATCGACACCGAAACCGCCAAGCTGATGGCGAAGAACGGTACGTTCTATGTCCCCACTTTGAGCACGGTGAACGGCTATTTGGAACGGCTTGCGGCCAATCCCAACGCCTATCCCCCGGCGGTCAAGGCGCAAATCGACTGGCGCATCGGGATCACCGGCAAGAGCCTGCAGATCGCCTATCCGCTGGGCGTGCGGATCGCCTATGGCACCGATGCCGGCGTATCCAAGCACGGCCGCAACGCCGATGAATTCGAACTGCTTGTCAAATTCGGCATGCCGGCCGCAGAAGCGATCAAGGCCGCGACGATCAACGCCGCCATGCTGCTGGGCCTGGAAAAGGAGATCGGCACGCTGGAAGTGGGCAAGAGCGCGGATATCATCGCCGTCGATGGCGATCCGCTGGCCGACGTCCGGGTGCTCAAAGCGATGAAATTCGTGATGGCCCGGGGCGAAGTGATCCGGTTCGATTGAACCGTTTGCCTAGTCCACGCCACTTGAGGGGCGATGGCACCGCATGACCCGCCCCTGACCAAGCCCGACCGGGACCGCTTGCTGGACGAATACCTCGTCCTCAGCGCACAGACCGGTAGCCGGGCCGCGCTTAACGGGCTGGTGCGGGCGGTACCATCGCCGTTTCGTTGGCCATGCCTGGCGGCTGCTGGGTGATCGGGATCTGGCCGAGGAGGCGGTCCAGTCCGCCTGGATCGAAGTTCTGAAGGGCCTGAAAGCCCTGAAGGATGAACGGCTGTTTGCCGCCTGGGCCTATCGCATCGTCACCCGGCAGGCCGGGCGGCGGATCGGGCGGCTGGTGGCGGACCGCAAGGTTCAGGTTGGTCTGGCCCATGAAGCGGATCACGCGGCGGACCCGGCCGAGCCGGACAGCCCCGGCTTTGTCCGGGCCCTCGCCCAACTGCCGCCCCCGCAACGCGCGGCAATAGCGCTTCACTATTACGATGGGCTCTCGATCCCCGAGATTGCCGTTGCGCTTGAGGTTCCGGCGGGCACCGTCAAGACCCGCCTGATGCACGCGCGCCTTCGCCTGAAGGCCGCCCTGGAAGGACGCGAACCATGACCAAGACCGATCAAGACCTCGAAGCCGCCCTGCGCGCAGAGGAACAGGAACTGCTGCGCCGGATCGCAGCCGAGCCGGGCTATTTCAGCCAGCTGTCCGGAGCGTTCTCCGGATCGACCGGCTGGATCAGCAGCGTCATGATGACGGCCCAGCTGATCCTGTTCCTGGCCGCAGTGTGGTGCGGCTGGCACTTCTACGGCGCCACCGATCCGCTGGCAGCGCTGCATTGGGGGATCCCCGGCGCGGTCGCGCTGCTGATGGCGCTGATGATCAAGCTGGCGATCTGGCCGGTCATCCAGACCAACCGGGTACTGCGCGCGATCAAGCTTTTGGAACTGCAGCTGGCCGAGCGGACCTGACCGCCCGGCCAGCCATGGGTCAGTTCCCCGCCGGTTTGGGCGGCATTGGCTTGATCCGGATCACGCCGGGGGCGGTCGGCGGCGCGGTCGGGGTGGCCGGCTGACCAACTCCGGCCTTGCCGGCCCGGGCCAGCGCCTTGGCATATTCCTGCCCCATCGAGGTCGCCGCGTTGGCATAGAACGGAGAAGTGGCGGAAAAGGGCAGGTTGGGCTTCTGCTTCTTCTGCGCGACCACGACCTGGACCATGGCGTCCGAAACCATCAGGGCCATTTCCCGGCACTGCACATCGGGGCATTTCTTTGTCCACGAGGCGTCCCATTTCTTCTTCCAGACGGGCGGCAACAGGCGGAACTTCTCGTTCTCGATCACCTCACGCGCTTTGGCTTCGGCGTTGATGAACCGCAGCCCGGTAACCAGTCCGTAGGTGGCGTTGGGATTCTGCTTATGGTGGGCCTGGATCTCGCTCCCGGTGGCCAGATTGATCCCGCCCACCAGGTTCTTGCACTGGTTGTCGTTCAGCGGGCACTGGGCCTGCCAGGTGGCCAGAAAGTTCTTCTGCCAGGCTGGTAGCTTTGCCTTGAACTCCATGTCGATCAATTCCCGCTGCTGAGCCAGCCAGGCCTGCCGATCGGCTTCGACCTGGCACACCGGGGCCAGGCCCGGGCGGGATCTGCACATCGAGTTGTCGTTGCAGGTGAACGACCATTCACTTCCGTTGAAAAGTCCGCCCTTCAGCCCTCCATAAGGCGCGCACCATTTGCCGGCGTTGATCTGGTTCTGCTGGTCGGTGCTGAGCTTGATCGGCTTGGAACAACCGCTGCCGAACCACGAATAGACTTCGCAGACCCCGTCCTTGCCGGCGCTCCAGACGGCAGAGACGCCGGCTTCGACAATGCCGACACCGCCCTTTACCATGCCGGTAAAGCCGTCGATCACGCTACCGACAAAGCCCGCGCAGGCGTTCTTGGCCAGCGTGCCCAGCACCGGCGTGCGGCCGACGATCCCGCCACCCACCGCCGAATCGATGAACGCGCAGGTCACTTCCTTGCCTGCGCCCAGCTTGAACATCTCGGATGCGGCGGTGACGAAATCACCGTCACCCAGCGCCGAATAGGTCCGCCGGATCGACGTGACCGTCGCCTTGATCTGGTTGATCGCGGCAGTCTCGATCGCGAAATTGGTCTGGAAGGCGAAGGAACATATCGTCTCGATCTCACCGAAATAGGGAATGTTGGCAGCCAGTTCGTCCTTCAGTTCCTGCTTGGCCTGAGCGGTCGTCGCCTTGGCATAGTCTGCGGCGTACTGCTTGGCCGCGCCGACCACCGCATTGGTGTCCTGCTTGCCCTTGGCATTATCGACATAGGCGTCGGCCTTGCCGAACACCACGTCGATCGCGGTGATCGGGGTGTTGCAGGCTGCCTGATCGAACTTGCCGATGCCGGGGAAATTCCTGTTCTTGGCCGCCTTGACCGCCCCGACCAGGGCAAAGAACGGATAGTCCTGCGCGGCGGCGTGGCCGAACACGGTGGAGGCCTTGGTCGGCTCCTTCAGGGTATAGCGCGTCATCTCGATCGCATCGGGATTGACGCCCACCTTGACCAGCACGCCGGTCAGCTTGTTGAACAGGTTCTCACCCGGAAAGGCCTCTGCCGGGGCGCTGGCGGTGAGAGACAGAGGCAGCACGCCAAGGGCGGCTGCGAGCGGGAAAAGGCGCGACTTGCGCCAACGGGAAAGCGACATCGGCAACAACACTCCTGAACAAAGGGGGAGATGAGGTTGCGAACCCGTTGTTATGATTGCCGGTTTTATGACTCAACCGGCACCGGTTGGCAAGGGCGCTACTGCCCGGTCAGGAAAGCGACCAGCGCCTTGACCTTCTTCTGGCGCCATTGTGGCAGCGGCGCGACCAGCCAGTAGCCGTGGCGGCACGGGGCAGGATCGCCCAGCGCGGCGATCCGCCCGTTGGCCAGCCAGCTTTGCGCCAGCAGCACCGGCACCCGCGCCTTGCCCATGCCCGATGCGGCGGCGGCAATCGCCTGTCCCGCATCGCCGACGGTCAGCGGCGGTTCCTCGCACCCTTCGCCTTCGGGATTGGGATCGCCCGGCCAGGCGATCCAGCAGCCCGAACCGACTTCGACCCGGCCGGCCTCGCCCAGGGCCACGCCTTCCAGCTCGCCCGGACCTTCGGCCCAGCGCACTGCCAGATCGAGATTGGCCTCTGTGAAGTCGGCGTCCTCGTCCGATACCAGCGCATAGCGCACTTCGGGATTGGCCTTGCGAAACTCGGCCAGCCGCGGCGCCAGCCAGGCGGCAAAGAATTCGCGCGGGGCGGCAATAGTATAGACGTGGCTGGATTGCCCGGCCTGCATCGCCCGCACCGCATCCTCGAAATGGAGGAACCCGGTGCGCAGCGCTTCCAGGCCCGCGCTGGCCTCGTCGGTCAGCTCCAGCCCCTTGGGGGTGCGGCGGAACAGGACGACGCCCAGCACATCTTCCAGCGCGCGGATCTGCTGGCCGACGGCGGCCGGAGTCACCGCCAGCTCGTCCGCCGCCCGCGTGAACGACAGGTGCCGCGCGGCGGCATCGAACACGCGCAGGGCGTTCAAGGGCAGATGCGTGCGCTTCATATGCGCGGCGGCTTAGCCCGCCGTGGCCGGAGCCGCCAGCGGGAAAAACGGGATCGCCACGGCGAACTTCTCCCCATCGCGGCGGACGAAAGTGTAATGCCCTTCCATGCTGCCCATCGGCGTGGTCAGCGGGCAGCCCGAAACATAGTCATGGCTCTGTCCGGGCTTCAGCACCGGCTGTTCGCCCACTACCCCGTCACCATCGACGAAGTTGACCATCCCGCGCCCGTCGGTGATCCGCCAGTGACGGGTCAGCAGCTGGACCGTCTCGTCAGAGCCGTTCTCGATCCGGATGTGATAGACCCAGAACCACTTCCCAGCCTCGATCCTTGATTGCTCGGGCAGGAAGTTCACCGCTACGCGCACGGTGATGCCTTCGGTGATCGCGGCGTGCTGGAACAGTTCCTTCATGGCCGCCAAGGTAACCACTGCCCGCGCGCGCTGCAATGGCCTGAGCCCGGGTGTGGGACATGACTATGGGGGAATAGGATTGCGCGCATGTTGGCCGTCCTCCCCGGCACTGCTAATCACCCTGCCATGCCAGCCACCCTGCCCGTTACCGAGCTGTTCCTGATCGCCCTCGTGCTGATCTTCGCCCTGCCCTATGCCGTCTGGCGACTGGGCCGGACCGAGTACTGGGCGCCTCTGGTGGTGGTTCAGATCGTCACCGGGATTCTGCTCGGCCCGGGCCTGCTGGGTGCGGTCTGGCCGGCCTATTACGACTTCGTCTTCACCCCGCAGGTGATCGGATCACTGAACGGGATCGCCTGGTGGGCGGTGATGCTGTTCGTCTTCGTCGCCGGGCTGGAGCTGGACCTGGACGAGGCGTGGAAGTGGCGCCGCGAAACCGGGCTGACCGCCGGCCTCGCGCTGGGCGTGCCGCTGGTACTGGGGGCGGGCGCGGCCTGGGTGCTGCTGACGCTGAGCGATCCGGCGGCGTGGATCGGTGCCAAGGGCCATATCTGGCAATTCGTCGCCGGGGTCGGCATGGCCTGCGCGGTCACGGCCTTGCCGATCCTGATCCTGTTCATGCAGAAGCTGGAGATCCTGCGCACGCCGCTGGGGCAGCGGATCCTGCGCTATGCCAGCCTCGACGACATCCTGATCTGGGCCGTGCTGGCATTGATCCTGCTGGATTGGGAACGGGTCGGGCGGCAGGCAGCCTATCTGGCCGGATTTGCCGTGGCGGTGTGGCTGATGCGCAAGCTGATTGCCCGCATTCCCGAAAAGGACCGCTGGTATATCGCCCTGGTCTGGCTGGCGGCCAACGGCTGGCTCGCCGACTGGTCGGGCCTGCATTACATGGTCGGCGCGTTCCTGGCCGGGGCGGCGCTGGACGCCAAATGGTTCGGGACCGAGGCGATCGACCGGTTCCGCGATGTGGTGCTGCTGGCCTTCATGCCGGTGTTCTTCCTCTCGACCGGCCTGCGTACCAGCTGGGAAATGGGCGGGATCGCGGCCTTTGCCGCCGCCGCGCTGCTGCTGGCGGCGATGGTCGCGGGCAAGCTGGCGGGGGTCGGCCTCGCCGGCCGGCTGCTCGGCTGGCAAAAGGGCGAGGCCTGGATCATCGGCTGGCTGCTGCAGACCAAGGCCCTGATCATGATCATTTTCGTCAACGTGCTGTTCGACAAGGGGATCATCACCAGCGGCGCCTTCACTGCCCTGCTGCTGGCAGCAGTAGGCAGCACCATGCTGACCATCCCGGTCGTCACCCCCGCGCTAAAGCGGCTGGAGGGGCTCAAAGCCAAGGGCGGATAGGCCGGACGGGATTTATTGCAAATCATTCGCAATAGCAGTACCAAGGCAGGGACTCGCCACCAGCGGAGCCTTGCCGATGTCTCAGCCTGCCCCCCGTTCCTGCGCCCTGCCCCTGCCCTTGCCGCGCGAAGACACACAGCGCCTGGTCCTGCGCTGCCTGCGGCGGATGGCCGCGCATGGCACGCGCGATGCCCAGGCGGCGCTGTGGGTGTTCGAGGCCTTCGGCATCCACTTCCGCCGCCCGCTGGTGCTGCTGCGGGCCTTCGTGGTCGAAGTGGCGCAGGTGTCCGCGCGGCGGATCAGCGTCGCGCCGTGCTGCGCGATGCGGATGACGCTGGACGAAGCGCGGCTGATCGGGGTGCTGGCCGCGGCGACAGGCAACCCGGCCGCCGCCGCGCATCACCTTCGGCTGCTGACGGACGGGGCCGAAGTTTCCTCGCCGTTGTCGTTGGCCATCGCTTTCAACGAAAGCCTGGCCGCAATGGGCCGCCCGCTGGTGCTATAGCCCGACGGCCTTGAGGCCGCGGTCAAGGTCTTCCAGCAGGTCCTGCACGTCTTCCAGCCCGACGTTCATGCGGATCATCCCTTCGCCCACGCCGGCTTCGGCGCGGCCTTCGGGGCCCATGTTGTTGTGAGTGGTGCTGGCCGGGTGACAGGCCAGGCTCTTGGCATCGCCGATATTGTTGGAAATATCGATCAGCTCGAACGCGTTGAGCATAGCGAAGGCCTCGGCCCGGCCCGCCAGATCGAAGCTGAAGATGTTGCCGAAGGCATCCATCTGCCGCTTGGCGATTTCGTGCTGCGGATGGCTTTCCAGCCCGGGGTGAAGCATCTTCACGCCGCGTTCTTCCAGAAAGCGGGCCAGCACCATCGCGTTCTCGCTCTGCTTTTCGGCGCGCAGTTGCAGGGTTTCCAGCCCCTTCAGCACCACCCAGGCGTTGAACGGCGCGGCAATCGGCCCGGTGTTGCGCTGGAACGGCATCAGCACATCGTTGATGAATTCGGCCGTACCGCAGACCGCGCCCAGCAGGACCCGCCCCTGCCCGTCCATCAGCTTGGTCGCGGAATAGGCCACCACGTCGGCGCCGAATTCGATCGGGCGCTGCAAGGCGGCGGTGGCAAAGGCGTTGTCGACCACGGTGGTGATCCCGCGCGATTTCGCAAGGCCGCACACCGCCGTCAGATCGACAATGTCCATCGTCGGGTTGGCCGGGGTTTCAAAGAAGAACACCTTGGTATTGGGCCGGATCGCGGCTTCCCAGGCATCGACATCGCGGGCATCGACAATCGTCTTCTCGATCCCGAAGCGCGGCAGCAGGTTGTCGACGATCCAGCGGCACGAACCGAAGGCGGCGCGCCCGGCCACGATGTGGTCCCCGGCGGAAAGCTGGCACAGCAGCGCCGTGGTCATCGCCGCCATGCCTGATGCCTGGCTGCGGCAGGCCTCTGCCCCTTCCATCATCGCGATGCGTTCTTCCAGCATGGCGGTGGTCGGGTTCTGGAAGCGCGAATAGACCGGCCCCGGCTCTTCCCCCTGGAACCGCGCTGCAACCTGTTCGGCGCTGTCATAGGTGAAGCCCGAATTGAGGAACAGCGCCTCGCTCGTCTCGCCCTGCTCGCTGCGCCAGGTCCCGGCACGGACGGCCTGGGTGGCGGGGCGCCATTTGGCGGTGATCGAGCGGTCCTGACCGGTAGAGCGTTTCATAGTGACCGGGGCTTTAAGCGCGCGAACCGCCCCCGGCAAGGCCTTGCGCCGGGGGCGGCCGCCCGATAATCCCGCCCACGATGCAGGGCCGCTTCACGACAGACAAGGATCCCGCCGACTGGTGCGCGGTGATCGCCACCTTCTATCTGGCGCTGGTGTGGTGGCGGCTGGGCATTCCGGCCGAGATCTATTTCGACGAGGTCCATTACGTCCCCGCCGCGCGCAAGCTGCTGGAAGGGGTGCGGGCCAATCCCGAACACCCGATGCTGGCCAAGACGGTTATCGCGCAGGCGATCCACTGGCTGGGCGACAAGCCGCTCTACTGGCGGGTGCCATCGGCGCTGTTCGGAGCCTTCGGGCTGTTCGCCTTCACCCGCATGGTCTGGTTTGCCAGCGGAAATGCCCGGGCGACGATCATCGCCGCGCTGCTGCTGGCCACCAACTTCTTCTGGTTCATCCACAGCCGGATCGCCATGATGGACATGATCATGGCCGGCCTGGCCATGGGTGCTGCCTGGCAGATTGCCGCCGCTCTGCGCCTGCCGCAGCAGGCCCGCTGGCGCCTTGCGCTGGGCGGGGTGCTGATGGGGCTGGCGCTGGGGGCCAAATGGTCGGTCGCCCCGGCGCTGGTCCTGCCGGGCCTCGTGTTCCTCGTGCTCAAGCTCAGGGCCAATGGCTGGCGCTTCCTGTGGGCGAAGGGCGGCGCGCCGGTGCCGGGGATCAGCCTGGCCGAAGCCGGGGTCTGGCTCGGCCTGGTGCCACTAATCGTCTACTGGCTGACTTTCTGGCCGGCCTTCTACTGGGCGGTCAAACCGGTCGATCCCTGGGCACCTTTCGCCTGGCACCAGTACATGCTGGAATTGCAGGACAGCGTGAAGAAGCCCCACCCCTACCGCTCGGTCTGGTACCAGTGGGTCAGCAACTGGCGGGCGATCTGGTATCTCTACAAGGAGATCGACGGGGTGCAGCGCGGCGTGGTGCTGATCGGCAATCCCTTCACCATGCTCGCGGGTCTTGCCGCGCTGGGTTGGGCGCTGTGGGCCGGCCTGCGCCAGCGCCTGATCGAGCTGCTGGGCTTTGCCGCGCTCTATTTCGCGACTCTGCTGTTCTGGGCCGTATCGGGCAAGCCGATCCAGTTCCTCTACCACTACCTGTTGCCCAGCACCTTCCTGATGGCATTGCTGGCCTTTGCGCTCGACGCGCTGTGGCAGCGGCAGGATCGCTGGCGCTGGCTGGGCCCGGGCGCGCTGGCGCTGAGCTTTGTGATGTTCGCGGTATTCTACCCGATCATCTCGGCCGCCGAACTGTGCTGCGGCAAACCGAGTTATCAATGGTGGATGTGGCTGAAAAGCTGGCGCTAGGCGTCAGTATTTGCCCCAGACGAACTTGCTCGACAGCGCGAAGTTCCACACCGAACCCAGCACGATCCCGACGATCGCCGCCGGATAGGGGTTGAAGCCCAGCCGCACCAGCGCGGTCGCCGCGCCGATGTTGGCCAGCAGGCCGAAGGCGCAGGTGATCAGGAACCGCACCCAGCCGGTCAGCAGCGGGACGAACCCGCGCAGGCGCTTGTCGGCATAGGTCAGCTCGTTGTTGAGCACGAAGTTGAACGTCATCGCCACCAGCGCCGCCGTGGTCTGCCCGGCAATGAAGGCCACTTCCTTGGGATAGTGGGCCACGGCAAAGGCTTCGCCGAACAGGCCCAGCACCGCGGCCAGCACGGCCATGTGGACCACCACGCCAAGGCCGCCGATCGTGCCGAACAGGGCAAAGCGGGTCGGGATCCAGCGGCCCAGCCACTTGTCGTAGAGCCCGACCATGAATTCGAAAACGACCGTCCGGTCGAGCTTGGATTCGCCTTCCGCGCGGGCAGCGAAGTTCATCGGCACTTCCTTGATCCGCAGCGGCTGTTCCACCGTGGCCAGGATATCCAGCAGGATCTTGAAGCCGACGCCCGACAGGCGGTGGGCATCCGCCCGCAGCACTTCGGTCTTGAGCATGAAATAGCCGCTCATCGGGTCGGTCAATTCGACGCCGGTCACCTTGTTGGCGATACGGTTGGCCAGGTTCGATGCCTTGACCCGGTCGGGTCGGCCCCATTCCTCGGTGCTGGCCCCTTCGGCAAAGCGGCTGGCATAGGACAAATCGTATTCGCCGCTTTCGATCGCGGCCAGCATCCCCGGCAACAGCGCGGGATCGTGCTGATGATCGGCATCCATCACCGCGACGACCGGCGCAGCGGTGGCGCACATCCCCTCGATCGCGGCCGAGGACAGCCCGCGCCGCCCGATCCGCTGGATCACCCGGACCCGGCTGTCTTCCTGGGCGATGGCGCGGGCCTCGTCCGAAGTGCCGTCGGGGCTGTTGTCATCGACGATGATGACTTCCCACGGGATCCCGGCCAGCGCCTTGTCCAGCCGCTCGA
Organism: Sphingomonadales bacterium; assembly: GCA_017302615.1. Taxonomy (GTDB): domain Bacteria; phylum Pseudomonadota; class Alphaproteobacteria; order Sphingomonadales; family Sphingomonadaceae; genus Novosphingobium. The sequence goes on from JAFLDB010000013.1 coordinate 33,454, forward strand.
CCATGCCGCGCAGGTTCTTGCGCTCGTTGTAGGTGGGAAGGACAACGCCGAGCCGAAGGGTCATGTCACAGCCTTTCGAGGATTGCGTCGCCGATTGCAACGGTGCCCATGGTGCCGCCAAGGTCGCCGCCACGAATGCCATCGGCCAGCGCCCCGGCCACGGCCGCCTCGATCCGGGCGGCCGGTTCTTCCAGCCCCAGCGAGTGGCGCAGCAGCATGGCGGCGGACAAAATCGTGGCGATCGGATTGGCCAGCCCCTTGCCGGCGATATCGGGCGCGCTGCCGTGGATCGGCTCATACAGCCCCAGCGTACCTTCGCTGAGCGAGGCCGAAGCCAGCAGCCCGATCGAGCCGACGCACATGCTGGCCTGATCCGACAGGATATCGCCGAACATGTTGCCGGTGACGATCACATCGAACTGGCCGGGATTGCGGACCAGCTGCATCGCCGCATTGTCCACGTACATGTGGCTGAGCTCGACTTCGGGATATTCGGCCGAAACCTCGATCATCACGTCGCGCCACAGCTGGAAGGTTTCCAGCACATTGGCCTTGTCGACCGAGCAGAGTTTCTTGCCCCGGCCCATCGCCGCCTTGAAGGCGACATGGGCAATGCGGCGCACTTCGTCTTCGGCGTAGGACATCATGTCCCAGCCCTGGCGGCGGCCGTCGGGCAGCACGCGGATGCCCTTTTCGCCGAAATAGACGTCGCCGTTGAGCTCGCGCACGATCAAGAGGTCGATCGCGCCGGCCACTTCCGGGCGCAGCGCGGAAAATTCGGTCAGGCCGGCAAAGACCCTGGCCGGGCGCAGGTTGGCAAACAGGCCCAGTTCCTTGCGCAGGCCCAGGATCGCCTGTTCGGGCCGCAGGTGCCGCTCCAGATTGTCGCAGGTCGGATCGCCGACCGCGCCGAACAGGATGCCGTCGCTGGCACGGGCAATCTCCAGCGTGGCGGGCGGCAGCGGGTGGCCATGGGCCTTGTAGGCCGCGCCGCCGACATCGGCCTCGACCAGCTCAAGGCCCGGCAGGCCGAGTGCTTCGAGCACGCGCACCGCCTCGCGGGTCACTTCGGGGCCGATGCCGTCTCCGGCCAGGACTGCGATTTTCATGATTCTGTTTACCCCATCCGTGCCAGCCGCTCGCGCAGCAGGGCGCGCGCGCCCATAACATCGCCGCGCCGATCTGCAAGCAGGTAGCGTTCGAGCCGGGTGCCTTGCACGTCGAATTCCGGCATTCCGGCCGCCGGATCGGGGGGCGCGCCGCCATAGCCCAGCTCGCGCAGCAGCAACCCTTCATAAGCCACCAGCCCCGGCAGCCAGCCCCGCGCCGAAGGGGCATGGCACACCGCATCGAGCAGCGCCGACAGTGCCAGGTAAAGCGATGGATAGGGCTGGCGTTCCGGCAGGGCGGCGGTGGTCAGGGCAGTGATCCAGCCGATCGCGGCGGCAGGCAGCGGCTCGCCCAGCCAAGGCCCGCGGCTGTGGACCAGTTCCACTTTCGCAAACGGCAATTGCCCTTCGGACTTTGACCGCAGGTCGATTTCCACCGAATTTCCGGGAATCAGGACTGGGCGCAACTGCCGCCCGCGACCGCCCGCGACATAGCCTGCGACAAGCCCATGGTCCGGGGTCAGCGCCCGCACGATCGCCGCCGTCTCGCCGTGCGGGCGTGACGCACAGACGATGGCGGGACTGCGCAGGTGCATCGAGCGGGTGTGGCCGGAAAGCGCGGGCCTTTCAACCGTGGTTAAACGTTCACGCACAAAGATACGAAGAGCACGAAGGTCGGCCTCAACCGCTGTCATCCCCGCGCCGGCGGGGATCCATGGCGCAAGGTCAGACCATGGATCCCCGCCTGCGCGGGGATGACAACTTTTGATATGGAACGCTTTTGGTGGCCGTCTGCGCCTGCGCGTGCGGCCCTATTTCTTCGCCTTGGCGTTGAGCGCGGCTTCCAGCGCCTCGATCCGGGCCTTCAGCGCTTCGTTTTCCTCGCGCGCCTTGGCGGCCATCAGCTTGACCGTGTCGAATTCCTCGCGGCTGACGAAGTCGATCCCGCCCAGCCGCTCCTTCAGGCGCTCGCGCGCGGCATCGCGGGCTTCGCGGCCCATGCCGGCAACGGTTCCGGCCGCGCTGTTCAGCAGCTTGGCAACATCGGCGATCAGGGGGTTTTCGCTTTGCATGGCGGCTAGATGGGCCTTTGCGGCGCCCGGATCAAGAGGCCAGCGCCATTTGCGGCGGATCGGCATAGTCCGGATTGACGGAGAGGAACTGCCAGTTGAGCGCGGTCGCGAACAGCGCCCAGGCCAGATAGGGCAGCAGCAGCAGCGCGGCGAGCGGACGCACCTTGCGGAACAAGACGATCGTGACGATCACCGCCAGATCCAGCATCACCAGCAGCACCAGCGCGGCGGTAATCTGGTGCATGGCGAAGAACAGCGGCGACCAGGCGAGGTTGAGCATGAACTGCACGGCGAAGGCGGTGATCGCCGCGCCGCGCCCGGCCGCGCCGCGCGCGGTGACGATCATCGCCAGCGCCACGCCCATCAGCAGGTACAGCACCGTCCAGACGATCCCGAACGTCGCTGGCGGCGGATAGAGCGAGGGCTTTTCCAGCCCCATGAACCACAGGTTGCCCGATCCGCTGCCCGCGGCGAGGCCGGAGAAGCTGCCCAGCAGCAACAGCAAGGGGGCCAGAAACAGCGACCAGCGGAGCAGGGCGGCCCTGAGCTGGCCGGTCGAAGCAAGTTCAGTCATCGGGTGCGACCTCGAATCGGCAAATGGTTCGCGGCGGACTGTGACCGGGTGGCTGGCCAGAGGCAATGCCGCCGAAAGTCTATGCTGTCTGATTCTGAACCAGTCAGACCCGCAGGGCGGAAATCAGGAACTCGACATTGCCTTCCGGCCCCTTGATCGGGCTTTCGACGATGCCCTGGACCTGCCAGCCCAGCCCTTCGAGCCAGTCCCGCACTTCGTCGCAGACCCGTTCGTGCAGCGCGGCATCGCGCACCACCCCGCCCTTGCCCACTTCGGCCCGGCCGACTTCGAACTGCGGCTTGATCAGGGCGACCAGCCGGCACGGGGTGGCGGCCAGTTTCAGCGGCACTTCCAGTACCTTGGCCAGCGAAATGAAGCTGGCATCGCAAACCACCCAGCTGCATGAGGCATCGATCTGTGCGGGGGTAAGCACCCGTGCGCTGGTCTGTTCCAACACGGTGACGCGCGGGTCCTGGCGCAGCTTCCAGGCCAGCTGGTTGGTGCCGGAATCGACCGCGAAGACATGCGCCGCGCCCTTGCTCAGCAGCACGTCGGTAAAGCCGCCGGTCGAACTGCCGATGTCCATCGCGGTGACGCCGGTCGGATCAAGCCCGAAGTGCTCGATCGCATGGGCCAGCTTGATCCCGCCGCGTGAAACCCACGGATGGTCGCGTCCGCGCACGTCCAGCGGGGCATCGGCGGGAAGCGTCTGGCCCGGCTTGGCGATCTTCGTTTCGCCCGAGAATACCGTGCCGGCCAGCACCAGCGCCTGGGCGCGGGTCCGGCTTTCGGCCAGGCCGCGCTCCACCAGCAGCTGATCGACCCGCGATTTCGGCACCTTGCTCATCGCCGCCGCTCCTTCCATAGAAGGGGCGTGAAGGCAATTGCTCCCCTCCTTGCGGTCAGCGCCCTGCTGGCCTCCTGCGCCGCGCCGCCAAAGCCGGTGCCGCAGCCCCAGCCGCCGGTCATCAGCCAGCCGCGCCCGGTGCCCACCCCTGCGCCGCTGCCGCTGCCCCCGGCCGACTGGCGCGATGCGCCGCAGACCCCAGGGACCTGGACCTGGGGCATGACGGGCGGGCGCTCCACCGCCAGCTTCGGCCCGGCCGGGGCCACCCCGCTGGTGATGCTGGTCTGCGATCGGGCCGCGGGACAGGTCCTGCTGTACCGCGCCGGAGCAGCCCCCACCGCCGTGCCGCTGGCCGTGGCCACCACCAGCCAGCGCCGGCCGCTGCTGTCGGATCCGGCCCGCGCGCCGGCCGGGTATCTCGTCGTGGTGCTGCCGGCGCGCGATGCCCTGCTTGATGCCATGGCCTTCTCGCGCGGACGCTTTGCGCTGGAGGCGGCAGGGCTGGAAACGCTGTACCTGCCGAGCTGGCCCGAGATCAGCCGCGTTGTGCAGGATTGCCGCTGAAAACGCGGCTGTGGAAAAGTGCCGCGAAGCAGGCCGGAAGCCCCGGATTCTGACAGCGAAAAAAATCAATGCAAGACTTGTTGTGCAGTGCGGAATGATTCACATTCTTCCTCAAGGACGGCATGCCGCCCGGCGTGATCGGCCCCAGCTTCCAACCGGAGGCGATTGGCTCAACAGCGCGAAAGGAGGTGACCGATGTCTCATGGTTCAGCAGGGAGGTCGGTAATTCGCGTCATGGAGCATTATCGCTGAGTTTCGATTTCGCGATAGAGGCTTCGTGAGCGGCACTTCCGGCCGCTGACCATGCGAAGGGCCACCCGGTCACGCCGGTGTGGCCCTTCTCATTTGCCCTGAAGAATTGGGGGCCTCCCGGTCAGGCCGGTGTGGCCCTTCTCATTTGTGCAAACCCAAGAAAGCCAGCACCGATGGTTGTCATCCCCGCGCAGGCGGGGATCCATGGCGCGAGGTCAGACCATGGATCCCGGCCTGCGCGGGGATGACAGCCTGTAAGCGATCGCTACCGGGCATCGTCGCGCGCGCCCAGCCCGCTCAGGGCCAGCTGATGAACACCTTGGTCACCACCGGCCGGGCGGCGCGCAGGGCCTGGCTGCTGGAGCCCATGCTGACCCCGTCGCCCATCACGTTGTCGGGCGGATTGGCAACATCCGGGCCGACATCCATCACCAGCCCGATCCGGCAGCCGCCGGGCCACTTGGCCAGCTTGCCGCCACGCGGATCGACGCCGCCGCCATAGTCCCAGCCGAACCCGCCGACCCGCACCGGGCGGCCATTGGCCTTCAGCACCGCATCAAGGTTCGATCCGATGCCGAGCCCGCCGATCCGCCAGCGCGATTTATCGCCGGTGATCCGGATTGTTTCGACCCGCTTGCCGGGATTTTCGGAGAAGAACACGTCGATCCGTCGGGCCGGGTCATTGGGCCACAGCGCCATGCCATCCACCATCTCACCCTCGGCCGCGTGAATCTTCATGGCCCGGGCCTGGGTGCCATAGCGCTTCTTCAGCGAAGCGGCGGTATCCCCCTTCTGGACCGGCACGGCGCAGGTCAGCGGCCGGGTGGCCGGGCCCTTGGCCGGAGCAGCGGCGACCAGCGGCACGGTCAGGAGGGCGAGCAGGATGGCGCGGTGGATCAAGGACTTCACTCCCGGTCAGGCAAGATCGCCCGCGATCATGCGCGCATTGTGCCCTCTGGCGCAATCCCGCCAATGCAGTAAAGTGACATAGCGCCTTTGCAATTATTACTTGGCGCTTGCGCAGGACGTAATTTTCGTTCAGGACGGGCGCTTCGCAACTTAAGGATCGAAGCCTATGGCGACTCTCGCCGATTCCCGCCCCGCGTTCACCCGCCTGCCCCACCCCGCGCCGGTGGCCGATGAAGTGCGGGCAGAAGTCCTGGCGAACCCCGGCTTCGGCAGCCGCTTCACCGATCACATGGTGACGATCGAATGGAGCGAAGAAGCCGGCTGGCACGGCGCAACCGTTGCGCCCTATGGCCCGATCGCACTCGATCCGGCGGCTTCGGTGCTGCACTATGCGCAGGAAATCTTCGAAGGGTTGAAGGCCTATCGCCACCCCGATGGCTCGATGGCGCTGTTCCGCCCCGAAGCCAACGCCGCCCGCTTCAATGCTTCGGCCAAGCGTCTCGCCATGCCGGAACTGCCCGAGGCGCTGTTCATCGCGGCGATCGAGGAACTGGTCCGCGCCGACGCCGGCTGGTTCCCGACCGTTGAGGGCGGCTCGCTCTATCTGCGCCCCTTCATGATCGCGACCGAGGCGTTTCTGGGCGTGCGCCCGGCCAAGGCCTACAAGTTCATCGTCATCGCCAGTCCGGCGGGCAACTATTTCAAGTCGGGTGCGCCGGCGGTGTCGATCTGGGTTTCGGACTATACCCGCGCCGCGCCCGGCGGTACCGGCGCGGCGAAGTGCGGCGGCAACTATGCCGCCAGCCTGGTTCCCACCGCCGAGGCCTTTGCCAAGGGGCACGACCAGGTGTTGTTCCTGGATGCGACCGAACACCGCTGGATCGAGGAACTGGGCGGCATGAACCTGTTCTTCGCTTTTGCCGACGGATCGCTGCTGACCCCGCCGCTGACCGGCACGATCCTGCCTGGAATCACCCGCGACAGCCTGATCACTCTGGCCCGCGAAGAAGGCCTGATCGTGCGCGAGGAACGCTACGCGCTCGATCAATGGCGCAGCGATGCGGCTTCGGGCCAGCTGGTCGAAGCCTTTGCCTGCGGCACTGCCGCCGTCGTCACCCCGGTCGGCAAGGTAGCCGGACCGGATGGCGATTTCACCATCGGTTCGGGCGGCCCCGGACAGTTGACCGGCAAGCTGAAAGCCCGCCTCACCGCGATCCAGCGCGGGGAAGAGCCGGACAGCCACGGCTGGGTCCACCGGATCGGTTGACGCAAATCTGCAATTGCGCGGACCGCGCATTTGCTATTCACTTCCCGTGCAGGCGGACTGTGCCAGTCCGCCGCAGTGAAGGCCGATCCGGGCCGATAGGGGAGTTTTCCGATCATGCGCGTTCTGTTTGCCGCCGCCCTGGCCCTGGGCCTGTCCGCTTCGCCCGCGCTGGCGCAGTCGATCACCGACACCGATGCCGATGCGCTGTTGGCCAAGATGTCCACTCCGGCCTTTGACGATTGCATCGGCGGCGACCAGGCCAACAGCCTGCCGGCGCAGCAGCGCTTTGACGCCTGCCAGAAGGCGCTGACCGAACTGGCCGACTATCGCCGCAAGAACCCCAAGGCCACGCCGGGTGAAAAGCAGGTCCACCTGTTCTACGAATTCGCGGTCGAGATGGGTCGCTCAACCTCGCTGATCCAGCTCAACGAGCCGGACATGAGCAAGGGCTGCGCCAATATCGAGCGGCAGTGGGCGTTGACCACCAAGTTCGATACCTCAGTGGTCGGGCCGAGCATGAAGGAGAACCTTGGCGGCGTGACCGAGGCGGTGCGTCCGCTGGTCCAGCTGTGCCGCCAGCAGTTCCCCGCCCCCAAGGGTGCGCCGCCGGCCTGATCCGGTCATATCCCTGAAACATTCCGCTGGCCAAAGCGGACTGCGGCCCGGCCTCCTCTGGACGCCGGGCCGCCTCTCATTCAGGATAGCGCCATGACCTTCGCACTCGACCGCCGCCGTTTCCTCTCCGCCACCTCGATCGCCTTTGGCGGGCTGGTCGCCAATGGCTGCAACGCCGCGGTTCCGGGCGGCACGCCCTCGGCCGATCCCTATGGCCCGCTGCTGCCCGATCCGGGCGGGCTGCTCGATCTGCCGAAGGGCTTCTCCTACCGGGTGATCTCGCGGCTGGGCGACACCATGACCGATGGCGGGCGGGTGCCCGACGCGGCCGACGGGATGGGCTGCTTTGCCCTGCCCGGCGGCAAGCTCGCGCTGGTCCGCAACCACGAACTGCGCCCCGGCAAGGACAGCGGCGGCGCCACCGGTGCGACGTTTGACCGGATGCCCGATGGCAGCCCGATGCCCGGCGGCACCACCAACATCGTGCTGGATGCGAAAACGCTGAAAGTGGAACGCCAGTTCCGTTCGCTGTCCGGCACGATCCGCAATTGCGCCGGCGGCGTCACCCCGTGGGGTACCTGGCTGACCTGCGAGGAAGACGTGACCCGCGCCGGGCCCAAGGCCCAGCAGGACCACGGCTGGGCCTTCGAAGTGCCGGCCAATGCCACCGGCCCGGTCACGCCGGTGCCGCTCAAGGCCATGGGCCGCTTCAACCGCGAGGCTGCGGTGGTCGATCCCGTCAGCGGCATGGTGTTTCAGACCGAGGACCGCAGCGACGGCCTGCTCTATCGCTTCATCCCCGCTGTCCCCGGCCAGCTGGCCAAGGGCGGCAAGCTTCAGGCCCTTGCCCTGGCCGAAGGCGAACCGGCTGGCGGGCCGGCGCCGGGCGGCTGGGCCAAGGTCCGCTGGATCGACCTCGACGATCCGGAAAGCCCGAACGACGACCTGCGCCAGCGCGGCGCGGCGGCGGGCGCGATGGTCTTCTCGCGCGGTGAGGGCATCGAGATGGGCCTAGGCAAGGACGGGGTAAGCGAGCTGTTCTTCGTCTGCACGTCGGGCGGCAAGGCCAAGCTGGGCCAGGTGTTCCGCCTGCGGCTGGACCCCAAGGGGGACTGGCTGCAGCTGTTCTTCGAATCGACCGATCCGGCCCAGTTCAACTATGGCGACAACCTGACTGTTTCGCCCGGCGGCCACCTGATCGTCTGCGAGGACCAGTACACCGACGATGCCGAAAACCACCTGCGCGGGCTGACCCCGGCGGGCCTGCCCTATGATTTCGCGCGGGTGCGGCTGAAAACCGAACCGGCCGGGGCCTGCTTCTCGCCCGATGGCAAGGTGCTGTTCGTCAACCTCTACAGCCCGACCACGACGCTGGCGATCACCGGGCCGTGGCAGCACTTGAAGGCTTAGATCTTCCGGAAAATCGCTTTCAGCGCGCCGGTCAGATCCGGATAGGCAAAGCTGAAACCGCTGCGCAGCGCGGCGGCGGGCAGCACCCGCTGGCCGCCCAGCAGCAGTTCCCTCGCCAGGTCCCCGGCCACCCAGCGCAGCGGCGCGGCGGGCACGGGAATGACGGCCGGCCGGTTCAGCGCCTTGCCCAGGGCGCGGGTGAAATCGCTGTTGCGAACCGGTTCCGGCGCGGTGGCGTTGACCGGGCCGGACAGGCCCGGCGTGGCAATGGCATGGCAGATCAGCCGGACCAGATCGTCGCGGTGGATCCAGCTCATCCAGTGCTGCCCGCGCCCGAACGGCCCTCCCAGCCCCAGTTTGAATGGCAGGACCATGCGCTGCAGCAGCCCGCCCCCGGCATCGATCACCAGCCCGATCCGCAGGCGAACAGTGCGAACGCCCAGATCCTCGGCGCGCCTGGCCTCGGCTTCGGCGATCACGCAGACCTGGCGAGAAAAGCAGTCGTTGCCACTGGCGTGCTCGTCCAGTTCCTCGTCGCCATGAAGGCCGTACCAGCCGATCGCGGAGGCCGAGACGAACGCGGCAGGCTTGCGCTCCAGCCGCTCCATCAGCGCCACGCATTCGCGCGTTACCGCGCGGCGCGATTCGATGATCCGTTCGCGCTTGGCCCTGGTCCACAGGCCGTTGGCAATCGGTTCCCCGGCCAGGTTGACCACGGCGTCGATCCGCTCGCCCGGCTCGACCCCTGCCAGGGAACCAAGCAGACGCGCCTGACGGGGCAGGCCTTTCGCGGCGCCGGGATCGCGCGTCAGCACGGTGACGCGGTGCCCGCCCTCGACCAGCGCCTCGACCAGCCGCCGCCCGACAAAGCCGGTGCCGCCGGTGACAAGGATCGCAAGCCCGGCGGGCAAGGCGGCGCTAAGCTCGGCGGCGGGAATGGACGGATGACGGGCCATGGCGGACCTTTCTAGCCGATGGACGTTGGCTGTCCTTACACCGCTTGCCCCGCTGCGGCGACCTGTCCCTTCGGGATTGACCGCGGCGCCGCCCAGCGCCAATCACTTGCGCCAAATACAGCAAGAGGATTTGCCGATGGCCGACGCCGAATATACCCCGCCCCCGGTCTGGACCTGGAACAAGGAAAACGGCGGGCAGTTCGCCAGCATCAACCGCCCGACCGCCGGGGCCCAGACGGAGAAGGAACTTCCGGTCGGCCAGCACCCCTTCCAGCTCTATTCGCTCGGCACGCCCAACGGGCAGAAGGTGACGATCCTGTTCGAGGAACTGCTGGAAGCCGGCCACAGCGGGGCGGAATACGATGCCTGGCTGATCAATATCCGCGATGGCGACCAGTTCGGCTCGGGCTTTGTCGCGCTCAATCCCAATTCGAAGATCCCCGCACTTCTCGACCGGTCCGGGCCGGAACCGTTCCGGGTGTTCGAAAGCGGCGCGATCATGCTGCACCTGGCGGAAAAGTTCGGCACCTTCATCCCCACCGATGCCAAGGGCCGGGCCGAATGCCTCAGCTGGCTGATGTGGCAGATGGGCAGTGCGCCGTTCATCGGCGGCGGGTTCGGGCATTTCTATGCCTATGCACCGATCAAAATCGAATATGCGATCGATCGCTATTCAATGGAAACCAAGCGCCTGTTCGATGTCGCCGACCAACGGCTGGCGCAGAGCCTGTATCTCGCCGGGGACGAATACACCATCGCCGACATGGCGGTCTATGCCTGGTTCGGCCTGCTCTACCGCGGCTTTGCCTACAATGACGCGGCCACTTTCCTGTCGATGCACGAATATACCAACGTCGGTCGCTGGGTTGAGGAAATCCTGGCCCGCCCGGCCGTGAAACGGGGCCAGAAGGTCAACCTGCAAAACGGCCTCATTGAACGCCATTCGGCGGCTGATTTCGACGCGCTGGACAAGGACGCTAAGTGACCGGCACGGCGTGACCGGCATCACGGCGGCAACAGCGCTGGCCAGCTAGGCAGGACTCCTCATCAACTGAGGAGTTTGCCCTTATGCGCCGTATCGTCCTTGCCAGCCTGCCGCTAATCGCCCTAGCCGCTTTTGCCGCCCCGGTGGCGGTGCGGGCGGTTGATGCCGATGAGACCGCAGCAGCTTCTTCAATCCCCAGCGAAGAGGATCCGCAATTGGCGGCATCGCGGGCGAAACAGGCCATCGCCGGAATGCCTGCCCGCGAAATCCTGAGCATTTCCGGCACCCAGCGCATCGATGATCAGGTCATCCATGTCGACACCCTGCGGTTCGACGATGGCGCGACCATGCAGTTGCTGGCGGGCGACCGCGACGCGATCTTCATCGTCGCCAAGGAACTTCGGCTGTCCGGCCCCAGCTTCAAGGCGAACATCGAATTCCGCGACCGGGCCGCGCGCAACGGGACCAATGGTGGGCCTCCCCCGCCTGCTTTGGCGCAGCTGCCGCGTTCAGGCGGCAATGGCGCGCCTGGTGCCAAGGGCGCGCGCGGCGCAGCCGGCACTCCCGGCCTGATCCGCAAGTTGCCGACAGTCTACATCGTCGTCGGCTCGATCCGCCAGTCGACCGGAGGTCCGGCGGATTTCAGTGATCTGCGCATCAATGTCGACGGAATCGACGGCGGGATGGGCGGCAACGGCGGCCGGGGCCAGAACGGCCAGCCCGGCCAGGATGGGCGCCACGGCGCAAGCGGTCGCATCTCCTGCCTGCGCGGCCCGCGCTCCGGTGGAAACGGCGGTGCGGGTGGTGACTTCGGTCCCGGCGGTGTCGGTGGAAATGGCGGCAATGGAGCCAATATCGTGTTCATTGTCCCGCAATCGACAGTCGATGCGATCAAGGACGTACGGGTCCGCAGCCGTGGCGGCTTGCCCGGCGAAGGCGGCAGACACGGTGATCCGGGCGCTGGCGCGGGCGGGGGTGCACGGGGTTCGGCTCCGGGCTTCTGCTCGTCCGGTGGGGCACACGGTGGCGCTCCTGGCGGACCCGGAGCCTCTCCGCCTTCGCTCCGGGCCCCTTCGGGCAGCCTTGAAGGCGCACGCGGGCGGGTATTCTATCACGTGGTGGATTTCTTCAACTGACCAGCCGCGCGCGGAACGGGCCGGGATCGCATGTTAATCCCGGCCCAAAGCGGCGCGTTGCCCCCTTTTCATCGCCGTCCGCTCTGCTAAAGGCACGCCTCCTGCTGGGGCGTAGCCAAGCGGTAAGGCAGCGGTTTTTGGTACCGCCATGCGAAGGTTCGAATCCTTCCGCCCCAGCCAGGATGCAGCGCGGCTTGCGCTTTCCGTGATCGTCAGCTTACAGCCTTTCCCGACACAGGGAGAGAACCATGCGCGCGACCCAGGCCTTCATCGAGCAGACCGGCGGCCCCGAAGTGATCCAGTGGCACGAGGTGAGCTTGCCCGCGCCCGGCCCCGGCCAGGTGCTGATCCGGCACGAGGCAGTCGGCCTCAATTTCATCGATACGTACCTGCGCACCGGGCTTTACCCGATGCGGCTGCCCGGCGGGCTGGGGTTCGAAGCGGCCGGCGTGGTCGAGGCGGTGGGCGAAGGGGTGACCCATCTGGTCCCCGGTCAACGCGCGGCCAGCTTTGGCGGCACGCCGGGGGCCTATGCCACGGCGCGGATCGCCAAGGCGGCGGAACTGTTCCCGCTGCCCGAGGGGATCGACAGCCAGACCGCCGCCGCCGTGTTCCTGAAAGGCGCGACTGTAGAGGCCCTGGCTGAACGCGTCGCGCCGGTTGCCCCCGGCGGCTGGGCGCTGGTTCCGGCTGCGGCCGGGGGCGTCGGCCTGCTGCTAGTGCAATGGCTTAAAGCGCGCGGGGTGCGGGTGATCGGTACGGTCGGCGCGCCGTCCAAGGTCCGGCTGGCCCAGGAAGCGGGGGCGGAACTGGTGTTCCTGTCCGGCGATCCGGATCTGGTCGCCAAGGTCCGCGAGGCGACCGGCGGGCGCGGCGTGACCGTATCCTATGACGGGGTCGGCGCGGCTAGCTGGCAGACCTCGCTCGACAGCATGGCCCCGCGCGGCACGATTGTCAGCTTCGGCAATGCCAGCGGCCCGGTGACCGGCGTTGCCCTGCGCGATCTGGCGACGCGCGGATCGCTGTTCGTCACCCGCCCCGGCGTTTACGACTACTACCGCGATCCGGCCGAAGCCGCCGCCGGCGCGGCCAAGCTGTGGGACATGGTCGGCAGCGGCAAGCTGACCATCACCGTCGGCCAGACCTATGCCCTGACCGATGCCGCCCAGGCCCACATCGATCTGGAAGCGCGGCGGACCACCGGTTCCACCCTGCTGCTTCCGTGATGCCCCTGCCCGTCATCGACCTGATCGGCCTGCCGAGCGACAGCAATTCCTCGTTCGAGCGCGGACCGGCCCTGGCCCCCAATGCCATCCGTCGCGCCTTGTGGTCCGACCGCGGTAACCTGGCCTGCGAGGACGGGCAGGAAATCGGGATCGATTTCGACCTGCGTGACCGGGGCGATCTCTACCTGCGCGAGGATGCCGGCGACGATGCGGTGATTGCCGAGGCGGTGGAAGCGTCGATCCGCTCGGGCGCCACGCCGCTGGCGCTGGGCGGGGATCACGCGATGAGCCACCCGGTGGTGCGCGGCGTTCATGCCGCGTGCGGGCCGGTCACGATCCTGCATTTCGATGCCCACCCGGACCTCTACGACGACTTCGGCGGCAATCCGCGCAGCCACGCATCGCCTTTCGCGCGGATCATGGAAGCTGGGCTGGCCAGCCGGCTGGTCCAGGTCGGCATCCGCACGCTCAATGCCCATTGCCGCGCCCAGGCCGGGCGCTTCGGGGTGGAGATCGTACCGATGGCGGACTTTGCCCCCGGCATGGTCCCGGTGCTGGCCGGGCCGCTTTACATCAGCATCGACCTTGACGGGATCGACCCGGCCGAAGCCCCCGGCGTATCCCACCCGGAACCGGGCGGGCTGACCCTGCGCGAAGTGCTGGCCGTGCTGCGCCGCCAGACCGCGCCGATTGTCGGCGCCGACATTGTCGAGCTCAATCCACGCTTTGACCAGAACGAGCGCACCGCGATCCTTGCCGCCAAGCTGGTGCGCGAGGTGTCCGCACTGATGGTCCATAACGGTAGCTAGACCCGCGCGAACCAGATCACGTGGCGCGGGCCCTTGCCCTTGCCCTGCGCGTCATAGCGGGCGCGGACTTCCACTTCCTCGACCGCGAAACCGACATCCTGCAAGCGGCGGGTGAATTTCGGATCGGGAAAGGCCGACCACACCGCCAGGATCCCGCCAGGGGCCAGCGCCTTGCGCGCATTGTGCAGGCCGGACTTGGAATAGAGCCGGTTGTTCTCTTCCCGCACCACCCCGTCCGGGCCGTTATCGACATCGAGCAGGATCGCATCGAACGGGTCGGGCGCCAGCAGCATCGTTTCGGCCACGTCGCCCATCCGCAGCGTGACGCGCGGATCATCGAGGCAGCCGGCGGCGACTTCGGCCATCGGCCCGCGCGCCCATTCGATGATTTCCGGCATCAGCTCCGCCACGGTGCAATGCCCCTTGGGCCCCATCCGGGCCAGCGCCGCGCGCAGGGTGAAGCCCATGCCATAACCGCCGATCAGCAGGTGCGGATCGCTGCGGCCCTTCAGCCGGTCGAGCGTCAGGGTCGCCAGCGCTTCCTCCGAGCCGCGCATCCGCGTGCTCATCAGCTCGTTATGGCCCATCACGATCATGAAATCGCGGCCGTGAGCGAAGAGCTTCAGCTCCTCACCTCCGGGGACCTGCGCCGTGCCAAGCAGCTGCCGGGTGATCACGCCGCGCGCTGGGCGCGGTCGACCGCTTCCTGGTTGAGCATGTCGGCCAGCAAGAACGCCAGTTCAATCGACTGCGCTGCGTTGAGGCGCGGGTCGCAGTGGGTGTGATAGCGATCGGCCAGCGCCGCATCAGAAATCGCCACGGCCCCGCCAACGCATTCGGTCACGTCCTGGCCGGTCATCTCGATGTGGATGCCGCCGGCATGGGTGCCTTCGGCGCGGTGGACGGCGAAAAAGCCGCGCACCTCGTTCAGGATCCGGTCGAACGGCCGGGTCTTGAAGCCGCTGTCGGCCTTGATCACGTTGCCGTGCATCGGATCGCAGGACCAGACCACCGGATGGCCTTCGCGCTTCACCGCGCGGACCAGCGGGGCCAGGCCGGCCTCCACCTTGTCATCGCCGAAGCGGCTGATCAGCGTGATCCGGCCGGCCTCGCGCGCGGGGTTGAGCGTGTCGAGCTGGCGCAGCAGTTCGTCCGGGGCCAGCGAAGGCCCGCACTTGAAACCGATCGGGTTGCCCACCCCGCGCAGGAATTCGACATGGGCCGATCCCTCGAACCGGGTCCGGTCGCCGATCCACAGCATGTGGGCGCTGGTATCGTACCAGTCCCCGGTCAGCGAATCGCGCCGGGTCATGGCCTGCTCATAGGGCAGGTGCAGCGCCTCATGGCTGGTGTAGAAGCTGGTGCCCTGCAGCTGCGGCACGGTGCGCGGATCGATCCCGCAGGCTTCCATGAAGTCCAGCGCCTCGCCGATCCGGGTGCTGATTTCCTCGAACCGCGCGGCCCAGGGGCTGCGGCCCATGAAATCGAGCGTCCACTGGTGGACCTGGCGCAGGTTGGCATAGCCGCCATTGGCAAAGGCGCGCAGCAGGTTGAGCGTCGCGGCGCTTTGCGAATAGGCCTGCATCAGGCGCTGCGGATCGGGGATGCGGCTTTCAGGGGTGAAATCGATCCCGTTGATGTTGTCACCCAGATAGCTGGGCAGTTCGACCCCGCCCTGCACCTCGACCGGCGAGCTGCGCGGCTTGGCGAACTGGCCGGCCATACGGCCCACCTTCACCACCGGCTGCTTGCTGGCGAAGGTCAGCACCACGGCCATCTGCAGCAGCACGCGGAACGTGTCGCGGATGTTGTTGGGGTGGAATTCGGCAAAGCTTTCGGCGCAGTCCCCGCCCTGCAGCAGGAAACCCTTGCCCGCCGCGACTTCGGCCAGATCGGCCTTCAGCGCGCGGGCTTCCCCGGCAAAAACCAGCGGGGGAAAGGTGGTCAGCGTGTCCGTGACCTTGTCCAGCGCAGCGGCATCGGGATAGCTCGGCAGGTGCCGTGCTTCCATGGCCGTCCAGCTATCGGGGGTCCAGTTACTCGCCACGTTTCATCACTCCAGTCATCGGCAAAGCGCGGCCCATAGCCGCCCTTGGCCGCAAATGCAAAACATGCAAACCCGATCAGTCCAATCGGGCAATAATGTTGCGCGGATGCTGCGCAGCGATCAGCGCGTCGCCGGTGCGGCCAGGCTGGCCGGGACCGGCATCTGGGCCAGGCTCTGGCCCTGCGGGATCACGGCGATCCGCCATGATTTGCCGGGGGCCAGGTACTTGGCGGCCAGGGCCTGCATCGCCTCGGGCGTGGTCACGGTGTAATCGCTCAGCAAGGTGCGGACCGAACGGTAGCGGGTCGGGTCGGTGGTCGCCCCCTCGATCAGGTACATGAAGAACGCGCTGGACGACGAAGCACGGGTCAGTCCCTGCTTCAGCGGTTCGGTGACCCGAGCCAGTTCCTCCGCCGTGATCGGCTTGGTGGCCAGATCGGTGGCGATTTCCTCGGCCGTGGCGAAGAACACCGGCACCGATTTCGGCTGCAGGTTGGCAATCGCGAAGATGTTGCCGCCGTCATGCAGTTCCAGCGGCCAGGAATTGACCACCTGCGGCGAATAGGCCTCGCCCAGCTTTTCGCGCAGCTTGTCCATCAGGCGGTTGTTGAACACCTGGGTCAGGATCTCCAGCTGGCGGCTTTCGCGCAGCTGCGCCATGCCGCCGCCGGTCGGCCAACCGATCAGCGCGGCGGCCTGGTTGGCATCGCCCTTGTGATAGAGCACGATCGGTTCGGTCGAGGGCGGCAGGGTGCGGGCCTCCAGCCCGGCAGTGCCGGCCGGATAATCGCCCCGCGGCGGCAAGGCTCCGAAAGTGCGGTTGAGCGCGGTCAGAGCCTTGTCCTTGTCGAAATCGCCGAACAGGTGGATCTCCATCGGCCCCTGCTTCAGGATCGGTTCCCACACCTGACGGAAGCCCGCCGGCGTGGTCGCGTCGATCTCGGCCGGGGTCGGGGTGCGGAAAGTCGGATCGCGGCCGCGCTCCAGGAACTTGAGGTCGCGTTCCAGCACGCCCTGCGGACTGGCGCCGTATTGTTCATAGCTGATCTTGGCCGCCGCCTTGGCGCGCAGCACCGGATTGGCATCCCAGCGCGGCGAGGAGAACTTGCTGGCAATCAGCAGCAACTGATCGTCAAGGTCGGAAGCGCGGGTATCGGCCTTGAAAGCGAAGACCGTGTCCTCGATCTCGAAATTGAAGCCGATCTTGCGGCCGGTCGTCGCCCGGTCCATCGCCTCGCGGTCGAGCGGACCGACCCCGGCATCGACCAGCGCCATCTCGCCCAGCGTGGCATAGGGCGCGGTCTTGTCGTTGAACGCGCGCCAGCCCGCGCCAAAGCGGACCTTCAGCGTCACCCGGCCGGGTTCGTCCTCGGTCGGCCAGAGGATCACTTTGACCCCGTTGGCATAGTCGATCTGGCGGATTTCCAGCAGCCCGGTCGACTTGTCGGCCAGCGGCGTGGCCGGAGCGCCAATCGCCGGCAGGTCGCTGATCTTGACGCTCGCCGCCGCCAGCCGTGCGCCGGTGTTGGCGGCAACCGGGGCGGACAGCGCAGTGCGCAGCGCGGCCGGGGTCGCTTCCGCCGCATCGGGCGTCACATAGACCGCGCGGGTCACGTTCCCGCCAAACATCGCCCGGGTCCGGGCCAGGACATTGGCCGGGGTGAACAGCGGCTTCGAGGAATTGAAGATCTGCAGCACCGTTTCGGGCGAGGCGATCGTTTCGCGGATGTCGAGCGCGGTGACCATGTCGTCGGCCAGCTTGGCCCCGGGCTGAAGGCGGCGCTGTTCGACGCTGCTTTCGAAAGCGACGCCGAATTCCTTCACTTCGCGGTCGATTTCTTCCTGGGTCGGCGGCTTGGCCATGGCATCGGCGATCACCCCGCGGGTATCGCGCAGCGCCGATCGCCAGTCCGGCCCCAGCGGCGTGATCATCACATAGGTGGCATCGGCCGAGCGGACGACCTTCTCCTTGTTGACCATCGAGACCAGGAACGATCCCCCGGCCCGCGCCTTGGCTTCAAGTCGGCGATTGATGATCGCCTGGGCTAGGCTGTCGATCATGATCCCCTGGTTATAGGAAATGGTATCGCGCACCGGCCGCCACGGGCGCAGGATCGCGTAAGTGAACGAGCGCGGCATGCCCGGCTCCACGATCACCCGCGTTTCGCCGACCGGGGCGATTCCCTTGGCGCCCATTGGCGCGCGCGGATCGCCGAACGGCGGTTCCGGCTCGCGCGGGCCGACGCCCTGCCACTCGCTGAACCACTTGGCGATGGCCGCCTCCATCGCCGCGGGCGGCAGATCGCCCACCACGATGATCACCGCGTTTTCCGGGCGGTACCAGCGGCGGTGGAATTCCGAGACCGAAGCCCCGGTCGCGCCGGTCAGGGTCGCTTCGGTGCCGATCACCGGGCGCACGGCCAGCTTCTGCCCGGCAAACAGGGTCTGCTGGCTCTGTTCGAACACGCGGTTGGCCGTGCCACCACGCTCGCGCATTTCCGCAAGCACGATCGGCACGTCGGTCCGCACGTTCTTCTCGCTCAGCACCGGGGCGATCATCATGCCCGACAGCAGCTTCATCGATTCGTCAAAGCTTGCCTCGGTCGCGTTGGGCAGGTCGAGCTTGAAGGTCGTGGCGATCGGGCTGGTTTCGGCATTGGTATCGCTGCCGAAAGTCGCGCCCATCTTCTGCCAGGTCGGGATCGCCTCGCCATCGCCCAGATAGCGCGACTGGCGGAATACCATGTGTTCCAGCAGGTGCGAATAGCCGCGTTCGTGATCCCGTTCGTACAGCGAGCCGACATCCATCCGCACCCGGATCGACACCTGGCCCGGCGGAACCCCGTTCTTGCGCACGACATAGCGCACCCCGTTGGGCAGTTCGCCGAATTGCCATTCCTTGTCGATCGGGATGTCACTGCAGCGATAAAGCCACGGGGTATTGGGATCGCACTTCACCGCCGGAGCGGCGGCCGGCGCCTTGGCCGGGGCCTTGCGCGCGGCGGCCACCGGGCGCTTCTGCTTCGCGGTTGCCGCCTCAAGGGCAGGCGCGGCAATCATCGCGAAGGCGGGCAGGATCAGGGCGAAATTGCGCAGGGCGCGGAACGGCTTGAGCATAGGGGAGCGACTATAGGCAGCGGCATTGTGAAGGGCCAGTGAATATGGCGGCCCACCCCCGCCCGCACAGCCCCTTGGGGCAGGCCGCATCCTTCGCCCTTGCCACGTCGCGCCCGCGCCGTCAGCCTCTGCGCCCATGATCTCGCCATTCAACCGCGCTTTCGCCCTTCTTTGTGTTCTTGGCGTACTGTCCGTCACCGCTCCCGCAGAGGCGCGCAACCGCACGAACGAGATGCTGCGCGGGGAATTCAGCAACTTTTCGGATGCCGACTTGCGCCGTTATTCGCGGTGGCTGGAACAGGACGACGTGCAGGTCCTCCCCGGCATCACCATGTCACTGGGCGGGTTTCATGCCAGCGATGGCCGCCGCTATCAGATGCTGTCCCTGGCGCGCATCTACAACGAAAGCGCCGTCCCGATCTGTGTTCGGGCAAGGCAGCAGCCGGGACCGGGCGCCCTTTCCGGGCGGCTGGCGGTCGACAACTCGAAGAAGAACCTGTTGATCCAGCCCGGCAGTTCCGAATCGATCACCACCTATTCTTCACGCACCCCGGTCAAAGGCAAAGTCGGCGTCGATACGGCGCTGCTGGTCTGGTCGCCCGACATGACAGCCGCCGACGGCCGGTTCTGCACCAGCCGCGCGCCGTGGTTCATGGCTGTGTGGGATGCGCTGCCGTGGGAGCAGAGCAGCGATGCCATCGATCCGCTCCTGCGAGCGCGATTGGAAGGCAGGGATACGGCCACAGTGTCCTATCCGGCTGCGAAGTCCCGCGCCGCAACGGCGCTGCGCGCCGAGCTCGGCCGGCGCGGCATCACCACCGATCCGCGGGGCTGGACATCCCAGCTGAATGACGATGAAACGTTTCGTCACGGCCCGCTGGAACTGACCGTCGCGGTGGCAGTCCGTCCGGGCTGGATCTACACGCTGGCCTGGATCCACAATTCCAGCAACCAGGCGATGTGCGTGGTCGGCCATGGCGGCATTGCCCTCAGCGGACTGCAAGGCAGCGAGAGCAGCAACGCGGGGCAGCTTGGCATCTATCTCGCTCCGGGCAGCGGGCGGCAAATGCAATGGGCCGCCGGGACATTCGGCAGCAAGCCCCCCAGCGCCGACGTGAAGCCGGCCGTGCTGGCCTATGATGTGCCGCCCGGCCGATCCGGCGAAGCCGCTTGCCAGGCCGCGGTGCCGGCAGCCGCGTTCCGCGAAGTCATGGACCGCCGGATCTTTTCCAGCATGGGCAGGATTTCCGCGCTGTTTCCGCGCTGAACGCCGCCGACGGCAGGTTCGGAACCGGACCTGCCCCCGGTATCCCGTCAAACCATTTTCCTACTTCCCCGCCCTCTGCCAAAGTTGCGGCTGCTCTTTCTCAGCCTGAATCCCCAGCCCGATGCGGTCCACCCTGTACCGCAAGAGTAACGCAAGGTGACACAGGGTGACATAAAGTGACCCGGGTTGTTTTTTCCGGTTTGAACCCTGTGAACTTAGTCAGGTTCGGCCAGTCCTCCTGCCCCTTTGACCCCTTGCCCCGCCCGCCCCCCGTCCCTACATCCGCCCCATGTTCATCGAGACCGAAACCACGCCCAACCCCGCCACGCTCAAGTTTCTGCTCGGGCAGGAAGTGATGTACGCCGGCACCCGCGATTTCCGGGATGAGGAGCAGGCGGCAGCCAGCCCGCTGGCCTCGGCCCTGTTCGACCTGGGCGATGTGACGGGCGTGCTGTTCGGCCGCGATTTCGTGGCGGTAACGGCGGCACCGGGGGTCGACTGGTCGGCCCTGAAGCCGCAGGTGGTGGCGATCCTGCTCGATCACTTCATCACCCAGGCCCCGCTGTTCCACGCTCCCAGCGCCAGCGGCATCGTCGTCCCGGCCGAAGAAGAGGACGATTTCGGCGATGATCCGGCCCATGCCGAGATCGTGGCCCAGATCAAGGACCTGATCGAAACCCGCGTCCGCCCGGCCGTGGCCAATGACGGCGGCGATATCGTCTATCGCGGTTTCCGCGAAGGCGTGGTCTACCTTGCCATGCAGGGCGCCTGCTCGGGCTGCCCCAGCTCCACCGCCACGCTCAAGAACGGGATTGAAACGCTGCTCAAGCACTATGTCCCCGAGGTGAGCGAAGTGCGCGCGGCCTGACCGGCTGCTTCCATCGACCTTTCAGATTACCGGAGTTTCCATGTCCCAGCCGCTTCCCGACGCTTCGCTCGATCAGCTGTTCCGCACCGCCCGCACCTATAACGGCTATCTCGACAAGCCGGTTTCGACCGAGCAGCTCCACGCGATCTGGGACCTGATGAAGATGGGCCCGACCAGCGCCAACCAGCTGCCCGCGCGGCTGGTCTGGGTGACCACGGACGAAGCCAAAGCGAAGCTGGCCGCCTGCACCATGCCGGCCAATGGCGAGAAGATCCTCAAGGCCCCGGTCTCGGTCATCATCGCCATGGACCTGCAGTTCCACGAACAGCTGCCCTGGCTGTTCCCGCACACCGATGCCCGCGCCTGGTTTGTCGGCAACGATGCGCTGCGGGAGAAGTCGGCTTTCCTCAATACCACGCTGCAGGCCGCCTATTTCATCATGGCGGCGCGCTCGCTGGGCCTCGATACCGGGCCGATGACCGGCTTTTCCAACGAGGCCGTGGACGCGGCGTTCTTTGCCGACCAGCCGGACTTCAAGTCGGTGATGATCTCGACCCTGGGCTATGGCGATCCGGCCAGCATCTTCGACCGCAGCCCGCGCCCGGATTTTGACAAGTTCAATTCCATGGCGTGAAGCGCTAGACGCTTCGGAATGAGAACCCTGGTAATCGATAGCGCGACCGAGGCCTGCTCGGTCGCCCTGTTCGACGGTGATACCCTGATCGCCGGGGAATGCCGCGTGCTGGGCCGCGGCCATGCCGAACTGCTTGTGCCGATGATCCAGGCGCTGCCCGGCAAGGGCCGTGCGGACCGGATCGCGGTGGCGCTGGGCCCGGGCAGCTTTACCGGGGTCCGCGTCGGCCTGGCCGCCGCCCGCGCGCTGGCGCTGGCCTGGCAGGTGGACCTCGTCGGCTATCCTACCCTCGCCCTGATCGCCGCCATGGCCGCTGCCCAGCATCCGGGCAAGGCGGTGACAGTCTGCACCACCGGCGGGCACGGCGAATGGTTCGTCCAGCACTTCGGCGCGGACGGCGCGGCACAGGCCGCGCTCGCCTCGCTGCCCCCGGATGCCGCGCTGGACTGCGCGGCTGAGGTGGTTGCCGGCAGCCAGGCCGAGGCCCTGGTCGCCCGGCGCGGCAGCGGCACGGCCCTGCCGCTGTGGCCCGATGCGCGGGCTTTCGCCCTGCTCGATCCCGGGCTGCTCGGCACCGATACCGCCCCGCTTTATGGCCGTGCGCCCGATGCGCGCCTGCCCGGGGCGGCATGATCCCGCCGCCGGACGACATCGACCGGCTGATGGCGGTGATGCAGACCGCCTTTCCGCCCGAGTATGGCGAGGCCTGGACCCGCCGCCAGGTGGAAGACGCGCTGTTGCTGGGACACACCTTCTACGCCCTGGTTTCGGCCGATGGCAGGGAACCGCAGGGCGATGAACCGGCGGCCGGGTTCTTCCTTTCGCGCCACGGGTTCGAGGAAGAGGAACTGTTGCTGCTGGCCGTCGATCCGGCCCACCGCCGCAAGGGACTGGCCAGCCGTCTGCTCGATCGGCTGGCGGCAGAGGCGCGGGCCCGGGGGGCGCAGCGCCTGTTGCTGGAAATGCGCCGGGGCAATCCGGCCGAGATGCTCTATCGCGCCCACGGCTTCGCGCCGATCGGCGAGCGGCTCAAGTATTACCGGACTCCGGGCGGCGAACGGCTTGATGCCATCACCTTTTGCCGGGATTTCAATTAGTCTGTGCAGCCGCGACAGCCGCTAGGCGTTTGAATTCGTTACTGCACTGTTTACAAATTCGGCGCTGAACTTGTCTGATATGACAATATCGACTATTCGCGATACGTCCGCGCCCAATAAGCAAAGACCACAAAGAATTTCAGTAACGGGTTACCTCACTTACGGAAGGACAAGGCCATGGATGCAACCCATGCCGATATGAACGAAATGCTCATCACCCTGACGTCGGACATCGTCGCCGCCCACGTCAGCAACAACAGTGTCGCGGTTGAAGATGTCGCCGGTCTGATCGGCAATGTCTATTCGGCCCTGGCTGGTCTGGGTCAGGCTGTGCCGGTGGAAGAAAAGCTGCCCGAACCGGCCGTTTCGGTCCGCGCTTCGGTCAAGCCGGACTACATCGTCTGTCTGGAAGACGGCAAGAAGCTGAAGATGCTGAAGCGGCACCTGATGACGCATTACAACCTCACCCCGGAACAGTACCGCGCGCGCTGGAACCTGCCCGCCGACTATCCGATGGTCGCCCCCAACTATGCCGAAAAGCGTCGCGACCTGGCCAAGAAGATCGGTCTGGGCCGCAAGCCCGGCCAGAAGCGCGGCCGCAAGCCCAAGGCTTGATTGTCGGTTCGACCGGGCCTTCCGGCCCGGTCTTGCAACACCTCATTGAAGAATCGCCCTGCCGGTCTATGATCGGCGGGCTTTTCTCTATCCGGACGGACATTTCGTGCATCAAGCCATCGACATCGAAGCCCTTTGCGCCGAACGCGGCCTGCGGATTACCGAGCAGCGCCGGGTGATTGCCAAGGTCCTGTCGGAAGCGACCGACCACCCCGACGTGGAGGCGCTGCACGAGCGCGCCTCGGCGATCGACCCCAAGATCTCGATCGCCACGGTCTATCGCACGGTGCGCCTGTTCGAAGAGGCCGGGATTCTCGACCGCCACGATTTCGGCGATGGCCGCGCCCGCTATGAAGCCGCGCCAGAGGCCCACCACGACCATCTGATCGACGTGGAAACCGGCAAGGTGATCGAATTCGTCGATCCCGAACTGGAAGCACTCCAGCGCCAGATTGCCGAAAAGCTGGGTTACCGGTTGGTCGATCACCGGATGGAACTGTTCGGGGTGCGCATCGGCCGTGACGGCTGAGAGCGCCGCGGCCCGCCGCGCCGCGATTGCCGCGGGGCAGGCCGAACCGATATCGCTGATCGGCTGGCTGCGGATCGCCCGACGGGCAGCCCTTTTGATCCTGTCGCTGATCGTGCTGGTGCCGCTGCACTATGCCTACCGCACGGTCCATTACGGTTCGCCCTTCCCGATGCTGTTTCTGCGCTGGGCGACCTGGGTGGTCGGCGCGCGGGTCGTGCGCCACGGCGTGCCGCTGCGGCGTGACGTGTTCTTCATTTCCAACCATGTCTCGTGGGTGGATATCCTGGCGATAGCGGGGGCCAGCGGCACGGCCTTTGTCGCCAAGGCGGAGGCCGCCGATGTGCCGGTGATCGGCTGGCTGTGCCGGCTGAACCGCACGGTCTTTGTCCGGCGCGAGAACCGCAACGGCGTGGCCGGGCAGATCAATGCGCTGCGCGAGGCGCTGGCCGACAACTGGTCGATCACCGTCTTCCCCGAAGGCACAACCACCGACGGCCAGTCCCTGCTGCCGTTCAAGACCGCGCTGCTGCGGGTGCTGGAACCGCCCCCGCCCGGCGTCCTGGTCCAGCCGGTCATGCTCGATTACGGCAAGATCGCCGAATGGATCGGCTGGGTCGGAGTGGAGCACGGGCTCGACAACGCCAAGCGGATCCTGGCCCGGCGCGGCACTTTCCCGCTGCACCTGCACTTTCTGGAACCGTTCGATCCCGGCCCGCACCCCGGCCGCAAGGCGATTGCGGCCGAAAGCCGCCGCCGGATCGAAATCGCGCTGGAAGCCGCGCTGGGCAAGCCGCTCAGGCCCTTTGCCCATGACGTCGGCCCGGTCCGCTATGTTGCGGGGCAGAACGGCGATCCGGATTCGCCGG
Organism: Sphingomonadales bacterium; assembly: GCA_017302615.1. Classification (GTDB taxonomy): domain Bacteria; phylum Pseudomonadota; class Alphaproteobacteria; order Sphingomonadales; family Sphingomonadaceae; genus Novosphingobium. The sequence goes on from JAFLDB010000013.1 coordinate 58,226, forward strand.
GCTTGGATTCATCCGACAAGGGACTATAGGCCGCTTCCCATGCGCCCCACCCCGCCCCCCAGGACCTACCGGGTCAAAAGCTTCGGCTGCCAGATGAACGTCTATGATGGCGAACGGATGGCGGAATTGCTGGCCCAGCAAGGCATCACCCCCGCCCCCGAGGGTGAGGAAGCCGACCTCGTCGTGCTCAACACCTGCCATATCCGCGAGAAGGCCGCGGAAAAGGTCTATTCCGACATCGGCCGGCTTCGCCGGGAAGATGGCACCGCGCCGCTGATCGCGGTGGCGGGATGCGTTGCCCAGGCCGAGGGCGAAGAGATCATGAAGCGCGCGCCGGCCGTGTCGATGGTGGTCGGACCGCAGGCATATCATAGACTTCCGGGAATGATTTCAGACGCGGTCGAGGGGCGGCGGTCGGTCGATACCGACATGCCGGCCGAGACCAAGTTCGATGCCCTGCCAGCCCGCCGCAAAGTGGGGCCAAGCGCCTTCCTGACCGTCCAGGAAGGCTGCGACAAGTTCTGCACCTACTGCGTTGTGCCCTATACCCGCGGTGCGGAAATATCACGCCCGTTCAATGACTTGGTCGCCGAAGCTCACAGGTTGGTCGAAGCCGGCGCGCGCGAGATCACGCTGCTGGGACAGAACGTCAACGCCTGGCGGGACGAGAGCAACCGGGGGCTGGAAAAGCTGATCGAGGCACTGGCCGCGATCCCCGAACTGGCCCGCATCCGGTATACGACAAGCCACCCGACCGATATGACACAAGGGCTGCTTGAGGCACACCGCGATGTATCCAAACTGATGCCATTCCTGCACTTGCCGGTTCAGGCGGGCAGCGACCGGGTGCTGAAGGCGATGAACCGCAGCCACACGGCGGAGAGCTATCTGCGGATCCTCGATCAGGTCCGCGCGATGCGACCCGACATTGCCCTGTCGGGCGATTTCATCGTCGGCTTTCCGGGTGAGACCGATGCCGAGTTCGAGGATACCCTGCGACTGGTTGACCGGGTCGGCTATGCCCAGTGCTTCAGCTTCAAGTACTCGGCCCGCCCCGGCACCCCGGCGGCAACCATGCCCGACCAGATCGCGCCTGAAGTGATGGACGAGCGGCTGCAACGCCTGCAGGCCGCGCTCAATCGTGACCAGTTGGCGTTCAACCAGGCCTCGGTCGGCAAACGCTGCACCGTGCTGGTCGAACGCAAGGGCCGGCACGAGGGCCAGTGGCTGGGCAAGTCGCCGTGGCTGCAATCGGTCCACTTCAGCGGGGAAGCGGCGATCGGCGATCTGGTCGAGGTGGAACTGACCGAGGCCGGACCCAATTCGCTCTCGGCGCGACTGTTGCAGCCGGTCCACGGCTGAGCGGTTTTCCACCGTCTGTCACCGATCCGTCGCTTGCGCGCGGCAACCTTGCGCCTAACCTTCCGACTCGGCGGCCGCTTTGGCCGAACCTGAAAGGAGCAAATGGCCCGCAAACCTGCCCGCGCCTGGCACGAGGCGCCGACCCGCCCTTCTCCCGCCCGCGCCCGGGCCGAGCTGGAGTTCGAAGAAGCGACCATGCTGGGTGCGCTGTTCGGACAGTTCGATGCCAACCTGGTGCTGATCGAGAACCGGCTGGGCGTATTCATCTCGGCGCGGGGCAACCGGGTGCAGATCGAAGGGCCGGAAGACGGCGTCGCCCGCGCCCGCGACGTGCTGAAAACCATGCATCAGCGCCTGATGCAGGGCCACGAACTGGATCCCGGCGCGGTCGAATCGATCATTGTCATGTCGGCCGAACCGACACTGGAAGGCATCGTCAGCGGCGATGACGGCGCGCCGCCGATCATGATCCGCACCCGCAAGAAAACCATCGTTCCGCGCAGCGCGACCCAGATCGAGTACATGAAGGCGCTGGCCAGCACCGACGTGATCTTCGCGCTGGGCCCGGCCGGCACCGGCAAGACCTATGTCGCGGTGGCCCAGGCGGTCAGCCAGCTGATGACCGGATCGGTCCAGCGCCTGATCCTGTCGCGCCCGGCGGTGGAAGCGGGCGAGCGGCTGGGCTTCCTGCCGGGCGACATGAAGGAAAAGGTCGATCCCTACCTGCGTCCGCTCTACGATGCGCTCTACGATTGCATGCCGCCCGAACAGGTCGAGCGGCGCATCGCCAGCGGCGAGATCGAGATCGCGCCGATCGCTTTCATGCGCGGCCGCACTCTGGCCGATGCTTTCGTGATCCTGGACGAAGCGCAGAACACCACGCGCGAGCAGATGAAGATGTTCCTGACCCGCTTCGGCATGAACAGCCGGATGGTGATCTGCGGCGATCCCCGCCAGGTCGACATCCCCGGCGGCCCGAAGATGAGCGGCCTCAACGACGCGGTCGAGCGGCTGGAGGGCGTGGAAGGCATCGCCGTGACCCGCTTCACCGCAGCCGACGTGGTCCGCCACCCGATCGTCGGGCGGATAGTCGAGGCTTATGAGGGGCAGGAGGGGTAAGCCAAATCCCTCGCAAACTTGCGAATCGTTCCTATATTAGCGGAAGCATGCCCCTGACCGCTGGAGGAACCCCATCGCGCCCGCCCTGCAACTGCTGAACGCTCTTCCGCGCTGGACGATTGCCGCGCCCCTGCTCGGGCTGGCAGCGCTGATGCTCGATCCATCGGCCTCGCTGGCACTGACGTTGTTGCTGGGTGCGGTGCTGATCGGCGCGGTGATTGCCGGGGTCCATCATGCCGAAACGATTGCCCATCACGTTGGCGAACCGTTCGGCACGCTGATCCTGGCAGTGGCGGTTACGGTGATCGAAACCGCGCTGATCATTTCGCTGATGCTGTCCAACGGCGACGGCCAGGCTGGCCTGGCCCGCGACACGGTGTTTGCCGCGCTGATGATCGTGCTCAACGGGATCATCGGCCTGTGCCTGCTGACCGGTGGCAGCAAGCATCACGAGCAGCAGTTCACCCGCTATGGGGTGAGCGCCGGCCTGGCCATGGTATCGGTTCTGGCGGTGCTGACGCTGGTCCTGCCCAATTACACCACCAGCACGGCCGGGCCGTTCTACACCGACGGGCAGCTCGTCTTTGTCGCGGCGGTATCGCTGATTATCTATGCCACCTTCGTGGTCGCGCAGACCGTGCGACACCGCGAATACTTCCTCCACCCCGATGTCGAAAACGAGCGCGCGGTGCTGGCCGAGGACTATGCCCCCCTGCCGCGCGGAACCATGGCGCTGAGCAGCGTACTGCTGATGGCCGCGCTGGTGGCGGTGGTACTGCTGGCCAAGGCGCTATCGCCCCAGATCACCGCCGCGGTGGACAGTGCCGGTGCGCCGCGCGCGGTGGTCGGGATCATCATCGCGGCCCTGGTGCTGATGCCGGAAAGCCTGGCCGCCTGGCGTGCAGCCCGGCGCAACCACCTGCAGACCAGCCTCAACCTGGCGCTGGGATCGGCGCTGGCCACGATCGGCCTGACCATCCCGGCAGTGACCGTGGTCGCACTGTTGCTGGACCTGCAACTGGCCATGGGCCTCTCCGCAGTTTCGACCGTGCTGCTGATGCTGACCCTGTTCGTCACATCGCTGTCGCTTGGCACGGGGCGGACCACGGTGGTTCAGGGCGTGCTGCACCTGACACTGCTGGCGACCTTCCTGTTCACCACGCTGGTGCCCTGAACCATGACCGATTTGCCCGAACTCGACATCTCGGTCGAAGCCGACTGGCCTTCACCGCCCGACTGGGAGGCGCTGGCCGGGGATGCCGCGGCCGCGCTTGGACGGGTTGCGCCGGAACTGGCCAACCCGCGTCTCTCGGTATCGGTGCTGTTTGCCGATGACGGGGAAGTCCACGCGCTGAACCGAGAATGGCGCGGCAAGGACAAGCCGACCAATGTGCTGTCGTTCCCGATGCTGGAGCGAGCGGATCTGCTGGCGCTATCCCCCGATGGCCCGCCGGAGATGCTGGGCGATATTGCTCTGGCGCTGGAAACCTGCGCGCGCGAGGCGGCCGACAAGGGCCTGAGCCTGGAACATCATGCCGCGCACCTTCTGATCCACGGCCTGCTGCATCTGGCCGGGCACGATCATGAAATATCGCCGCAGGATGCCCGCGCCATGGAAGAACTGGAAATAAAGGCCCTTGCCCTTTTGGGCATTGCCGACCCATATGGCGATCACGAATAACAATACAGGACTGTGAAACAGGGCGATGCCCGACATATCTTCCGGAGACGGGGACAGTAGAAGCCTGCTGACCCGCATGATGCGCCGCTTCCTGCGTGGAAGCGATGCCGACCAATCGCTGCGCGCCCAGCTTGAAGAGGCGATCGACGAGCATGAGGAAGAGGGCGAGGCCGATTCCGGCAACGGCGACCTGTCGCCCCTTGAACGGCAGATGCTGCGCAATCTGCTCCACTTTTCCGAGCATGACGCCGACGACGTGGCGATTCCGCGCGGGCAGATTATTGCCATCCCCAGAAGCGCAAGCTGGCAGGAAGTCGTCGATGCTTTCGCCGAGCATGGCCATTCGCGCCTGCCGGTTTATGGCGAGACGCTGGATGAAGTGGTCGGCATGATGCTGATCAAGGACGTTTTCACCTATCTGGCCCAGGGCAAGGTGCCCAAGGACTGGACTCAGCTGATGCGCCAACCCCTGTTCGTGCCGCAGGCCCGCAACGCGCTTGACGTGCTCAACGACATGCGCGCCAGCCGCACGCACCTTGCCGTGGTGGTGGACGAATACTCCGGCACCGACGGGATCATCACGATCGAGGACCTAGTCGAGGAAATCACCGGCGAGATCGAAGACGAGCACGACGATGCCCCGACCGACCTGCTGATCCAGCTGGAAGACGGGCTGTGGGAAGCCGATGCCCGGGCCGAACTGGAGGACGTAGGCGAGCGGGTCGATGCGCGCCTCGGCGAGATCGAGGAAGATGTCGACACGCTGGGCGGGCTGGCCTTCGTGCTGGCCGGGCAGGTGCCGCCGGTCGGCGCGGTGCTGGCACATGACAGCGGCTGGCAGCTGGAAGTGATCGCCGGCGACGAAAAGCGCGTCACCCGCCTGCGGTTGCACCCGCCGGTGGCCGGCGAAGCGGCGGAGGACTAGGCGCTTGGCGATCCGGCGGCTCCCTCCCCTGCGCGCGATCGAGGCTTTCGTGCGGATTGTCCGGCTCGGTTCCGCCCGCGCAGCGGCGGACGAGCTGGGCCTCTCGCCCAGCGCGCTGTCCCGCCGGGTTTCCGCGCTGGAGGATTTCATCGGCAAGCGGCTGTTCACCCGCCAGCACCAGGCGATGAAGCTGACCGACGATGGCCATGCCTTCTACAATGCGGTCGGGCCGAAGTTCGATGAACTGGCAGCCGCAGTGGAAGGCCAGGTAGAAGACAGCAAGGTGTTGCGCCTGCACCTGGGCCTGCTGCCGCTGTTCGGCAGCCAGCGCCTGTTCCCGCGCCTGCCGGAACTGCGCAAGCTGCACCCCCGGCTGCACATCGATTTCGACACCAGCCCGCACCTCGACCACCGGGTTGGCGACACGCTGGATGCCGCGATTGTCCTGTCGAAACAGCCCGAACCAGGGTTCCACGCGGTGCGGCTGGATCACAACCGGGTCTATGCCTTCACATCGAAGGCGCTGGCGGAGGAAATCGGCCCGCAGCCCGATCAGGAAGCCCTGTCGCGCCAAACCTTCCTGATCCACACCGAACTGCCCGACAGCTTTGTGGCGTGGAAGGCCGCGATCGGGATGCCGGGGCTGCAACCGGCGGCAATCGACCATTACGATTCCGGCCAGTTGATCCTGGAAGCCGCCGCCAATGGCCTTGGCGTTGCGATCATGCACGACGACCACTTCCACCGCAGCGAGGACAAGCGGCTGGCCAAGCTGTTCGATGTCGAGGTCGAAAGCCCCTATTCCTACTGGTTCATCTGCCGCCCCCACGCCCTGGAACTGCGCTCTGTGCGGATCTTTCACGACTGGTTGGTGAAAGCCGGATTGTAGGCAAGACTGGCGGCATGAAACGCCGATTCGTCCTTGCCGCCCTGCCCGCCATGCTGTTCGCGCTGACCGGCGCGGCCAAACCCCGCAAGTCTGCGCCAAAGCCGGCCCCGCCCGCGCCGCTGGGCGATGTGGTGCGGGTGGAAATCGTCACCGAACTGGGCACCATCGTGGCCGACCTGTTCCACAAGCAGGCGCCGATCACGGTGAAGAACTTCATCCGCTATGTCGACAGCCGCCGCTATGACGGGATGGCTTTCTACCGGTCGATGAAGCTTGATTGGGGCACCCCGCCCAATGGCCTGATCCAGGCCGGGGTGCGCGACGGGGCCAAGCTGCTCCCGCCGATCGCGCACGAGCCGACCAATGTGACCGGAATCAAGCACAAGGCCGGAACACTCTCGATGGCGCGCAATGCGCCCGGCACCGCGCGGTCGGACTTCTCGATCCTGATGAGCGATCTGGAAGGCTTCGATGCCGTGCCGGATTCGCCCGATCCGGAAAAGCGCGCAGGCTATTGCGCCTTCGGCCAGGTCGTCAGCGGCATGGACGTGGCGTTGAAGATCTTCGACGCGCCGCGCTCGCCCACGCTGGGCGAAGGCTTCATGAAGGGCCAGATGCTCAGCCCGCCGGTCAAGGTCCTGCGGGTACGCCGGGTGCCGATAGCGCCGGCTTAGCAAAGGCTTAGGCATTGGCTGTTAACCATCGTGCCGGTTTTTCGGCCGGATGGGGGCAGCCATGAGCGATATGTGGGGAACGCGCGGACTGGGCGAACAGATTGGCGTGCCGCCGCGCGCCGGCGGATTCGGACGGCGCGGCCTGGACAACATGCAGGACACCGCCCAGGCCGCCCCCGCCCCGACATCTTCGCCCAATACCCTCAGCGCGGCCGCACTCAAGTTCATTGAGGAAGAACGCCGCCGCAACGCCGCGGCCCTCGCCGCTGCCGAAGCCGCCGACCTGGCCCGGGCCGAAGCGGCCGCTTCGCCAGCGCCCATGGTCAACGACATCGACTTTGCCATCGGCGGCAGCGACAACCAGTATGTCGAGATCGAGCTCGATCCCGGCGAAGCGATCGTCGCCGAAATCGGCTGCATGATCTGGAAGGATCAGGCGATCGGCTTCGAGGCGATCCTGGGCGACGGCAAGGACAGCGGCATGCTGCAGCGCATCGCCTCGGCCGGCAGCAACGCACTGTCGGGTGAAGGCCTGTTCATGGGCGAATATCGCCACTGCGGCACCGGCAAGGCGCGGATCGGGCTGGGCGGCAAGACCCCGGGCCATATCCTGCCGATCCGGCTGGAGGAAATGGGCGGCGGCCTGGTCTGCCAGAAGGGCGCGTTTCTGGCCGCGGCCAAGAGGATCAGCGTTTCGGTCCGGATGGTTTCCAGCTTCTGGACCGGGCTGGACGGCGGTGCCGGGTTCATCCTGCAACGCCTGTCCGGAACCGGCTGGGCCTTTCTCCATGTCGGCGGCTCGCTGATCGAGCGGACGCTGGGCGAAGGCGAATCGATCCATGTCGAGCCCGGCTGCATCGCCGCGTTCGAACCGCAGGTCCGGTTCGACACTGATGAGCTGACCATGCCTGGTGCCGGAATTGCAGGTCAGACGTTTCAGGCCATCAAATCCAGCATCGCCGGGGTGCGCAATACCGAGTGCGCCCGGCTGACCGGACCGGGCAAGGTCTGGCTGCAATCGCTCCAGACGCCGATGGAACTGACTCCGGCCAGCGCCGCATCCATGGCCGCCGGCGGAGCGATCGGCAAGGAAGTGGCCAAGTCGATCTCCGCCAGCGATGTTGCCAGCGGCATTGGCAGCGCGATGAACCTGTTCCGTTGAAACAGGCGTTGCGGGCGCCGTTTCCGGCACCCGCAGTCGACCCTCTGCTTAGCTGACGGTCGCCTTCAGGATCACGCCGGGCTCGCGCGGGGGTTCGCCCTTGGGCAGGGCATCGACGTGTTCCATGCCTTCCTCGACCACGCCCCAGACGGTGTACTGGCGGTCCAGGAAAGTCGCATCGTCGAAGCAGATGAAGAACTGGCTGTTGGCCGAATGCGGATAGCTGGTCCGCGCCATCGAGCAGACCCCGCGCACGTGCGGTTCGTTGTTGAACTCGGCCTGCAGGTCGGGCTTGCTGGAGCCGCCCATCCCGGTGCCGTTGGGGCAGCCGCCCTGGGCCATGAAGCCGGGGATCACGCGGTGGAACTTCACCCCGTCGTAGAAGCCTTCATTGGCCAGCTCGACGATCCGCTCGACATGGCCGGGGGCCAGGTCGGGGCGCAGCTTGATCTTGACGTCGCCGCCGCTGGACAGGGAAAGGGTGAGGTACTCGGCCATGGTTGCTCTCCTGCAATTTGCCCGCTGATATAGGGGGCCTGCGGACAAAGTCACCCCCGACCCGTCTGGACGGTTGCTTTTGATTTCGACCAGCCTAGACCACCGCCATGACCCCGGACGATCGCGCCACCGCCGTGCTTGAGGACGCCGTCACCTCGGCGGACGAAACCGTGCGCGTGGATGACAGCCTGGACGAGGAAAACACCCTCAAGAAGGACTTCATCCGCCGGGTCCGCGACGCGCTGGACGCAGGCGAGAACGACGAGGTCTATGCTCTAGTCGAGCCGCTGCACCCGGCCGACATCGCCGACCTGTTCGAACTGCTCGAAGCCGATGAGCGCCCGCTGCTGGCCAAGGCGATCAGCGACCTGATGGGCTCGGAAGTCTTTGCCGAGCTCAACGATCACGTCCGCGAGCTACTGGTCGAGGCACTGCCGGCCGGCGAAGTGGCCGACATCGCCGAACAGCTCGATACCGACGATGCCGTCGCCATGCTGGAAGACCTCGACGAGGAAGACCAGCAGGCTGTCCTGGCCGAGATGGAGCCGGAAGATCGCGCCGCGATCGAGGCGGCGCTATCATTCCCCGAGGAATCCGCCGGCCGCCTGATGAGCCGCGATTTCGTCGCGGTGCCGGAACACATGACCGTCGGCGACCTGATCGATTTCCTGCGCGAAGGCCGAGAACTCGCCAATGAGTTCTGGGAAGTGTTCATTGTCGATACCCGGTTCCACCCGGTCGGCACCTGCCAGCTGTCGTGGATCCTGCGCACGCCGCGCTCGATCGCGTTAACCGACGTGATGAAGCGCGACCAGACCCTGATCCCGGTCGACATGGACCAGGAAGAAGTGGCGCTGCGGTTCCAGAAGTACGCCCTGATAAGCGCCGCCGTGGTCGATGCCGATGGCCGGCTGGTCGGGCAGATCACGGTCGACGACGTGGTCCACATCATCCAGGAAGAAGCCGGCGAGGACGTGCTGCTGCTGTCCGGGGCCGGTGAAGGCGACATCAACGAGCCGATCCGCGATTCCTATGTCAGCCGCGTTCGCTGGCTGGTCGCCAACCTGGTCACCGCGCTGCTCGGCGCGACGATCATTTCCAGTTTCGGCGGTGCCATCGAAAAGCTGGTGGCCCTGGCCGCCCTGTCGCCGATGGTCGCCTCGATCGGCGGCAATGCCGGGACGCAGACCATGGCGGTCGCGGTCCGCGCGCTGGCCACCAACCAGCTGACCCGCGCCAACACCGGCCGAATCCTGTGGCGCGAACTGCGCGTCGCCATGCTCAACGGAGTGACGGTGGCGGCCCTGATCGGCATCGCAACCGCATTCTTCTTCGCCAATCCGCTGCTCGGCGTGGTGATCGGTACGGCGGTCGTGGTCAACATCATCACCGCGGGCCTGGCCGGGGTGGTCGTGCCGGTGCTGTTCGACCGGTTCGGTCAGGACCCGGCGGTCGCCAGTTCGGTCTTTGTCACCATGATCACCGATTCGATGGGCTTTTTCGCCTTCCTCGGTCTGGCCGTGGCCAGCGGCCTGGTCTGATGCCGCTGCACCTGACCAAGGTGGCCTACGGGGCCCAGTCGCTCGACGAAATGCGCAGCTGGTTTGCCACCCGCGGGGCGGAAGCGCGGCTGACCACCCGATACCTGCCCAAGCGTCATACAGAGATTGTGCCTGCCAATGGCGAACCGGGCGGCTCACTGTTCTGGATCTTCAAGCACCAGTTGGTGATGCGCAGCCCGATCCTGCGGTTTGAAGAGGCCGAGGGCGGGCGCACCAACATCGTGATCGAAGCCCGCCTGATCGAAGTCCACCCCCGTCCCAAGCGCGCCCATCAGGGCTGGCGTTATCTGGAAGATGCGGATGCTCCGGCCGATCTGGGCGCGGGCGAGGAAACGGGCGAAGTCCTGCCCGGACATCTGGCGGCGGATCTGGCCCGGCTGGGGCTGGTCTAGGGTCAGGACCTGCAAACCACACCATCGAGGTTTGAGTCAGAATGGCTCAGGGGCAGGAAGGAAGGCGCAGGAATATGTCGATATTTCAAGCCCTCCTGACGAAGCCCTGGGCCATTCTGGCCAAATCCCTGCGGGACGGCGGAATGACTTCCATCTCGAACGAAAATCCCCTTGGAAAGGCAGCCAGCCTTCCCGGCGGGAATTTCCGCCCGATTTGTTCGTCATTCCGCCGCCTCGATGGTGCGGTTTGCAGGTCCTGACCCTAGCGCTTGCGCTCGGCCATCAGCCGCGCCACCACCGTCCGCACGTCGAATTCATCGTCCCCGGCATAGCGCGGCGCGTGGGCGGCAAAGGCGGCATCGAGCGAGTCAATCCGCTCGTGGATCCGCACTGTGTTGTAGGCATGGGCCACCACGAAGCGTTCGCAGGCCAGCATCTGCGGCACGATGATCGCGGCAAACCGGTCTGCCGCCATGCCGTGGCGCATGTTCGCATCGGGGCCGATAGCCGTGTGGACCCAGCCGGGGATGACCAGCCCGGCGTGAACGTGATCCGGCAAGTCCTCGCGCAGGTTCTCGGTCAGACCCAGCACCGCGTGCTTGGCCGAGATATAGGCCGCGCTGTGCGGCATGGTGCAGAACAGCGAATTCTCCGAACCGGTATTGTAGATCGCGCTGCGCGAACCTTGCGCAATCAGCCGGGGGGCAAAGGCCCGGCAGCCGTGCCACACGCCCCAGAAGTTGATGTCATAATGCGCCCGTGCCGCCGCCGGATCGACTTCCCACAGACGGCCACGCGGACCGCCCACCCCGGCGTTGTTGAACACCAGATCAACCCGCTCAAGCGCGGCAAAGGCCGCTTCGGCCAGCGCCTCGACCTGGGCCAGATCGGCAACGTCGCAGCCCATGGCAATGGCATCGCAACCGGCCGACGCCAGCGCGGCAACGGCGGCATCTAGCCGCTCGCCCGGCAGGTCGGCCAGCACCAGCCGCACGCCGCGTGCGCCCAGTTCCTTCGCAACCGCAAGCCCGATCCCGCTGGCCCCGCCGGTGATGACCGCACCGGTCGGCTCCAGCGCGGCGCTCACTGCGCCAGCCCCTTGGCGACCACGCGCCGCAGGGCATTGGCATAGACTTCCGGCTCCTGCGCGCCGGGGATCAGGACCCGGCCCTGGACGATCATCGCCGGGACCCCGCTGATGTTCATGTCCCAGGCCTGGGCCTGTTCGCGGCGGACCACTTCGCCGAGGAATTCATCGTCGATCGCGGCGCGGGCGGCGGCACGGTCCAGACCGACTGCGGCGGCCACATCGGCCAGCACTTCGGGATCGCCGATCCGGCGGCGCTGTTGGAAATGGGCATCGAACAGCGCCCGCTTCAGTTCGGTCTGCTTCTGCGGCCCGGCCTCGATCAGCGCCCATTTCAGCAATTTGTGCGCGGCAAAGGTGTTCCACATCATCGGCTTGGGCGCTTCGCCCTCACCGGTATAGGCAAACGAGTATCCGGCCCGCTCGCCGATCTCCAGCATCCGCCCGCGGTTGCTTTCGACCTCTTGCGGGCTGCGACCATACTTGCGGGCGATGTGCTCGGCCTGGCCTTCGCCTTCGGGCGGCATATCCGGGTTGAGTTCGAACGGCAGCCACCGCACTTCGGCTTCAACCTCGCCTTCCAGCAGGGCCAGGCCCTTCTGCAATTGGGCATAGCCGATGATGCACCATGGGCACATCACGTCGGAATAGATGTCGATTGTCAGGCGCGCGGGCTGGGTCATCGGGCAAGCCACCATTTCATCAGGTGATGGGCAATCGCCTGCGGGGGCGGCGCGATGAAGCGGGCATCCTCCTGCCCCTGCATCGCCGCTTCCACTTCGGCGCGGGTGAACCAGTCGGCATCGTCCAGCTCGGTCCGGTCGATGGTCAGGACATCATCCAGCGCCTCGGCGTGGCAGCCGATCATCAGGCTGGAGGGGAACGGCCAGGGCTGGCTGCCGATATAGCTGACCTTGCTGACCGCAACGCCGGCTTCTTCCAGCACTTCGCGGGCCACGGCCTCCTCGATGCTTTCGCCGGGTTCGACAAAGCCGGCGAGAGTCGAGAAGCGGCGGGGAGGAAAGCGCGGCTGGCGGCCCAGCAACAGGCGGCCTTCATGCTCCACCAGCATGATCGTGACCGGATCGACCCGGGGAAAGTGATCGGCTTTGCAGACTTCGTTCGTGCAGGTCCGTTGCCAGCCGCCCTTGGCCAGCACCGTCGGGTTGCCGCAGCGCGCGCAAAAGCGATGCCGGGCATGCCAGTCGACCAGGCTGCGGGCGGTGCCATAGGTGGAAAGCTCGTCCGGGGTCAGGCTGCTCATTGCCGCCCACAGCCGCGGGTTCGCCGGCGCGACGGAACCGAGAAGGTCGGGCGAAACCTCGGCAAAGCAGCCCTTGCCGTTCAGCAGCCCCAGGAACACCAGTTCCGTATCCGGTGCGGCATCGGCCAGGGTGCCCCAGTCCAGCGTGCCATCAGGCGTGATCACCGGATCGAGCCCGTCGAGCTTGAGAAGCCGCGCCCGCCAGTCCATCAATGCGGCCAGCCGGTCCGGATCGGCACGGACCTGATCGGCCCGGTCCAGCCCCGATCCGGCAAAAGCCATGGTGCCGAAGGTCATGCCGAACGGCCCTTGCCGGCCAGAATGTCCGCACCGACCGCTTCGGGAAATTCCCGCATGATCGGCAGCTGATCCTGCGGCATGTACTGCACGTACAGCCCGGTGCGCAGCTTGAGCCGGGTGTTGCACATCCCGATCGTCCCGGCCGCGCCCGACCAGCCGAACAGGCCTTCTTCCTTGCCGGTCCCGGACACGCCGCCCGCACCGAACCCGTGCGGAGCGATCCAGGTGCCGGCGGTATCGGCTCCCGCCGGGAGCAGGTTGGATGTGGCCAGCGCAACCGTTTCCTCGCGCATGATCCGCCGCCCGTTGTGGCGTCCGCCATTGACGATCATCGCCAGGAACCGGTCGAAATCGGCCGGGGTGGTGACCATTCCGGCCCCGCCATAGGCAAACGGCGTCGGCCGGTAATAGATCGACTTCTTCGGGGTATCGATCGGCACCGGGGCGGTGCCCAGCAGCGCATAATTGGTTGTCATCCGCGCAGCGAGCGTGCTCGGCACATGGAAGAACGTGTCCTGCATCCCCAGCGGACCGAACAGCCGCTCCTGCAGGAAGGCGGCAAAGCTTTTCGCGCCAGCGGCGCGCTGGATGATCAGGCCCAGCACATCAAGGCTCATCGAATAGCGCCAGACCCTGCCCGGTTCGGCAATCAGCGGAACGCTGGCGGTGCGGCGCAGGAACTCGTCAGGATCGGGGACCCTGGCCATGGTGCCAAGGCCGGGCAACGGCATGTCGCTGACAATCGCCGGGATCAGCGCCTGGCGTTCCAGTTCGCGGGTAATCGCCCGGTCCTTGCCGATCCCGGCATAGCCCAGGCCGGCCGTATGGGTCAGCAGGTGGCGGACGGTGATCAGCGTTTCGGCGGGACGCGATTCCAGGCTCTTGCCCGGATCGATCGCCACTTTCATCCGCGCGAACTCCGGCGCGAAATCGGCAATCGGCTGATCCAGTTTCAGCTTGCCTTCCTCGATCAGCAGCATCGCCGCCATGCCGGTGACCGGCTTGGTCTGCGAATAGGCGCGGAACAGGCTGCGCGGGCCGATCGCATCGGGGTCGTCAAAGCCTTCCTTGCCGCGCTGGATGAAACCGGGCGCCTCGGTCCCCCAGCCCAGCGCCGCGACCATGCCGGCCACCTTGCGTCCGCCGACATAGCGATCGAGCAGTGCGGTGACCTTGGGCCAGTGCGCGTCGATCGCCTTGGGCGGGACAACGCTTTTCGCCCAGGCCCCCGCCAGCGGCGCGCCGCCCAGTGCGGCGCCCGCCCCCAGCCAGCCGGCCGAGCGCAGCAAGTTGCGGCGCGAAAGCGCCAGATCGTGCGGTTCGTGCAAGGTGCTTCTCCCTCAATCCTTATCGGCCAGCGCCAGCCGCGCGGCCTTGGCAAACAGCGTCGGCAGGCCAGCTTCCTCCAGCCGGTCCAGCCGCCACCATTCGCCGGTGTTGGCTGGCAGACTATCCCAATCGCTTCCTGAATAAAGCATCAATTGCAATTCGAGATCGAAATGGGTGAAGCCGTGGCGGACCACGCCGCCGGCCTGCCACGAACCGGCCAAGGGCGGTTCGCCAGCTCCGTCGCCGCGCGCCGCCCAGCCATCGTCGGGCAGCGCCCGCATCCCGCCCAGCATGCCCTTGCCCGCGCGGCGGACCAGCCAGACCGCCCCGTCCCGCTCGATCCAGAACGCCCGTCCGCGCCGCGCGGGCCTGGCCTTTTTGGCGGGCTTGACCGGAAACCGCTCAGGCCCTGCCGCGCGCCCCTCGCAATCCTCGGCCAAAGGGCACAGCAGGCAGCGGGGATTGCGCACCGTGCAGACGGTTGAGCCAAGGTCCATCATCGCCTGGGCAAAATCACCCGGCCGCTCGGCCGGGGTCAGCCGCATCACTTCGGCCCGGATCGCGCTGCGGGCCGCCGGCAGCGGCTCATCCAGCGCCAGCAGCCGCGCTGCCACCCGCTCGACATTGGCGTCGACAACGGCCGCCCGCTCGCCAAAGGCAATCGCGGCGACGGCAGCGGCGGTATAGGCCCCCAGCCCGGGCAGTTCGCGCAGGGCCGCCTCGCTATCGGGAAACACTCCGCCCCGCGCCGCCACGGCCCGCGCGCAGGCCAGCAGGTTGCGGGCGCGGGCGTAATAGCCAAGGCCAGCCCAGGCGGCCATGACCTCGGCATCGTCGGCGACGGCGAGGTCCATCACCGTCGGCCAGCGCGCCAGGAACTTCGCGAAGTAGGGCCCGACCGCCGCGACCGTGGTCTGCTGCAGCATCACCTCCGACAACCAAACCCGGTAGGGTTCCGGCGGCGGCGCGCCAGGCGGGCTGCGCCACGGCAGATCGCGCGCGTGGGCATCGTACCAGTCCAGCAGGCGTTTGGCGGTGGCGTCCATCCCCCGCCTATGGCATTGCCGGAGCCGCAATGGAACGGGACCCAAAAAAGCCGGCGAAGAACGCCCGCCGTTATGAACGGCCGCGCGGGCAAGGCACCCGTCCGATCGGCGAGCTGATGCCGGAAATCGGCCGCACCGCCTTTCGCAAGTTCGGCTTCGTCCAGTCCAGTGTGGTGACCCGCTGGGCGGAGATCGTGGGCGAACGGCATGCTCGAGTCTGCAGCCCCGAAGCGATCCGCTTTCCGATGGGTGAGAAGAGTGGCGGGATCCTTGAGCTGGTCGTGGTCCCCGCCCACGCCCCGATCATCGCCCACCTCGAGCCGGAGATCATCGCGCGGGTCAACCGCTTCTTCGGTTACAGCGCGGTGGCGCGGGTCAAGCTCCGGCAAGGTGCGGTTAAGCCGCCGCCTGCTGAAAAGCGCGCCAGCGCGCCGCCATCGCTGCGTCCGATCCCGCTGGAGCTGGGCGAAAGCCTGCGCGACATCGGCGATCCGGAGCTGCGCACGGTGCTCGAATCGCTGGCCCGCAGCCTCGGCGGGCCTGAACCGAAGGACGATTGATTGCGCGCTCTTGCCGGCCTGCTGACCCTTGCCGCCGCGCTTGGCCTCATTGCCACCGGGGCTGCGGCCCAGTCCAACTGGAGCCGCGCCATGCTGCGCACGCCCGCCGGAACCAACGTGCTGGGCAACCCGCAGGCCAAGGTCCGCCTGACCCAGTACGTCAGCTATACCTGCACCGATTGCGCGCGCTTTCAGGTAGAGGCCGATGCCGTGCTGCAGCTGGCCTATATCCCCTCCGGGCGGCTCGCCATCGAGGTTCATCACGTGATCCGCAGCCCGATTGACCTGACGGCGGCCATGCTGGCCAATTGCGGGGCGAAGGAGAAGTTCTTCCTGAACCATTCGGCCCTGCTGTTCGGCCAGGCGCGCTGGCTCAAGCCGCTGAGCGGGGCCAGCTCGGTCCAGCGCGCTCGCTGGGTTCAGCCGGAGCTGGGCGCCCGCAACCGCGCGATCGCCGCCGACTTCAAGCTTTATGACCTGATGGCCACGCGCGGATATGACCGGCAAAGCGTGGAACAGTGCCTGACCGACCGGGCCATGGCCGACCGGCTCGAGGCCCAGAGCCGGGCTGCGAGCGATGCCGGAGTGAGCGCAACTCCCGGTTTTGCGATCAACGGCAAGCTGCTATTGAACACCCATGACTGGGCCAAACTGCGCCCGCAACTGGATGAAAGCCTGAAGTAGAATGACCAAGACGCTTGTTGCCGCCCTGGCCGGAACCTTTGCCGCTGCTGCCATGCTGAGCGCCGCGCCGCTGATTGCCAAGCCGGCCGCCAAGCCCCGTCCGGCCGCGACCGCTGCGGTCAAGTGGGACTTGCGGACGACCCGCACAGCCGAGGGCAATCACCTGATCGGCAACCCCGCAGCCAAGGTCCGGCTGGTCGAATTCATTAGCTATACCTGCGATCACTGTGCGCACTATGCGGTCGATTCCAAGGTGCCGCTGTTCACCGGCGCGGTCCGGCAGGGCAAGGTGGCGGTGGAAATCCGCCCGTTCTTCCGCAACGGGATCGATGTCGCTGCCACTCTGCTGGCGCAATGCGGGCCGGACGCGAAGTTCGCCGGCAACCACCACGCGATCCTGGCCAGCCAGAAGTCCTGGCTGCAACAGCCGAGCAATCCCAAGGCCAAGGAACGCTGGGCCACCCCCGAATTCGGCCTGAAGATGAAGTACATTGCCGAGGATCTGGGCCTCTACAAGCTGATGCTGGGGCGCGGTTATACACCGGCCCAGCTTGACAGGTGCCTCGCCAACGAGGCGCTGGGCGACAAGCTTGCCAACCAGACCGCCGATGCCGCCGACAGGATCGGTGTCCAGGGCACCCCCAGCTTCCTGATCAATGGCAAGCTGCAGCAGGTGCATGACTGGAACGGCCTGTCTCCGCTGCTCAGCGCCGCGACCCGTTGATACACCTGTGGAGAAGCGGGGCGGCAGAGTTCGCCGCGCTTCTTCGTCTGCCCGTTCCCCGCTAGCTTTCCCGACTCGAACATCAAGGACCTGACCGTCATGACCGCCAAGCGCACCCGCCTGTTCCTGACCCTCGCCATTGCCCCGCTGGCCCTCGGCCTCGCCGCCTGCAAGCAGGAAGCGACCGCGCCCGCCGGTGAAGCGCCCAAGGGCGAAGCAATTGCCGCAATTGCGCCGCCGGCCGGCAAGGCCTGGACCGACGTGGTCGAAGTGACCGCCGATGGCGGCTACCGCGTCGGCAACCCCAATGCGCCGATCAAGCTGATGGAATTCGGCGCACTCAGCTGCTCGCACTGCGCGGAGTTTTCCGAAGCGGCCTCGGCCGAACTGCTCGGCCAGTTCGTCGCCAGCGGCCGGGTCAGCTATGAACTGCGCTTCTTCATGCTGAACGCGCTCGACGTTCCGGCCACCCTGCTCGCCACCTGCGGCTCGCCCGAAGCGGTGATCCCGCTGGCCGACCAGTTCTGGGCCTTCCAGAAGACCATGTTCCAGAACCTTCAGGCCGGAGGCGAAGCCCAGCTGCAGGCCGCCGGCTCGCTGCCGCCCGAACAGCGCTTTGCCGCGATCGCCAAGCTGGGCGGAATGGATACGTTCTTCGCCGCGCGCGGCATTCCGCAGGCCCAGGCCGCGACCTGTCTCGCCGACGTGAACAAGGCGACTGCCTTCGTCAACGCGACCCAGAAGGCCGGTACGGAAATGGGCATCACCGGCACGCCGACCTTCTTCCTCAACGGTGCGAAGCTGGACTTCAACACCTGGGACAAGGTCAAGGGCGCGCTGCAGGGCGCCGGCGCCCGCTGATCCGGGCCTGAGGGGGAACGGACCGGCACGATGCGGATCAAGCGGCTCAAGCTCTCTGGATTCAAGAGCTTTGTCGAGCCGGCTGAACTGCGCATCGAGCCGGGGCTGACCGGCGTCGTCGGCCCCAACGGCTGCGGCAAGAGCAACCTGCTCGAGGCGATCCGCTGGGTAATGGGCGAAAGCTCGCCCAAATCCATGCGCGGCGGCGGGATGGAGGACGTCATCTTCGCCGGCACGGCCTCGCGCCCGCCGCGCGATTTTGCCGAGGTTGTGCTCCACTGCGACACCGGGGACAACGACAGCGAACTCGAAGTGGTCCGCCGGATCGAGCGCGGCGCGGGCAGTGCCTACCGCGTCAACGGGCGCGACGTGCGGGCCAAGGACGTCGCGCTGGTCTTTGCCGATGCCGCGACCGGCGCGCACTCCCCCGCGCTCGTCAGCCAGGGCAAGATCGCGGCGGTGATCGCCGCCAAGCCGGCCGAACGGCGGATGATGCTGGAAGAGGCGGCTGGCATCGCCGGCCTGCATGTGCGGCGCAAGGACGCCGAGCAGAAGCTGCGCGCGACCGAGGCGAACCTGGCCCGGCTGGAAGACCTGATGGGGCAGCTCGATCAGCAGATCGGCAGCCTGCGCCGCCAGGCCCGCGCCGCTGAACGCTACAAGGCGCTGTCCGACAAGATCCGCGTGGCCGAGGCCCGGCTGGTTTTCGCCCGCTGGCGCGATGCCGCCGCTGCGGCCGAAGCGGCCCGGGGTGAGGCGCAAGCGGCCGAAGCCCGCGTTGCCGAAGCGCAAGGCGCGATGAAAGCTGCGCAGGAGGCCCAGCACCAGTCGGCGCAGGCTCTGATCGAGGCGCGTGACGAGCTGGCCTACCGGCGCGACGATACCTCTGCCCACGGCCACCGCATGGCCCAGCTGACCAGCCAGCTGGAAGCGGCCGAGGAACGCCTCAAGGACCTCGAGCGGCAGCACCGCCGGCTTGAGGAAGACCGCGGCGATGCCGACCGGCTGACCCGCGATGCCGCCGAGGCCCTGGCCCGGCTGGAGCGCGAACTGGCCGATGGCGAAGCGGCCTTGGCTGCCGACGAGAAGCGCCGCCCGGTCGTGGCCGCGGCACTCGACGATGCCGACCGCAATCTGCGGCAGGCCGAACTGGCGCTGGCCAAGGCGACTGCCGATCAGGCCGGAGTGGAGGCCGAGTGGCGTGTGGCCGAGGCCGAACTGGCCCAGGCCCAGCAGCGCCTGGCCCGGCTCGATGCCGAAGCCCGGCGGCAAGCCGACCTTGCCGACAGCCTGGCGCGCGAAGGCGATCCGCAGGCCGCGCTGGTCGCTGCGGAACAGGCCCGCGACGAGGCCGCTGCCGCCCTTGCCGCTGCCCGCGCCGCGCTGGATGGCCAGCAGGCCCGCAAGGCCGAACTGCAAGGCAGCCGCGACGAGGCCGGTTCGGCCCTCGCCTCGGCCCGCGCCGAACTGGCCGGGGTGGAGCGGGAGTGGCAGGCGCTGGTGCGTGACCGCGATGCCCGCGCCAAGCAGGCCAGCGGCAAGCACGGCGCTGCCGCCTTGGATGCCGTCAGCGCCGCGCCCGGATACGAACGCGCGCTAGCCGCAGTGCTGGGCCGCGATGCCAAGGCCCCGCTTGGCCCGGCCGGCGATGGCGATGGCCGGTTCTGGACCGGGGCCGCAGCGCCCGATCCGGTGGCTGACAGTCTGGCCGCTCACGTCACCCGCTGCCCTGATGAACTCAAGGCCCGCCTCGCGCTGGTTCACGTGGCCGATGCCGATGATGGCCGCGCGCTCGGTCCGGGCGAATGGCTGGTCACCCGCGATGGCCGGATCCGCCGCTGGGACGGCTTCGTCGCCAAGGGCGAAGGTGCCGCCGAAGCCGCCCGGCTGGAGGCCGAGAACCGCCTTGCCGCGCTGGAAGCCGAGTTGCCCGCCCTGCGCGGTGCGGTCGAAGCGGCCGAGGCCAGGGCGCAAGCCGTGGCGGCCGAACTGTCCGAACTGCAACTCGCGGTCATTGCCTCCGAACGCGCTCTGGCCGCTGCTGCCGATGCCGAGCGCGCGGCCTTGCGCGCGCTTGATCAGGCCGAGGCGGCCAAGGCCCGGATCGAGGCCCGCCGCGCGGAACTGGCCGCCAGCGCAAGCGACCTGGCCGAACAGCGCAGCCTTGCCGAGGCCGAGATGGCCGCCGCCGAAGCCCGCCGGGCCGAACTGCCC
>JAFLDB010000014.1 GCA_017302615.1 Sphingomonadales bacterium
CAACAGTGGCCCGATCACCTCCCACTCTTCGTCCGTAACGCCGATCCGCTCGCCCAAGGCTGCCTCCAAAAGCCAGCCTTGAATCAAGCTCCGAGTCCACAGTCAAGCTTTGTCCACGAAACCTAGAGGCACGAACGAATTGGCTTTTGCTGGAGCGGACGATGTGAAGCGCGCGATTATCGGGTTTCGCAATCAGATGACAGCTGAAGGCGTCGCTGGAACACGCCCCGTTCTGGAGCGCGCGGCCTTGGTAGGGAGCGAACAGCAAGGTCGAATGAACAAGATCGAACTCTTTTTCGCCGAAACAAAACGGGTTGATAGTTCCTGCGGACCTATCCGCAGTGAGCAGGCGGTTGATCTCTTCTATCGGGCTGGAGTCCACGAAACAGGCGAAGACTGGGTGAAGTGGTCAATCGAACGCATTGCCTTGATCCCACACCTTGAACTGGAAAAGTTCACCGCCTAACCACGCCCCGGCCCGCCCGAGCCGCGAGCGCAACAATCGTCCGCTTCCCCCAACTTTGCGGCCATAGGCGACTGTCCGGACACGACAACGTTGCGGACCTTCCGTGTCTAGTGCATCCAGTATGGATGCAGCGCATAACACCAAAGAAAATAGCTTTTTTGTTCTCCGCTGGCGCTGCGGCGCTACTGGTCGGCCTAGTGCTATTTCAACAGCGTGTCCGCACCATCGAGGGGACATGGCTTTGGCAGTTCGAGGGTTCCGACTTCTTTGAGAAGCGATCACCGAGCAGGGAGTGCGCGCTCTATCTCGATGAACCAAGTTGGCTCAACTATAACCCGGAACAGGTCTACTCAAACTATACTTACAAGATAGAATGGCCAAGTTCCGGAATATACGACAGCCAACTTTATGGCCAATTCCGGATTGAGGCATTTGAAGTGAAATTCCGCGGCCGAAAGCGATTTTCACTTTTGGGAACGGGCCACTTGGGAGGCTGGAATTCGGAATATGAGGTCGAGGAAATTCTTTCGTTGAAGCCAATTTCAAAACTGCACTGTCATGTCCGATAACCCCAACATTCTACCATCGCCCCTGCAAATCTGCATCATCGAAAGCAGAACTTCCGCCGGGCTCGCAGGCCCTACTCCCCACGCTTCAGCCCCGCCAGGTCGCGCGCCATCCACGATTGCCGGAAGCCCTTGCCCGCCAGCATCCGCCTGAAATCGGCCTTGTTGTCAAAGTGCTGGAGCTGGCGGTGGTAGTAGTTGACGTATTCCAGCACGGCCAGCACCGCGCTGGCGGTGGCGGACCAGCGATCGGCAGTGCCGCGGGCCAGATCGGGCATCAGCCAGCCCGCCGCTGCGGCAGCGCAGCCGAGCAGGGTCAGGATCAATACCGGCACTTGCAGGCGGGCGATCAGGCGCAGCAGGCCGGGCCAGTCCTGCGCTTCGCCTTTCAACTGGCGGACCTTGCCGCGCCAGTACAGCGCGCCGATCACCAGCATGGCCACCATCGCCGCCATCGGCACCAGGCTGACCCAGCCAACCTGGCCGCCGCTGAGCAACAGCATGACCAGCGGCAGGACCACCACGTTGCCGGCCTCCATTTTCCAGTAAGGCTCCAGCCGCGCCAGCACGTCGGCGCGGGTGCGATTGTCCGCCATCATGTCGAACTTGCGCTGGGCCATCCGCCCTATTCTACCCAATCCCGGCTGCGCGCGACGGCCTTGTTCCATTTGCCGTAGAGCATCTGCCGCCGGTCGTCGGCCATGGCCGGCGTCCAGCGCTTGTCCTGGCCCCAGTTGGCGGCGATATCATCGGTCGATTGCCAGTACCCGACCGCCAGGCCCGCGGCATAGGCTGCGCCCAGCGCCGTGGTTTCAATCACCTTGGGGCGGACCACCGGCACACCGAGGATGTCGGACTGGAACTGCATCAGCAGCTCGTTCACCACCATGCCGCCGTCGGTGCGCAGCTCGGTAATGGCAACGCCCGAATCCGCGCTCATCGCGTCGAGCACTTCGCGGGTCTGGAAGGCGACCGCTTCCAGCACGGCGCGGGCGAGGTGGCCCTTGCCGGCAAAGCGCGTCAGCCCGGCGATCACCCCGCGCGCGCTGGCATCCCAGTGCGGGGCGTAAAGCCCGGAGAAAGCGGGCACGAAATAGACATCGCCGTTGTCCTCCACGCTGGCGGCCAGCGCCTCGATCTCGGCCGCGTTGGCGATCAGGCCCAGATTGTCGCGCAGCCACTGGACCAGCGCCCCGGCGATCGAGATCGAACCTTCCAGCGCATAGACCGCCGGGGCATCGCCCAGCTTGTAGCCCAGCGTGGTCAGCAGGCCCCGGCCCGAGGGGAACGGCCGCTCGCCGGTGTTCATCAGCATGAAGCAGCCGGTGCCATAGGTGTTCTTGGCCTCACCGGGGGACAGGCAGGCCTGGCCGAACAGGGCGGCCTGCTGATCGCCCAGGATGCCCGCCAGCGGCACGCCATCGAGCACGCCGGTGCAAGTGCCATAGACCTCGCTCGACGAGCGGATCTGCGGCAGGCAGGCGCGCGGGATATCCAGCAGGGTCAGGATGTCCTCGTCCCAGTCCAGCGTTTCGAGGTTCATCAGCTGGGTGCGCGAGGCATTGGTGACATCGGTGATGTGGAGGCCGCCATGGGGTCCGCCGGTCAGGTGCCAGGCCAGCCAGGTATCGATATTGCCGAACAGCAGTTCACCCGCCTCGGCCCGCGCCTTGGCCCCCGGCACATGATCGAGCAGCCAGCGCAGCTTGAGACCGGAGAAATAGGTCGCTAGCGGCAGGCCGGTCTTGCCGCGCAGCCGGTCCTGCCCGCCTTCGGCTTCCAGTTCGGCCACCAGCCGCTCGGTCCGCGCGTCCATCCAGACCAGCGCGTTGTGGACCGGGTGGCCGGTCGCCTTGTCCCACAGCACGGTCGTCTCGCGCTGGTTGGTGATGCCGACAGCGGCCAGGTCTGCCGGGGTCAGTTCGGCCCTGGCCAGGGCCGCGCCGATCACTTCGCGGGTGTTGCTCCAGATCTCGTCCGCGTCATGCTCGACCCAGCCCGGCTGGGGCATGATCTGGGCGTGTTCCTTCTGCGCGACCGAAATGATGGTGCCGGCCCGGTCGAACACGATGAACCGCGTGCTGGTGGTGCCCTGGTCGATCGCCCCTACATAGCCTGTCATGTGCTCTCCCGGTTTGGCCTTGGCCTGCTTTGCCGCCCGCTATGCCATCGCCCGCGTGCGGTTCCAACCGTGAAGCGCAGGACCGGTGGGTAACGCGCTGGCGCAAGGGGGCTTTCGCCGCGGCGGATTGCGCGGCATAGTCCGCACCGATGCCTGCCAGACTGCCCGCTTTCGCCCTCCTGCCGCTTGGCGCCCTTGTCCTGGCAGGCAGCCTTGCCGCCCAGCCAGCCAGCCAGAACCGCGAGGCGAGCCGCGCGCCGGCAGCCGGGACGGTGACGGGCGTTGCAACCCCTGCTCCGGCTCCTGCTCCGAAGGCCCCTCCGGCCATGACCGAGCGCAAGCAGGAACTGCGGGTCACCCTCTCGGCCGATGGCAAGACGGTCTATGTCGTCGGCATGATCCTGGAAGGATCGTTCCACAAATTCGACGCGGTCTTGCGCAATGCCCCCGATGTGCGGGTTGTCCACCTCTCGTCTGCCGGTGGTTACACCATCGAGGCACGCTTGATGGCCGCTCTGGTACGCAAGCGGAAGCTTGATACCTACGTCGAATTCTATTGCGCTTCGGCCTGCACCCAGATTTTCGTGGCCGGCCGCCAGCGCGTGATCGGACCACTGGGCGAGATCGGATTCCACCAGGCCGTCCAGGTGGGCGAGCGCGGAATGGCCGGAAAAGTGCGCCCCCGGACCGACCGCAAGCTGACCTCGACGACCGTTTTCGGCATCAACGGCAACGATACCCTGCGGCTGGCCTACGAACTCGCCGGCGTCGACCCCGCCTTTATCGACAAGGCGCTGACATATGGCCACGAAAACATGTGGTTACCCCCGGCCGACGAGCTGCTGGCAGCCCGCGTGATCACCCGCCAGGCCCAGAAATCGGAGCTTCCCGACCCGCCGGGCGGTGCCGGACCCCGCGATGCGGTCCGGGCCAGACTGCTGGAATCGCCCCTGTGGCAAGCCGCCATGGCCCGGATGCCGGAGATTGCCGAAGACGCCGTTTCCGATGTCTGGCGCAGCGCCAACAGCGGCCTGACCCTGCGCGAGGCAACCGAAGCCGGGCGCACCCGCCTGATCGTGGCCGTAACCCGGGGCTTCGCCCGCGCGCCCGATCCCCTGCTGGAACGGTCACTGACCCTCTATGCCAACGCCGCCCGCAGCCAGCGCGAGCGCGGCTATCCGGCCTGCATGGTCAAGCTCGGCACGATCAGCCTGGCGAACAGCCCCGAAGATCTGGCGTTCCAGCGCGACGAGGATATCCTCGCCGGCGATTTCCTGCTGTCGGACGAGCGCGTCGCGCCGATGGACCAGACCGAGGCAACGCGGCTCTTCGGCAGGGAAGTGGTCCCCAGACTGGTCGATGCCTATCGCGGCAGCAATACCACCAGCGGCAAATGCCGCCTGGGCTACCGGACCTTCGAAGCGATCGACGGATTGCCCAAGAAGACCAGGCTCAAGGCTTACCGCGCTTTGCTTTCCCTGCCCGGGCTGGCTGCTTCCGAATAGGCTTGCGGGCCGGGCCGCTGTAATAGCCGAACCGGCGCCCGGCCTGATCCTGCAAGAGCCGTGTCTCCAGATAGATCCCGGCCAGGGCCAGTTCTTCCGGGCTGGCCTTTTCCCAGCCGTTCTCCTTAAGGTGGAGTGACAACTTGTCCCGCTCCGCCGCGCCGATTGTCCCCTTCAAGATCAGTCGCGGCCGGTTCTCGGCCAGGTAGCTGTTGAGCGGCTCAATCGGATAGCCGAAGGTTTCCATGGCCTGGGACAGTGCCTCGGCCAGAACCGCAGCCAGGGCATAGCCCGTTGCCGCGTCCGACCGGGCAACCGACCAGTTGAACCGCGCGAGGCACTTCTCGTGCGCGTCCTCGATCAGCCGGTCGACGGCCTTGACGTTGAGGGAATTCTTGCGAAAGCTTCCGCCGTCGGCGATCTCCCGCGCCAGCAGCAGCAGGGCCATTTCGCGGTCTTCAGCCGACATGTAGTCATAGACGCATTGCACATTGTTGCCCGGCAGCGGCGGAGCCGGGGCGACAACGGCCACTGCGGCCGGGGCCGGGGCCGGGGTGGACGCGTCCTGCGCCGCTGCGGGGGATCCGGCGGCCAGAACCAGTCCGGCCAGAGCGAGTCCAAGACATTGCGGAAGCGGCGCTTTCATCCACGCCTCTGTGCCGTCCCGGCGCGGCTCTGTCGAGTGGGGCCGTGCAGTCCGGCCAGCGAAAAGGCCCGGCGGTGGGGAAACCGCCGGGCCATGCCTGGAAGGGACAGGCAATCGGTGCTGCCGTGCTTAGCGCAGCAGCGACAGGACGTTCTGCTGGCTCTGGTTGGCCTGGGCGATCATCGCGGTGGAAGCCTGCGAAAGGATCTGGGCCTTGGCCATGGCGGTCGTTTCGGCCGAATAGTCGGCATCCTCGATCCGCGAACGGGCATCGCTGAGGTTGGTCGAGGTGCTGGTCAGGTTGTTGACCACCGATTCAAGGCGGTTCTGGCCGGCACCCAGCGCCGAGCGGGCCGAGTTGATGCTGTCCAGTTCGCCGTCAATCGAGGTCAGCAGGCCGTTGGCGGCCGTCGCGGTCGACACGTCATAGGAACCGGCCGCACCGCCGCTGGCCGCCAGCGTGGTCAGGTCGGCCATGGTCAGGTCGACCGTATCGGCTGCCTCGGCGCCGGTCTGGACCGTCACGGTCGCAGTCGTGCCATCGAACAGCTTGACGCCGTTGAACTCGCTGTTGGTGACGACCTGGTCGATCTGGGCGGTCAGTTCGTCCACTTCGGTCTGCATGTAGGCGCGGTCGGTGGCATCCTGATAGGTGCCCGAGGCCGACTGGACAGCCAGTTCGCGCACGCGCTGCAGCATGTTGGTGACTTCGTTCAGCGCGCCTTCGGCGGTCTGGGCCAGCGCAATGCCGTCGTTGGAATTGCGGATCGCCTGGTTCATGCCGCGCACCTGGGCGGTCATGCTGGTGGCGATCGCCATGCCGGCGGCATCGTCCTTGGCGCTGTTGATGCGCTTGCCGGTGGACAGGCGCTCCATCGCCGAGCCCAGCATCTTGTTGGCCGAATTCGAAGCATTGGCCGCCTTGATCGCGCTGATATTGGTGTTGATCACTGCCATTGTGGTTACTCCCGAGGATAGTCCCGTATCGCAAGCCGCCGTCGGACCATCCGGCGCGGCTGCCACAGCAAAGAGCGACCGGGGCGCGGGAAAGTTAAGGGCGGGACAGTGGCGGCAAGGAAGGCACGGCCCCTGGATCCTAAGGATTTGCCCTAGGCCTTAAATTACCGAAGCCTTTGACGTTACACGCGCAAGAACAGCCTCACGAAGCATGGTTAATGCATGAAGGGGCATTCACGATGAACGGACTGGCAGCAAGCGAGGCAGTGGCCCGGGCGCACGCACCGCTGGTGCATCGCGCCGCGGCAATTCTTGGGTCGGGGGTCGGCCATTCCACCGCCAGCCTGCGCGGCAAGGGCGAGGCGGCGGCGCCCGGCCCCGGCCCCAGCGTGATGATCGAACGCGGCAGCATCAACCGGCTGGAGCGCGAAGGCCAGCGCGGCCGCATGGCCCTGACCTATCGCGATCCGGCTGGCGATGCGCCGCTTGCCGCCCTGATCGCCGCCCTCTCCCCGGCCGGACTGCCAATCGCCGCCGATCCCGAAACCCTGTCGGTCCTGGCTCTGGCCGACCGGCTGGCGGCCAGCGAAATCCCGGTCCTGATCAACGGCCCGACCGGCACCGGCAAGGAAGTGCTGAGCCGCTTCATCCACATCCGCAGCCCGCGCAAGGACAGGCCGTTCGTGGCGGTCAACTGTGCGGCCATGCCCGAAGCGATGCTGGAAGCCCTGCTGTTCGGCCACAAGAAAGGCGCTTTCACCGGCGCAAGCGAGGCCAACGAGGGCTTCTTCCGCGCGGCCGATGGCGGCACGCTGCTGCTCGACGAGATTGCCGAAATGCCGCTCTCGCTCCAGGCCAAGCTGCTGCGCGCGCTTCAGGAGGGCGAGGTCGTGCCGATCGGCTCGACCCAGCCGGTCAAGGTTGACGTGCGGGTGATCGCCTGCGCCAACCGCGACCTGCCGACCGAAGTGGCCGAAGGGCGGTTCCGCGCCGATCTCTTTTACCGTCTCAATGTGTTTCCCCTGGCCCTGAAGCCGCTGCGCGAACGGCAGGAAGATATCCCCCCGCTGGCCTTTGCCCTGGTCCTGCGTCACGCTGCACCGGGTCGCCCGCTGCCGTGGATCTCGGACGCGGCGCTGGCCATGTTGAAGCTGCACGGCTGGCCCGGCAACGTCCGCGAGCTGGAGAATGTCATCCGCCGCGCCCTGCTGCTGGCCGATGGCGCTGCCGAGATCGGACCGGCCCACATCGTGTTCGACCAGCCCGCCCGGCTGGTGCCCGAAGCAGGCACGGCCCTGCCCGAGCCTGCCGGACAGCGCCTTTCGAACATCGTCCAGTTGAGCGAGGCCAAGGCGATCATGCAGACGCTGGATGCCTGCGGCGGCAACCGGATCGAGGCCGCCCGGCAGCTCGGGATTTCCGAGCGGACCCTGCGCTACCGGCTCGCCGCGTTCCGCGAAGCCGGGATAGCGGTTGACCGCGCCGTGGCCGGAGGCCGGCGATGAACGGCCCCGGAGGAATTGGCAGCGCCGCCGGGATCCAGCAGATCCTCGCCCTGCGCCAGCAGATGCTGGATCGCAGCGCCCTGCTGCAGGAAGTCCGCGGCGCGGCGCAGGCTCCGGCGGCCGATCCGGCCCGGTCCGGTCCAGCCGGGGGGTTTGGCGATGCGCTCAAGTCGGCGCTGGACGGGGTCACCGCCACCCAGCGCACGGCCGAAAGCCTGTCCGCCGCTTACGAACGCGGGGAAGAGACCGACATCGCCAAGGTGATGCTGGCCCGCCAGGAAGCCGGGATTGCCTTTGAAGCGACCCTGCAGGTCCGCAACCGGCTGCTGTCCGCCTATCAGGACATCATGCGGATGGGGGTGTGATGAATGGCTGACCTGACCCCCGCCCCGGCCGGCGCGCCGCCTGCGCCGCTGACCCCGGGCAATCCGCTCGAACGGCTTGGCAGTCTGACCGCCCAGCCGCTGGTCCGCCGCGCCCTGCCCTGGTTCCTCGGGATTGCAGCGCTGGGCGGCGTGGCGGTCGTCTATGCTCTCGTGTCCGCCCCGCCCCAGCGCGTGCTGTACGCCGAGCTTGGCGATGCCGACCGCGCCGGCGTTGTCGCCAGCCTCGACAAGGCCGGCATCGGCTATCGGATCGACCCGGCCACCGGCGCGCTGACCGTCGGCGCGGACGATCTTTACCGGGCGCGAATGCTGGTCGCCTCGGACGGAGCCCTGGCCGCGCCCGATCCGGCAGCGGACCTGAACAACCTGCCGCTGGGTGCCAGCCGCACGCTGGAGGGCGAGCGCCTGCGCAGCGCGCGCGAGCACGAGCTGACCCTGACGATCCAGCAGATCGACGGGGTGGAATCGGTCCGCGTCCATCTCGCCGAAGGCAATCGCTCGGTCTTCGTGCGGGACGAGGCTCCGCCCTCCGCCTCGGTCATGGTGCGCATGGCCAAGGGGCGCAAGCTGGGCGACTCGCAAGTGGCGGCGATCATCAACCTGGTGGCCGGATCGGTCCCGGGCCTGTCACCCGATGCGGTTCGGGTGGTCGATCAGAACGGTCGCCTGCTGTCCGATCCCAGCGCCAAGGGGACCGACCGGCTGGAACTGCAGGCGCGGCTGGAAGACAAGCTGCGCGCGCAGCTCGATCAACTGCTCACGCCGATGCTGGGAGCAGGCAATTTCACCAGCGAGATTCAGGTCGAACTGGACATGGACGAGGTGACCTCGGCGCGGGAGAGCTACGACAAGACCGGGGTGGTCCGGGCCGAAACCTCCCAGCAATCCCAATCGACCGGGACGGCGCCGGTTCCCGCAGCCGGTGTTCCGGGCGCCTTGTCCAACACGCCGCCGCCCGCGACCCAGGCCGTGCCCGGAACGCCCCAGCCGACCACCGTGCCGGGTGCGGCGGGCACGATTCCGGTAACCGGTGAAAGCTCTGCCTCACGCACCTATGAACTCGGCCGCGAAGTCTCGGTCGCCAATGCCGCACCCGGCAAGGTCAAGCGCCTGTCGGTGGCCGTGGCGATCAGCCAGGAGGCAATGAAGAAAGCCAAGCCCGGCGATCTCGAGCAGATCAAGGCGCTGGTTTCCGCTGCTACCGGAGCCGATACGGCGCGCGGCGATCAGGTGCAGGTGCTGGTTCGCCCCTTCGAACCGGTGGCCACCGAGCCCCCGCCGTTCTGGGAAGCGCCATGGTTTGCCATGGTCCTGCGCAGCGCAGTCGCCTTGCTGGCGGTCTTGCTGGTCCTGCTGCTGGGCGTGCGTCCGCTGGTTCGCGCCCTGAAGCGTGAACCGCAGGGGCCGGCGGCGGAAGGGCCCGGACCCGAGCCGGCGGCTCCGCCGCCAAGCGGCGCCGATCCGGCGGTTCTGGGTCAGCAGGTGAACCTTGCCCAGCGGATCGTTCAGGAAAAGCCCGATGACGCGCTGATCGCGCTCAGGGCCATGCTTGGCCAGCCCAAGGCGGAGACCGCGCCATGAGTGCGAGCCTGGCCTTGCCCGGACTTGGCGATGCGGAACGTGCGGCCGTGATGATCATGCTGCTCGAAGAGGAGCAGGCCGCCGAGATCCTTGCCCGGCTGGCGCCCGAAGAACTGCAGGTGCTCGGTGAAAAGATGTGTGCGCTGGGCGATATCGGTCCCGAGCAGATTACCGATGCGATCTCCGGCTTTGTCGACAGCACCAGCCAGGCCGTCATCAGCGCGCGCGGGCGCAACGAGAAAGTCCGCACGCTGATGACCCGCGCGGTCGGTGAAGTGAAGGCGGAAAACCTGATGGAGCGGATCCTGCCTCTAGGCGACAGCTCAGGTCCGGCTATCGAACTGGCCCGCTGGCTGACGCCCAAGGCATTGATCCCGCTCATCCGTGGCGAGCATCCGCAGGCGATTGCCCTGTTGCTGGTCCAGCTGGACCCCGATGTTGCCGCCGAAGTGCTCCACGCCCTGCCGATCGAACAGCAACCGCAGGTCATGCACCGCATTGCGACACTCGGCCCGGTATCGGCCGAGGCGGTGCGGATGCTTGAGGACCTGCTGGAGCGCAGGATTGGCGAGTGCCATGGCCGGGCCATGCTGAGCCTGGGCGGCACCCGCCAGGCGGCCGATATCATCAACAATGCCGGCAAGGCGGCCGAGAAGCGGATCATGCCCGAACTTGGCCGGATCGACCGGGCATTGGCCCGCGCGATCGAGGCCGAGATGTTCAAGTTCGAGCATCTCTTCGCACTCGACGGCAAGGCCATGGGCGCCCTGCTGCGCGAAGTCGAAAGCGACATTCTGATCAATGCCTTGAAAGGCATTCCCGAGGAGCAGCGCGAAGTCTTCTTTGCCGCCATGTCGAGCCGGGCCGCCGATGGCCTGCGCGACGAGATCGCCGGTCGCGGTCGCCTCAAGCTGGCAGAGGTGGTCGAGGCGCAGAAGGCGATCGTTGCCATCGCCCGCCGCCTGGCCGCCGATGGCACAATCCAGTTCGGGGTCGGCGGCGGAGATGACGAATATGTCTGACCTGGCCCTGCTGGCCCTGAGTGAAGCGGCCGGCTTTCGCAGCGATCCCCGCTTTGCTCCGCTGCCGGTGCATGAGGCGGACAGCACCGACCCGCTTGCCCGGGCATGGTCCGAAGGGCACGCCGCCGGCCTCGCCGAAGCCCGCGCCGAGGCGGCTGCCAGGGCCGAAGCCGATGCCGCAGCGCGCGGCCGGATCGAACTGGCCCTCGCCCGGCTCGATGCCGAACAGACCGAAGCCATGCGCCAGCGCCTGCTTACCGTGGTCGAGATGCTGTGCGAGGCAGCCATTGCGCCGCTTGCACTGGACCGCGAAGCCCTGGCTGCGCGTGTGGTCCGCGCCGCGGCGATGCTGGCCCGCGCGGATGATGACAAGGTGCTCCGGCTCCACCCCGAAGACCTCGCGCTGGTTGCCAGCAATTTGCCGGAAGGCCTTGAAACGCAGGCCGATCCTGGCCTCGAGCGCGGCGCTCTCCGGCTAGAGACGGCCAGTGGCGGGGTGGAGGACGGTCCGGCCCACTGGCGCCGCGCGATTGCCGAGGCACTGAACCCGTGCTGACCCTGCTGGACGAACTGGCCGAGGCGCGGATTGATCTTTCGCCGGGCCGCTATGGCCTGCTCAACGCCTGTGACGGCGGCCTGCTTGAAGTCTCCGGGCTCAACGCGCCGGTCGGTGCGCTGTGCCAGGTCGCCCAGGGCCACGGGGAACCCCTGACCGCCGAAGTCATCGGATTCCGCAATGGTCGCACGCTGATGATGCTGCTGGGTGATACGGTGATGCTGCGCCCCGGTGCGCGGGTTCGCCCGGGCGGACATCCCGGCATGCAACCGGTCGGCGAATCCTTTCTGGGCCGCGCGGTCGATGGCGAAGGCAAGCCGATCGACGGCGGTGCGCCGATCCACACCCGCACGCTCTGGCCGGTCGGCGGAGTGCGGACCGGCGCGCTCGATCGCAGCCCTGTGCGTCTGCCCTTCGATACCGGGGTTCGCGCGCTCAATGCGCTCACCACGTTCGGGGTCGGCCAGCGGGTCGGGATCATGGCCGGATCGGGCGTCGGCAAATCGGTGCTGCTCGACATGATCGCCAGCGGGGCCGAGGCCGATGTCGTGGTGGTCGGCCTGATCGGCGAGCGCGCCCGCGAAGTTTCCGATTTCGTCGAGCGGCACATGGGCCGCGACAAGCGCGAACGAACCGTCGTCGTGGCCGTTCCCGCCGATCACGCCCCCAATCTGCGCCTGCGCGGGGCCATGCTGGCCACAGGTCTGGCCGAACACTTCCGCAGCCAGGGCCGACGGGTGCTGCTGATCATGGACAGCCTGACCCGTGTGGCCCATGCCGCGCGCGAGATTGCCCTGCTGCTGGGAGAGCCGGGCGCGGCGCGCGGATATCCGCCGTCGGCCCTGGCGACGATCACCAAGCTGGTCGAGCGCGCCGGCAATTCGGCCCAAAGCGGCGGCGCGATTACCGGGATCTATACGGTGCTGGCCGATGGCGACAACCAGGATGACCCGGTGGTCGATACGGCCCGTTCGATCCTTGACGGGCATATCGTGCTGAGCCGGGACCTGGCCCAGCGCGGGCAATACCCGGCGATCGACATCGCCGCCTCGCTAAGCCGGGTCATGGCCGACATCGTCCCTGCCGGGCATCAGGCCCTGGCGCGGGAATTCCGCGCCCTGATCGCCAGCTACGAGGCAAACCGCGATCTGGTGCTGATGGGCGCCTATCGCGCCGGGGCCGATCCCGTGCTCGACCGCGCGATTGCCATGCATGAAGCGCTGAGCGGTTTCCTCAGCCAGCCGGCCCGCAGCACGATCGATCTCCCGGCCAGCCTGGCCGCGCTGCAGGACCTGCTGGGCGATGCTTCCTGAAGCCGCGCGCCTGCGCCGTCTGCTGCGGCTGGAGAAGGTTCGCGCCATTGCCAAACGGAACGCAGCGACCGAAGCCGCCGAAGCCGAAGGCACGCTGGCCCAGCTTGAGGCGCTGGTCAGCCGCACCAGTGCGCTGGCCAGCGGATACCGTCCTGGCCCGGCCCTCCCCGATGGCATGGCGCTGCGCCATCTGGGCGCATTCGTCGGCGGGCTCGACCGGGTTGTCGCGGCCACGCGCGGCGATGCCGAGCAGGCCCGCCGGATTGCCGATCGCAAGCAGCAGGAACTGGCCCGCGCCGAACGCAGCCGCGTCGCAGTCGAAGATCGCGCCGAGGCCAGCCGACGCGCGCTGGAACAAGGCCGCCAGCAACCCGTTCTGGGTGCGCGCCGCGCGGTTGGCACGGACCTTGAATAGATCAGAGCGACATCGTCCCTGCGGAGTTCGCCAATGATCCAGCCTCTACCAGCCAGCCCGATGCCCGCGCATGTCAGCCCGGCCCTGCCCGGCGAAGCGGCTGTGGCGATGGGCGACGAAATGGCTGAAAAGCCCGATTTTTCCGCGCTCCTCGCGCTCGAAACCGAGGCCGGGGAAACAGCCGTACCCGCCGCCGCAGCCATGGCCGCGCCCGCGCTGACAGGGCAGACGCTGGCTACCGAAGCGGCAAGAACCGGCAAGATCTTGCCGGCCGGCTTGCCGGACGCGGCGACCGCCCGGCACCAGGCCGAGGACGACAGGCCCGAAACCGATCCGCTTGCGGAACAGGCGGCTCTCTTCAGCATTCCCGTCGCGGTGGCGCCCGCCCCTCTGCCCCCGGGCGGTGTGCAGTCTGAACCGCCCGCAGAAGCTGCGCCGGCACCGCGTCAAGTGCCGGCCATGGCCGCCCATGTGGCAGTTGCCGGCATGATGCAGCAGACCGGCACCGCGCAACCGCCGCGGATCACAACGGACAATCTGCCGCAGGTTGCCGAGGAACTTCCCGAAGCCGCCGCTTCCGCCCTGCCCGCCCCGGCGGCAGCGGGCGCACGCAAGACCACTGCGATGCCGGTTCCGGCCGAGGAAGTTCAGTTGGACCTTTCCCGCCTGGGTCCCGTCCAGCCGCACGGCGAGCCGCGCCCGCCGGGCGAAGGCGCGCCAACCGCCGCCAGTTCGGCCGAAGCAGCAATTCCGACTGTCCAGGCTTCGTCCGCCAGCAGCGGGATGCCCGGTATCCAG
Source organism: Sphingomonadales bacterium (assembly GCA_017302615.1). GTDB lineage: Bacteria > Pseudomonadota > Alphaproteobacteria > Sphingomonadales > Sphingomonadaceae > Novosphingobium. The sequence goes on from JAFLDB010000014.1 coordinate 13,839, forward strand.
CCGTTGCCGGCGGCAGTCCGACCGCAGGACTTTTCCGCACTGATCGACCGGCTGGCCGCTGCGCGCGAGGCGATGGTGCCGCAAAGTGTCGCGGTCAGCGTGGCCCATCAGGATTTCGGCCAGATCCGGCTGCGCTTCCGCAGCGAGGACAACGTCCTCTCGGTGGCCATGACCAGCGCCGATCCCGGCTTCGCGCGCGCCGCTGCGGCAGCGCCGCTGCCGGTCATGCCCGGTTCTGCCAGCGACCAGGCGGGCTTTACCCCGCAGCGCGGTGACAGCGGGCAGGCCCAGACGAGCAGCTCGGGCAACTCGGGCAGCTCGGGCAGTTCCGGAGGCGGTGCAACGCCCGATCCCGGGGATCGGCAGCCCCAGCCTGGCCATCACTCCGCCGGCGAGCGCACGGCCGAGCGCGCTGATGCGCGCCGCGGCATCTTTGTCTGAACTCAAGCGATCGAAGGGACCCCGAGACAATGCACGACAAGGCCGAAGGCGATAGCGCTCCGAAGAAGAAGGGCAAGGGACTGCTGGTGAAGCTGCTGATCGGGCTGGTCCTGGTCGGCGCGGGTGGCGGCGGGACGTTCATGGCTGTGCAAGCCGGAATGCTTGGCGGCCAGGCCGGTCCGGCCAAGCCCGCCGAGAAGGACGAACCCAGGCTGGTCCGTAAGGGCGAGGACGACCCCTATGCCCCGAAAAGCGAGACCAAGGGTGGCGAGCCTGCGCTGGAAATCGAAGGCGAAGGCGGAAGCGAGTTCAAGACCAGCTACTTCAACTTTACCGAGGACTTCACGTCCAACCTGCGCAACTCGACCGCGCTGGTGCAGATCAGTCTTGCCTGCTCGACCCGCCGCGATGGCCGGGTGCTGATCTGGCTGAAGAAGCACGAACTGGCAATCCGCAGTGCGGTCTTGGTCGTACTGGCCGACACGCCGGAAGAGGAAGTGCTGACTCCCGAGGGCAAGCAGCGCCTGGCCCAGCGGCTGACCGAGACGATCAACAAGGTCCTGACCGATACCGAAGGGTTCGGCGGGGTCGACCGGGTCTATTTCAAGAGCTTCCTGGTCCAGTGAACACGCACCATTCCTTTGTGGCCGAACGCCGCGCCGCCCAGCATTGCGCCGAGCTGCTGAACCGCTTGCCCGACCCTGCCCTCCTGATGCCCGCGCTGGAACGGGCAGGCGAACGGCTGGCCCGCCTGCTGGCACCGGCCTTTGCCGCTCTCCTGGGGGGTGACGATCCGGACGTGACGGTCGCCGCCCCGGCCGAAACCGACCTGACCGGGCTTGCCGACATGGTTGGCCCGCTTGCCGCCAGCAGCCTGGTGAGCGCAGGCAGGCCCGGCCTCAATCTGCTCGCCTCGGTCGATGGCGAGGCGATGCTGCGTCTTGTCGACCGCGCCTTTGGCGGGCGCGGAGAGGCCGGCGGTCCGCTGCCCCGCAGCTTTCCGCTGTCGGCCGAACTGATGATCCAGCGGGTCGAGACGCTTCTCGCCGCAAGCCTGGCCGAGGCACTGGGGCAGGCCGAACTGGGTCCCGTGCGCCGCGCCAGCAGCCTGACCGACCTTGCGCCGTTCGCTCCGGATGCGCGTCTCTGCGTGCTGCAATTCGCCCTGCGCGAGGGCAATCAGGCACCGCTGAAACTGCTGATTGCGCTTGAGCGCCAGCGCCTGCCCGACCTGCTGGGTCAGGGCGAACCGGCCCCGCGCCGCGCTGTCGCTCCGGCCGATCCGGCTACTGCCCCGTTTGCCGATCTGCCCCTGCCGCTGACAGCGACACTGGTCGACTTGCGCCTGCCGCTGGCCACTCTGGCAACTCTGGAGCCGGGCATGGTGCTGCCGGTCGCCGTGGCCCGGGCTGTGCCGCTTGCCATCGGCTCCACCGTCGTCGCGCGCGGCACGCTTGGCGCGCAGGATGACCGGATCGCCATCAAACTGACCCAGCTTGCTGAAGGGAACGCCCGCCAATGACCATCCACACCCGCGGATTCGACTTGCTGAAAGAGGTGGATGTCCGCCTTTCGGTCGAACTTGGCCGCGCCGATCTGAAGCTCAAGGACGTGCTCGCGCTGGGCGAGGACAGCGTGGTCATGCTCGACCGGCTGACCGACGAACTGCTCGACGTCATGGTCAACGGCAAGCTGATCGCGCGTGGCGAGATCGTCGCGCAGGGCAACCGCTTCGGCCTGCGCATCGTCGAAATGGCCGGTCGCCCGGCTCCCGATCAAGGAGCTGTCTGATGCTTCTTTACATTCTCAAGCTGCTGATTGTGATTCCGCTGATCGGCGCGCTCGCCTGGGGTACGCTCAGGCTGGCGCAGAAACTGCAAGGGAAGCTGGGCGCCACTCCGTCCGGCAGCAAGGCGGTGCGGATCGTCGAGACGACCATGCTGTCCCCCACGCTCAAGCTGGCGGTGATCGAGTTTCATGGGCGCGAAATTCTCGTTTCGGCCTCGCGCCAGGGTCTGACCCGGCTGGCCGAAGCCCCGGCGCGGGAGCCGGCGGAATGAAGCGCATGATCCTCGCCCTGCCCGGATTGCTGCTGCCAGCCGTCGCCCAGGCTCAGACGGCCATTCCCGGCGCGCTCGACCGGGCCTTTGGCGCCACCGGCGGCACCGGGGGCCAGGGCATGACCCTGTCGCTCCAGTTGCTCGTGATCATGGGCCTGCTGACGCTGCTGCCCGGCCTGCTGCTGATGATGACCAGTTTCACCCGGATCCTGATCGTCCTGTCGATCTTGCGCCAGGCCCTGGGTCTGCAACAAAGCCCGCCCAACCAGGTGCTGATCGGGCTATCGCTGTTCCTCTCGCTGTTCGTCATGGCCCCGACGCTGGAGCAGGTGAATGCCAGGGCGATTGCCCCCTATGCCGCCGGCACGATCAACGCCGAGCAGGCGATCAGCGAGGGCGGCAAGCAGTTCCACGCGTTCATGGTCCGGCAGACCCGCAAGAGCGATCTTGCCATGTTTGCCGAGATGGCCAAGGCGCCAAAGTTCCAGCGCTCCGAAGACATCCCGTTTTCGATCCTGCTGCCGGCCTTCGTCACCAGCGAGCTGAAGACCGCATTCCAGATCGGCTTCATGCTGTTCCTGCCGTTTCTGGTGATCGACCTGGTGGTGGCCTCGGTCCTGATGAGCCTGGGCATGATGATGATGAGCCCGACCATCGTCTCCTTGCCCTTCAAGCTGCTGCTGTTCATGCTGGTCGATGGCTGGGCCCTGCTGATGGGCAGCCTGGTGGCGAGCTTCGGGTAGCCTCATGGACGAAACCGCCGCCCTGCTTTCGCTGATCGACCGGATGCTGTGGGTGACCGCGCTGGTCGCTGCTCCGGTGCTGCTGGCCTGCCTTGCGGTCGGGCTGGTCGTGGGGATCATCCAGGCCGCCACATCGGTCAACGAACAGACCCTCACCTTTGTCCCCAAGCTGGCCTTCGTGGCGCTGGTGCTGGTCGTGCTGGGGGCGTCGATGTTCGCGCTGGTGGCCGATTTCACGCGGGAGATCTTTGCCCAGATTGCCGGACTGGCGCGATGATCGCGCTCGATTTCGGGTTTGGCGCGGTCGAGGCCGAACTGTGGAAGCTGGTTTTCCTGATGACCCGGATCGGCGCCGCGCTGCTGGCCGCGCCGTTCTTTGGCGCTGCCGCTGTGCCGGTACAGCTCCGCGTGGCGATCACCGCCGCCATGGCCGTGCTGGTCTCGACCTGGGTGCCGGTAGCAGTGCCGCCGGCGCTGCTTTCGCTGGCGGGGATGCTGACGCTGGCCGGTGAAGTGCTGGTCGGCCTCGCGCTGGGCTTTGTGCTGCAACTGTCGTTCGCCGCGCCGATCCTGGCGGCCGAGCAGATCGGCGGGGCCATGGGCATGACCATCGCTTCCACCGCCGATCCGGTCAGCGGCGCGCAATCGCCAGCACTGGGGCAATACTTCACTGTCATGCTGACCGTCATCTTCCTTGGCCTCGGCGCGCATCTCACCTGGCTGCGGCTGGTGGTGGAGAGCTATCAGGCCTTTCCGCCCGGCGGCAACTGGTTCGGGCCGGACCGGATCGGGCAAGTGCTGGGCTTCGGCAGCGACATGTTCATTGCTGCGGTGGCAATCGCCCTGCCGGTGACGCTGGTTCTGCTGCTGGTCCAGCTTGCCGCCGGAGTGCTCAGCCGCTCGGCCCCGGCGCTCAACCTGTTCGCACTGGGCCTGCCGGCGGGGATTCTCGCCGGTCTGGCCGCACTGATCGTGGTCGCCCCGCTCTATGTCGACCAGTTTACGATGCTGAGCGAGGACGCGATCCGCCACACCGCGGAACTTCTGGCGCGATGAGCGAAGAGAAGACCTTTGCCCCCAGCGCCAAGCGGCGGCGGGACGCGGCGCAGAAGGGCGACGTGCTGCGCAGCCGCGAAGTGGCGAGCGCGATTGCGGTGCTGATCGGCGCGGCCTGGCTGAAGCTTGCGGGTCCCTGGCTTTACGATCGGCTGGCATTGGCGGTTCGGCAAGGACTCAGCTGGGACCGCAGCGCTCTTGAGGATTTCACCCCCGGCGCAGCCCTGCTCGGCCTGCTCCGGGCCATGGCGCTGCCACTGCTGACCCTGGCGCTGGCCATTCTGGTGGCAACCGTTGCCTTGCAGATGGCCCACGGCGATGGTCGCTGGGTAGCAGCCAACCTGGCACCCAAGGGCTCGCGCCTCGATCCGCTCGCGGGCCTCAAGCGGATGTTCGGTGCGCAGGGCTGGATCGAGGTGGGCAAGGGCATTCTCAAGGTGACCTTGCTCGGCGCGATTGCCTGGGCCTGGGCGGGTAGTAGCCTGACCGGCCTGCTCGGCCTCGGCCGGGCCGCATCGCTGGGCGAGGCCCTGGCGCTGGCCTGGCAGGCGTTGGTCAACCTGCTGTTCGCCTTGTCGGCCGGGCTGGTGGTGATCGCGCTGATCGATTGGCCCGTGCAATGGCTGCGCCGCCAGATGCGCCTCAGGATGAGCCATCAGGAAATGCGCGACGAGCACAAGGAAAGCGAAGGCTCGCCCGAACGCAAGGCGGCGCAGCGCCAGCGGCAGATGCAATATGCCAGCGGCGCAGTGGCGAAAGCCATGCGCGAGGCACAGTTTGTCCTGACCAATCCCAGCCATTTCTCGGTCGCCATGGCCTATGATCCGCTCAAGGCCGGCGCGCCCGTGGTGCTGGCCAAGGGCCGGGGCGAAAAGGCATTGGCGATGCGCGAGCTGGCGCGGGAACTGGCGGTGCCGGTGGTCGAAGTGCCGGCGCTGGCCCGCTCGGTCTATTTCACCACGCGCGAGAACCAGATGATCCGCGAGGAGCTTTATGCCGCAGTGGCGGCCGTGCTGGCCTATGTCTTCTCGCTCCGCCGCGGGGAAAAGCGGCCGTTGCCGCCAATCGAAGTGCCCTCCGCGCTGCGCTTCGATGCCGAAGGGCGGGTGGAGAACAGGCCTTAAGCGCGCGGGTTTTCTGCCGTTCTCGGGTCCATGACCAGCACTTCGGCCACATCATCGATCATCGGCGCGCTCGGCGGCGGCAGCGGGATCGACATGGCCGCCCTGGCGCAAAGCCTGGCAACAGCTTCCTTCGCGGCGAAGATCGATCGCAATTCGGTCCGGGCGGAGACGGTGGAACGGCAGATTTCCGCGGCTTCGGCGCTTCGCAGTTCGCTCCTTCAGCTCTCGAGCTCGATCGGGGAGCGGGTCCGGACCGGGGATCTGGCGCGGATGCCGACCATCGGCAATGGGGCTGTGGCGGCGGTCTCGCGAGGCACCGGCACCGCCCGGACCAGTTACAGCCTGGAAGTCAACCATCTGGCAGAAACGCAAATTCTGTCCGGCCCAAGCTTTGCTGCGGGCACGGCTCCGACCGGATCGGGCAGCCTGACCTTCCGGTTTGGAACGCTGTCCGGCGGCACTTTCAATGAGGACACCAGCCGCCCCCCGGCCACCGTCACGATCCCCAGCGGGGCAACTCTGGCCGATGTCGCGGGTGCCATCAACGCTGCCAAGATAGGGGTTGAAGCCTATCTTGCGAGTGGGACCAATGGCACACAACTGGTACTCAAAGGCACCGAGGGCGCGGTCAACGGCTTCACCATCGAGGCCAGCGAGACTCCGGGCGAGGAAGGGCTGGCCGCGCTGGCCTGGACCCCCGCGGCGGGGGATCCGGCCCGGCTACTTGCCGAGGCCCGCGATGCCGAGTTCAAGCTGGACGGCCTGAGCCTGACCAACGCGTCCAACACGTTCACCAACGTCGCCCCGGGACTGAGCCTGGCGCTGACCGGCACCAACCCCGGCGCGCCGACCACGATCCGCTTCAGCGATCCGGCGGCGGCGGCCAGCACCTTCATGAACGACCTGGTCGGCGCGCTCAACGAGCTGGCCGGGGAGCTCAGGACCCAGACCGATCCGCTAAGCGGAGACCTGGCCCGCGACAGCGGCGCGCGGGCGCTGCGCCGGGCGCTGAGCCAGCTGGCCGGCAGCACGGTGATGCCCGGTGCCGCCCCGGGCGAGCCGAAGACCCTGGCCGACCTCGGCCTTGCCACCAACCGCGACGGCACCTTCCGGCTCGATTCCGCGCGCCTCTCCGCAACGCTGGCGGCATCGCCCGAGGGCGCGGCGGCGATGTTCACCACCGGCCTGTTCGGGGTCTTCGCCACTTTCGACAAGCTCAGCCGCCGCCTGACCGCGCCCGGCGATCCCGGCACCCTGGCCGGTTCGCTCAGCCGTCTGAGCAAGCAGCAGCGCAGCCTGGGAGACGAAGCCAGCAAGCTGGCCGAAGCGCAGGAAAAGCTGCGTTCACGCCTGACCACCCAGTTCGCCGGGGTCGATAGCCGGGTCGCCGCGTCGAAATCGACGCTGTCGTTCCTGCAGAACCAGATCGACGCCTGGAATGCCGGAGACCGCTGAGATGTACGCGCTGAAAAGCCCTGCCGAAGCCTATCGCCGGGTCGATTTCGACGCCCGCATCAGCGGGGCCGATCCGCGCCAGCTGGTGATTGTCTGCTACGAACAGCTGGCCGCCGCGCTGGGCGCCGCGCTGCTGGCAGCCGGGCGCGGCGACAATGCCCGCAAGAGCGAAGCCCTGACCCGGGCGCTTGCCGCGCTGACCGCGTTGCAGATGGGACTCGATCCCGGCCAGCCAATCACGGCGGCGCTGGCCACCTTTCTGGAAAGCGGCCGCAAGGCGGTGCTGGGCAGCGTGGTCCAGTTCGAACCCCGCGCGATTGAGCGGCTGCGCGAGGATGTTGCCGACCTGCTGGAGGCCTTTCGCCATGCCCCGGATTGAGCCGGATTGCTCCGAAACGGCCCAATGCCATGTCGCTGATAACATGGTTAAATCTGCGTTTAGCTATGTATCCACCCCTATCCCAAGGGTCAGGTCCGGAACCATTGGCATGACACCGCGCCGCGACATCGGCCTAATTCCCTAGGCGGAAATCACTAGGGAGCACTCCGATGGATCGACGCCGCAATCTTGCCCTGATCGATGGAAACTTTCGCCGCCGGGCCGCGATTTCGCACGCGCTGGCCGGCTGCAATGTCCATGTCGAACCGTTCGAGGACATTGCCGAAATCACCTATCGCTGGCCCCGATCAGGCGCGATCCTGGTGGCCGACGATGACCACGGGATCGAGGACCTGATCGAGCACATGACCGACCACGGCCAATGGCTGCCGGTTATCGGCTTCAGCGAAGGCCCCGATACCGGTCGGGTGGTGAAGGCGGTGCTGGCCGGCGCGCTCGATTACCTGGAATGGCCCTGCGATACGGCCAAGATCATGACCGCAATCGGACTGGCGGAAAGCGCGGCCGGCAGCATCGGCAGCCTGCGCCTGCGCGAAGCCCGCGCCCGCAGCCGGGTGCAGAAGCTGACCCGCCGTGAACGCGAAGTACTGGAAGGGGTGGCCGATGGCCTGTCCAACCGCCTGATCGGCGAAAGGCTGCGGATCAGCCCGCGCACGGTCGAGATTCACCGCGCCAACATGCTCAACAAGATGGGGGCCAGCCACACCAGCGAGGCGATCCGCATCGCGATCGAGGCATCGCTCGGCGGATCCTGACCCCGCCTCCTACGCAGTTCCCCCGGGCCGCTTGAACACCCACCGTTCAAGCGGCCTTTCTATATCCGGTTCTGCGCCCGATGGCGCAATCAGTACCTGGAAGGACAACCCGCAGACCCACTCGTGCCCAACCTGCTGCCCCGGTCCGTCTGCCGCCCCGCAGGCATGGCCGGGGCAGTTCTTTGTGCATGGATCGCAGCGCGACACCCCCGATCCCGCACCGGGCCAGCCTCACAGCAAAGGGGCCCCGGGTCGAAACCCGGAGCCCCCGCTAAAGCATCCCTCCCAGGAGTGCCTTGAACTTAGAACTTGATACCCGCGGTCAGGCCGTAACGGCGCGGCTCGAGGGTGAAGATGTTGGTGTAGTTACCCGAGGACTGGTCGGTCACGTAAAGACCGGTGATCGAGTCCTTGTCGAACAGGTTCTGCACCCACACGCGGGCAAACCACTTCTTGTCCGGCCCGTCGATCTGGAGCTGAGCGTTCACCTGGGTGTAGCTCGGGATCTCGTTGATCGCGCCGTTGAAGATGTTGCCATAGGACTTGCCGGTGTAGATGAAGTCCGCACGCGGGGTCACGGTCAGGTCACCAACGGGCACTTCGTACTGGATGCCGGCGGAGAACTTGTAGTCCGGTGCGCCGGGCAGCTTGTTGCCCTTGATATTGGTCGGAATACCCGAGGTGTAGACCGTCACGCCGCCGAGCGCCGCCGGGTCGAGACCCGCCGGGATGAAGGCACCGGCCGCACCCGCCGCCAGAGCTGCGCAAACGCTGAAGGCACCGGTCGAGTTGATCCCCGAACCCGACGGGAAGGCAGTGGTCGGCTGAAGGCCGGCCCCGGCATTGCCGGTCACCACACCCGCGTTGATCAGGTTGTTCACCCCGTTGACGAAGGCGTTGACCCCCGCAACGTTGCCGGTGTTGGATGCCACGGCACAGTTTGAAGAATTGGTGATGTCCTTGATGATCACCGCATCGGCCCGGCCCGCGCCAAAGTCACGCGGATTGGAAAGCAGCTTGTCCTGCGAAACTTCGGTGTGCAGGTAGCTGGCCCCGAAGTTCAGCGTCAGGCCATCGGCCGGACGCAGGATGGCTTCGGCTTCCAGGCCGTAGATCTCGGCGCCCACGTTGTCGTTGACCGAGGTACGGGCAACGATGCGCGAGAGCTGCAGATCCTTGTAATCATAGTAGAACGCAGTGACGTTCAGGATAATCTTGCCGTTGGCAAAGCTGTTCTTCGAACCAATTTCGAAGGCATTGACGAATTCCGGAGAAAACGTCGAAGGAACGTTGAATATCGAAGGAATGGGCGGGTTGATCCCGCCGGATTTATAACCCCGGGAATAGCTGAAGTAGAGAAGGTTATCGGGCGTGACATTCCAGTCGACGACGAACCTGCCAGTCATCTCGTTGAAAGTCACATTGCTTGAGGCAAACAGCTCGCAACCGGTGGAGTTGGCAGCGGTCAAAGTGCCCGATGCTGTCGTACCGGTAATGGTGCAGTTCGTCGAACTATCTGCGTCAAAAGGCTGCAGATAAGAAGATGTTGGCGCCCCAGTGACTGCAAAGCCGTAGATATACGGCGAATTAAACATGTCCGTCGAACCAAATGGCACAAGCGAATTAGCAAATGTGTTTCGCGCGGAGAACGCCTTCTTGTCATGATTGTAACGCAGCCCCGCCGTGATTTTAAGCGTATCGGTGAGTTTATAGTTCAGCTCACCGAACAAGCCGTAAGATTCGAGCCGGAAATCATCACTGTGATTACGGTAGAACGGCGAACCCAGGAAGCCGGGCGGTGGCGGTGTCGCGCCAATTCCGGCAAGCGGAGCCCGACCCAACGCATTGAAGGCACCGAGTATGCCGGCGGCATAGTCAAGACCGAAGGCATTTACGTAGTAGCTGCTTTCTTCCAAGTGGGCCTTGCCGTAAATGCCGCCCAGCAGGAAATTGAAAGGGCCATCCCACTTGGAAGAAATGATGGCCTCAGCCGTCCAGCTACTTTGATAGGCATTCGACCGGTCGAAATCCTGGGGGGTCATCGAACAGATGCGGTGCCCGCCATATGCCCCGGTATTCGTTTCCTCGGACAAGGACGTGCAAATGACGTTGCCCGGTCCATTGGGGATCAGAGCGTTCCGGACAGGCGCAAAATAGGAAACGGGCAGTCCAGGAATACCGGTGGTGCCTGCCGTGTTGAGCGCAGTCAGGCCAGGCAGATAATTTGCCCGATTCTGCACCGACAGGTTATAGTCCTGCCCCGCATCGACCGAGGTATCCTGCCAATTTCCCTGGACCCTGAGGCTCAACCCGCCACCAAGATCCTGTTCGATCGCTCCCTGAACGATCCATTCTTCTGCTAAATAATAGGGGGGGTAGTCGGTATTGACCGTTCTGGAATCGGCGGGATTGGCCGCGCCAGGCCACGAATAGACGTCGGCGCCATAGAGGCTGCCCAGCGCGAAGGCGGTCGGGATGCCCTGCATGGCAAAAAATTCACGCGAAGTGAGCACCGAAGCCAATGTCGTGTTCGCATTGGTCACCTGGAACTGATTTTTTCCGTTCAGGCAACCCAGCACACCGGTCGGGTCGCGTTGGCACATCTGCTTCTGGATGCGCAGGCGACTATCCTTTTCGTGGAAGTACTGGACGACGAGGTCGACCGTCGTGCCCGAACCCGGCTCAAGCCGGATCGAGCCGCGCATGCCCCACATATCGCGATCGTCAATCTGTGAATTGTCGAAGATGTTCTTGGTATAACCGTCGCGATTAAGATAGAATCCCGCCACGCGCACGGCTGCAATGTCACCGAGCGGCAGGTTAACCATGCCCTTGGCCTTGACGTGGTTGTAGTTGCCGTATTCCAGCTCGGCATTGGCGGAAACGCCGGTCAGGTTGGGACGGGCCGAACGGATGTTGATAACGCCCGAGGTCGCGTTGCGGCCGAACAGAGTGCCCTGCGGTCCGCGCAGAACTTCGATCTGCGCCAGATCATAGAACTCGCCTTCGAACAGGCGAGTGGCGAACAGCGGCGCGTCGTTCATGTGGATGGCGGTGGCCTGGTCGCAGGTCACGCCCACGCACAGGTCACCGATCCCGCGGATGGTGAAGCTGGAGCCGGTGAAGTTCGTCTTGGTGAACGTCACGTTGGGCAGGGACAGCTGAAGGTCAGACGTGTTCTTGATCTGCTGCTTTTCGAGCGCTTCGGTGTTGAAGGCGCTGACCGCGATCGGAACGTCCTGCAGGCGCTGGTTGTTGCGCTGGGCGGTAACGATGATTTCGGTGCTGGCGGTATCTTCTTCAGCGTCCTGCGCATAGGCCGGAACCGCGAATGCACTGGCGCAGACGCCAGCAAGCAGGGTCAATTTACCCCTCATATGCCCTCTCTCCTTAAAATGCCCGTCCCTTTACCGGGCGGTTGCGCATACGAATAGAACACCGTCCGCGCCGCTTGACAACCGGTTTTAATCGAAAGGTTAGAAGCGCGCCAAACCGTAGCGTATCTGCCACACCTGCCCGCCCTGCCGGCCGCAGGAAGGCCGTTGCCAAGGCAGGCGTCGGCAGGCAGTCTTGCGCGGAACAGGTGGGGACTTGTCATGGACGATGATTCGACACGGGACACCGTGCCGCCCTACCGGGCGTTCATCAGCTACAGCCATGCCGACAGCCGGCTTGCCGCGCGGCTCCATAGCGCGCTTGAACGCAGCCGCGACGCCAGCGGAGCAAGGCTCGCCCCGATCTTCATCGACCGGGCCGAACTGGCCGCCGGGCCGGACCTGTCGGCCCAGGTCCGCCAGGCCTTGGCCCGGTCCGGCGCGCTGATCGTCATCGCCAGCCCCGCCGCGCGCGCCAGCCGCTGGGTCGGTCAGGAAATCGCGCTGTTCCGCCAGCTCAATCCCGACCGTCCGGTGCTGGCCGCGCTGGTCGATGGAGAGCCCGGGACGGCCTTTCCCGATGGGCTGGTGCGGCTGGGCGATGCGCCGGTCGAACCGCTGGCGGCCGATTTCCGCAAGGGCCGCGACGGCTGGCGCCTGGGCCTGCTCAAGCTGGTCGCCGGGCTGACCGGGCAGCCGCTCGACCGACTGGTCCAGCGCGATGCCCAGGCCCGGCAGCGCCGCGTGATGGCCGTCACGGCGGGGGCAGTCCTGCTCAGTCTAGTCCTCGCCGCGCTGCTGGTGGCCGCGATCCGCGCCCGCAACGAGGCCGAACGCCAGCGCGCCGAAGCGGAAGGACTGGTGGAATTCATGCTGACCGACCTGCGCGACAGACTGAAAGGCGTCGGCCGGCTGGACGTGATGGACGCGGTCAACCGGCGGGTAATGCAGCGCTATGCCGGTCAGGCCGACCTTTCCGCCCTGCCCAAGGCGGAACTGCTCAGCCGGGCCAAGCTGCTGCAAGCCATGGCGGAAGACGCCCTGTCGTTTCAGGGTCGCAAGGAGCAGGGTCGCAACGAAGCGCGCGAAGCCTACCGGATCACGGCCTATCTGATCGGCGCCCATCCCGACGACGGCGACGTGATCGCCGCCCATGCCCGCAGCGAATACTGGCTGGGCTACGGCCTGTTCATCGACGAAACGCTGCCGGCCGCCGCGCGGCGCGATCGGGTTTCAGCGCACTGGAACCGCAACCGCGCCCTCACGGCAAGGCTGGCGCAGATCGATCCGGCCCGCACCGAATGGCGGCTTGAAGCGAGTTATGCCGAAGGCAACCTATGCGCGCTCGAACTGTCCGAGCCGGCCCGGCCCGGGCTGGCGCTGCCGCACTGTCTGCGGGCCTCCCAGCTTTTGCAGGAGGTCTGGAACAAGCAGCCGGGCGATCTTGAAACCGGGCTGAACCTGGCCACCAGCCTGGCCTGGCAGGCCGATGCCCGGGCTGCGAGTGACGACCTGCCCGGAGCCCTGGCGCTGCGCCGCCGGCAACTGGCCCTTGCCGAGGACCTGACCCGCCGCAATCCCGCCGACAAGCGCGTGGCCGAGGCCCGGTTCCTCGCCGGATTTGGCCTCGCCAAGCAGCTCCGTGCAGCCGGACGCGAGAGCGAGGCCCGGCGCGAAATGACCGCGGCCCGCACCATCATGGCCGACCTGCGCCGCCGCGATCCGCAGAATGGCGACTGGTCGTCATGGCTCGACCAGGCCGACACGTTTCTTGCTTCCGGCAAACAGGCTTCACCATCAGAGAGGAATTGACCATGGTTTCGATCACGCATGCGCCCAAACCGAAAAATGACCGGGCCCAGCCCCGCCGCCCTGCCAGCCTTCCCGCCGCCGACCTTCGCGGCAAGGTCGAATTCGACATGGTTCTCAGCGGCGAGGGCGCGAACCGCAAGCTGACCTTCGTGCTGACTGCGCTGGACAATCCCGAGCTGGTGGGTCCACAGAAGGGCAAGGGTGCCTATCTGCGCGTCCCCGAAGGCAAAACGGTCGAGATCGAACTGCTCCTGAGCGAGGCGTGGGATTGGGAATATTCCGACACGGACGACGATTTCACCCTGGCGGCCGCCGGCCATTCCGGTCGCTATCACGTGAAACGCGGCAGCAATGACAAGCGCAGCCGGATTGTGGTCATCGAGCCATCGGGCGGAGCGCCGGAAACGGAAATCACCAGCGTCAAGCACGACGAGAAGTTCAACCTCGGCGTCCGGCTCGCGCAGGACAATGGCGGCGCACCGGTGGGAATCGAGATCGATCCGATCGTCAAGAACCCGCCGCCGGTCGGCGGCCTGATCGGGACCCAGAACCAGTCCTCGCCGCTGCTCTGACCGGATGACCGCCCCCACTCTCCCCATGATCGCTGCGCTGGTCCGGGCCGGCGCGGTCGATCGGGCGGCCGAGCTGTTTGCCGCCACCGGATATGACCGCGCCAGCGGCAATCCGGCGGCGCTGGCCCTGGCCGGACGGATTGCCAAGGCGCAGGCGCGGCTGGCTTCGGGAGCAGCGCGAGCCGCGCGCTTCGCCGAAGCCGCGGCCGCCTACAGCGCCGCGCACGGGCTGGCCCCGGCACCCTATCTGGCCATCAATGCCGCAACCCTGAACCTGCTGGCGGGCGATGATGCCGCCGCCGCAGCGGGCGGGCGCGACGTGCTGGCACTGCTGGATAGCCCGGATCAGCCTGCCGACACACCTTATTATCTGGCCGCAACCCGGGCCGAGGCCCTGCTGCTGCTGGGCGACCAGGCCGGGGCCGCAGCGGCCATGCGCGAAGCCGTGCGCCACGATCCCGATGGCTGGGACGACCGTGCCATCACGCTGGCCCAGCTGCGCGAGATCCTGGCCGCCCGGGGCGAGAACAGCACCTGGCTGGAATCCTTCGCCCCGCCCGCCAGCCTGCACTTTGCCGGGCACATGGGCATCCGGGCCGGCGGCAGCAGCGAAGCGGTCCTGGCGCAAGCGCTGGATCGCTGGCTGGCCGGGCAGCAGATCGGCTTTGCCTGGGGCGCGCTGGCGGCCGGAGCCGACGTGGTCATTGCCGAGCGCCTGTTGGCGGCCGGCTGCGCGCTGCACGTGGTCCTGCCCTGCCCGCCCGAGCGGTTCGAGGCGCAATCGGTCGCCCCGGCCGGGGCGGCGTGGACGGACCGTTACCGCGCCGTCATGGCCCAGGCCGCCTCGGTCCGCTGCGCCGGAACCATGTCCGTTTCGGTCCATGATCCGCTGGCCACGGCCTTTGCCGGGGAACTGGCAATCGGCGCGGCCATGCTGAACGCCGCCCGTCTGGGCAGCGCGGCACGGCAGCTGATCGTGCTGGACGAGGCCGGCGGCGGCCCCAACACCGCCCGGCAGGCCGAATTGTGGCACGGCGCGGCAGACAGCCGCCAGGTCCTGAACGTGCCGCGCGATGCCGCAGTGGAAGCGCTGTTTCCGCCCGAAGCACCGGACCTGGCCCGTCACCTGCTGTTCCATGCCGCGATTGCCTTTCCGGGCGATCCCGCCAGCCTGTCTTCGGCCAAACTGGGCGACCGGGCTGCCCTGGTTGGCATGGCCCTGGCCAGCTTGCCGCAAGGTTCGGTCCGGGCCGGACCGCACGGGTGGGACGTGGCGACGCCCGATGTCGGTGCGGGCCTTTTCGCGACCCTTGCCGTCATGGACATGTGCCGCGCTGCCGGAATGGAACCGCCCGCAGCGGGCACCGATCTGGCGCTGGGCCTGCTGGTTCCCGATCTCGCCAGCGGCAGCCTGGTGGCGCACGGACCGGGCAGCGAACTGGCGCAGCGGCTGGCGGCCCATGCGCCGCCGGGACTGGTGCTGGCCAGCGATCCGCTGTCGGTCGCGCTGGCGGTCAGACAGCCAGGCCAGCTGCGGACCGAGCCATGGCTGCCGGACGAACCGGACCTTGGCGGCGCGGTTCACGCCGTCTTCGCGCAGGGTCAGTAAACCAGCTCTTCCAGCCGGTGCGGTGCGACCACTTCCAGCCCGCCGTCGACGCGCTTGACCAGACCGCGCTTTTCCCACCCGGAAATGGTCCGCGATACGGTCTCGCGAGTCGATTGCACGGTCATGGCCAGTTCGGCAAAGACCGGCATCGGCCGGATCACCCGGTCCGGCCCGGCGCGCGAGCGGCGCAGCAGTTCCGCCGCGATCCGCCCGGTGGCGGACAGCATCGCCGCTTCGACCATGCGCTGGCGCATCGCGGCCAGCCGCCCGGCCAGGTGCCGGGTGATCGCCACGCCAACGCAGCTATAGCTTTCCATCAACCGGATCACCGCGGCGCCGGAAAAGTGCGCCGCCGCGCCCTCGCTCAGGGACTCGACCCGCGCCGCATCGGCATCGGGGGCCACCAGCGCCCCATAGAAATCGCCCGGTGCGATTGGCAGCAGCACCAGCATCGCCCCGTCGCGGCCATAGGCCACTTCCTGCGCGGCTCCGGCGGTCAGCAGCGAGGTCTCGTCGCGGTCGGGCAGCGGCCACAGCAGCGCGCCGCGCTCGTGCGCCGATCCGCGCGCCATCGCGGCGATGGTGCCGGCCAGGGCCTGGCCACAGCCAAAGGCGGCGCGGATCGCAGCCAGATCGGTATCGTGGCTTGGAGGTTCGCCCATGGCGGCAGGCTAACACCGCCCGCCGCAGGGCGAAAGAGCGATCAGCTGCCCGGCTTCCAGCCGAATTCGGCAACGGTCCCGGCCGGCGGGACCGGCACCATCACCTGGTTCACCTGCACGCTTTCACCGGGCGCGAGCACGCGCTTGGACGGCACGATCTCTGCCGTGTAGACAACCCGCTTGCGGCCATCGCGCAGCACCAGCATGACCGGCGGCACCGAGCGCGAGGCTTGCGAGATATTGGTGATCGTGCCGTTCGCCTCGAAAAACCAGGTCTGGTCCGGAAGCTGCCGGCGGCCTTGCTGCTTGGCCGGGAAATCCAGTTTCAGGCCCGGCTGGTCCTCGGCGAACATCGGCTGGGCAAAGGGCAGCCAGCTGGGAAGACCGTACCACGCCGTGGCCGCCACAGCGCCCAGCGCCACGACTGCAAACAGCGCCGCGGCAATGGTCCACATCCGGGCCGGATTGCGGCGCGGGCGGAACGGCGGTTCGTAATCGAACTGCGAAGGACCATCGTCCGGTGCGGGTGGCGGCACCCTGAGCGCGGCAGTCGGCGGGGGCAGGACATCCTCGGCAAAGCCAAGCGGCGGCGGGACGATATCCTCGGGTTCCTGCTCTGCCGGGGTCGGGACTGGCGGTTCCGCCCGGTCCGGTTCCGGCAGATCGGGTTCACGCGCAATCGGCTCCGGCTCCGCCACAGGCATTGGCGCTGCGGGCGGCGGAGGAGGTGGTGGTGGCGCAGGGCGTGGCGGGGGTGGCGGCGCCACCGCTTCGGGCGCCGGCCCATCCTGGAACCACGAGTGGCGGCATTTGGCGCAGCGCACCGTGCGGCCTTCCACGCCGATCGCGCTGTCGGGAACGGCATAGCGCGTGTTGCAGGCGGGGCAGGCGATAATCATGACACTTGCGTTAAGCATGGCTTGCGCCCATGCGGCAAGCATTGTCCGGGGGTTCATTCCCCCCAAGCCCCTTTTTTCCACATGGATCGGCGGTTATAGGCCGATCCGCAGCCCCGCCACCCAACCGGACCGTCCCAGACCGCAATGACCGACCCTTCCGCCGGTGAAATCGTCCAGTTCGACAATGTCGGGCTGCGCTATGGCACCGATCGCGAGGTGCTGAGCGACGTTTCCTTCACCCTGTTTCCTGGCAGCTTCTATTTCCTGACCGGCGCCAGCGGCGCGGGCAAGACCTCGCTGCTCAAGCTGCTCTACCTGGCCCAGCGTCCGTCGCGCGGCATGATCCGGATGTTTGGCACCGATGCGATCACCATGCCGCGCGAACGGCTGCCCCTCCTGCGCCGGCGGCTGGGCGTGGTGTTCCAGGATTTCCGGCTGGTTCCGCACCTTTCCGCGTTCGACAATGTCGCCCTGCCGCTGCGGGTGGCCGGCGTGGCCGAGCGCGATCTGGAAAAGCCGGTGGCCGACATGCTCGAATGGGTGCGGCTGGGCGAGCGGATGCATGCCCTGCCCGCCCAGCTTTCCGGCGGAGAGCAGCAGCGCGTGGCCATCGCCCGGGCCGTGATCGGCCGCCCCGAAATGCTGATCGCGGACGAGCCGACCGGCAACGTCGATCCCGACATGGCGATCAAGCTGCTGCGCCTGTTCGAAGCGCTGAACCGGATGGGGACGACCGTGGTGGTCGCCACCCACGACGTTCACCTGCTCAAGAAGGTCCCGGATTCGCTGATCATGCGGCTCGACAAGGGGCGCCTGTCCGATCCGACCGGCGCGCTGCGCTATCCGCCCCGCCCGCACGGCGGCTTTGGTTCGCGGGGCTGAGCCATGGCACTGAAGCTTCCCTCGTTCGGCAGCGCCGGGTCCGCCCCGGAACTGATGCCGCAGGGCCGGCTGGCCGGGCCGATGCCTTGGGTAATCGCGATCATGGTGGCGCTGACGGTGATTGCCGCCGCCGCCGGTCTGGCGCTCAGCAACACCGCCCGCAATGCCGCCGATGCCCTGTCTGGCGGGGTGACGGTCCAGGTGGTCGAAGCAAATCCCGTTGAGCGCAACCGCCAGGCCGAGGCCGCCGCGAAGGCCCTGCGCGCAACCCCCGGCGTGACCACGGCGGAAATCGTGCCGCAGGAAGAGGTCGAACGCCTGATCGAGCCGTGGCTCGGCGCGCGGGTCGGCGACGGGCAGATCCCGGTTCCCGCGCTGGTCGACGTGCGGATGCGCGAGGCGGTGACCGGCGAGACTCTGGGCGCGCTGCGCCGGCAGGTGCGGCAGGTTGCCCCGGCGGCGCGGGTCGATGCGCAGTCCAGCTGGCTGAAGCCCGTGTTCGGCGCGATCGATTCGCTGCAATGGCTGGCCCTCGCGCTGGTTGCGCTGCTGGGCATGGCGCTGGCCGCGGCTGTGCTGCTGGCCGTGCGCACCTCGCTGGGCACCAACCGCGAGACGATCGAAATCGTCCACTTGCTGGGCGGCACCGATGCCCAGATCGCCCGGGTGTTCCAGCGCGCGGTCGGGTTCGATGCGGCCGGCGGCGGCGCGGTCGGGCTGGCGCTGGGGCTGGTCGTCGTGCTGTTCCTGGGCCAGCGGTTCGGCGGGCTGGAGGCCGGGCTGGTCCAGTCCGGCGCGTTGGGCTGGATCGACTGGGTGCTGCTCGCCCTGGTGCCGATTGCCGGGCTGGTGCTGGCCATGCTGACCGCGCGGATTACTGTGCTGCGCGCGCTGCGCAAGATGCTCTGACATGGTTATCCGCCGCATCCTTTCCGCGATTCTGCTGGCCTGGGCGCTGGGTTTCGTCTGGTTTGCCGTCGCCCTGCCGCAGCCGGCCGGAGAAGAGCGCGCCGACGGCGTGGTGGTGCTGACCGGCGGGGCCGGACGGATCGCGCGCGGGCTGGAAACGCTGCGCAGCGGCTGGGCACCCAAGCTGTTTGTTTCGGGCGTGGACCGCAATGTGAAACCGCATGAATTCGCGGTCGAATACGGGATCGGCAGCCGCCAGATGGCCTGCTGCGTCACGCTGGGCTTTGCCGCCACCAACACCGCCAGCAATGCGCAGGAAACGATCGACTGGATCAAGGGGCAGAACCTGCGTTCGGTCCGGCTGGTGACCAGCGACTGGCATATGCGCCGCGCCGTGCTGGAACTGCGCAGCCGGGTGCCCGAAGGCGTCACCGTGATCCCAGATGCAGTGCCGACCCAGCCGAGCCTGAAGATGCTGTTCCTGGAATACCACAAGCTGCTGGCCCGCAGCGTCATGCGTGCGGTAGAGGTCTGATCATGGCCTGGTTGATTGCCCTGATCCGCTCGATCCTGTTTTACATCGCCTTCTACGGCGGTTCGGTGTTCATCGTCATCGCCAGCGCCCTCGCCCTGCTGGGCAGCCGGGCGACGTTCCGCCGCGCGGTCGATTCCTGGTCGCTGTGGCACCGCTTCTGCATGCGCTACCTGCTGGGCCAGACCGTGGTGGTCGAAGGCGAAGTGCCGGAGGGCCGGATCTTCGTGGCAATCAAGCATGAAAGCTTTTTCGAAGCGATCGATATTCCCCAGCTCCTCCCCTACCCCGGCGTCTTCGCCAAGGCGGAGCTGATGCGGATTCCGCTGTGGGGCCTGGTCGGCGATCGCTATGGCCTGGTCGAAGTGCAGCGCGATCAGGGTGCCAAGGCGCTGCGCCACATGATGGCGGCGGCCAAGCAGATCAGCCAGGCCGAGGGCCGGCCGCTGGCGATCTTTCCCGAAGGCACCCGTGTGCCGGTAGGCACCGCGCCGCCGCTGCAATCGGGCTTTGCCGGCATCTACAAGCTGCTGGGCCTACCGGTGGTGGCAGTCGCGGTCGATGCCGGGCGGCTCTATCACCGCTGGGTCAAGCTGCCGGGGGTGATCACTTACCGGATCGTCGACGTTGTCCCACCAGGCCTGCCGCGCGACGAGGCCGAGGCCCGGGTCCACGCCGCGATCAACGCGCTTAACCCGCAGTGACCGCCAAGCAGCGCAAGCGCTCGCCGCTGGAGGTGCTGGGGCCGGGCCTCGTTACCGGCGCGGCGGATGACGATCCCTCCGGCGTCGGCACTTACAGCCAGGTCGGTGCGCAGTTCGGCTATTCGATGGCCTGGACCATGATCTACGGCTTCCCGCTGCTCGCCTCGATCCAGGCGATCTGCGCGCGGATCGGCGCAACCACCGGCAAGGGCATCGCCCAGAACCTGCGCCAGCACTATCCGGTCTGGCTGCTGCGCACCGTGGTGCTGTTGCTGCTGGTTGCCAACGTGATCAACCTGGGGGCAGACCTTGGCGCGATGGGCGCGGTGCTGGCGCTGGTCATCCCCGGCCCGGTGCTGGCCTATACTGCTGGTTTCGCGCTGATCAGCGTGCTGCTGGAAGTATTCCTCAGCTATTCGGCCTATGCCCGGATCCTCAAGTGGGCAACGCTGTCGCTGTTCGCTTACGTGGGCGTGGTACTGGTGGTCGAAGTACCGGTTGGGGAGGCCATTCGCGGCGCGCTGGTGCCGCAGTTCACCTTCGATCGCGAACATGCCATGGCGCTGGTCGCGATCTTCGGCACGACGATCAGTCCCTACCTGTTCTTCTGGCAGGCCGGACAGGAAGTGGAGGAACAGCACCGCCGCCATGTAAAGCCGCTGCACCTGTCGCACCGCACCGCCGGAGCGGAACTTCGGCGGATCCGCACCGATACGCTGGTCGGCATGGGCTTTTCGCATCTGGTCGCGCTGTTCATCGTCATCGCCACCGCCGCGACGCTCCATGCCAGCGGGGTCCGCGACATTGAAAGCGCCGCCCAAGCCGCCGAGGCGCTGCGCCCGATTGCCGGGGAATTCGCCTTTGCCCTGTTCGCGCTGGGGATCATCGGAACCGGCTTGCTGGCCGTGCCGATCCTGGCCGGCAGCGCCGCCTATGCGGTCAGCGAGGCCTTTGGCTGGACCGAAGGGCTGGACCGCAAACCGCGCGAGGCCAAGGCGTTCTATGGCGCGATCGTGGTCGCCGTGCTGGGTGGGCTGGCGCTGAACTTCGCCACGATCGATCCGATGAAGGCGCTCTACTGGGCTGCCGTGGTCAACGGCCTGCTCGCCCCGCCGCTGATGGTGGTGACGATGCTGATCGCCCGCAACCGGCGGGTTATGGGCAACCTGGCAATTTCGGGCTGGTTGGAAGCGGGCGGCTGGCTGGCAACGGCAGTGATGTTCACCGTCGCGGGGATCTTCCTGTTCGCCTGACCGCCGCGCTCAATCGCCGTGGTCGCTGCGGCCGAAGTCGGGCCGGTCATCGTCCTGGCCCAGTTCGATGATCGACCGGCGGATCGCGCGGGTGCGGGTAAAGTGGTCGAACAACTGCTCCCCGTCACCCACCCGGATAGCCTTCTGCAGGGCCGTCAGGTCCTCGGTGAAGCGTTGCAGCATGTCGAGCACCGCGTCCTTGTTGGACAGGAACACGTCGCGCCACATGGTCGGATCGGAAGCGGCGATGCGGGTGAAATCGCGGAAACCACCGGCGGAATACTTGATGACTTCGCTCTCGGTCACCCCTTCCAGATCGCTGGCCGTACCGACGATGGTATAGGCAATAAGGTGCGGCAGGTGGCTGGTGACAGCCAGCACCATGTCATGGTGCCGCGCGTCCATGATCTCCACTTTCGCGCCAAGGGCCTGCCACAGGGCGGACAGCGCCTCGACCTGCGCCGGATCGGCGTCACTCGGAGGGGTGATGATGCACCAGCGGTTGCGGAACAGGCTGGCAAAGCCCGCGTCCGGACCGGACCGTTCGGTCCCGGCGACCGGGTGGGCGGGAATCACCGCCACGCCGGGCAGCGCTTCGGCCAGAGCCCTGGCAACGAATTCCTTCGACGAGCCGACATCGCTGACCACCACGCCGGGCGCAAGATGCGCCGCGATGTCCCGCGCGGCCGCCCCCATGGCGCCGACCGGAACGCACAGGATCACCAGATCGGCACTCCGCACCGCATCGGCTGCGCTGGCGCAGACCGTGCCGACCAGTTCCCGCTCTGCCGCGCGGGCGCGGGTTTCGGGATCGGCATCGAACCCGGTGGTCACGGCGCCGGGCAGATGCTCTTTCAGGGCCAGCCCGATCGAGCCGCCCAGCAGGCCAAGGCCGATGATCGCGATCCGTTCAAAGCTCATTGTGCCGCCTCCGCCAGTTGGCGCAGCACTGCGGCAATCGCCGCCATCTGCTCGTCCGTGCCGATCGTGATACGCAGGCCGTGGCCCAGGCCCTGGCTGGGCAGCCACCGCACGATGTAACCCGCCTCGCCCAGTCCGGCATAGGCCGCCTCGGCGCTAAGCGCGCCTTCGAACAGGACCATGACGAAATTCGCCTCGCTCGGCACCACCGAAATCCCGTGGTTGCCCAGCTGGCTCAGCGCGGCGACGAAATCGGCCCGGACCCGCGCGTTGTGCTGGCGGGAATGTTCGACAAAGGCCTGATCCGCCAATGCCGCCAGCGCACCCGCCTGCGCGGTGTTGCAGACGTTGAAGGCCCCGCGAATCCGGTTGAGCACGCCGATCACTTCGGCCGAACCCGTACCCCAGCCGACCCGGTCACCGGCGAGGCCATAGGCCTTGGAGAAGGTCCGCGTGACCAGCACATTGGGCTGGCTGGCGGCCAGATCCAACGAGCCATCATCGTCCTGCGGCGCGACATATTCGGCATAGGCCTGATCGAGCACCAGCAGCACATCCCCCGGCAGCCCGGCATGGAGCCGCGCGATCTCGGCGCGGGGCAGATAGGTGCCGGTGGGATTGTTGGGATTGGCCACGATCACCACCCGGGTGTGCTCGGTAACCGCCGCCAGCATGGCATCGACATCGGTGCCATAGTCTTTCGCGGGAGCCTCGACCGGATCGGCGCCGCAACGCCGCGCGACAATATCGTAAAGCGAGAACGAGTACTGCGAGAACAGCACCTCGTCCCCCGGCCCGGCATAACCGCTGGCGGCGAGGTACAGCAGTTCGCCCGAGCCCGAGCCCATGATGATCCGCGCCGGATCGATCCCGTGGAGCTTGCCCACAGCTTGGCGCAGTGCCGTGCTGTCGCCATCCGGGTAGAGCGAAGGATGCACCGCCGCTTCGCGCGCGGCCAGCGCCTGCGGGCTGCAGCCCAGCGGGTTCTCGTTGGCGGAAAGCTTGACCAGCGGACGGCCATCGGCCCCGGCGCTCTTGCCCGGGACATAGGCGTGGATCGCTGCGATCCATGGCTTGGGTTGCGGCACGGTGTTCATGGCGGCTGGCCCTTAGCAGGCCTGTGCGCAAATGACAGCCCGTAACGCCCCGTCCGCAACACCCCGGCGGGCATGTTGACAGGCGGGGCTGGCTCGCCCAATCGGTCGGGCATGGTCGATCCCGCGCTCAACCTTGCCGGCGGCAGCCTGATCCTGCCCCAGCCCCTGCCGCTTGACGGCGGGCAAAGCCTTGAGCGCGTCGAGGTGGCCTATGAAACCTATGGCAAGCTAAACGCCGAAAAATCGAACGCGGTGCTGATCTGCCACGCGCTGACCGGCGATCATCATGTCGCCAGCCCCCATCCGATCACCGGCAAGGCCGGCTGGTGGGTCCGCACGGTTGGCCCGGGCAAGCCGATCGATACCGACCGCTACTTCGTGATCTGCGCCAACGTGCTGGGATCATGCCTGGGGACCACCGGCCCGGCCAGCCCGGCCGGCGATGGCCAGCCCTGGGCGATGCGCTTTCCGGTGATTACCATCCGCGACATGGTCCGCACCCTGGTTGCCCTGCTCGACAGCCTGGGGATCGACCAGCTTCATGCCGTGATCGGCGGTTCGATGGGCGGGATGCAGGCGCTGTCGTTCGCCGCCAACTGGCCGGAACGGACCCGCGCCGTGCTGGTGATTGCCAGCACCGCGCGCCATTCCGCCCAGAACATCGCCTTTCACGAGGTTGGGCGGCAGGCGATCATGGCCGATCCCAAGTGGGAAGGCGGCAATTACTACGCCAAAGGCAAGGGCCCGGAAAGCGGCCTGGCCGTTGCCCGCATGGCCGCGCACATCACTTACCTGTCTGAAGCGGGACTGACCGAGAAGTTCGGGCGGCGGCTGCAGGACCGCACCGAAAAGACCTTCGGCTTCGACGCCGATTTCCAGGTGGAAAGCTATCTGCGCCACCAGGGCCTCAGCTTCACCGACCGGTTTGATGCCAATTCCTACCTCTATATCACCCGGGCGATGGACTATTTCGACCTGGCCGAAGAACATGGCGGGCGGCTGGCCGAGGCCTTTGCCGGGGTGAAGGCGCGGTTCTGTCTGGTCAGCTTCGATACCGACTGGCTTTACCCCACCGCCGAAAGCCGGGTCATTGCCCACGCGCTCAATGCCGCCGGCGCGCCGGTCAGCTTTGTCGAACTGTCCGCGCCGTTCGGGCATGACAGCTTCCTGCTGGACGTTCCGGCGCAGGACCGGGTCATCGCGGGGTTCCTGAACCAATGACCGCGCTGCGCCCGGACCTTGCGATCATCGCCGCCAATGTCGCGCCGGGCAGCCGGGTGCTCGATATCGGCTGCGGCGACGGCGCGCTGCTGGCGGCGCTGCGCAATGACAAGCAGGTCGATGCCCGCGGCATGGAACTGGATCCGCATGGCGTGGCCGAATGCGTCGCCAAGGGGCTCTCGGTGATGCAGGGCGATGCCGATACCGACCTGTCGGACTATCCCGACGCGGCGTTCGATTACGCGATCCTCAGTCAGACCCTGCAAACCACCAAGCGGCCGGACATGGTGCTGGACGAGCTGCTGCGGGTGGGGCGCAAGGGCTTTGTCTCGTTCCCCAATTTCGCCCACTGGAAAGTGCGGGCCAGCCTGCTGTGGAACGGGCGGATGCCGGTGACCCGCCTGCTGCCGATTGCCTGGTATGAAACGCCCAACATCCACCACGTAACGATCCGCGATTTCCGCGAACTGGTGGCGGCCAAGGGCTATCGGATCGAGGGGGAATGGTTCCTCAGCGGTGACCGTCAGATCGGTCCGCTCGCTGCCAACTGGCGCGCCGAGCACGCCGTGTTTCAATTGTCGCGCTGAGCGGCGCCCCGGCCGCAGCCGGGACGCCGGATCAGGTCAGCCCATGCGGTGCAGCGCGCACAGCTTGTTGCCGTCGGGATCGCGCAGATAGGCCAGATAGAGGTTGCCGAAGCCGCCTTCGCGCACGCCCGGCGGATCTTCGATCGAGGTGCCGCCAGCAGCGACGCCGGCATCGTGCCAGGCCTGGGCCTGTTCCGGCCCGTCCACGGCAAAGCCGATGGTGCAGCCATTGCCGGCCGTGGCCGGCTGGCCGTCGATCGGGGCGGTGACCAGGAACAGCCCGCCATTGTGCATGTAGATCAGGCGGCCCTTGTCATCGACAATCGCCTCGTTCCCGCCCATGGCCTTGAACAGGGCGTCATAGAAAGTCTTGGACCGGGCCAGATCGTTCGATCCGACCATGTTGTGGCTGTACACAGGCGCACTCCTCTCTCAGTTCAGTTTCGGTTCGCCACTTGTATCGCGGCTTCGGGCGCGGTCAATCGCGACAGTTGCGGTTCAGGCGGGAAAGATTAGGCATGAAGCCATGACCCGCACGATCATTGCCGCCCTGCTGCTGGCCCTGCCTGCCTCCGCACCTGCCGTCGCCGCACCAGCCCCCGCTGCACCCAACCTGGACCTGCAGGTGCGCTGCGCCGCCCTGTTCGCGCTGGTTGCGGGGGAGCAGGACCGCAAGGTGCCCGGCGCCGACCGCTTTCCCCCGCTGAACGAACGCGGCAAGGCCTTCTTCGTTGCCACCGGTGTGCGCCTGATCGACGAACGCGGTCTGACCCGCGAGGCGATTGCCCCGCTGTTCCGCCAGGAAATCGGCACGCTCCAGACCGAATTCGCCGCCGCACCCGATCCGGCGGCCCATGCCGATGCACAGATGGCGTTGTGCCTGCCGTTGCTGCCGCCCCATTCACCGACCGTTCTTCCCCCACCGCGCAAGGGTTAGGACTGGCGCCACGACGCATGTGGCCCTATCGCGGCCGGTGTGAAACAGCCCCCGCGCCGCGCCATCATCGATATCGGATCGAACTCGATCCGGCTGGTCGTGTTCGGCGGCAGCCGCCGCCATCCCGAAGTGCTTTACGATGACAAGCTGATGGCCGGCCTTGGCCGCGGGGTGGTCGCGCGCGGGCAGCTTGACCGCCGCAGCATGGCCGAGGCCCTGCAGGCCTTGTCGCGCTTTGCCGCGCTGATCCGGCTGATCGAGCCGGACAGCCTGCAAGTGGTGGCCACGGCTGCCGTCCGCGATGCCGCCAATGGCGCGGCCTTCCTCGAAAAGGTCCGCGCCCTGGGCCTGCCGGTGCGACTGCTGTCGGGCGAGGACGAGGCACGCACCTCGGCCTGGGGCGTGATTGCCTCGCACCCCCAGGCCAGCGGTCTAGTGGCCGATCTGGGCGGAGGTAGCCTGGAACTGGCCCGGATCGCCGATGACAAGGTTCACGAATGCGCCTCCTTCCGCCTAGGGATCATGCCGGTCGGCGCGATCCGCGCGGGCGGGCGCGGGCTGCTGCGCCGCGCGCTCAAGGGGCTGCTCGAAGCGCACCCGTGGACGCGGATGGAGGGCCGCGCCCAGCTGCTGCTGGTCGGCGGAGCCTGGCGCGCGCTCGACAAGGTCCGGGTCCACAGTCTGGGCGGCAACCGGGGCGAGCCGTTTCCGGCTGTACTGGCCAAGCCGCTCAAGCTGCTGATCCGCGATGCCGGACCGCGCAGGCTGGCGGCTATTCCCGGTGTAAGCTCAGCCCGCGCAGCGCAGCTTGGCGATGCCTCGGCCCTGCTTGCGGCCCTGGTGGCGGAAACCCAGCCGGCCGAAGTGGTGGTTTCAGGAGCGGGCCTTCGCGAAGGGCTGCTGTTCAAGGGCCACTGAGAAGTTTTCCACCCCTATTGTTACCCGCCCTGCCCCGTCACGGGTTGAAGCGCGATTCGCGCTTCGCCATTGAGGACGGCCATGTGGCAACTCTATCAATTTCCCCTGTGCCCCTTCAGCCGCAAGGTCCGCCTGCTGATGAGCGAGAAGGGCATCGGCTATGAATTGTGGCGCGAGAACCCGTGGGAAGGCCGCGACGATTTCCTCGCCCTCAACCCGGCCGGGCGCACCCCGGTGCTGCATGAGAGCGAAAAGGGCCTGACTCTGGTCGATAGCCGGGCGATCTGCGAATATTTCGAGGAAACGGTCGACAAGAACCCGATGATCAACGGCACCGCCGCCAACCGCGCGGAAATCCGCCGGCTGGTGGCCCTGTTCGACGAGAACTTCTTCGGCGATGTCACCGCACCCTTGCTGCACGAACGAATGAAGAAGCGGCTGGTCTATCGCCAGTCGCCGGACTCCCGCGTGCTGCGCGAGGCGATGAAGCTGGCGCACGAGCACCTGTATTACATCGACCACCTGATCGATCACCGCCCCTGGCTGGCCGGCGCCACCATGAGCCTGGCGGACCTGGCCGCCGCCGCGCAAATCTCGGTCGCAGACTATCTTGGCGGGCTGGACTGGGCCGGCCACGATCAGGCAGCCGGCTGGTATTCGGTGTTCAAGAGCCGGCCCAGCTTCCGCCCCTTGCTGGCCGAGCGGATGGAAGTGATCCAGCCACCCAGCCATTACGCCGACGTCAACGCCTGATTGCCTGATCGCGTCGGCGCGCTATGCTGCACGGCATGGCAGAGCTCATCCTCTTTGTCGTGATCGCGCTGGCGCTGGTGATCGGCATGATCGTGTGGCGCGGCCGCCAGTTCGGCGCGCTGGCCCGCGACGGGGTTGAAGTGACCGCCACCGTCGTCAGCAAGTTCCGCACCAATCCCGGCGGCCCGGGATCGCGTGGTCACCGCATTGCCTTCACCTATCGCGGGCCGGACGGGCAGGAATACCGCCGCGCCGCCAGCATCACCCGCTCGCAGTGGCTGGCACTCGAAGAAGGCCATCCGCTGCCGGTGATCCTGTTGCCATCAAAGCCGGGCATCAGCGCGCCCGCCTGGCTGGTCGAGGAGGCCCGCGCCGCGCTGCGCAAGGCCGGGCGGCTCTGACCGCTATTCGAATTCCACCCGTGCGCGCCCACTGTCGCTGCGGCGGACCTGCCGGTAAACCTCGCCGGGCCCGGCGACGGGAGCGGCGGTGGCGCTGCGCAGGATGGTGGCACTGGCGCGGACCACCGGACGCGATTCCAGCGGCTGGGCCGACGTATCGAGCTGCCACTCTGCCCCGGGGGCACCGGCTGTCAGGAACAGGGCGAGCGCGCTGAGCATGGCGCAATGGTGAACGCCCAATTCACCAAGCCCGCAACTGTCCCGTCGGCCCCGTCCACAACCGGGACATCCGCAGCCTTGCCCCTTTCGGCGCTTTCCGCGCTTGCAGCCCTCTGCCCCCTTTGCTAAGGGCGCGCTCCTACCCCCCCGGGCGGCACTTTTGCCCCCGATGATTTAGCGGTCGTGGCGGAATTGGTAGACGCGCAACGTTGAGGTCGTTGTGGGCGAAAGCCCGTGGAAGTTCGAGTCTTCTCGACCGCACCAAACAGTCCCACAAGGTAACCGATTTTCGCCTCCCGGCGTCCTGCGCCTGCGGATTGGCGCAGTTCCGCGGGGTTTGGCGGCGCATCAAAATGCAGGTGAAGCCAAAGACTCTCTAGCCGGCGGTGGCAGGAGCCAAAAATATGCCGGATTCTCTGTGCGCGAGAACCCGGCTTCACCTCACTTTGCTGGTAGATAGGCCGCTCAGGCAGCGAAGCCGAGCTGCCGCTCCTGCTCGGCCCAGTCGATCGGCATGTCGCAGACCAGGAGGGCGCGACGGGTCAGCCCCTTGGGCTGGGTGCCAGTTGCGATCGCTTCGATGATCCTGGGGCTCATCCATGACAGGCGCAGCAGTCTTGCGATCTGAGTGCGGCAACGCCCTTCGCGCTTGGCCAGTTGGGCCAGGCTGAGTTCGGGCGAGGCCAGCACGAGACGCTGGGCCGCCATGGCCTCGGCGACGAGAGCCAAGAGGTCATTCGAGACACTGCCGGTAACGGCATCAGCATCGATCCGCAGCCGGGCTTCACGGAACGGCCTCCGGGCGGGGAGGGGCATTGTCCAGTGCCAGTCTGCTGCCGCTTCGATACCGAGGGCGGCGGGCTTCAGGATGATGTCCATGCCGTCCGCGCGGATGGCGATGGCTACCAGGATGGAACGCAGAGCGCCCTCGACCTTGCCGATCTCCCGCAGCTGCAAGGCGAGAAGATGAGCGGTCGCGAACATGGTCCTAAGGGTTGCGGCCTCGTCGATACCCGACAGGCGGCGCAGGGCATGCTCGTCGTCCAGCAGTTGCCCGAGGTGGCTAACGAGATGCTGCTCGAGATAGCCGCGCTGGAACCGGATGGCCGGCGGATCACCGGGCCGGGCCAGGTCCTTGCGGGTCTCGTAATAGGCGTAGCGTTTGACCTTGCTCGAGCCATAGGTCGGCACCATCGGCCGGCCGCAGGGATCGGTGATCAACCCGCGCAACATGGCCTGCTGGGGTTCGTTGGTTGAACGCCTGCGCGGCGGCGCCTTCTCCTTGAGCTGGGCCTGCACGGCGTTCCACAGCTCCTCATCTACAATGGCCTCGTGCTCGCCATCATAGACCTTGCCCCGGTGGACGATCTTGCCGCAATATACCGGGTTCTTGAGCAGGTAAAACAGGCTGCCCCGTCGGAAGGGGATCCCGCCGCGATGCGGACCACTCGTTCGATTCTGGACTTTCGTAAGCACACCCTCGGCTCGCAAAAGTTCGAGAAGAGCGGGCGCACGTTTCACCTCGAGATAGCGCCTCATAATTGTGCGCACCCGCTCCGCTTCCTCAGGAACTGGAACGAGCTTCCTCTCGACAACCTCGTAGCCGAGCGGCACCGGCCCACCCATCCAAAGGCCCTTCTTCTTCGAAGCTGCGATCTTGTCACGGATCCGCTCGCCGGTGACCTCGCGCTCGAACTGGGCGAAGGAGAGCAGCACGTTGAGCGTGAGCCGGCCCATGCTGGTAGTGGTGTTGAACGCCTGCGTTACCGATACGAAGCTGGCTTCCCTCGCATCGAGCCGTTCCACGATCTTGGAGAAGTCGGCCAAGCTTCGGGTGAGCCGGTCTACCTTGTAGACCACGATGACATCGACCAGGCCACCATCTACATCCGCTAGCAGCGCCTTGAGCCCGGGACGCTCCATGTTGCCGCCCGAGAACCCGCCATCGTCGTACCTCATGGGCACGAGGGTCCAGCCCTCGTGCCGCTGGCTGAGGATGTATGCCTCGCAGGCCTCGCGCTGGGCATCGAGGCTGTTGAACTCCTGCTCCAGCCCGTCCTCGGTCGACTTGCGGGTATAGACCGCACAGCGCAGCGCCTTCACAGCTTCGTCTTCCGTGCGGTCAAGCCGAAGAACAGTGGGCCGTTCCAGTGCGCTCCGGTGATCGCGCGGGCGACCGCGGTCAGGGTCTTCCAGTGCTGGCCCTGGTACTCGAAACCATCCTCGAGCACGGTGACGGTGTGACCCACGGCGCGCCAGTCCCGCACCAGCCGGGTTCCGGGGGTGAGCTTGCGTGGCAGCGGCTTGCCCTTGTCCCCCTTCCCTGCCGGCGCCGCGACCTGTCGCAGCAGCGTGCGCGTGCCCCTGCTGATCCCTCCCAGCTTTGCTTCCTGCAGCTTGTAGCCGATGCCCAGCCGCAGCAACTCGGGTGACAAGGCCGGTGCGGGCGCGCCATAGCGGCGCGCCCATTCTCGCCTCAGCTCTTCGGGCGCCAGCTTAGTAAGCTTCCCGAGGGTCAGGTAAGGCTGCCGGCCCATCAGGCAGCCACCGCGTGGTAGACGCGAGCGCCGCCCTCTTCCTTGGCGCTGCTTACCTTGTGGCCTTTCTTCTTGAGCCCGGTCAGCGCGGCCCTCGCCGAGTGGGGAAGCCACCCGGTCGCTGCCACCAGCTGCTCGAGCGTGGCACCCTCGGGTCGGCGCAACAGGTCAAGCACCTGGTCGGTCTTGGTCTGGCGCTTAGGGAGAGCCAGGTCGGCGACCTCCGTCTTGGGCTCACGGGCCATCTTGCGCGTGCGCTTGGTGGCGGGCTGGATCTCGGTATCAATGCTCATGGGTGGTTCTCCGTGCAGAGCAGCGACCATCGTTGCTCCCACCACCCAAGGCCCTGCCGATCGCGCCGGTCAGGGCTGCGGCCGCCTAACCGGGCCGCGGTTCACGAGCAGCACCAATGCTTGTAACGCGCCCGAAGTCCAGTGGAATGTCAGCTTCTTGGGACGCACCGGAACGGCGGGTCACGAAATGCCACGGGCATGAACCTGCCGTTTCAGCGGCTACGCGCAAAAGGCAGCTCCCGACCAGAATGCATCGTTCGCTGTTCGACCTTAGAACGGCAGCTTCCGCCAGAACCGGCCATTCGCTCAGCGCGGAATCGTCTGGCAGCTTGCGCCCCATGTCGGTCAACATACTACTCCGGACCAAGCACCTGCTTCAGCCTTTCAAAACCATCAGTGTCTCGATCTTCGCCTGGAAACGCCGCCTCTAAAGCTTCCAGCAAGGCTTCCTTGGTCTCAGGTTCGCACTCCGAACATATCGACGCGAAGAAGCTGCCTTTCGAAAGCAGCACCTGATGGCCTGCATCATCGATCAAGAGCGGCAAAGCGATATGACGCGCTGTTTTGTCCGCCTCTTCGGTGAATTTGCCCATTGTCAGGAGGTCATCACCACCTGCATCGAGCAAATCAGGAAGGTCGGTAACCTCATTGCCCGCCAAAAGGATGTCGCGAATGTTCTTCATCATGGTGGTGCGTGAACCTCTCGAGACAAAATTGGTCAGCAAGAACCAACGCCTGCGCATTGCTTGATCGGCAGCCAAGAGGTCTGAAGACGCTTCGAGCAATGCTCGCTTCAGGCTATCCCCTTCCAAGGGTTTCCGTGCAAATTCCGCTGCGTGAGACTGGGCAACGTCGAACAGCTTGGTGCCGCCTGACACTGCCTCAGCCCATGCGGCTTGGTTAGCGGCTTGGAGCCTTTCACGTATTTCGGCGAGCAACAGCTTCTTGTCGATGCCGTCGACCACCGCCAAGCGGTTCACGGCAAACAGATAGGCCGCATCGGAAGAAATCTTGCGTAGGCAATCCCAAAAATCATTCCGCGCCTGGATATCCATGATGAGCTTATCCAGAAGTTCGTCGCCCACGATCGACGAAAGACTGGTGAGGCTCGAAAGCGCATAGCTGGTAGTGATGAACTTGGATCCGGCCTTACTGATCTCGAGCTTGGCAAGTGCATCGATAACAGGAGCAAATGAGGGGACCTTGGCTCTCGCCTTGAGGGCGACCATTATGCGCTCATTTGGCCGATACCAGCTAAGGTTGGTGTCGAACCTATCTAGGATATCTTTGTGTTCCTCGAGAACTGCGCTCCAAGTTTTACCGTTTGGTGCCGCAAAATCAGAGCCGTGCAAAAGCATCAACGTCGCAATGTCTCCGATCAATCCAGTCTTGCCAGTCCGGTCTGCCTCATTGAGAAATGCGGTGAGGCGCCCTTGATCGAAAAGCAGCTTCACCAACTCCGCAGCTCGTTCATTCAGGGCGTGCAAGATCCCGAGGGTATCTACAGCTGTCATAAAGGCGTGATGGGCTAGCGCCTGATTTTGCAAAATCTCTCCAGCCGAGTTCGCAACAGCATTCCAGTCGATTTTACCTTTGTCTTTCAGAGTGATCGTCGAATCAGAGGTCAGGGCACGCATTGCCCCGGGGATAGCGTCCGCGACACTTTGATCAGCGAAGCCATTGACGATTGCCGATGTGATTTCCGCCGCCGTCTTGTCGGTTCTGATGTGCCGGAGCTGGCCACTCGGCATCTCACCCAAGAACCCAAATAGTGCTTCCGAAGAAAGCCCCAGTTGCAAGGCGGGAAGCCTGCTCCCACGGTTTGTCGCGATGCTAGAGAGCGATCTGATCGCCTTCGAACAAACGGCCTCGGCCTTGCCATCGAGGGTGGCGCCGTTCACCGCAACCCCTAGCTTCCTCATACTTTCAGACAGGAAGCCGTCAGTAAGATCGCCGGTCAGTTCCGTAGCCAGGCATCCGATTACATCGGGCAAGTCCGATCGCAGTCCGCCAAGTTCATCGGCTTCGATCCAGATACGGCTTAACTTTGCCATTGCCCGCTTAGCCGCAATTTCTCCGGAGATGGCGGCCGGACAGATTAGAAGCGCAGCGTTGGCAACAAAGCGTGACTCTGGCTTTCCTCCCTTGGCTCCAAACGGGGGGCGGGCGACAATTTCTTCTAGAATTGGCCACGCGCCCTCTACTTGCATCAAACGGTTGAATTCCTCCTTGTCGAATTCCGTTATCGCCGAGCGTAAGGGTTCGTGCAGCAGAACTTGGAAGGCCTTTTCCGGCTGAACACCGAAATGAAGCGCAACCAGCTGCTTCTTCCATTCGTCGACAACCGTTCCGATGTCATGCTCAGCTTGAAGGAATTCGACGATGTCCACGCTCACCTCGGATCTGCGGAGACAATAGAATGCCACGGTAACGAAATTGATCGTGTCACCCCACTGAGATAGCAAGGCGGCCATAGCATTCACGAGCTTGACCAGCTTGCGAGGAGTGATCTTCTCGCGTTCTCCCCGCCTATTGAAGCGCTCCTCGATGAACCTCGTTGTCCAGTAGACAGCCTCTTGGGATAAGTCCCCACCGAACGCTTCGACCAGCTTGTTCTCGAGGAAATTGCGCCAGTCTGACATGACCGGATCGTTCACGTGAAAAGCAACGTCAAAGGTCTTGTCGATGAAGGCAGCTGCAAGCTCCCCAGCATCCTCCACATGATCGGCCGCAAACATCCGTTGAATGGCGCTTTCATCGATCGGCAAGATGATCGCTGGAGGACGCATCCCGGTGTCGCTTGCCTGCTGCTCATCGCGACCCAGGAACAGGCTCCGGATCGTCCCCCAAAGCTGCATTGCATCCGCCTCCGCGAGACGGTCCAGGTTGTCAATTACGATCACAAGGCGCGTCTGTTTTTGGGCTAAAGACGCAAGGATATCCCTAAACACAGATCGGAATTCGATTGCGGTGGGCTCCGGACTGATCCTTGTTTTGTTCTCCGCAGTCTCGATCGATTGATTGGTAAGGAGCGCCAGTATCGACTCGCCCTTGTGAGCCTCATCATGCTCCAGCCAGAACTGCTTTGATCTTATCTCCGTTAACAGGCCAGAGCCACCACGAGCTTCCGCCCATGGCCTCCACCAAAGGTAAAAACCGGAAATCACGAGGAACGGTGCTGCGGTGAGCGCCAGGCCCAAAACGAAAACGTTGATATGCCAATCGTTCGTCGGCCCACCGAACACCTTTTCGAGTAGGTCGAAATCTAGGAACCCGAGCCCGATCGGAACCAGGGCAAGAGAAAGGAAGATCCATTTGCCCGTTGTTGATAGCTGACGCGTCGTGGTGGTCTTCGTCTCTTCCGAACGGCCCGTCAGGTCAGCTAATCGTGGATCCCACTCCGCCCGTTTGACGAGAGAGTGCATTGTAAGATCGCCGATTAGGGCTTCAAGAAAGGCCCTGCGAGGCGGGTCATTTTGATGAAGCCACGCGTCATACGTAAAAAGATGTGTCTTAGTGGGGCCGGAGACAGGCTTGAGGGACTTTCCGACCTGCCGGACGACGGTGCTTTTACCGCTTCCCCAGCTGCCAAGGAGTCCCACGATATTGACACTGTCGGCGTTACGGATGACGTCTGCGATTGCTTCGGCGACCCGGCTGTGGGACCCGAAGAAGTCGTCTTCCGCGGGCACATCGGTTAAGAATGCTGGAGCTCTCGGCTCAGTTGAACTGCCGCTTTGGATCCCACCTCTCCCCCTGCTTGCATCGCTCGGCTTGCGGAATGGCTCCCAGCTTAAGCCAAAACGAATAAAAGGAAAATGGGGTGTTGAGGAGTCAACTCATCAAAATTTTCCGTCTCGGGGGTGAGGTACCGTCTCTCCGGCTGTCACATCGACCCGACGTTGGGATTGGCCACCAAAAGGAAGCATGGCCCAACTTGCCAGCGTTATTTTCTACGCGACCTCTGGCTGCACGCAGCTCCCCGAAAGTGGCCTAAAGGGGAGCGAGCCGACTGCATGCATTCTGACGGACATGCAGCTGGCAAACTCGTTCGGATCTAAAGGAGCGGGATGCGTCTGAGCACAGATCGTCGGTTCTTGGCAGAAGCTGCCGTTCAGCACGTCACGAGCGAATGACCGAAAAGTCCCAGATCGGGTCATTCGAGCACGTCATCCCACGTGATGAATGAACGACGGGTTTCAGTAAGCCGATTTGGCTTTCTCTACGACCGCTGTGTCAGCGGCTCCTGACAATATGGCAACCCCGGCCCGGCGTTATGCCGTGACCGGGGCTGCGCTGCGACCCTCGGGGGGCTTCGTGGCGACCGCGGGGACGGCCTTTGGGTCCCCGAAGGCCGACTGTGGTCAGGTGTGGTTCGGGCCGTCGTCATTGCCCTTGCCGCCACGACCGCGGTCGTCGCCGGCCGGGTCATCCGTACCCCGGCCACGGCGCTTATCGCCTGCCGCATCGTCGGCACCGCGACCGCGACTGGTCTCGCCAGCGGCGTCGTCGGCACCCCGGCCCTGGCGAACGTGCCCGGCAGGATCGTCGCAACCGCGGCATTGCCGGACGTGACCAGCGGGATCATCGGCGCCCCGGCCCTGGCGGGCCTGGACTGCGGCGGGAACCGCCAGGGCAGCGACCAGAGCGGCGCCAAAAAGCGAAATGTTGGAAATCTTCGACATGGAGTGTCTCCCATCTTGGTATCGGTCCGGGGGTTCGGACAAATGGGAAACGGCAGCCCTGCGCAATTATTCCCGGGCTGAAGAAAAAAAGTTGCACCCTTATGTTTCAGCGCGGAATATTCGGTAACGGCGGGCGTTTAACCGGCAGCAGCGGAATGGCTTTGGGCCGCTGCCAGTTGAACAGCCGGACTGCCCAATAGCGGCGTCCGGATCAGAGGGGAAAGATCATGACCAAGAAATTCATGCTGCTGGCAGCGACCGCCATGCTGTTCGCGCCATCGTTCGCGCACGCTCAAGATGCCGCACCGGCAGCGTCACCCTCCTCATCGTCAGGTGATCCTGATCCCGGGGTGTTACGCCTTGGCATCGGGGTAAACTATTCCGAAGGCGACTATGGGGACATTGAGGATACCAGGGTGATCGCGGCTCCGGTCTCGCTGAAGTACAGCAAGGGCGGTTTCTCGGTTCGGGTGTCAGTACCTTTTATCCAGGCCGACGGTCCCGGTAGCCTGATCGACACGCCCGGCACCGCCGATGGCAGTGGCGGTGGCAGCGATGACAGCGGCGGGGATGACAGCGGCTCGAACAGCGGATCCGGCTCCTCTGGTTCGAATTCCGGATCGTCGGGTTCCGGATCATCGGGCGGCAGTCCGAACAGCGGCAGCGTTGTCACTGTTCCGGGTGGCACCAGCAACAAGCGAAGCGGAATGGGTGATGTTTCGGTCACGCTGGGATACTCGTTCGGACTGAGCGACAGAACCTTCCTTGATCTGACAGGCCGGGTAAAGCTGCCGACAGCTTCACAAGCCAAGCGCCTTGGCACCGGCGAAGTTGACTTCAGTGCCGGGGCAGACCTGGTGCAGGAATTTGGCCCCGCAACGTTTTACATCGGCGGCGCCCATAAGTTTCGCGGCAAACCAGCCGGCTCCACTCTGCGCGATACCTGGAGCTTTGCCGGAGGGCTGAGCTACCGCCTGCCGGGGCGAACCATGATCGGGGTCGACTACGACTGGCAGGAAGCATCTTTCCTGGGCAATGGCCCGTCAAGCGAGGTTACTGGCTGGGTCAACTTTGGCCTCACCCGCCGGGTGCGGATGCAGCTGTTCGCTTCAACCGGCACCAACGTTGACAGTACCGATTTTGCCGCAGGCCTTTCGCTAAGCGTGCGTCTGAACTGATTGCCAGGACGGCCGGCAAGAATGGGGCGGTCGCCTTAGCGGTCGCCCCATTTGCTCGCGATTAGCGCCGCTTCGTCAGCCGCTCCCAATGGATCGGCCGTGCCGAGGCGGGCATTGGCAGCAGCGATCCCAGTGTTGTCGGTGCCGCCAGCCAACTGGATCTCGTCGGGCTTTGTCGCTGGTGCCGCCTCAACCTCAGCCTCTACCTTCCAGCCTTGCGGTTCGCGGCAAGCAAGACCGGCGACGTCACCGATCCGGTATTCGCGGCACCAGCGCCCATCAGCGGCCCGCGCGGTCAGCACCGGCTCGATCATCCGGCCATCGTCGAGCTGTGCTTGCTGCAAAGCGGGCGTGCTATCGAGCGCAAGTGACAAACCGCCATCCTGCGGGTCTTCCGGCGGACGCCCGACAACCAGCAGAACCAACGCGAGGCCGGCTGCCAGTGCACCGCCAACCGGCACCCAGCGCTTTTGCCACCAGGCGGGATTGTCATTGGCTGCTGGCGGCATGGCTGGCGCAACAGCAGTGCTCTCGGCAAGGCCCATCTGGGCTAGCCATTCCGGATCGATCGGCTCAGTAGCCAGTGGCGCCAGAGCGTCAGCAATTTGTCGATCATTGGCCCGCCAGGCCGCTGCTTGCTCGGCCAGGGCCGGGTTGCCAGCCATCTCTGCTTCGAAGGCGGCAGCATCGGCGGGGTTCATTGCCCCATCAAGCCAGGCGGCCAGCCGTTCATCTGTGCCTCTGCGGTCAGTCATTGCCTGTCCCCTGGCTTCGGCCGACAACCGCATCGATGCGCGCGCGGGCGCGGGCTAGCCGGCTCATAATCGTTCCAACCGGAACTTCTAGCACCTCCGCTGCCTCGCGGTAGCTCAGCCCCTCGACCACCACCAGCAAGAAGGCACTGCGCTGTTCTTCCGGCAGAGCCTGCAAGGCGCGCTGCGCAGCGGCCAAGTCCGACCGGTTCTCCACCGTTTCGCGCCCATCCTCGCCACGTGTTTCGGCAATTTCGTCAATGTCCACTTGCGTTCCACGCCGGCCAACAGACCGGATGGCGTCGATGTGCAGATTGCGCGCGATCCGGAACATCCAAGCGTCGACCCGGGTCCCCGCCTCAAACAGTTCGGCGCGGCCAAGGGCACGTTCCACTGTGGACTGCATCAAGTCGTCTCCATTTTCGGCATGACCGGTCAGACCCCGACAAAACCGGCGTAGTCGAGGCAACACGGCGATGATCTCTTCCCGCATTGCCTGGCTGTCCGGACCGGGATCGGCCATTCCATCTCCTGTCAAACGACCTGCACGGCACAAAATTCCCGCCGATGAGAGCGATTTTTTGCCGTGCTCAAGCGCATTTGCAAGTATGGTGGAATAAGTTTGCGTACATTGCGTTTCATCAACACGCCGGCCGCGTGTGAGCGGGCGCAACGGAGGCTTGGCCATGAACCTCAAGACCGGAACTTCGCTGACGGCATTTGTGACCGCAGCTTTGCTGGTTGGTCTGCATGCGGCCGCCCCAGCGCACGAACGCGATCCCGATGTTTCCTCCCGGGCCGAGGAACGACTCGACAAGGCCAATCGCGACATCGCCGACCGTGCGGCCAAGCGCGATAGGGAGTATTCACAAGAGCGAGCCCGGATCGAAGCCGATACGCTGAAGGATCCCCGAAAAGCCGATGAACTGCAAAAGCTTGATGCGGATTATGCCGAAGAAACCCGCAAGCTGAACGAGGACGCGGACAAGGCGCAGGAGGATTTCCTAGAAGAAAGCGCCAAAGAAGCCGAGGAGTTGGCCGAGAAGGGTGAAGACAATTCTGGTGATGGCAGCAGCAAGCACATGCGCGACCTCGGCCAGAGCGAGGGCGCCGAGTACGACGACAAGGGATATCCGGTCCGCCGCGGTGAAGTAGTCGGGATCGACCTTTCCCCGGCAACCCTTGCCAAGGCAGAGGCAAAAGGCTTCAAGATCCTTGGCCGGGAACGCCTTCAAACTCTTGATCGGGAAGTGATCCGCCTGGCCGCGCCGCCGGGAATGGATGCCCGCACCGCTTTGCGCGAACTGCGTGTGATCGATCCGACGGCTGTCATCGACCTTGTTCACTATTACGGCCTCAACCTAACAGCGGGCGGCAAAGGTCAGCCGGTTCGTGCGAATGGGATGCCGCGCTTCTCGTCTCGAAAGGTGATGGTGGGTGTGATCGACACGGCAATTGTTCCTCATGCCGGTCTCAACGGCGCACAGATCACCGTTTGGCCAGCCGGAAATCTGACCGGCGCCCCGGTCGCACATGGCACCGCAGTCGCTTCGCTGCTGGCAGCTGAAGGGCAGGCGCAGATCTTTTCCGCCAACATCTTTCGGGGCAGCGCCGGGCGACCCTTTACCTCGGCCGACGTCATCGCCGACGCGTTGGAATGGATGGTTCGGATGGACGTGCCAACCATCAACATGAGCCTGGCCGGGCCGCGCAATGCTATTCTCGATCAATTGCTACGCGACGCGATTGCGCATGGGCGGACGATTGTGGCGGCCGCCGGAAACGGGGGCCCAGCGGCACCGCCGGCTTACCCGGCCGCAGTACCGGGGGTTGTGGCGGTGACTGCCGTCGACAAGGATCTGCGGATCTACCGTTATGCCAATCGCGGTCGATATATCACTGTTGCCGCAAGAGGGGTCGACGTGATGGCCGCCCGGGCTCCCGGAGGGTTTGCACGGTTCAGCGGCACCTCGTTTGCCACTCCCCACGTTACCGGCTGGATCGCGCGCTGCCGCAGTGCTGGCAAAACAGCCCGAGGTTGTGAAGCGGCCCTGATTAGATCGGCCCGAGATCTCGGTGCTCCAGGGCGCGACAACATTTTTGGGCTTGGCTTCGTGGAGTAAATGAACCTCGAGCGCGTGCCTTGTGACACAAGCAAGCGATTGGACGCCAGAAACCAGAGTCATCCACCTGAATGATCGGCCGCTACCAAGCCGATGGTACGGCTGAGTCGATGGCGGCTTTCTCAGCGGACCTGGCCGTTGCACTATCGCGAGCGACCACCACCTCACATCACTGCAATGTTCCCTTGCGGCGCGGCTTCGACTGATACCAATCATGCCTGCCGGTATCCTCGATTGCCAAAACCCAGGCCGTGTCGAAAGCCGCCTTCGAGACATTGCCCAGTTCGGCAATCGCCATCTGGCGGTACTCTTCTTTTGTGAATGCCTTCGGCTTACCGTGAGCCATGTGCAGCAATAGCCAAGCGCGGCATTGCACGCGTTCCGCCGTCGCATTGTCGATCAACGCTTGCCGTGCCGATTTGGTCATATGAAGATTGGATAATGACAGCACATCGCAGTTTCCATCTGAAAGCTAACCTTTCGGACATGGCACGTTGCGGACTGGCTGCCTGTTTGGCAGTGTTCGAGCGTGAACCGCAGGATGACTATTCCACTAGTGATTGCACTAAGTGGCTCGGCAACTGTCCTTATGCTGCCCACCTGGGGAATGGGGCTGGCCACGTTCCTTGACTCCGAAAGGACAATCTTGACCCTGACCGGCCCCCACTGAGTGGTCCGTGTTGATTGTTAGTGCAAGTTTGCTTGAGCTTGGCCTGAGCCGGATCTGCAAATGGGCGCTCACGGTCCGGCTGGACTCAAAACATCCGGCCTTCCCGATCAGATCGCTAAGCTTGCCCTGGCCATGGGCCAGCGGATCAAAATCGGCGGTGAGCTCGGCAAGACGCTGCCTGACCCTTCCGAGCGGCACGCAACTCCATCATCATCCAACTGCGGAGCGCGGTCCGGACTAAGCTTAGAATGCATTGGTTAAGTGCGATCACCCAGATCGAGCCCAATGCAGCTGGACGTTGCAGAATTCTTTGAGACCGAAATGCGAGAGCTCGCGGCCATAGCCGCTGTTCTTGATACCTCCGATCGGCACTCTTGGATCCGAGGCGGAAAAGCCATTTATGTAAACAGCGCCTGCTTCTATTCGTGTAGCCAAGTTGGCAGCACGGCTAGTGTTGCGCGTCCACAGCGCGGAAGAGAGCCCGAAGTCACTGTCATTCGCGAGCGAGACGGCGTGCTCGGCGTCTCTTGCGACCAAGATCGGAGCGACTGGTCCGAAGGTTTCTTCACGGCAAATGGGCATGTCGTTCGTCACGTCAACCAGCACCGTCGGTGGATAGAATGTGCCCCTGCCTTCGGGAATGAAACCACCGGTCAAGATCCGCGCGCCCTTGGCCACGCTGGCTTGAACCAGGTCATGAACCTCAGCTCGCAACCGTTCCCGCGCCATCGGCCCCATTTCTGTCGCGGGATCTTCGGGGTCCCCCACTTTGATCTTAGATACCTCTGCGACAAATCGCTGAGTGAACTCGTCAGCGATTGGGCGTTCAACAATGATGCGCTTGGCGGCAATGCATACTTGTCCGCAATTCTGGAACCGTGCGGTTACGGCAGCTGAAACGGCACGATCG
This sequence comes from Sphingomonadales bacterium, assembly GCA_017302615.1. Taxonomy (GTDB): domain Bacteria; phylum Pseudomonadota; class Alphaproteobacteria; order Sphingomonadales; family Sphingomonadaceae; genus Novosphingobium. The sequence continues at coordinate 55,283 of JAFLDB010000014.1, forward strand.
AGGTCTGCGTCCGCAAGGACAATGAAGGGATCAGAACCACCCAACTCCAACAACGACTTCTTGAGATTTCTGCCTGCCTCTGCCGCCAGCGCAGCCCCCGCCGCCACTCCCGCAGTGACGCTAACGCCGCAAATTCTGCGGTCGCTCAACAGGCCGGCAATTGCATCGCGGCTTGCGTTGACCACCGTAAATGATCCGGCTGGGAAGCCGGCAGCTGCGAAACACTCCCCAAGCGCCAATGCGCTTCCCTGGACATTGTCGGCGTGCTTCAGAACAAAGCCATTGCCGGCCGCCATGATGGGAACTGCGGCACGTAGCACCTGCCAAATCGGAAAATTCCAAGGCATTACGCCGAGAACGACGCCTAACGGCAAGTAGCGGACCGTGGCAACGCCGTCCGTTCCAAGCTCGGATATCTCGGAGGCGAGAAGGCGCTCGAGATTGGCTGCATACCACGCGCAAAGGTTCACGCACTTGTCGACTTCACCAAGCGCGGCCGAGATCGGCTTCCCCATCTCAGCCGTCATCATGGCTCCAAGCAGATCTCGCTTCGCTTTCAGCGTCTCGCCGAGCTGGTCCAGTAGCCTCGCTCGAGTGGACACTGCGAGCGAGCGCCAGACTTGGTATCCTGCATCAGCCTCCGCCACGGCTGCTTCCAGTTCGAACGAATCCATGGCCGGATAAGAGGCAATTTCCATTCCATTGGCCGGATTGATCGACACTGATTGGATGCGCATGAAGATATCCTGATTGGATGTGGACTAGGAATTGTCGAACGTCCCCGTTTCCACGAGGCTGATCAGTAAACCGCCGCGTTCCCAGTGTTTGGCTTTGGGCTGTTCGGATCCGATTTGAATCGTGCCGCGAGGGCTTCGGCACCGCGAGCTAAGATCGTCACATCCGTTCCAACTGCAACGAACGAAGCTCCCAGTTCAATGTAGCGCCGGGCCAGACCTTCATCGGCGATGAGGATTCCTGACGGCTTACCGCATGCCGCGATCCGTCCCAGGGCATCTTCAATCGCAACTTGCACCTCTGGGTGGCCTGGATTGCCGAGATGGCCGAGGTCGGCAGCGAGATCCGACGGACCGACAAAAATACCGTCAACGCCCTCGATCTGAGCAATCTCTTCAAGCCGATCGAGGCCAGCTTGACTTTCGATCTGAAGCAGAAGGCAAATCCCGAGGTGCGCCTCGTGGAGATAATTTGGTGTGCGGTTCCAGCGACTGGCGCGTGCTATGGCCGAACCAATTCCCCTGGATCCATGAGGGGGGTAGCGTGTTGCGCGGACCATGCTTCGGGCCGCTTCCGCCGTCTCGATCATCGGGATCAGCAAGCTCCTTGCGCCGATGTCCAGGTATTGTTTGACCAGCACGGGATCGGCAACAGGAAGGCGGACAACCGGTTCGGTGGTACTGGCGGCAACGGCCTGCAATTGCGCAAGGACAAGTGGGATATCATTGGGTCCATGCTCCGCATCGATAAGGAGCCAATCGAACCCCGCTCCGGCGCAGATCTCGGCGGTATATGGGACTGCTAGCGCCTGCCACATTCCAATTTGCGTCTTCGCCTCGGCAATGGCCTGCTTGAAGGCATTCATGCCTGCTCTCCCGTCTTGTTATGCGAAGGATATTTCAACGCAACCGAAGGCGCCAAAGTCGCCGACAATATGACTGCCGGAGGGGGCTTCGACCGGCCGTATGAACGAGCCAGACAAGACGATCTGCCCCTTCTCGATCGACTGGCCATATGCGCCTAACCGCTGCGCAAGCCAGGCCATCGACAGCAGCGGATCGTCGAGCACGCCAGCACCAAGACCGGTTTCTTCAATCTCGTTGTTGCGCGAAACGATTGCGCCGATCCAACGCAGATCTTCTGGTCTGAAACTGCGCATCGGATCGCCAAGGACAATCCCGCCGTTGGCTGCATTGTCCGAAATCGTGTCGAAGACTGTCCGCATTTTGCCAGTCTGCGGGTCAGTCCGAGTGATCCGCGTATCGAGGATTTCCAGCGCAGGTGCGATGTAGTCAGTGGCCTCGGCTATCTCCTGGGGTGTCGCATCAGCGGCCACCTCTCGCTTCATCACAAACGCGATTTCAGCTTCGATTCTCGGCTGAATAAAGCGACCCGCAGCAATTGTGCTGCCATTCGCAAATGCCATCGATTCCAGGAGTACGCCAGAATCCGGTATATCGATTTGCAGAGCCGACTGCATCGCTTTGGAAGTTAGGCCAATCTTCCAGCCGATCACGGGGTCACCGCGCTCTCGCTTCATCCGAACCCATTCGGCCTGAATCGCGTAGGCGTCATCCATCGTGATGGTCGGGTAGTCTTCGCTGAGCAAACGGATCTGCTTGCCCGTGCGTTCTGCGCCATCGAGCGCGAGAGCGGCAGCGCGCACGGCCTCACCCGGAAGGGTGAGGCCGGTCGGACCGCTGGTTACGCGAGGAACTGCGCCCATCAGGCTGCAGACTTGCGGTTCGTGTCGAAGCCCATCTGGGCACCGAGCAGGGCCGGCGGTTCCTTGAGGTTTTCCTGCCAAAGCAGGCATTCGGTCGCAATCGTCAGCGGCTGGTTCTGGATAGTCAGCTCGTAAACATAGTCATCGTACGAGGCGTGGTTATGCACGGCCCAGCCCGGAGCAGACAGCATCAGGTCGCCCGCCTTCCATTCGTAGACGTTGCCAGCAACAGTGCTGCGCCCGCTGCCCTTGAAGTAGTAGTTGATCGAGTCCGACACGTGACGATGCGGGCGGTCGACAATCTTCGGCGGACGAATGGTGATGGTCGCGAAGAAGTTCGGCGTCGTCCCATTGGTGCGGCCAGTGACCGGGTTGTAGAGAAGATAGAGGCGGCGCCCGACATAGTCTTGCCCGAGATCCTGCAGCTTCTTCAATTCAGCCTCGACCCGTTCCCAGGGCCAGTGCAGCGCATTGGACTCGACCGTCGGCGGATTGATCAGCTTTTCGTATGGCATCAACATCGCGCCATCGTCGCCAATCTCGAAGGTGCCATAAGGGCTGTTGCGACGTGGATTGATCGCTTCCTCGTCTTCGGGCACCGCTTCAACCAACGACGGATTAGCTTCCCAATGGTGCACCTGCATGAATTGCAGCATTCCGACGTTGGTGTAGGTAAGGAACACCTGCAGGTCGGTGCCGGTGTTCTCACGCCAATAGGGCACCCAGGCCGGGGTGTTGTAGACGTCGTACTGGCGGAACGGGATGCGCCGGCCGCCGATGAAGGCCACACCTTCGCCGCGAATGCAAAAGTTCACTTCGGTGGCATTATGGCGGAAGGCCTGGGTTCGCTCACCGGGCTTCAGCACGTTGATCGTGACTTGCGTTGTCGGCGCGAGGCCCGGAGTGCTCAAGTCGGCGCGAGGATGCACGATCAGCGAGCTGCGACGGCCATTTTCTGGCAGTGCAATCGATGCGAGCCGTTCGATCTCCTCGTCGATCTGCTCCTTGGTAATGATCGCCGGTGCCCACGGCTCGTTCTGCCGATAGTTCTGGCCGCTTATGTCGACGAATTTTCCGACGGTATCTGCAAAATCGGTACGGAAGTCGCTCATCGTTGTTCTCCTCAGGAAAGGCTCAATTCTTAGTCAATCGGGGTGCTTGCCGGGTGATCGCGGGAAGCGGCTTCCCAAGCCCCGTGCTGCGCGCGCGCTCCAGGATTGCTATGCCAAGCGACAGGTCGGAAATGCCCATGCCCATCGCCTTGAACAGCGTAAGATCGGCGCCTTCCGGGCGGCGCCCCCCACCCGCCACGAGGTCCGAGAGCGGTCGGAGCTGCGCCCATGCGGCTTCGTCGTGACCGAAGCTCTCTTGGAATTCGCGACTTAGCTTGCGCACTTGCGGTACGCTGTCAGCAGCACAAAGTGTCGCGCGTGCCAGCAAGGCTGGTTCGAATTCGGCGCGTTCGGGGGTAATTGCGCCAACTGCGTTGATGTGGACCCCGCTGGGCAAGGCATCGGCGGTCAAGAACGGGACCCGTGCCCGGGTCGCCAACGTAACGATGTCGGCAGCATCGAGCGCCTCATCGAGGGCTTGGGTAGCGACGGCCTCGATTCCCAAGCTTGCCTCGACCTTTGCGGCCAGCGCCTCGCGATTGGCGGGCGTTGGGCTCCACACGGTCACTCTCTCAAGTTTTCTGACCGCAGCAACTGCCGCCACCTGCGTGATCGATTGCTTGCCCGCCCCGATCATGGCCATTCGGGTGGCATTCTCTCGCGACATCAGATCTGTCGCGAGCCCGCTGATCCCGCCGGTTCGCATTTGCCCAAGTGCGAACGCTTCTATGATTGCAATGACGCTGCCGTTGTTGGCGTCGATCAGGATAAGCAGCGGCATGGCGCCGCCTGCCGTATGAGCCCAGGTCTTGGTCCCGACAATTCCCAGGCCCTCGAAGACTGCGCCAATCGCATGCAAGGTCGAACCGTTAGCCCAGGTCGCATGGGTCTTGACCATATTGCTTGCACGGCCGGCAGCTTCCTCCTGGAGACCGTCGCGCAAAGCTTCGATGGCTTCGGGTAGCGACATGACCGAAACTGCTTCGGCCTCGGAGATCCAGATTCCAGTGCTCATTGACCGGCTCCCTCGAAAATCGAGGGCACCGGTGGCGCCAGGCCGAGACTGTTTACGATCAAGGCATGGGTGATGTATCGACCGACCAGGAACAAGGTAGCAATCGCTTGCTCGACACCGATCTGGTCGATGACAGCGTCCAGTTCGGGTTCGACAGATTTTCCACGGCGCTCAATCAGGGCAACAGCCAGGCGTTGCACGGCGCGCTCCGCGTCCGACAGCGGGACGGCGTTGTCTGGATCGACCTGTTCGACTGCGGCAACCCAGTCTTCGCCAAACCCGAGCTTCTTAGAGAGCCGTTCGTGCTGGTGCAGTTCGTACTGGTTCTCCATCATGGCCGCCACCGTGAGCGCCCCAGTTTCAGTCAGGCGGTCAGGGAGCGCCTTCTTTAGATTCTCGGTCATTTCCATGAACGGGGTGAGGACATCCGGCTGGTGCCCGGCACACCGAAAAAACTCTCCCAAATAGCCAAGCCGCTCAACCCTCGCGCGCAATACGTCCTGCACGTTCGGCGCCAGTTGTTCAAAGGATAGCCTTGGTATCTGAGCACTCACAGATCGTCGCTCCCGCTGGTTGCGATTGAGCTATCTGCTACTTTCTGTTGTATCGGAAATACATTATAGGACACTCGGTCATACGAGTGGAGTATAAGCGTGGACCTCAGGCAGATGCGTTTCGTTGTGGCTGTTGCCGAGGAGCTCAGCTTCACCAAAGCAGCTGCTCGCTGCCACGTCTCGCAGCCTCCGCTCAGCCGCGCGATCCGCGAGCTTGAGGAGGAGTTGGGCCTGAAATTGTTCGAGCGAGACACCCATTCTGTGCGCGTGACACTCGCCGGACAGGCCTTAATCGCCGATGTCCGCGTTGCCCTCTCAGCGTTGGAGAAGGGCGTCGAAAGTGCGCGCAGGACTGCGGCCGGCCTCAAGGGCGCGCTGAAAATCGGCTTTGGTGGATCAACAGTCTATTCGCTGATGCCCTCGCTGGTCAGGCGCTTCCGGTCGAGCGCAAGCGACGTCGATTTGGAATTCTCTGCGATGCCTGTCCTTAGCCAGATCGACGCCCTGCGGTCGGGAGTTATCGACATCGGCTTGTTGCGGCTTCCGATCTTCGACGAATTGATCGAGACGCGTTTTGTGCACAGTGAACCCTTGGTCGTCGCTTTGCCGGAGGGTCATGAGCTTCTTTCGAGAAGCGGGCCCGTGGCTATGAGCAGCCTGCGAACCAGCAAGTTCATCACCTATGAGCCGACACGAGGCTTCAATTTCCATTCCGACTTGCTCGCGCTGTGCAGGCTATCGGGCTTCAATCCCGAAATCACTCATCAAGTGCCGACGACCGAAGCCGTTGTCGGGATCGTCGCCTGCGGCGAGGGTGTGGCCGTCCTGCCCGCTTCCGCCGAACGATTGCGGATGAAGGGAGTCTTCTTCCGCCCACTCAATGCAAAGCGGATACCTGAGCATTTGTCCCAAGTCCGGTTTGGATTGGCCTGGTGCAAAGAAGGTGCGCCAGCGACCGCGCTTCAATTCGTCGAGCGCGTGGCGCCGCTGGAGCCTGCCTCGGCCCTAGATGGCGCTCGTGCTCAAGACGACGCAAGAGGCGGATAGTCGGTAAAGCCCTTCTCTTCGCCTTGGTAGAAAAAGGCAGGATCGAAAGAAGCCAGCTCGGCATTCGTCCGGAAGCGCGCGACCAGGTCGGGGTTGGCAATAAAGGGGGTGCCGAAGGCAACAAAGTCTGCTTCGCCGCTAACTATGGCTTGCTCGGCCGATTGTGCGGAATAGCCCCCGTTTGCAATGTATGTGCCGCCAAACTTCGCCCGCAGCGCGCCATAGTCGAAGCCTTCGTCCCCGAGTTGAATGACGTGGAGATAGGCAACACCGAGTTTGCCCAGAAGCTCTGCCGCATACCCGAACGTAGCCACGGGGTCGCTGTCAGACATCGAGAAGGTCGCAAAGACCGGCGACAGGCGTACGCCGGTACGCCCTGCACCGAACACAGGGATCACCGCCTCGACTACTTCTTTCAGGAAGCGACAGCGATTCTCGATCGAGCCGCCGTAGCCATCGGTCCGCTGGTTCGTACCATCTCGTAAGAACTGGTCGATGATGTAGCCGTTCGCCGCGTGAATTTCGACGCCGTCAAATCCGGCTTCCTTAGCGTTGACGGCCGCCTGCCTGAAGTCGTCGACTACAGCGCAAATCTCGGTTGTTTCCAGTGCGCGCGGGGTTTCGAAGTTCTGGAGGCCAGTAGGGGTATAGATCTGCCCATCGGATGCGATTGCTGACGGTGCAACTGGGAGTTGCCCGCCGAGCTGCACAGATGAGTGCGACAGTCGCCCGACGTGCCACAACTGAAGGAAGATCCTTCCACCTTCGCTGTGCACGCGCTCGGTCACTTTCCGCCAGCCAGCGATCTGCTCTGCGCTGAAAATTCCGGGAGTCCGCGGATACCCTTTGCCCTGCGGCGAGATCTGTGAAGCCTCCGAAATGATCAACCCTGCGCTTGCTCGTTGACCATAGTACTCGGCAATCAAATCGGTAGCGACATCACCTTCACCCGCCCGGCTTCTCGTCATCGGCGCCATGACGACCCGGTTTTCGAGCGAAATGTCACCGAGTTGGGCTGGGGCAAGCAGTTTGGGGTAGAGGTTATCAGTCATGAGTTATTCCTTTTGCGCCAGCCTCGAGGCCTTGCTCTTGCCTGATAAGCTTCGCCAATGATCGACGCGCAAGCATTGAGGCCTTGTCGCCTTTATTGATGATTGGATTCATCGCCAGGATGTCCCAGGAGTCTCCCATTCGTTCTTGAACCGCCTCGATCACTCGCTTGTCTTGTTCAAAGGCGTAAGTTTGCGCCTTCGCCCAAAAGGCGAGGACTGAACGGTCGTCCTTGCGATAAGACTGAGCCGTGCCGTAAAAGTAGTGGGTGCTAGTGGCGGTCTCAGGTGTCAGCCCGTCGAGGCTCATGATCTGCAGGCCCTCTTCGCGCTGACCGCCGACCGGCATGACGCCGACGTCCAGCATCATGTTCGAGGGCGCCTGCCAATGCATGTCCATCCAGAAGTCGACGTTTTCTTGCGCCCAGTCATCGGAGACGACCGCAGCCCAGCCCGGAACCATTGGTGAGTTTGGACTCAGCCACATGTCGACCAAACCACTCTCCGTGTGCTTGGTCTTGTGCACCATGCTCGGTGCTCGATCAGAGCTGCCCAAGACATCGCCATGAACGAAGTTCACATGCGAGAGGTCGAACAAGTTATCGAGCAAGAGCAGGTAATTGCCCTTGATATGCATGTACTGCAGGTCAGCATCCCAATCGGGATCATCGTACCAACGATAGTCAGGAATTGTTTCTTCCTCGGCCAGATCGGGATCGCCCATCCAAATCCAGACCAAGTTGTGGCGTTCGACAATCGGATAACTGCGAACACAGGCGCGCGGGTTGAGTGGCTCATCAGGCTGAGTGGGATTCGCAACGCATGCGCCGCTCGGATTGAACTCCATGCCATGATAGCCACAAACCAAGCCGTTCGAGCTCATCCGTCCCATCGACAGCGGCGCAAACCGGTGGGGACAGCGATCCTCAAGCGCGGCGATAGTCCCATTGTGGGTGCGGAAGAAGACCACATCTTCGGACAAAAGCTTGCGGGCCAGCGGCGCAAAGCGCGTAACCTCTCTGGCGAGCGCGGCGACATACCAGGCATTTTTTAGGAACATGCGAAGGCCTCTGTAGAACTGGTAGGGCGCACCACCACCAGGTAGCGCGCCCCCGATTTCATCAGAAGTTGAAGCCCAGCCTGATACCGTAGGTTCTCGGCGCTTCTAGATAGGCCGTCGCCGGCCCCGGGATCCCTGCGTAGGCGGTCGCCGCGATGACCGGTTCGTTCGTGATGTTCTTGATCCAGGCACCGAGATTCCAGCGTCCGTTCTCAGCGAAGTAGGTCAGACTCGCATTCGCCTTGATGTAGGGCTGTTGGCGCGTACCCAGATTGTGGATGAAGTCTGCATAGAAAGCACTTTCGTACCGCGCATCGGCCTGTGCACGAAGGTAGCCGTGCGACCCGATATCGAAGTCGCGCGAGTACTCTGCCGAGACCGTCCAATCGGCCGCATAAGCCGGTGATAGACCGTTATAGTTCTGGCCAGTCGGCGTGATAAAGTCCTTGTTGCGGGCATGATTGTAGGAGACGCTGAAGGACAGCGTGTCAGCACGCGTGGGCTTGAACTTGAGGTCGACTTGCGTTCCGTAGATCTCAACCTTCGCCGCGTTGAAGATCGGGTTGAAGAGCTGACTCTGGTCGAAAGCCTGGATGTATAGGTCGCGATAATCGTAATAGTATGCTTCCACATTCAATTGCAGGCGATCGTCGAGGAAGCGGTTTTTCACGCCAACCGTATAGGAGGTCAGCTTCGCAGGCTTGACCAGATTGTCATTGCCAGGCGTCGCAGGGAACGGATTGTAGGTCCCTGGCGCATACCCAGTTTGGAAGGTGGCATAGGCCATCGATGCAGGGCCGACATCGGCTTCAATCCCGGCCTTGACGTCAAAGCGATTGAAAGTCCGGTCGAACGTATAGGGCTGGAGCATGAAGGAGATACCTTCGGCTTCGGCCTTATCGGAGCTGTACCGCCCGCCGAGAATTACGCGTAGCGAGGGCGAGAGACTATAGGTGATCTGCCCGAAGGCCGCGATCCCGGTCTTTATGCCCTTGGTGTTGTTGAAGTAGATACCTTCAAAAGGTGTGCCCGGCAGGACCCGGACGTCCTGCTCGACTGACATCCAATAGTAGTAGGCACCAGCAATCCACTTGACCGCATCGCTCTCACCGGACAACCGCACCTCGTGCGTGGTCTGTTCGTAGCCAATCTCGTAGTAGGCCGGCACACCGCCCAGCCAGTACCCGTAATCAAGATCGAGCTTGAAGTAGGACGGGATGTAAGTGAGCGTGACGCTGTCGCTCAAATCAACGTTGATCTCCGATCCCACGACATAGTTCTTGTAGGTCAGATCCTCCGCCTTCGGCTGGCCGAAGGGGGCCAATGCAGACAGCGAACCGGTACGCGTATCGTCCCAGGGATTGGGACGCAGGAACGCATTCTCGCTGTAAGCAAATGTCGCCGGATCAGTGCCTTTGTTGACCAGGTTGGGCGCCGTGCCGCTCTTGTCGACGAAATAGCCCCACAGATACATGTCGAATCCCGCATTCGAATCGTAGAGGAGGCCAAGACGGATGGCGAGGTCGTCCTTGGCTTCGGCGCCACTCGTCATGTAGCCGCTGGTGTGGGTGTAATCGACACCGATACGCGCTGCGAGGTTTTCGCCGAGCGGGGCATTTGCAATTGCGGTACCGTGGAGCAGATCGAAATTGCCGGCTTCCAGCACGCCTGAGAACCCGGCTTCGCGCTTCGGCTTCACGAATGATGCGTTGACGGTGCCGCCCATCGCATTGCGCCCATAAAGCGTGCCTTGAGGGCCAGGCAGGACCTCAACACGTTCGATGTCAAACAGTGGAGCGCTGGTGCCTTCGCGCGGGATGTAAACGCCGTTGAAATTCAGCGAGACGACCTGCTCGACGTTGGCAAAGTCGAGATTTGCGCCGACACCGCGCAAGAAGACCTGGGTGGACTGACCTTCCTGCTGAAAGCGAGCCGAAGGTACTAAGCTTTGGACGGCCCGAAGATCGACAACGCCCTTCTCTACCAACGTTTCTCCGGTCACTGCAGTAACGGCGGCAGGCGTTCGCTGGACGTTCTCGGAGCGCTTTTCAGCGGTCACGATGATCTCGCCGAGACCACCCTGGTCGGAATCGGCCTCAGGCTGCGCTGCCTTGTCCTGAGCGAATGCCGTTCCGTGCACAGCTAGCGCGAGCAGGCTTGCCGACATGATGATTGCTGATCGAGTAACCATTGCGTTCTCCCCTCCCAAATTTGGAGAACGGCTCGACCGCAGTTTGAACCAGTTTGAACCGATCGAAGCTGCGTAGTTGGCGAAGGAAAGGCCCTCCCAATGTCGATGCCGACTCCGTTTGCAGATACCTTTATATAAAGGTAGATTGTCGACCGCAATAGCTTTTATATAACAGGAATGAGTCGGCCGCTTTGGCCTAACCGGAGGAGGTGCCAAATGTCTGGAGAACTGCAGGATAAGGTGATCATCGTAACGGGTGCAGCAAGTGGGATCGGGCTCGCCAGCGCCAAGCGAATCGCGGCCGCCGGTGCAAAACTCATCGCTAGCGACATCAGTGAAGACGCCGGACATTCGCTAGTGAAAGATATCCGGGATCAAGGCGGAGAGGCGACCTTCGTCCGCGCCGATATCGGGGTCGAGGCCGACGTTGCCCGGCTAGTCGATGCCACAGTGGCAACCTATGGCCGCCTCGACGGCGCATTCAACAATGCTGGCATCGTACAATGCGGAAAGCCACTTCACGAGCTCACCACTGACGAATGGGATCGTGCGCTTCGGATCGATCTCACCGGAGTCTTCTGGTGCATCAAATACGAAGTGCTCGCGATGCTCAAAACCGGAGGCGGAGCTATCGTCAATACGGCTTCGTCCTTGGGGCAGGTCGCAATCGCCAATGCTTCTGAGTATGTGGCCGCAAAGCACGGGGTAATGGGCCTCACGCGCGCAGCCGCCGCAGACTATGGAGCCTTAGGAGTGCGCGTGAATGCCATTCTGCCGGGCATCATTGAAACCCCGGTTATCGAGAGCCTTTCCCAGAACGAGCAGTTTGCCGCGTTTCTCGTAAAATTGCGGGATCGTCATCCCATTGGCCGCTTCGGACAGCCAGCCGAAATCGGCGAAGCCGCAACATGGCTATTGTCGCCGGCAGCTTCGTTCGTGAATGGCGCAACGGTACCGGTCGATGGGGGCTATCTCGCCATCTAGTCATTGCTGGAGTGAGGGCGGCGAAAGTACCGCCGCCCTCGTTACCGTTCACCAGGCTGACAATCCTCCGTCGACCCGCAAATCAGCGCCGGTAATGTAGCTGCTTTCATCAGACGCAAGGAATAGTGCCACAGAAGCGATCTCTTCAGGCCGCGCAGGACGGCCGAGCATGATCTGATCGATCATGGCTTTGGACATGTCCGGATCGCCCAATACGCCGACCGTCTGGTGGGTAGCAACGAGACCAGGCGAGATCGTGTTCGCGCGTATTCCAAACGGAGCGCCTTCCATGGCCAGCTGTCGAGTCATAGCAAGAACGGCGCCCTTTGCCGCGGCATGAGACAGGGCCGGCAAGGGACGATAGGCCTGCAAGGCCGAGATGGACGCCGTGTTAATAATGCTGCCGCCATTCTTCACGAGCTCACCCCAGGCGCAGCGGATCAAATTGTAGACGAGGTGCAACTCCTCGTTGATCGTCTTGTGCCAGTCTTCGACAGGCATTTGATCGACCGGCCCGAAGTAGGCCATCGCAGCATTGTTGAACAAGACGTCGACGCGCCCAAACTCCCTCACAGCCAGGCTGACCAGTTCCTCACAAGCCTGCATATCCGTAAGGTCACATGGCTGGAGCGATACCATTCTGCCGCCCAGCGCTTTAACCTGCGAGACGGTTTCCTCTGCCCGCCCAGAGACAACATCACAGCCGACGATGAGTGCGCCCTCTCTTGCGAAGGCAAGCGCTGCGGCGGACCCCATGCTGCCCCCGGTGCCGGTAATGACACAGACCCGGTCCTTGAGCCGTGCCATCAGGCGTCTCCTTGCGGAGGAATGAACATCTCGTGGTTATCCACGAAGATCCGGACTTCTTTGATCGTTTCGCCTTCGACAAAGATGATGTCGCAGCCAGGGTAGCTGAATTCGCGCCCGTGCTGATCGGTATAATGAACCCGCGTCTCCACGGTAATGCAGTCCCGATCGCGCCATATCCCGATGATGTCGTGATGCATTTTCGCTGCAACATCGACAACCATCGCGTATTGAGCCCGCACCTCGGCGATACCGTTCGCCACGGGGAAGTTCGCGAACCGCCAAATCACATCTTTTGGCAGGACGCTGCTGAAGCGCTCGATATCGAGCGAATCGGCTGCAGCAAAGAAATCTCGAACCAACCTTTCCGTCATTTTCCCTCTCCCATTAACCTACCGCGCAAGCCCGGATTTCCGGAATATTCAAGCGACGGTCCTGCCTCTGTTGACGCTATAGATACTTTTATATAGAAGGGTTTTGAGAGTCAACCTTTCGCCAATGCGAACAAGAGAGGAGTCGAGAATGGAAGCCCTGCCGCTTTGGGAAGCTGCTAAGCGCGAGATGGAAGAATACCAATTCGTGTCGTCAGCCGACGTTCAGCCTCGTTGGAAAGTACCTGAAAAGATTGCAATTAACGTCGCTGTATCTGGCCGCTTCACCGAAGGGGCGTCGGCCAATGCAGCGAACCCGACTTCCCTCGAAGACTATGTCGACGAGGCATCGAGGGTGATCGAAGCGGGCGCATGCGGTGTTCACATCGATTTCACTTGGGTCACTGACAAGCACGGTCGCCGGCTTGATCGCGATCTCCCGCCTGTCGAAGCTTACAGTGCAGTCATCGAGCCACTGCGGGCACGTTTCGGCAATGACTTTGTCCCCAACCTCAACGTGCTCAACGGAAAAACCTTCGCGGAGTGCATGAGTCCCGCCAAGGCAGGTCTCGCGGAAGCCTGTCCGTGTGCCCCTGGCCATCCCGACGCGTTCATGATCCCTGCAATCCAGACGATGGAAGAGTGCGGTATCAAGCCCGAACTCGCCGTCCATCACAGCGGCGAAATCGAACTGGCGCGGCGCAAGCTTATCGAAACGGGAATCTTGCAGAAGCCCTACAACTGGTTGATACTCTACGGACTGCCATTCAATGTCGGGCGCAGCCTCGCTTCCGGGACTTCAGTTGGCGACGCGCAGGAAATGGCTCAGCACCTGTTCCTGATGGTCGACCAGATACGCAAGATCGATCCTGACAGTGTGATCTCGGTCTGTGCGGCGGGCCGCGCGACGCTCTACATGACGACGCTTGCGACGATGATGGGACTGCACATTCGCGTCGGGGTCGAAGATACCCTCTGGAAGTATCCCAATCATGACATCGAGCTCCAGACGAACCTGGAGATGTTCAACATGGCTAAAGACATTGCTGGTCTGCTTGGACGAACGCCGGGCGACGCCAACTACTACCGATCGCTGGTCGGATTGCCGCAAAAGTGAGTGCCGAATGGGGGACGCCAAAAGGCGTTCCCCTTTCCAGGGTGAACAAATCGCTTGATTGCGGAGCTTAGGTTTCGTGGACAAAGCTTGACTGTGGACTCGGAGCTTGATTCAAGGCTGGCTTTTGGAGGCAGCCTTGGGCGAGCGGATCGGCGTTACGGACGAAGAGTGGGAGGTGATCGGGCCACTGTTGC
>JAFLDB010000015.1 GCA_017302615.1 Sphingomonadales bacterium
CCGATTGCCAGACCAGCGCCGCCACCGGCGCGCCCGGCGGCGCGGCATTGGCGGCGAGCGAGGCCTCGATCCGGCGGACCAGCGCCTCACCGCGCTCCGGATGGCCGGCCAGCGCGGCGATGCGGCGAACCTGGGCGATGCTGTCCTCCACCGTCGCCGCCATGCCGAACTGTTCGAGCGGCAGGCCCAGCCCGCCCAGTGCGGCCACGCTGGCGGGCGGCATGAAGGTGCTGCCGATCACCAGATCGGGCCGCAGTGCCACCACTTCCTCGACCGTGCCGGACACCGCCGGGAAGCGCCGCGCCGTGGCCAGATCCATCGAACTGGACGCCGGATCGTGGCTGTAGGCGCTGATCGCCAGGATCTGCCCCGGATCGGCCACTTCGGCCAGGATCGCATCGGTGCAGGGATTCAGGCTGACGATGCCGGGTCCGGCAGGCACCGCTTCCCGCGCCGGAGCGGGCGAGCAAGCCGCCAGCGCCAGTGCGAGGAGCGGGGCCAGCCGTCTCACCACTTCACCCGCACCCCGGCATAGGCAGAGCGGCCATAGGTGCCGTAGCCCGCAACCGTCTGGTACTGCGCATCGGTGACATTCTCGACCCGGGCGTAAAGCTCCAGCTCTTCGCTCACCGGCACACTGGCGCGCAGGGTCACGAGCGCATGGCCATCGATCGGCACGAAGTTGCCCCGGTCATCGAAGCTGTCCCCCACCAGCCGCAGGTCCGCGCCCAGCTTCAGCCCTGCCAGCGGCGTCTGCCAATCCGCCGAAACGCTCAGCGCATGGCGCGGACGGCGGGCCAGCTGCTTGCCGGTCAGGCGATTGGTCGCATCGAGGTAAGTATAGGCGGCACGGACCGAGAAGCCCTCGCCCGGGCGCACGGTGGCTTCCACTTCCACCCCCTGCGCGCGGGTACGGCCGACATTGAAGTATCCGGTGGGCGAGACGTAGTCGATCAGGTTGGCGCTATCCCGGCGAAACAGGGTAACAGCGAAGTGACCAACCCCGTCCCAGGCGTTGCCGCGATCGCCGAACTCGATCCCGAGATCCAGCGCCGTGCTGGTTTCCGGCTGCAAGGCGGCATTGCCGCCATAGCCATAGAGCTGGTTCAACGTCGGAGCCTTGAACCCCTCCCCGAAGCTGGCCTTGATCCGCCACAGCGAATCCAGATCGAGGCTGGCATTGCCGCCTAGCGCCCAGTGGCTGCCGAACCGGTCATGGTCGGTGAAGCGGACCCCGCCATTCAGCTTGAACGGCCCGCGACTGCGTTGTGCCATCACGAAGGCGCCGCTCTGCCGCGCGGTGTTTTCGGGATCGAAGGTCGTCGAAAAGCGGGTCCATTCGCTGTCCGCACCGAAACTGAGCAGCCATTCGTAGTCCAGCTCGACCTTCCCGGACAGGTCCGCCCGCCAGCTGCGCCCGGTCGTTTCGAACCCCGGGGCGGAACCATAGGTCGGGTCGTAATAGGCCCGCCGCGTATCGGACAGGGCAATGCCGCCGCTCAGCCTCAGACCATCATCGTCATAGCCCAGCCCGGCATAACCGCTGCCCTGCCGGGTGGTCTGGTATTCCGGCGTATCGGCAAAGACATAGGCCGGAGCCGGATAACCATCGAAGTCGATCCGGCTATCGGCATAGCGGGCCACGACAAAGGCGGAGACTGCATCGCTGAACGCCACCCGCCCGCGTCCGCCCAGCTGCCACTGGCGGAAAGCATCCGGTTCGGTCCCGCCGGCAAAGGCCGAAATACCGTCGCTGGAGGTATAGCCGCCCGACAGGGTGACGCCGTAGTTGTCGCCATGAAAGCCCAGCGCGGCATTGCCGCTGACGCTGTCATGCGCGCCGTACTCCACCCCGGCCCGCGCGCCGGAGAGGTTTTCGGTGGTCACTGCTAGCACACCGCCGATCGCATCGGACCCCCAGGCCAGCGAGTTCGATCCGCGCAGCAGTTCGATCTTGGCGATCCCGCCGGTCAGCAGCGTTCCGAAATCGAACCCGCCCGAGGGCGCGGCAACGTCCTGCATCCGCACCCCGTCGAGCAGCACCACGACCTGTTCGGAATTGGCCCCGCGCACGAACAGGCTGGTCTGGCTGCCGAGCGGCCCGCTGCGGGCCAGGGTCACGCCGGGCAGACGCTCCAGCACGCGCGACAGGTCAGGGCCCTGGACCTGCGCGATTTCCTGCTCTCCGACAATGCTGATCGATTGACCGGTGGTGTCGATCATCTGGCGCCAGCCATTGGCGAGGACCGTGATGTAAGTATCGCGGACCGGGTGACTGAGGACGATCTTCTGACCCTCATCCTCCCGCTCAGCGTCATCCTGAGCCAGCGCCGGGCTGGCGAAAGCGAGGGAACAACCTAGCAAATACAGATATTTCACACGCAATACTCCCGTCATGAACGAACTGCCGTTCATGGCGAAAGCGCCCGCACAACCTGCGGACCTTGCGCTGCATTCCGGTACACCCCGCCCGGCTGCGGAACGACCGTCACTGGCAGGTCTCCTGGCTCCCGGATCATCGCCTTGCCCCGCCTTCCCAGCCGTTCGGCCAGTGGCATATGGAGGTTCGGCTCCCCGGTCACAGTTGCGGGGGCAGCGGGGGATTTGAACCCCCTTCCCTCTTAGGTCCGGTCTTCACCGGACAACCCGTGACGTGCCGCTGCCCTAGGCCCGCCACGCCGAGCGCGCAAGAGGGCGGCAATATTGGGCCTTTTCTTAACCGCTTAAGGCTAGGCGAGTGGACCGTCCCGCTTCGGCACGGCCCCAACAGGCCGCTGGCGCGCGGGGGCGACCTGTGGCTACGCGCTTTGCGCGTAACCCAACCAGAGCAGACATGACCCAGACCATGCCCCTTCCCTATGAGCCCAGGCCGCGCGATTTCGCGCTGCGGCTGAAGCGGCGGGGCATGCGCGGACTGGGGCTGAAGCGCCGCCGCCACACCGGACGCCGCGCGCTGGTGCTGCTGGCGGCGGTGGCCGTTCCCGCCTTTGCCGCGCCCGATGGCTGGCAGCCGTTCACGATCGACATGGCCGGAAACAGCGAACTGGCGCTTGAGCCGATGCCGTTCGAGCAGCAGGGTGCCAGCTTCCCCGGTTCGGCATTCTACTATCTGGCGATTGAAGAACCCGCGCCCGATGCCCTGGCCAGCGATGGCGCACCCGGCGGGCTGGTCGATCTGGCCGGCGGACCGATCGCGCGGGCGATGCGGATCGACCTGTCGGGTGTCGACCGGACCCGCGCGGTCGAATGCCTGACCGCCGCGATCTATTACGAAGCCGCCAGCGAGCCCGACCAGGGCCAGCGCGCCGTGGCCCAGGTGGTGCTCAACCGGGTCGCGCACCCGGCCTATCCCAACACGGTCTGCGGCGTGGTCTATCAGGGCAGCGAGCGGACCACCGGCTGCCAGTTCAGCTTTACCTGCGATGGCGCGCTGGCCCGGCGGCCCAGCGCGTTCTTCTGGGAACGCGCCCGCCGCACCGCGATTGCCGCGCTGTCGGGCTATGTCGAACCCAGCGTCGGCCTGGCCACCCATTACCACACGATCCAGATCTATCCCTATTGGGCGCCCAGCCTGAACTTCATCACCACGGTCGGTGCGCACCGCTTCTACAGCTTCCGCGGCAAGGCCGGACAGGCCGGGACCTTCCGCTTCAGCTATGTCGGCGGGGAGCCGATGGCCGTGCCGCACACCCGCAACCCGGCGGCCGACAAGGTTCCCGATCCGGTGCTCGATCCGCTGGCCCTGCAGAAAAGCTATGACGCAGGGCTGCAAAGTGCCGGTCCCGGCCTGGCAGCGCCGGGTGACAATACGCAGGCCCGCCCCGCCCCGGCCCCGCGCTATGCCCCCGATGTCGAAAAGCGCGGCGGCGACAAGCAGTACAGCGGCGAGAAGTTGCCGGGATCGACCGGGGTGAAGCCGGAATACGAAAACTCCGGCAAGTGGATCGGGCAGCCCGGGGGGTGAAAGAGGTCTTGCGTGGTGCACCAATCGCATCCGCGATTGGTGCACCGACTACAAAGTAAACCTCTTGGCAACCAAAGCCCCACACGAAGGCTTAGCGCCCCCCGGCCTAGGGCAGCGGCGTGATCAAGACCCCCCGATACAGCGCCATGACCGTCCGCCTTGCTTCTGCCCGTCCCGTCCTGCAGACCGCCTATCTGCCGCCGGCGCGGCTCGCGCGGCTGAGCGCCGGGGCGGCCAATGACAACGGCGATGACAGCCGGTCGAGCGAAGTGCTGCGCGATGCGCTGCTGCACTTTGCGCGGCTGGGCCTGTCAGCGGCCAGCGATGCCCGCAACCGGGCGCGCAAGTGCCATCACGCTGGCGATCAGGCGGGATACCTGCACTGGCTGGCGATCTGCCGCGCGCTGGACCGGCGCATGGCCGCGGCGCTCAAGGCCAACCTGTCGCGCCGTACCCGGCGCTAGGCGCCAGCGCGCTCCTCAACCTGCCAAACCTGCTCTTGCCGCCAGGTGCGAACCGGGCCCATACCCGGCCCGCGACTGCGCTTGCCGTAAGGGGAAGCGCGCCGCCGCCAGCCTTTTTGCAATTGCGAACTATTATCACAAAATAGTTGGTCTTACGACCTTTTACCACCTTGCAATCGCCAAACCGGGGGCCTAGGGCGGGTCCGTTAAGCCGGACACCTGCTCCCAGCGGGATGGGATGGATTGTCCGTTTGCAGCCGCGATCCCGCATTCAGGGAAGGACCAGTTCGCACCATGGCTCGCAAGAAGATTGCCCTTATCGGCGCCGGCATGATCGGCGGCACGCTCGCTCACCTCGCCGCCAAGAAGGAACTGGGCGACATCGTCCTGTTCGACATCGCCGAAGGCATGCCCCAGGGCAAGGCGCTGGACCTGGCGCAGTGCGGCCCGATCGAAGGCTTCGACGCCAACATCAAGGGCACCAACGATTACGCCGACATCGCCGGTGCCGACGTGGTGATCGTCACCGCCGGTGTGCCGCGCAAGCCGGGCATGAGCCGCGATGACCTGCTGGGCATCAACCTGGGCGTGATGAAGTCGGTCGGCGAAGGCATTGCCAAGCACGCCCCCGACGCTTTCGTGATCTGCATCACCAACCCGCTCGACGCGATGGTCTGGGCGCTGCGCGAATTCTCCGGCCTGCCCCACAACAAGGTGGTCGGCATGGCCGGCGTGCTCGATTCGGCCCGCTTCGCCACCTTCCTGGCCTGGGAATTCGGCGTTTCGGTCAAGGACGTGAACGCCTTCGTGCTGGGCGGCCATGGCGACACCATGGTGCCGGTGCTGGAATATTCGACCGTCAGCGGCATCCCCGTTACCGACCTGGTCAAGATGGGCAAGTCGAGCAAGGAAGCGCTCGACGCCATCGTCGCCCGCACCCGTTCGGGCGGCGGCGAGATCGTCGGCCTGCTCAAGACCGGCTCGGCCTATTACGCCCCGGCCACCAGCGCCATCGCCATGGCCGAAGCCTATCTGGGTGACCAGAAGCGCATCCTGCCCTGCGCCGTTTACGTTGACGGCCAGTACGGCCTCGACGGCCTCTATGTCGGCGTGCCAGTGGTGATCGGCGCGAACGGCGCCGAAGAAGTGGTTGAAATCAACCTCGACGCCGAAGCCAAGGCCAATTTCCAGGTCTCGGTCGATGCGGTCAAGGAACTGCTGGTGGCCTGCAAGGCTATCGAGCCGAGCCTCGGCTAAACCCGCAGTGCGCAGTCTCCTCCCCACCCTGCTCGCCGCTGCCGCCGTCCTGACTTCTGCCGGACCGGCGGCAGCGCAGCAGACCGCGCTGCCGATCACGTCCCCGCAGGACGTGTTCACGGCCTATCAGGCGGTCTGCCTGGCCAATCCGGGCGATCTCGACAAGCAGATCGCCACGGCCAAGGCCGCGCCGTTCAACTATGTGCTGAAGGAAACCAGCGCGGACGGCTCCATGCGGTTCGAGAACGGGCAGACCTTCGTCGCGATGCGCCGCAATGCCCAGTACCACTTCTGCATGGCCGGCGGGCGGATGGATTCCACCGTCACCCGGGAATCGATCGAAGCCGTCGGCAGTCCGGTGCTGGAAAAGCTGGGCCGCCGCATGACCGATCCGCGCGGCAACACCGTGTGGGTCGATCCGGCCAAGCCGGGCTCGATCCTGATGTACAGCCAGATCGACAAGGGTCCGATCCGGATCAGCTCGTGGCTCAGCGGCGTCTCGGTCGAGAAACAGTGATCCGCGCGGTGCGCCTTGGCATGCTTGGCGCTGCGGCCCTGCTGGTCGCGGCGGCCAGCCCGGCCCCGCCGCCGGTTGTGCCGGTGCAACAGGCTCCGGCCGGGGCGGTCGGCGATGCGCCGGCCGCCGTGCCAGAAATCGTCGAATCCGTACAGACCTGCGCCAGGGTGACCCTGCCCGGCGCCCGGATCGATTTCCGCCATCTGCGCGAAAACGGCTGGAGGATTGGCAACCGTTCGTTCCAGCTGCTCAAGGACAGCAAGCTGGGCCCGGACGCGGGGGAACTGATCTATGTCTTCGGGCGCGGCAATTCGGTGCTGGCGACACGGGTGTCCCCGACGCAGGCGCGCTGCCGGATCGTTGCCAGGGTCACCGGCAAGGAACAGATAGCCGCCGTGCGCACCGCGTTGATTGGCGGAAAGATTGCCCTGCCGTTCGATCAGGCACCGGGCTACGTGGCGTTCAAGGCCTCGATGCGCGAACGCCTGCCGGATAGCGATTTCTCCAACGTGCTGCTTTCGGGCCAGCACGTCTTCATGCTTTCGCTTCAGGAAAAGCCGGACTTCCTGGCCGTGTGGGTCGATGTCTGGGCGCTGTCGAGCAGCGCGGGAGGCGCATCGTGAGCCTGGCCGTCGTGACCCCGCTGGTCCTGTCGCTGGCCGTCCCCGACCCGGCCCAGCTGAACACCCCGGTGCTGGCGGCCGACCATTGCGTGTCCGCCATCACCACCGGCAAGGTCGACGACAGCGCGATTCTGGCTGGCGGCTGGACGCTGGACAGCAAGACCGGCAAGGACGGATCGGCCGATGAAAGCCGGGTCTATTTCAACGCAGCCAGGTCCGCCGGGATCGTGATCGATCGCAAGTCGCCCGGAGGCAAACCCCGGTGCCTGGTCCTCTACCCCGCCAGCGAGCAGGGACAGAACGTTACCGAATTCCAGCTTGCCGCGCATTTCAACGGACGGGTCTTTCCGATCACGGCAGAGACCACGGGCTTTGAAATTCCCGGCCACAAGGTCGCAATCTTCTCAACCCGAAAGACCGTCAAGGACCGCCCGGTCCTTGAAATCATGGTGACAATCTTCGAACCCAAGGGAGGGACGAAATGAGCATTCTCGTCAACAAGCATACCAAGGTGATCACCCAGGGGATGACCGGCAAGACCGGTGAGTTCCACACCCAGGCGGCGCTCGATTACGGCACCCAGATGGTGGCCGGCGTGACCCCCGGCAAGGGCGGGCTCACCCACATCGGCCTGCCGCAGTTTGACAGCGTGGCCGAAGCCAAGGCCGCGACCGGCGCCACCGCCAGCTGCATCTACGTGCCGCCTCCGGGTGCGGCCGATGCCATCCTCGAAGCGATCGATGCCCAGATCGAACTGATCGTCTGCATCACCGAAGGTATTCCGGTGCTCGACATGGTCCGCGTCAAGCGCGCGCTGCAGGGTTCGAAGAGCCGCCTGATCGGCCCGAACTGCCCCGGCGTGCTGACCCCGGAAGAATGCAAGATCGGCATCATGCCGGGCAGCATCTTCAAGAAGGGCAGCGTCGGCGTGGTCAGCCGCTCAGGCACGCTGACCTATGAAGCCGTGTTCCAGACCAGCCAGATCGGCCTGGGCCAGACCACCGCGGTCGGCATCGGCGGTGACCCGGTCAACGGCACCAACTTCATCGACGTGCTGGAACTGTTCCTGGCCGACGACGACACCAAGTCGATCATCATGATCGGCGAAATCGGCGGCAGCGCGGAAGAAGAAGCCGCGCAGTTCCTCAAGGACGAAGCCAAGCGCGGCCGCAAGAAGCCGATGGTCGGTTTCATCGCCGGGCGCACCGCGCCTCCGGGCCGCCGCATGGGCCACGCCGGGGCGATCGTCTCGGGCGGCCAGGGCGGCGCGGAAGACAAGATCGCGGCGATGGAAGAAGCCGGGATCCGAGTCAGCCCCTCGCCCAGCCTGCTGGGTGAGACGCTGGCCGAGCTCCTCAAGGAACGCGTCTGATCCGCTTACGGTAATACGCGCAGGGCCGTTCTGGCCCTGCGCGTAACCACTCCTCCCCCAGGATTGAGAGCCATGGGTAACGAAGCACACGATTTCCTCCCCGAGTCCGACGACTCTGGCCCGCAACCGGGCCCCAGCTGGGCGCGGCCCGATTGGCGGTCCGCGTCCGACGATCTGACCGCCGCGCTCGATCCCACCCAGATGCAGGTGGCGATCAAGGCCGCCGCGGCCAAGGCCGGCGCGGCGCTGGATCCGCGCGCGATCGAGGAAGCGGCTGCGGATTCGATCCGGGCGATGATGCTGGTGCGGACCTACCGGGTGCGCGGCCACCTGGGGGCGGATCTCGACCCGTTGGGGATCAGCCACCAGAACCTGCCGGCCGATCTCGATCCGGCCTACCACGGCTTCACCGGCGCGGCTCTGGACCGCAAGGTCTATCTGGGCGGCACGCTGGGCCTCGAATGGGCCACGATCCGCGAGCTGGTCGACGTGCTGAAGCGCAATTACTGCGGCAAGGTCGGCTATGAATACATGCATATTGCCGACGTGGAGGAGCGCCGCTTCATCCAGGAGCGGATCGAGGGCGGCGACAAGTCGATCGACTTCACCCCCAACGGCAAGAAGGCGATCCTGCAGGCCGTGATCCGCGGCGAGCAGTACGAAAAGTTCCTCGGCAAGAAGTATGTCGGCACCAAGCGCTTTGGCCTGGATGGCGGCGAAGCGATGATCCCTGCGCTGGAAGCCGTGATCAAGTACGGCGGCCAGCGCGGCGTGCGCGAGATGGTCTACGGCATGGCCCACCGTGGCCGCCTCAACGTCCTCGCCAACGTGATGGCCAAGCCCTACCGCGTGATCTTCCACGAATTTTCGGGCGGCACCGCCAACCCCGAAGACGTCGGCGGATCGGGCGACGTCAAGTATCACCTCGGCACCAGCACCGACCGCGAGTTCGACGGGATCAAGGTGCACATGAGCCTGGTGCCCAACCCGTCGCACCTCGAAACGGTCGATCCGATCGTGCTGGGCAAAGTCCGCGCCAACCAGGCGTTCCGCGACGATATCGGCCCGGGCAAGCACAAGCAGGTCATGCCGATCCTGATCCACGGCGACGCGGCCTTTGCCGGCCAGGGCATCGTCTGGGAATGCTTCGGCTTTTCGGGGGTGCGCGGCTACAACACCGGCGGCTGCATCCACTTCATCATCAACAACCAGATCGGCTTCACCACCAGCCCGCAGTTCAGCCGCGGGTCGCCCTATCCGTCCGACGTGGCCAAGGGCGTCCAGGCACCGATCCTGCACGTCAACGGCGACGATCCGGAAGCGGTGACCTTTGCCTGCAAGCTGGCGGTCGATTACCGCCAGACCTTCGGCCGCGACATCGTGGTCGACATGTGGTGCTATCGCCGCTTCGGCCATAACGAGGGCGACGAGCCGGGCTTTACCCAGCCGCTGATGTACCAGAAGATCCGCCAGCATCCGGGCGTGTCCAAGATCTATGCCGAGCGGCTGGTCCGCGAAGGCGTGATCGACGCCAGCTATGCCGGCGAAGTGGAAACCCACTTCGTCGCCACCCTGGAACAGGAATTCGAAGCGGCGAAGAGCTACAAGGCCAATCAGGCCGACTGGTTTGCCGGCCGCTGGACCGGCCTGCACGCTCCGGCCGATCCGGAAACCGCGCGCCGCAACATCCACACCGGGATCGATCGCAAGCTGTTCGACAGCCTGGGCCGCACTCTGACCACGGTTCCGGAATCGATCCAGATCCACAAGACCCTGGCCCGCGTGCTCGATGCCAAGCGCGAGATGTTTGCCAGCGGCACCGGGTTTGACTGGGCCACCGGCGAAGCCCTCGCTTTCGGCAGCCTGGTGTCCGAAGGCTATAACGTGCGCCTGTCGGGCCAGGATTCGGGCCGCGGCACGTTCAGCCAGCGCCACTCGGTGTGGGTCGACCAGACCGACGAGCACAAGTACATTCCGCTGACAACCGTGCCCCACGGCAAGTTCGAAGTGCATGACAGCCCGCTTTCCGAATACGGCGTGCTGGGCTTCGAATACGGCTATGCCAGCGCCGATCCCAAGACGCTGGTGCTGTGGGAAGCGCAATTCGGTGACTTTGCCAACGGCGCGCAGATCGTGATCGACCAGTATGTTGCCGCATCCGAAGCCAAGTGGCTGCGCGCCAACGGCCTCGTCATGCTGCTGCCGCACGGCTATGAAGGCCAGGGTCCGGAACACTCCTCGGCCCGGCTGGAACGCTATCTGCAGCTTTGCGCGCAGGACAACATGCAGGTGTGCAACATCACCAGCCCGGCAAATTACTTCCACGTGCTGCGCCGGCAGATGCACCGTCCGTTCCGCAAGCCGCTGATCATCATGACTCCCAAGTCGCTGCTGCGCCACCCGCTGGCCAAGAGCGAGGCGGGCGAGTTCCTGGGCGAAGCGCACTTCAAGCGCATCCTGTCGGACCGCAACGGCGCGGAGGACAAGGATACCCGTCGGGTCGTGCTGTGTTCGGGCAAGGTCGCCTATGACCTGATGGAAGCCCGCGACGCGGCCGGGATCACCGATACCCAGATCATCCGGCTGGAGCAGCTCTATCCCTTCCCGGGCGAGCCGCTGGCGCTGCGCTTCTCGCGCATGCCGAACCTGGAAGACGTGGTCTGGTGTCAGGAAGAACCGAAGAACAACGGCTCGTGGTTCTTCGTCGAACCCTATATCGAGGAAGCCCTGATCGCTGCCAAGCGCAAGGTTACCCGCCCGCGCTATGCCGGCCGCCTGGCCAGCGCATCGCCGGCCACGGGCCTCGCCAAGCGGCACGAGGCCGAACAGGGCGCCCTGATCGGCCACGCGCTTGGCACTTCCGTCCGTGATGAAATCCGCCGCCGCAAGAAGGCTTGAGGAACAAGAAGATGTCCACCGAAGTTAAAGTCCCGACGCTGGGCGAATCCGTTGCCGAAGCAACCATTGGCGAATGGCTCAAGAAGCCCGGCGAGGCCGTGGCGCTGGACGAGCCGATTGCCAGCCTGGAAACCGACAAGGTTGCAGTCGAAGTGCCCAGCCCGGTCGCCGGGGTGATGGGCCAGTACCTGGCGCAAGTGGGTGACAACGTGGCCGTCGGTGCCGTGATCGCGACGATCGAGGCCGGCACCGGCGCGGCTGCGGCTCCCGCTGCGGCTGCAGCGCCCGCTCCGGCCCCGGCCCCGGCTCCCGCGCCGGTCGCGGCTGCTCCGGCTGCTGCCGCGGCTGAAGCGGCCACCCTCTCCCCGGCTGTGCGCCGTGCGGTGCTGGAGCACGGAATCGACCCGGCCAGCATCAAGGGCACCGGCAAGGACGGGCGGATCACCAAGGAAGACGTGCTGGCCGCCGCTGCCGCCAAGAGCGCCGCTCCGGCCGCTGCTGCTGCCGCGCCGGTCGCTGCCGCCCCCGCCGCTGCCGGTGGGCGCGGCGAGGAGCGGGTCAAGATGACCCGCCTGCGCCAGACCGTCGCCCGCCGCCTGAAGGACGCGCAGGATACCGCCGCGCTGCTCACCACCTTCAACGATTGCGACATGTCGGCGGTGATCGCCGCCCGCAACACCTACAAGGACGCGTTCGAGAAGAAGCACGGTGTGCGCCTGGGCTTCATGGGCTTCTTCGCCAAGGCCGCCTGCCTGGCGCTGAAGGACATTCCGGCCGTCAATGCCCGGATCGAGGGCGACGAGATCGTCTATCACCCCTATGTCGACATGTCGGTGGCGGTTTCGGCCCCCAACGGCCTGGTCGTGCCGGTGGTCCGCGATGTGCAGGACATGTCCTTCGCCCAGATCGAAAAGGCGATCGCCGACTATGGCAGGAAGGCCAAGGAAGGCGCGCTGACCATGGCCGACATGACCGGCGGGACTTTCACCATCTCCAACGGCGGGGTGTTCGGTTCGCTGATGTCGACCCCGATCATCAACCCGCCGCAGAGCGCCGTGCTGGGCCTGCACCGGATCGAGGACCGCCCGGTCGTCCGCGACGGCCAGATCGTGATCCGCCCGATGATGTACCTGGCGCTGTCCTATGACCACCGCCTGATCGACGGGCGCGAGGCGGTGACCGCGCTGAAGATCATCAAGGAAGCGATCGAAGATCCCACCCGGTTGTTGATCGATCTGTAATGAAGCCGGCCTCTCCCCATGTCATCCCCGCGCAGGCGGGGGTCCATGGTCAGAGGTCGCCCCATGGATCCCCGCCTGCGCGGGGATGGCAATTGAAGGTGAAAGGCCAGAACAATGGCTGAATACGACTACGACGTGATCTTCATCGGGGCCGGTCCCGGCGGCTATGTCGGCGCGATCCGCGCGGCGCAGCTGGGGCTGAAGACGGCCTGCGTGGAAAGCCGCGAGACGCTGGGCGGAACCTGCCTCAACGTCGGCTGCATTCCGTCCAAGGCGCTGCTGCACGGTTCGGAAAAGTTTGCCGAGGCCGCAGGCGGCGCGCTGGCGCGCTATGGCGTCAAGCTGGGCAAGGTCGAGCTGGACCTCGCCGCGCTGCAGGCCGACAAGGCCGATGCGGTCAAGGGCCTGACGGGGGGAATCGAGTTCCTGTTCAGGAAGAACAAGGTCGATTGGCTGAAAGGCACCGGCACCTTCAAGGATGCCCACACCATCACCGTCGCCGGCAAGGACTATACCGCGAAGGAAGTGGTGATCGCGACCGGTTCCAGCGTTACCCCGCTGCCGGGCGTGGAGGTCGATAACGACAAGGGCATCATCGTCGATTCCACCGGCGCGCTGGCATTGTCGCGCGTGCCGGACCACCTGGTGGTGATCGGCGGCGGTGTGATCGGGCTGGAAATGGGCTCGGTCTGGCGCCGCCTTGGCGCGAAGGTCACGGTCGTCGAATTCCTTGATGCACTGCTGCCCGGCATGGACGGCGATGTGCGCAAGGAAGCGGCCAAGATCTTCAAGAAGCAGGGCATGGAGCTCAAGCTCGGCACCAAGGTGACCGGCGTGACGGTCAAGGGCAAGAAGGCCACGCTGACGGTCGAGCCCGCCAAGGGCGGCGCGGCCGAAACGATCGAGGCCGATTGCGTGCTGGTGGCGATTGGCCGCCGGCCCAACGTCGCAGGGCTGGGCCTGGAGAACATCGGGCTGGAACTGAACGCGCGCGGCCAGATCGACACCGGCCACGATTTCCGCACCAGCGTCGACGGCGTGCGCGCCATCGGTGATGTGATCCCCGGCCCGATGCTGGCCCACAAGGCCGAGGACGAAGGCATCGCCGTGGCCGAATACATCGCCACCGGCGTCGGCATCGTCAATCACGCGGTGATCCCGGGCGTGGTCTATACCAATCCCGAATTCGCCGGTGTCGGCCTGACCGAGGAACAGGCCAGGGAACTGGGCGAGGTCAAGGTCGGCAAGTTCCCGATGATGGCCAACAGCCGCGCCAAGACCAACCACGAGCCGGACGGCTTCGTGAAAGTCATCGCCGACGCAAAGACCGACAAGGTGCTGGGCGTCTGGGCGATTGCCTCGGTCGCCGGCACGATGATTGCCCAGGCCGCACAGGCGATGGAATTCGGCGCGACCAGCGAGGACATCGCCTACACCTGCCACGCCCACCCGACCCATTCGGAAGCGGTCAAGGAAGCGGCGATGGCGGTGGTCGGCAAGCCGATCCACATTTGAGCCCGCCCGGCTTGGCCCGCCGTCCGCTGCTCGCCCGGTTCGCCCGCTGGCACATCTGGCTGGGCTGGATCGTGGCGCTGCCGCTGATCGTGTGGACGGCGACCGGGCTGGTCATGACCCTGCGCCCGATCGAGGAAGTGCGCGGCGAGCACTTGCGTGCCGAAGCGCGACCGATCGATGCATCCAAGGCGGTTCTGCCCGCCCTGCCTCTGCCGGTCAGCAAGCTGGCGCTGATCGACAGCGGCGGTCGCGCGGTGTGGGTCGCCAATCTCGACGGGCACCGGATGCAGCGCTTTGCTGCCGATAACGGCCAGCCGCTTGGCCCGGTCCTGGCGGGCGAGGCACGGATCCTGGCCGAGCGGGCCTTTACCGGCGAGGCCGCCCTTACCGCGATCCGCCGGTTCGCGGCCGAGGATGCGCCGCTTGACCTCCGAAAGCATCGCCCGTCGTGGCAGGCCGAATTCGCCGACGGGACCCGGGTCTACATCGATGCCGATACCGGCGAGGTGCTGGCCCTGCGCACCCGGTTCTGGCGGGTGTTCGATTTCATGTGGGGTCTGCACATCATGGACCCGGCCGAGCGCGAGGATACCAGCCATCCGCTGCTCTATGGCCTTGCCGCGTTGTCGCTCATCAGCGTGCTGCTGGGCACGGCGCTGTTGTTCCGGCGGAGGCGCAACCGGCAGGTGACGCGCGCCTGATCGCGCGTTAGGCTCCGCGCCGGAGAGGGAGAGCGCCGATGTATCCGAAACTGACCGAAGAGCCGGGCGCCATCGCGACGGCCGCTGCCATTGCCCGGGGCGAGATGTCGCCGCTGGAAGCGGTCGATGCCGCCATTGCCCGGATCGAGGCGCTGGACGGGCCGATCAACGCCGTGGTGATCCGCGATTTCGACCGCGCCCGCGATGCCGCCCGCGCGCTGGGCGGCAAGAAACCGGGGCCGGACCAGCCGCTGTTCGGCCTGCCGATGACGATCAAGGAAAGCTTCAACATCGCGGGCCTGCCGACCAGTTGGGGGATCATCGAGCACAGCGGCTACATCGCCCGCGAGGATGCCGTGGTGGTCAAGCGGCTGAAGCGCGCCGGCGCGGTGTTTCTGGGCAAGACCAATGTCCCGCCGTTCCTGTCCGACTGGCAATGCGACAATCCCAATTACGGCCGCACCAACAATCCGCACGATCACAGCCGCTCGCCCGGCGGTTCTTCGGGCGGTGCGGCGGCAGCGCTGGCGACAGGGATGGTTGCGGCGGAATATGGCAGCGACATCGGCGGATCGATCCGCGTCCCGGCCCACTTTTCCGGCGTCTGGGGCCACAAGACCACCTGGGGCGCGGTCAGCGGCGACGGACAGAATTACCCCGAAACCGACGGCCACGAGATTGCCCTGGGCGTGGTCGGCCCGCTGGCCCGCAATGCCGAGGATCTGGCCCTGCTGCTCGACCTGACGCTGGACCTGCCGCTGCCCCGCGCCGACAAGGGAATCGACCAGTGCCGCTTCCTCTACCTTGACCGGCACCCGCTGTGCGAAGTGGATGACAGCGTGCGCGCACCGATCGAGGCGGCAGTCGAAGCCATCGCTGCGGCGGGCGGCACGATCTCGCACGACCGCTCGGCCCTGCCCGGTCTGGCCACTTCGCAGGGCGACTATCTGCGCATGCTGGGCATCGCCATGGCGATGGGCGCGCCCGGCCCCGACGGGAAGATTGCAACGGCGGCGGACTGGTTTGCCCTGCTCGATGCGCAGACCCGGTTGCAGCGCGAGTGGGCTCGGCTGTTCGAAGGCTACGATTTCGTGCTGGCCCCGCCGGCCGCGATTCCGGCCTTTGCCCATGACCTGACCCTGATGCAGCATCGCAAGTTCGCGCTCAACGGCGGTACGGCCGGCTCGGAAGCGGTTCTCGCCTATGCCGGGATGGTGACTTTCCCGGCCCTGCCCGCCACCGTCCTGCCGGTCGGCAGCGCCGGGCATCTGCCGGTCGGGATGCAGGTGATCGGTCCGCGCTTTGCCGACCGCGACTGCGTGGCCATGGCGGGGCGGATCGGACGGCTGCTGCATGGCTGATCCGGCCGCCGTCATTCCCCAGTTCCCGGCCATTCTCGATCTGGCAGGCACGGCAGTCTTCGCACTGAGCGGCGCGCTCCTCGCCGCGCGGCTCAAGCAGACCTTCGTGACCATGGGCTTCTTTGCCCTGATCACCGGGGTAGGCGGCGGCTCTGTTCGCGATCTGCTGATCGGTGCGCCGGTGTTCTGGGTGCGTGACCCGTGGGTGGCGGCGGTATGCCTTGGCGTCGCGCTGATCGCCTGGTTC
The DNA here is from genome assembly GCA_017302615.1 of Sphingomonadales bacterium. Classification (GTDB taxonomy): domain Bacteria; phylum Pseudomonadota; class Alphaproteobacteria; order Sphingomonadales; family Sphingomonadaceae; genus Novosphingobium. Next base: position 16,161 of record JAFLDB010000015.1, read on the forward strand.
ACGCCCCGCCGCTGGTGGGAAGGACAACTGCTGGAGTATGCCGACGCGGCGGGCCTGGCCGCCTATGCCATGCTCGGCACGGCCAAGGCCCTGGCCTATGCCGTGGCGCCGGTCCCCGCCGTGGTGATGGGCATCGTCACCGGCTGCGTCGGCGGGATCATGCGCGATGTGCTGGCCGGCCGGCCGTCGATCCTGATGCGGCCGGAACTATACGTTACCGCTGCCGCGCTATCGGCCGCGATCTGCGCGGCCGGCGCAATGCTGACCGCCCCGCGCGAACTGGTCTGGACGCTCGCCGTGGTGGCCGGCTTTGCGCTGCGCGCCTCGGCCATCCGGTTCGGCATCCACCTGCCGTCCTACAAGCGCGCCGACGTCTAGATCCGGTCCAGTTCCTTGAGCGGACGGCTGGCATCGGCCAGGTCCGCAGGGGCGATTTTCGCACCTTCTTCCACCAGCTTGCGGGCCTGGACATAGTCCTTGATCGCGTTGACCGCGTCGCAGGCGATCAGCTTTCCGCCCTTGAGGTAAAGCACCGAGAAGCTGCGCGCCGCCGGATCCCCGCGCAGGACCACCGCATCATGGCCCGATGACAGGCCGACCGTTTGCAGCTTGAGGTCATACTGGTTCGACCAGAACCACGGCGTGGCCGCATAGGGCTGCGGATCGCCGGTAATCGCCTTGGCCACGCAGGTCGCTTGATCGTTGGCGTTCTGGACCGATTCCAGCCGGATCACCGCGCCATCGGCAAAGCGGTTGGCATGGGCCGCACAGTCCCCGATCGCGTAGACGTCGGGCAGGCTGGTGCGGCAGAATTCGTCCACGTCCACCCCGTTGCCGCCCGCCGCGCCCGCCGTCAGCAGCGGGCCGACGGCGGGGATGATGCCGATGCCGACGATCACCAGCTGGCAATCGATGCTGCTGCCGTCGGACAGGCGCACGCCGGTCACGCGGCCCTCGCCCTCGATCGCCTCGATCCCGGTTTCGGTGCGCAGGTCGACGCCGTGGGCAATGTGTTCGGCCTGATAGAAGGCGGAAAGTTCCTCTCCCGCCACGCGCGCCAGCACGCGGGGGAGCACTTCCAGCAGGGTCACCTCCTTGCCCAGCTTGCGCAGCACGGCGGCCGCTTCCAGTCCGATGTAGCCACCGCCGACGATCACCGCGCGCGCCACATCGCCCAGCTCGCCCAGGATCGCATCGGCATCGGCGCGGGTGCGCACGCTGTGGACACCGGCCAGGTCAGCGCCGGGGCAGGACAGCCGCCGGGGATCACCGCCGGTCGCCCATACCAGGCTGCCGTAGCCGACCGTGCGTCCATCCTGCAGCGTCACCGCCTTGGCGGCGGGATCGACCGAAACGACCTCTGCCGAGAGCAGCAAGTCGATCCCCTTGCCGGCCCAGAAATCGGCCGGGCGGATCAGCAGGCGCTCCCAGGCCTTCTCGCCCAGCATGTATTCCTTGGACAGCGGCGGGCGCTCGTAAGGCGGCTCGGCCTCGCGCCCGATCAGCGCAATCGTGCCTTCAAACCCCAGCTGGCGCAGCTGGATCGCGGCATAGGCCCCGCCCTGCCCCGCTCCGACAATGACCACATCGTACTTCATTGCGCGATTCGCCTCCCGAATGTTGCAATCGCCATAGCGCGGGGGCGCGGCGGCACAATCCTGTTGCGCCACAAGGAGGCCGCGCTACCTTGGGTTGCAAGGGAGGACTGACCGACATGAACGGCGCCGAAGCATTCATCGAAACATTGTACAACTGCGGGGTCGAAGTGTGCTTCGCCAATCCCGGCACTTCCGAAATGCAGCTGGTCGCGGCGGTGGACCGCCAGCACGGAATGCGCGCGATCCTGGGCCTGTTCGAAGGCGTGGTGACCGGCGCCGCCGATGGCTATGCCCGCATGGCGGACAAGCCGGCCGTGACCCTGCTGCACCTTGGCCCGGGCCTCGGCAATGGCCTTGCCAACCTGCACAACGCCAAGAAGGCCGGCAGCCCGATCATCAACATGGTGGGCGATCACGCCACCTATCACCTGCATTTCGATGCGCCGCTGACCTCCGATGCGGCAGGCGTGGCCCGGCCGATGTCGGACTGGGTGCGCGTGTCCAAGAGCAACCGCGATCTGGCCCAGGCCGGGGCGGAGGCGTTCTCGGTCGCGCAGGGCGGCTATCCCGGACGGATCGCCACGGTAATCGTCCCGGCGGACCATGCCTGGACCGAAGGCTCCGCTCCGGTGGCCGCGCCGGTGATCCCTGCCCCGCCGAAAAGCCCCGATGCCGCGATTGCGGAAGCGGCAGAGGCGCTGAAGACCGGCGATGGTCCCAAGTGCCTGTTCCTGGGCGGCCGCGCGCTGCGCGAGGATGCGCTGGTCCAGGCCGGGCGGATCGCCGCCGCCACCGGTTGCCGCCTGATCGCCGAAACCTTTGCCGCCCGCCACCAACGCGGCGTTGGCCGGGTCGCGGTGGAAAAGCTGCCCTACTTTGGCGAACAGGCCGAAGCCTATCTGGCCGAGTTCAGGACGCTGGTGTTCTGCGGAGCCGAACCGCCGGTCTCGTTCTTCGCCTATCCCGGCAAGCCCAGCTGGCTTTCGCCGCCGGATGCCGAACTGGTCCGCCTTGCCTCTATGCGCGAGGATGCCCTGGCGGCGCTGACGGCGCTAGCCGATGCGCTGGGCGCTCCGGCCGAGCCTGCGCTGATCACCGCTCCGGCCAGCCATCCGGCGCAGCCCGGCAAGCTCAACAGCGCCAACCTTGGCGCGATTCTGGCCGAACTGCTGCCCGAAAACGCCATCGTATCGGACGAAGGCGCAACCCAGGGCGGGGCATCGATGCTGATGTGCGCCAGCGCGAAGAAGCATGACTGGCTGCAATTGACCGGCGGTTCGATCGGTCAGGGCCTGCCGCTGGCGGTGGGCGCGGCGGTGGCCTGCCCGGACCGCAAGGTGATCGCGATCCACGGCGATGGCGGGGCGATGTACACCAACCAGGCGCTGTGGACGATGGCGCGCGAAAACCTGGATGTGACCACCATCATCCTCAACAACGGATCCTATGCGATCCTCAATATCGAGCTGATGCGGGTTGGCGTGCAGAACCCCGGACCCAAGGCATTGTCCATGCTCGACCTCAAGAACCCGGCAATCAACTGGGCTCAACTGTCCGAAGGCATGGGCGTGCCCGCAGTGCGGGTCGATACGGCCGAAGGCTTCCGCGAGGCGCTGGCCGATGCGCTGGCCCACAAGGGGCCGCGCCTGATCGAGGCGCTGCTCTGATGGGTGAAAGCCTCAACCTCCTGCCCGCCTCCTACGGCGATTTCCGGCGCGAGGCGGAACGGCGCCTGCCGCGTTTCCTGTTCGATTACTACGATGGCGGGGCCGGAGCCGAAGTGACCCTGCGCCGCAACACCGCTGACTGGGAAAGTGTGCAGCTGACCCAGAAGGTGCTGTGCGATGCTTCGAAGATGGACTGTTCGGTCGAACTGTTCGGCGAAACCCTCGCCATGCCGCTGATCCTCGCCCCGCTCGGCATGGGCGGAATGAGCAGCCGGCGCGGCGAAGTGCAGGCCAAGCGCGCGGCCGATAGCGCGGGGATTCCGTTCTGCCTCTCGACTGTCGGGGTCTGCCCGATGGAGGAAGTGGCGGCGGTGTCGGACAAGCCGTTCTGGTTCCAGCTCTACATGCTGAAGGACCGCGGCGTGGTGCAGGACATCCTCGCCCGCGCCTGGGATCAGGGCGTGCGGACCCTGGCCTTCACCATCGACCTTGCCGTCCTCGGCACCCGCTACCGCGACATCCGCAACGGCATGGCGGGCGGACTTGGCCCCTGGGGCAAGCTGCGGGCCGGACCGATCGACTATGCCCTCCACCCGCGCTGGGTGCTGGATGTCGGCCTGCGCGGCCGCCCGCATGGCCTCGGCAACGTGGCGAAATATGTGCCGGGTGCCGGTTCAGGCAATGTCGCCAATTTCATGCTGTGGATGGCCGGACAGTTCGACCCTTCGGTGACCTGGAAGGACATCGAATGGCTGCGCACGGTGTGGAGAGGCAATCTGGTGCTGAAGGGCATCCTTGACGAGCAGGATGCACGGCAAGCGGTGGCGATCGGCGCCGACGGGATGATCGTTTCCAACCACGGCGGCCGGCAGCTGGACGGCGTCGCCTCCACCGCCGCCATGCTGCCGCGCATTGCCGACGCGGTAGGGAGCGAGACCACCCTGCTGGTCGATGGCGGGATCCGCACCGGGCAGGACCTGGTCCGCGCCCTGGCGCTGGGTGCCAGGGCCGCGCTGATCGGCCGCCCCTGGGCGTTCGCGCTGGGTGCAGGCGGAGAGCCCGCCCTCACCCGCTACCTTGGCCTGATGAAACAGGACATGAAGACCGCGCTGGGCCTTTCGGGCGCGATCAACGCGAAGGATGTCGGGCGCGGGGTGCTGCTTGCCCCCTAGCGCCCCGTGAACGCCGCCGGGCGCTTCTCCAGGAACGACTTCACCCCTTCGGCAAAGTCCTCGCTGGCGAACAGCGGCAGGAGTTGCAGGTAGACGTGCTGGACATGGGTTTCGAAGGTTTCGTCCAGGCCCATCCGCATCATCCGCTTGCTCGCCTTGACCGCCAGCGGCGCGTTGGCAGCGATTTCCAGGGCCATGGCCCGGGCCTTGTCTGCCACCTGGTCGGCAGGCACCACGTGGTTGGCCAGCCCTTCCGCGAGGCACTCGGCGGCGCTCAGCGTCCGCCCGGTGAAGATGATCTCCGCCGCCTTGGCCCAGCCCAGCATCCGCGGCAGGAACCAGGTGCCGCCGCTTTCCGGCACCACCCCGCGCTTGACGAAGGCCGCGGCGAGCTTGGCATTGTCAGCCATGATGCGGATATCGCAGCCCAGCGCCAGGTCCATGCCGTATCCGGCCGCCGAACCGTTGAGCGCGCAGATCACCGGCTTGTCCATCGCGAACAGCACCGTCGGCGGCGTGTTGCGCAGGTCGATGGTCGCGGGCGCACGGCGGTCCTTGCCGCCGATGCCCTGCCCGCTGGCCGCTTCGTTGAGGTCCAGCCCGGCGCAGAACGCCCGGCCCGTGCCGGTCAGCACCACCACCCGCACAGCCTCGTCTTCATTGGCACGGACCAGGGTGCGGGTCAGCTCGTCGAGCATGGCCGAGGAGATGGTGTTCATCCGCTCCGGCCGGTTGAGCGTGATCGTGGCGATGTGATCGGCCACTTCATAGGTCATGTCGGTCATGGCAGTACCTTTCCGGGATTGAGCAGGCCCAGCGGATCCATCGCGGCCTTGAGGGTTCTCATCAGCGCCAGCTCTTCCGGCGAGCGGCTGAGATGCAGCCACTGGCGCTTTTCCAGGCCGATGCCGTGTTCTGCGCTGATCGAGCCGCCCAGAGCCTGCAGCGGCGTGAAGACCAGTTCCTCGATCCGGTGCTTCATGCCCGCATCGAACGGCTGCGCGCCGAGCAGGATATGCAGGTTGCCATCGCCCATGTGGCCAAACACCACCAGCTTCATCGTCTCGCCCAGCGCGGCGCGGGCCGAGGCCTCCAGCGCGGTGACATAGCCGTCCATCGTGCGGATCGGCAGGCTGACATCGAAGGTGACGCTCGGCATGGCGTAGTGGAACAGCGCTTCGATATCGTCGCGGATGGCCCAGATTTGCGCGGCCTGGGTCTGGCTGGCGGCGAGCACCGCGTCGGCCGCCACTTCGCGCTCGATCAGGTCGGCCAGCAAGGCCTCGAACCGGGGCGGGTCGCCGTCGGGGTCGGTCCCGCTTAGTTCCACGATCACGTAGAAGCCGTGCCCGCCGGGCAGCGGCGGCGTGTGGCGGCCGGTGCCGATCGCGATCGGCTCGTAATAGTTGGCCCACATCACTTCGAAGGCGGTCAGCCCGGGGCCGAGCCGCTTGCCGGCCTCGACAAACAGGGTCTGGACTGCATCGAAGCTGTCCAGCGCGACCAGTGCAGTGCTGGTGGAAAGCGGCGCGGGCTGGAGCTTCAGCACCGCGCGGGTGACGATCCCCAGCGTGCCTTCGCTGCCGATGAACAGGTGCTTGAGGTCATAGGCGGCGTTGTTCTTGATCAGGTGGTTCATCGCGCTGATCACCGTGCCATCGGCCAGCACCACTTCGAGCCCCAACACGGAATCGCGCATCATGCCGTAGCGGACCACGGAATTGCCGCCGGCATTGGTGGAAATGCCCCCGCCGATCGTGGCGCTGCCGCGTGCACCCCAGTCGACCGGGAAGATCAGCCCGTATTCCAGCGCCGCTTCCTGCGCGGCCTGGACCGGGCAGCCGGCCCCGACGGTCATGGTCCGGCCGACCGGATCGACTTCCTCGATCCCGCGCATCCGCTCCAGTGAGATCTGGATATCGTCCGGCGTGCAAACGTTGCCCTGGACCAGCCCGGTATTGCCCCCGGCGGGAACCACGACCTGCCCGGCCGCATGGCACAGCTTCATCACGGCGCTGAGTTCCTCCGTGCTGGCCGGGCGGACGATTGCCTTCGCCTGGACCCGGGTCAGCCCCATGAAATCGGCAGCGCGGCCGGAGACGTCTTCCCCGGTCAGCAGGCCCTGCGGCCCGACGATATCCGCGATCCTCTCCAGCAGGTCGGTCATGTTCCGCTTCCTTCCCCCAAACAATTCGCCCCGACCGTATCAGCTACGGCCGGGGCGAAAAGCGCAAAGATGGCCGGGGTTCCAGGTCAGCCGTCGATGCGCTCGATGATCAGGGCCGGAGCCATGCCGCCGGCGGCGCACATGGTGATCAGGCCGTAACGACCGCCGGTCCGCTCCAGTTCGTCCAGCGCGGTGCCGATCAGGATCGAGCCGGTTGCGCCGATCGGGTGGCCCAGCGCCATCGCGCCGCCATTGGGGTTCACCTTGGTGCGATCGAGATCGAGATCGCGGATGAACTTTTCAGCGACGACCGCGAAGGCCTCGTTGATTTCCCAGTGATCGATGTCGTCCTTCTTCAGGCCGGCCTTTTCCAGCACCTTCTTCGCCGCCGGAACCGGGGCGTTGAGCATCAGGGTCGGGCAGTCGCCCTGGTTGGCATAGGCGACGATCCGGCCGCGCGGCTTGAGGCCGTGCTTGTCGGCATATTCCTTGCTGGTGATCAGCACGGCAGCCGCGCCATCGACCACGCCCGAGCTGTTGCCGGCATGGTGCACGCCCTGCCAATCCAGTTCCGGATAGACGCGCTGGATCTGCTTCTTGAAGGTGACGCCGCCGCCGAGGTCGAAGTTGGCGAGACCATCGAAGCTGGCCTTGAGCGCCGAAAGACCTTCCATGGTGGTTTCCGGACGGGGGAACTCCTCACGATCGAGCGCGACGGTGCCGTCTTCGTTGTAGACGGTGACGAGCGAGCGGTCGAAACGGCCTTCGCGGATCGCGCGGTCGGCGCGTTCCTGGCTGACCAGCGCAAGGGCGTCGAGCGCCTGCCGGTCGATCCCTTCGCGCGCGGCAATCGCATCACCGCAAACGCCCTGGTGGCTCTGCGGGTGGATCGCGTCGAGCGCCGGGTTGCCCGACCCCATGCCCAGCGGCTTGAGACCGGCATTGGCTTCTTCGGCACCGATGGTGGCGGTGTAGCTCATCATCTCGGTCCCGCCGGCGATGACGCAGTCTTCCATGCCCGACATCACCGAAGCGGCCGCGAAGTTGACCGAGCTGATCCCGCCGCCGCAGAAGCGGTCAAGCGTGGTACCCGATGCCTTGATGTCATAGCCGGCGGCCAGCGCCGCCATGCGGCCCAGATCGCCGCCCTGCTTGCCCTTCTGGGTGCTGGTCGACCACACGATGTCGTCCACGGTCGCGGTGTCGAGGTTGTTGCGATCGCGGATCGCCTTGAGCACGGTCGCAGCCAGATGCTGCGGGTGAAGGTGCGAAAGCGCGCCCTTGCCGGGCTTGCCCACGCCGCGCGGGGTGCGGCAGGCGTCGATGATATAGGCTTCGGCCATGTCAGTTACTCCTTGGGAAAATCAGGCCAGCATGCCGGACAGGCGCTGGCGCATGATGGATTCGGCATCGGCAACGATCCGGCTGACCAGGTCCTGGCAGGTCGGAATGTCGTGGATCAGGCCCTGGATCATGCCGGCGGTCCAGATGCCGTGTTCGGTATCGCCCGAAACAAGCCCTTCCTTGCCGCGCGTGCCCTTGACCAGCGGGGCGACCTCTTCGAACGGCTTGCCCTCGGCCTCGGCCGCGACGACCGCCTGGGCAATGCCGTTCTTGGCGACGCGGGCGGTGTTGCGGAAGGTACGGAAGATCAGCGCGGTCGAGCGTTCGTCATTGTCGACCATTGCCTGCTTGAAGTTCTGGTGGATCGGCGCTTCGACCGTGGCGCAGAACCGGGTGCCCATGTTGATGCCATCGGCGCCCAGTGCCAGAGCGGCGGCAAGGCCGCGTCCGTCGCCGAACCCGCCCGAGGCAAGCAGCGGGATCTTCACCTTGTCGGCGGCGGCGGGGATCAGGATCAGGCCGGGAATGTCATCTTCACCGGGGTGGCCGGCGCATTCGAACCCGTCGATGCTGATCACGTCGACCCCGGCCTTCTCGGCCGAGAGCGCGTGGCGCACGGCGGTGCACTTGTGCAGGATCTTGATGCCGTGCGGCTTCATCATTTCCCACAGTTCGCGCACGGCGGGCGTCCCGGCGGTTTCCACCACCTTTACCCCGCTGTCGATGATCACCTGGGTATAGGCCTTGTAATCGGGCGGGTTGATCGCGGGGAACACGGTCATGTTCACGCCGAACGGCTTGTCGGTCATACCCCGGCAGCGTTCGATCTCGGCCGCCAGCGCCTCGGCGCTCGGCTGGGTCAGGCCGGTGATGATCCCAAGTCCCCCGGCATTGGAAACGGCACTGGCCATCTCCGCCGTGCCGACCCACTGCATCCCGCCCTGGACGATGGGATGCTCGATCTCGAGCAGTTCGGTGATGCGGGTCTTGATCGCCATCGGGGGACTCCTCTCATGCCTGTTTGCGAGTCGGTTTAACCGATCAGTTAAAATTCGCAATCGCCTTGAGCAGACTTGGCGGGATCTGGCAAGCCTTGCTTATGATAAGCATGTCTATTATGTGTGCGACATGGAGCTGAGTCTCGCCTATCTTCTGTCGGACAGCGCCCGTCTGCTGCGCCGTGCGTTCGACGCGCGGGTGCGCGAACTGGGCATGACCAGCCCGCAGGCCCGCCTGCTGCTGATCCTGGACGTGACCGAGGGCGAGAATCAGGGCTACTATGCCGAACGGCTGGAAGTGGAGCCGATCTCGCTGACCCGAATGATCGACCGGATGGAGGAATCCGGCCTGATTGAACGCCGCCGCGATCCGGCCGACCGCCGCGCCTGGCGCCTGTTCCTGACCGATCGCAGCCGCCAGGTGATCGATCAGGTCCGGGCCAAGCTCGCCGGGCTGGAGGACGAGATGGTGGCCGGGCTGGAGCCCGCGCAGCGGCAGGCCCTCGCCCGGTTCCTTGAAACGATCCGCAGCAATTTCACCAACACCCGCATGCCGACAGAGGTCGCCCATGGCTGAAGCCGATCCGAACCTGGCCGATCAGGCCGCCACCGCCGCTGAACATGTCCCTCCTCGTCCGAAGCGCGCGTGGGGCCGGCTGATGCTGATGCTGTCCCTGCCGCTGCTGCTGCTGATTGGCGGGTTGGTCTATTGGCAAAGCCTGCAAGGCCAGGTCAGCACCGACAACGCCTATGTCCACCTCGACAAGGTCTCGGTCAGCGCGCTGGTTGGCGGGCAGATTGCCGAGGTCTTTGTGAAGGAGAACCAGCAGGTCAAGGCCGGTGACCTGCTGTTCCGGATCGATCCCGAGCCGTTCCAGCTCCAGATTGCCCAGGCCGACGCCGCGATTGCCAATGCTCAGGCGAGCGAAATCGCCGCGGCCAATGCCAGCGCCCTGTCCGGGGCGGACATTTCCGCAGCAGATCAGAACATCGCCTTTGCCCGCTCGAACCTCGCCCGGCAGGAGGCGCTGTGGAAAAAGGGCTTCACCACCAAGGCCGCCTATGAAGCGGCACAGCATCAGGTGACCGTGGCCGAGGAGCAGCGCAAGCTGGCGATCGCCAAGCGCGACGAAGCGGCGGCCAAGCTGGCCTCTGGCCGGCAACTTCCCGGGGTCTATCCGGAAGTCGCCTCGGCCTTGGCCCAGCGCCGGGTGGCGGAGCTGAACCTGCGCCGCACCGCAGTGCGCGCGCCGGTTTCCGGGCAGGTCAGTCAGGCCGGACGGCTTCAGGCCGGACAGCAGATCGTCTCGGGCGTGCCGGTGGTAACGCTGGTGGCCAGCGGAACCGCCTATGTCGAGGCCAATTTCAAGGAAACCGATCTGGCCGACATGCGCGTCGGGCAGCCGGCGGAAATCCGTCTCGATGCCTATCCAGGGCTGGTCCTTAAGGGCCGGGTCGCCTCGATCGGGGCCGGCACCGGCAGCGAGTTTTCGGTCCTGCCGGCCCAGAACGCCACCGGCAACTGGGTCAAGGTGACCCAGCGCGTGCCGGTGCGGATCGTGCTGGACGAAGCAAGCCCGCGCCCGCTGATCTCGGGCCTTTCGGTCAAGGTCAAGGTCTTCACCGACGGCCGCAAGCGCTGAGCTGCCGGACGTGGCCAGCGTCGCCAGCCCTGCCCGCAAGCCCCCGGCCAGGTCCCGGGTTCCGGCTTTCACGCCCGAGGAGGACGTGCCCCATCTGCCGGTGGCGAACCCGCTGATCCTGACCATCGGGATCATGCTCGCCTCGCTGATCCAGGTGCTCGATACCACCATCGCCAACGTCGCGATCCCGCACATGCAGTCGAGCCTCGGCTCAACTCCGGACGAGATCAGCTGGGTGTTGACCAGCTACATCGTTGCCGTGGCGGTGTTCATGCCGATCACCGGCTGGCTGGCCGACCGGGTCGGATCGCGCCGCCTGTTCATCTGGTCGGTGGCCGGTTTCGTCGTCTCCTCGATGCTCTGCGGCATGGCCCAGAACGTGACCGAGATGGTGATTTTCCGGGCGCTGCAAGGGGCAACCGGCGCGTTCATTTCCCCGCTGGCCCAGGCCGCGATGATCGATACCAACAAGCCCAGCCGCCAGCCGCAGATGATGGCGCTGTGGGGCATCGGCATCATGATCGGGCCGATCCTGGGCCCTCTGCTGGGCGGCTGGCTGACCGAGAACTGGAACTGGCGCTGGGTGTTCTACGTCAATGTCCCGCTCGGCGCGGTTTCACTGGCGATCCTGATGGCCGCCCTGCCCTCGCGCGAGGTGAGCAAACGGCGGTTCGATCTGCTTGGCTTTGCCCTGATCGGCACCATGCTGGTGTCGATCCAGCTGCTGCTGGACCGCGGCAACCATATCGACTGGTTCGAATCCGCCGAAAGCTGGGTCTATGCCTTCCTGTTCCTCTCGACAGCCTGGATGGCGACGATCCATTTCATCACCCGCAAGGACGCGCTGTTCAGCCGGGAACTGTTCGCCAATCCCAACTTCATCTTCGGGATCCTGTTCAGCCTGGCGATGGGTGTGGTGATGTTTGCCACCATTGCCCTGCTCCCGCCGATGTTGCAGCGCCTGTTCGGTTATGGCGTGATCGACACTGGCGAAGCCTTGATGCCGCGCGGTGTCGGCACGCTGATCACCATGCAGCTTTCGGGCGTGCTGGTACGGCGCGGTTTCGATCCGCGGATCCTGATCGCGCTGGGCTTCTCCATCGCGGCCTATTCGCTGTGGGCCATGGCCCAATGGTCGCTGGAAACCGATTTCAACCAGATCGTGCTGTGGGGCTTCATCCAGGGTGTCGGCATGGGGCTGATCTTCATTCCGCTCAACGCCACATCGTTTTCCACGCTTCCGCCGCACCTGAGGACCGAGGCGTCGAGCTTGCTCAACCTGGCCCGCTCGATCGGGTCGTCGATCGGGATTTCGATCGTGATCACCATGCTGGCCCGCAATCTGCAGACTTCGCATGCCGATCTGGCGGGCAGGATGACCAACTCAATTAGCGGCGTGGTCGACTTCTCGACCATCGACCGGTTCCAGCGGCTGGGCGAAACCGCGCTGCTGGTGCTGGATTCGGAAATCAACCGCCAGGCCGCGATGATCGCCTATATCAACGATTTCTACCTGATGATGTGGATGACCGCAGCGGTGATCCCGCTGACCTTCATCATGCGCCGTCCCGATCTGCGGCCGCCGACCGTGCCGGAAGGCGAACGGCCGGCGGCGCAGGATATGCCCCACTAACCGCGAACGGCACTCACCAGCAGGTCCGGCACCGAGGGGTCCTCGATCGTCGGCGGGGTTTCAAACGTCTCGCCGTTGACGATCTTGCGCAGCAGGTTGCGCAGGATCTTGCCCGATCGCGTCTTGGGCAGTTGCGGGACGACATAGGCGGTCTTCAGGGCGGCGACTGCCCCCAGCTCGGCCCGGACGGCGGCAATCACCGCATCGTGCAGCGCGGCGGCATCGTTCACTCCGGCCCGCGCGACCACGAAGGCCACCGGGATCATCCCCTTGATCGCATCGTCCGCGCCGATCACCGCACATTCGGCCACCCCGTCCTGGCTGGCGACGATCTGCTCCATCTGCCCGGTCGACAGACGGTGGCCGGCCACGTTGATGATGTCATCGGTGCGGCCCATGATGTGCAGGAAGCCTTCATCGTCGAAGTGCCCGGCATCGCCCGTCTCGTACCAGCCGGGGAAGGTCGCGAAGTTCTTCGCGAACCCGGCCGGGTTGTTCCACAGGCTGCGGAACGCGCCGGGCGCCAGCGGTTCGCGGATCGCCACGGCACCGCTTTGCCCCTGCGCCACCGGCTGGCCATCCTCGCCCAGGATCGCGAATTCATAACCCGGCACCGGAAAGCCCGCGCTGCCGCGCTTACGGCGCAGATCGCCCAGCGCGAAACAGCTGGCCACGCCCGGCCAGCCCAGCTCGGTCTGCCACCAGTGATCGATCACCGGCAGCCCGCTCTGTTCTTCCAGCCAGCCGATCGTGTCGGGATCGGCGCGCTCTCCGGCCAGGAAGATCACCCGGCAATCGCCCGTGCCGATCTCCTTCAGGAACGTTGCGTCCGGGTCTTCCTTGCGCACCGCGCGGATCGCGGTGGGCGCGGTGAAAAAGCTCTTCACCCCGTGACGGTTCATCACCCGCCAGAACGTGCCGGGGTCCGGCGTGCCGATCGGCTTGCCCTCGAACAATACCGTCGTCGCGCCGACCAGCAGCGGGCCATAGACGATGTAGCTGTGGCCGACGACCCAGCCGACATCGCTCGCCGCCCAGAACGGATCGCCCGCGCCGATGCCGTAGATGTTGGCCATCGACCAGGCCAGCGCCACGGCATGGCCGCCGTTCTCGCGGACCACGCCCTTGGGAGTGCCGGTCGTGCCGGAGGTGTAAAGGATATAGAGCGGATCGTCCGCTGCCAGCGGCGCGCAGGGCGGAACCGGATCGGCGGCCGTAGCGGCGCGCAGTTCCATCCAGTCGCGATCGCGGCCCTCGGTCAGCTCGGCGGCCAGGCGCTCGCGCTGGAACACCACGATCTCGTCAACCTGGTGCGCCGCAAGTGCCAGCGCCTCGTCGACCATCGGCTTGTAGGCAATGGTCCGCGCGCCCTCGATCCCGCAGCTGGCGGTCAGCAACACTTTGGGAGTTGCATCGTCGATCCGCTTGGCCAGCTCCAGCGGGGCAAAGCCGCCGAAGACGACCGAGTGAATCGCGCCCAGCCGGGCGCAGGCCAGCATGGCAAAAACCGTTTCAGGGATCATCGGCATGTAGATGATGACCCGGTCGCCCCGGGTCACGCCCAGGCTGGCAAGCATGGCGGCCACCCGGCCGACTTCATGCTGCAGTTCGCCATAGGAATAGCGCCGGACCGTGTCGGTGACCGGGCTGTCATAGGCGAGTGCCATGGCCTCGCCCCGGCCGGCCGCGACGTGCCGGTCGATGCAATTGTAGGCGGTGTTGAGCGTGCCGCCCGGAAACCAGCCGCGCGCCTCGTCATAAGCAGCCACGGGCGGCTGGACCCAGTCGATTGCCCTGGCCGCATCGGTCCAGAAGGCTTCGCGGTTCGCAATGCTGGCTTGCCAGGCGGCTTCGTAGGCTGTGCTCATGTCCCTCACCTCTTTGGGATTAATGTCGTGCCCTTCCTCTACAGGCAAGTGCCGCGCCCTGACCTGGATCAAGACGCGGCACCCTCCTGAGAGATCGTATCGATCAGTCGTCGATGTTCCGCTTGAAGGTTTCAGGCAGGAACAGCAGCCCGGCGATCAGGGTCAGACCCGCAACCACGATCGGATACCACAGACCGTAGTAGATATCGCCGGTTGCCGCGACCATGGCGAAGGCCGTGGTCGGCAGGAACCCGCCGAACCAGCCGTTGCCGATGTGGTAGGGCAGCGACATCGAGGTGTAGCGGATCCGGCTGGGGAACAGTTCCACCAGCAGGGCGGCGATCGGGCCGTAGACCATGGTGACCAGCAGGACGAGGTAGAACAGCAGCGCGATGGTGAGCGGCTTGTTGATCTCGTCCGGGTTGGCCTTGGCCGGATAGCCGGCGGCGGCCAGGGCAGCCTTCACTTCTTCGGTGAAGCCCTTGATCGCGGCCTTGCGCTCATCACCGGTCACCTTGGCCGGATCCGGCGCGGTGAAGGTCTTGTCGCCGATCTTGATCTGGGCGACCGTTCCGGCCGGAGCCTCTTCCGAGGTGTAGCTGACAGCCGACTTGGCCAGCAGCGCCTTGGCGATGTCGCAGCTCTTGCTGTCGAACTTGTTCTTGCCGACCGGGTCGAACTGCAGCGAGCATTCGGCATCGTTGGTCACCACCGTCACGGGGGCGCTGGCCTGGGCCGCGGCCAGCTGCGGGTTCACCGCAGAGGTCAGGGCCTTGAAGGTCGGGAAGTAGGTCAGCACCGCCAGCGCGCAGCCGGCCATGATGATCCCCTTGCGCCCGATCTTGTCAGACAGCCAGCCGAAGAAGATGAAGAACGGCGTACCCAGGGCCAGCGCAACAGCGGTCAGGATGTTGGTGGTGGCCCCATCGACCATCAGGGTCTTTTCAAGGAAGAACAGCGCGTAGAACTGGCCGGTGTACCAGACCACCGCCTGGCCGGCGACAGCACCCAGCAGCGCGATCAGCACCCACTTGGCGTTCTTCCACTGGCCGAAGGCTTCGGTCAGCGGCGCCTTGGAAGTGGTGCCTTCTTCCTTCATCTTCTGGAACACCGGGCTTTCGTTCAGCTGCATGCGGATCCACATCGAAACCGCCAGCAGGATGATCGAAACCAGGAACGGCACACGCCAGCCCCAGTCCTTGAAGGCTTCCTCACCCACCAGATAACGGGTCCCGATCACCACCAGCAGCGCCGCGAACAGGCCAAGGGTGGCCGTGGTCTGGATGAAGCTGGTGTAAAGCCCGCGCTTGTTGTTGGGGGCGTGTTCGGCCACGTAGGTCGCCGCGCCGCCATACTCACCGCCCAGGGCCAGGCCCTGGATCAGCCGCATGACCAGCAGCAAGATCGGAGCCGCAACCCCGATCGAGGCATAGTTGGGCAGGACGCCGACCACGAAGGTCGAAAGACCCATCAGGCCCATGGTGACCAGGAAGGTGTTCTTGCGGCCGACCATGTCGCCGATCCGCCCGAATACCAGCGCGCCGAACGGACGCACCGCGAAACCGGCGGCAAAGGCGGCCAGCGCGAAGATGAACCCGGTCGTCTCATTCACGCCCGAGAAGAACTGGGCGGAAATGATCGTGGCCAAAAGGCCGTAGAGATAGAAATCGTACCATTCGAACACCGTGCCGAGCGAGCTGGCGGCAATGACCAGCTTCTCGTCCTGGGTGGCCTGGTGGTGCTTGGGCAGGGCGGCCACATCGGCCGCTGTCTCGTGGAACTCCATAATCCCTCTCCCTTCGTGTCCCTTAGAAGCTGTACTTGGCGACCACGTCGATGCGGTCGGTGGAGCCGTCTGCGCCGCTCACCAGCTCGCGCTGGCCGTGGCGGTACTCGATCCCCAGGTCGATGTTCTTGACCGGGGAGTAGAACAGGTTCCCGGCAATGCTCCAGGCCTGCTTGTTGAAGCCGGAAATGCTGCCGAGCGCCAGATTGTCGGAATAGTCGACGGTCTGGTAAGACCCCATCAGGTTGACCCGCACGCCCGGGGCAACCGGCACGCGCACCGCGCCGATCACCGCAAAGACGCTGGCGGATTCGAGCCGGTTGGTCGCCGGGACAAAGACCGCGTCGGGCGCGAAGTTGAGGCCGACATAGCGGCCAATGTTGGTGCCGTAGGTGACCATGATCCGGGCATCGCCGGTCTTGGCATCGTTGAGGAACAGCTTGCCGCCAACGCTGACGCCAAAGCCGCCGGTGTCGGCGCTGACCCCGGTGTTTTCCACGCGTACCTGGCGGACCAGGCCGGCCACCGAAAGTTCACCGCGCTTTCCGGTCCAGGCCAGCCGCGCCGCAAGATCGGGCAGGCGGTCATCGCCGTTCTCGGTCAACGTGGGCGAGCCGAGGTTGGCCGTGCCGCTTTCCGGATTTTCGACCGAAACGTGCAGCGTGGTGCCCTTGCCGAGCGGCGCGCTGTAGCGGATCAGGGGTTGGCGGACAAAGACCGTGCCTTCCGCCCCGCCAACGTAGTCGGTGCTTTCCGGCAGTGCGCCGGTGTACTGGAAGGTCGTCCAGTCCTGCCCGAAGGTCCAGCGATCGACCTGCATGTAGGCGCGGCGCAGGGCCGGGTTGTAGCCGTTGGTGGTGCGCTGCGAGCCCTGGGTGCCGGGCGAGGTCTGGAAATCGAATTCCAGATAGCCCTTAACCGCATGGCCCGAGACGGTGGTGTCGAGATTGAGCCAGAAGCGCGATTGCTTGGCGGTGAAATCGGTATCGTGTGCCGACGGCGCGCCGCCGGTCGGGATCGCCTGCGGCAGATAGAAATCGCGGCCGAGCGAATTGGTCGCGACTTCCCCGTCGCTGAAGCGGGTGCTCGATCCGATCAGCTTGATATAGCCGCCCAGACGCACCTGGGTGTTGCCGGCCTTGAACCCGTCGGCCACCGGAGCGGGCGCCGGCGCGGGCTTGGCTTCCACCGCGGCCACGCGGCGGTTGGCCTCGGCGGCCTGGCCTTCGGCGGCCAGCGCGCGGGCCTCGGCATCTGCGGCGCGCTTTTTCAGCTGTTCGTTCTCGGCCTTGGCGGCATCAAGATCGCCGCGCAGGCTGCTGACTTCGCCTTCCAGCTTGTCGAGCCGCGCCTCGACCGACATGGCCGGCTTGGCAGCCGACTTGGCCAGCGCGACCTGCGGTGAAACCAGCGCTGTTGCGGCCAGCAATCCGCCGATCAGCGCCCCCCTTCCCATTTTCATTGCACCCTCTCCTCAAATGCAGCCCGATGTCGAATCTCGGGTTGGTGGGACAATGCCGGGTGTCTCGATTGTGAAGCAGAGCGATCATGGTCTTAGGCCTACGACCATTGTCTATGCTCGCATCGCGCGGCAGCATTGGCTAGACAACGAACCAAAGGCCCAAGGGCCGGGAATCACGCAGGAAGAGGAGATTCGGGAATGGGCGAAGCGATCTATCCCGTGCCGCAGGAATGGGCCGAAACCGCGCTGGTCGACGATAGCCGCTATCAGGAAATGTATCGCGCCTCGATCGAGGATCCCGATGCCTTCTGGCGGGCCGAGGCCCAGCGGCTGGACTGGATCAAGCCGTTCACCCGGGTCAAGGAAACCAGCTATCACGAGGCCGATTTCGGCATCAAATGGTTCGCCGACGGCAGCCTCAACCTGGCCGCCAACGCGCTTGACCGGCATCTTGCCCAGCACGGCGATACCGTGGCGATCATCTGGGAACCGGACAGCCCGGACGAGCCGGCCCGCCACATCACCTACCGCCAGCTGCACGAGGAAACCTGCCGCTTTGCCAACCTCCTGAAGGCGCGCGGGGTCAAGAAGGGCGACCGGGTCACCATCTACCTGCCGATGGTCCCCGAAGCCGCCGTCGCCATGCTGGCCTGCGCCCGGATCGGGGCGATCCATTCAGTCGTGTTCGGCGGCTTCAGCCCGGATTCGCTCGCCAGCCGGATCGAGGATTGCGACAGCACCGTGGTGCTGACCGCCGACGAGGGCCTGCGCGGCGGCAAGGCCGTGCCGCTGAAGGCCAATGTCGATGAAGCGCTGACCAAGGTCACTTCGGTCGATACCGTGATCGTGCTGAAGCGCACCGGGGCGAACGTGCCGATGGTGCCGGGCCGCGACGTCGACTGGCACGAAGGCGTGGCCGCGCAGAGCGCGGATTGCCCGGCAGAGGAAATGAACGCGGAAGACCCGCTGTTCATTCTCTATACCTCCGGTTCAACCGGCAAGCCCAAGGGCGTGCTCCACACCACCGGCGGTTACGGCGTGTGGGCCTCCATGACCCACCAGTACGTGTTCGATTACCGCCCCGGCCAGATCTACTGGTGCACGGCCGACGTGGGCTGGGTCACGGGCCACAGCTACATCGTCTATGGCCCGCTGATCAACGGCGCGACCACGCTGATGTTCGAAGGCGTGCCCAACTACCCCGATCCCAGCCGGTTCTGGCAGGTGATCGACAAGCACCAGGTGGAAATCTTCTACACCGCCCCCACCGCCCTGCGCGCGCTGATGCGCGAAGGCGACGATTTCGTGACGCGGACCAGCCGCTCTTCGCTGAAGCTGCTGGGTTCGGTCGGCGAACCGATCAATCCCGAGGCCTGGGAATGGTATCACCGCGTGGTGGGCGACAGCCGCTGCCCGATCGTCGATACCTGGTGGCAGACCGAAACCGGCGGGGTGCTGATCAGCCCCCTGCCCGGCGCGACCGCGCTGAAGCCCGGATCCGCGACCAAGCCGTTCTTCGGGGTCCAGCCGATGCTGGTCGACAACGACGGCGTCGAAATCCACGGCGCGGGCGATGGCTGCCTGGTGATCAAGGACAGCTGGCCGGGCCAGATGCGCACCGTGTGGGGCGATCACGAGCGGTTCTTCCAGACCTATTTCAGCACGTTCAAGGGCCTGTACTTCACCGGCGACGGCTGCCGCCGCGATGAGGACGGCTATTACTGGATCACCGGCCGGATCGACGACGTGATCAACGTTTCCGGGCACCGCATGGGCACGGCCGAGATCGAAAGCGCGCTGGTCGCCCATGCCAAGGTGGCCGAGGCCGCTGTCGTCGGCATGCCGCACGACATCAAGGGCCAGGGCATCTATGCCTTCGTCACCACCAACGCCAATGTCGAGCCGGACGAAGCGCTACGCAAGGAACTGGTCGCCTGGGTGCGGCACGAAATCGGCCCGATCGCCACGCCCGACGTGATCCAGTTCGCACCGGGCCTGCCCAAGACCCGGTCGGGCAAGATCATGCGCCGGATCCTGCGCAAGATCGGCGAGAATGACGTCGGCAACCTGGGTGATACCTCGACCCTGGCCGATCCGTCGGTGGTCGATCACCTGCTCGCCAACCGGCCCGGCGCCAACTGAGCGCGGGCCCGGGGCGTGAGCGGCACGGTCCTTATCGCTGACGATCATCCGCTGTTCCGCCAGGCGTTGTCCCTGGCGGTTCAGCGGGTTGCCCCGGACGCGCGGATCGTCGAGGCCGGCACGCTGGCGGCGGCAGCCCGCGCCGTGGGGGAAGCGACAGACTTGCGGCTGGTCCTGCTGGACCTCAAGATGCCCGGTGCGGTCGGCTATTCGGGTATTGCCCTGCTCCACGCCGAACGTCCCGAAGTGCCGATCATGGTTGTCTCCAGCGCCGAGGGTGAAAGCGCCGCACAAGAAGCGCGGGCCTTCGGCGCGATCGGCTTTGTCCGCAAGGATACCGACCTGTCCGCGATCGAAGCGGCGATTGCCCGCGCGCTGGGCAGCGGAGCGGTCCCGCCGCCGCCCGCGCCCGCGCCAGACCAGCCGGTCGAGCAGGTGCGCCAGACCGTGGCGGGCCTGACCCCGACCCAGCTCAAGGTCCTGCTGGCCGTGCTGGAAGGTCAACTCAACAAGCAGATCGCCCATTCGCTGGGAATGAGCGAGGCGACGGTCAAGGCCCACATGACCGCGATCATGCGCAAACTGGACGTACGCAACCGCACCCAGGCGGCACTGGTCGCGCGGTCGCTAGGGCTCGATCTCAAGCACTGAGGCTTCGGCCAGGAACCGGGTGATCCGTTCAGGATCGGCCGGTTTGGAGAGGATTTCCACGCCCATCAGGCGGGCCCGTTCACGCATGTCCGCAACGGATTCAGCCGTAACCAGCCGCACCGGCAAGCCGGGCCGCTGACGCCGCAGAGCGGCAATCAGGGTCAACCCGTCCTCGCCGTTGTCGAGCTGGTAATCAGCCAGCACCGCATCGACTTCGCTGCAATGCGCGAGCGCTCCGGCGATATCGCCCGCCCCGATTGGCCGGTGCCCCATCCCGGCGAGCAGCGCGCTGGTCGCCTCGACAATCAGGGGATCGTTGTCGACCACCAGCACGCTGAGCGCACGGACCTGCCGCGCCGGTACAGCCTCTTTCACCGCGGGACGGGCAGCGGCATCGTCCGCCACGGCCGGCAGGCCAAAGCTGAACCGACTGCCCCTTCCCGGTTTCGAGGCGACGCTGATCCGTCCGCCCAGCAGCCGTGCGATGCGGCGGACCAGCGCCAGGCCCAGGCCCAGTCCTTCGACTTCCACTTCGCCCAGGCGCGTGAACTCACCGAACACCGTCTCGACCCGGTCAGGCGCAATCCCCACCCCGGAATCGACCACGTCGATCCGCCAGCTCTCGCCCCGGCGGCGCACCCCCACGACTATCCCGCCGCGCTGGGTATAGCGCACCGCGTTGGTGAGGAAATTCTGCATGACCGAACGCAGCAGCGCCGGATCGGTCTCGACCGTCCCCGGGACCGGCCCCAGCCGCAGGCTAAGTCCCTTTTCCTCGGCCAACGGTCGGAAACTGTCGACCAGGTCGGTCAGGAAGGCTTGCAGGTTGACCGGCTCTGGCCGCGGCGTGACTCCGCCGGCATCGAGCTTGGAAATGTCGAGCAGCGCGCGCAGCAGGTCTTCCGCCGCGACGATCGCGCTTTCGACCCGGCGGACCAGCTGGCGCGGGCGCTCGTCCACTTCGCGGTCCAGCGCCGCGGCAAACAACCGCGCGGCATGCAGCGGCTGCAACAGATCGTGGCTGGCCGCGGCAAGGAACCGAGTCTTTTCGGAATCGGATTCGGCCAGCCGCCGGTTGGCTTCCGATAAGTCGCTGGTCCGCTCGGCCACGCGGTGTTCGAGCTGGTCCAGTGTATGGCGCAGTTCCTCGCGAACCCGGGCTTCCTCGGTAATGTCGGTAAAGCTCATCACATAGCCGCCGCCGGGCATCGGCCCGCCGACGGTCTTGATCACCCGCCCGTCGCTGCGGTGCCGTTCAAAGCTGTGCTCCAGCCCCCGGCGCAAGTGACCAAGCCGTTTGCGGACATGAAATTCGACATCGCCCGGGCCGAAATCGCCACGCCGGGCGTTGTGCCGGATCAGGTCTGCCACAGGCACCCCGGCGCGGACCATGCCGGGCGGATAGTCGAACAATTCCAGATAGCGCGTGTTCCAGGCGATGAGATTCATGTCGGCATCGACCACGCTGATGCCCGCGTCGATGTTTTCGAAAGTCGCGGCGAGCAGCTGCCTCGAAAAGCGCAGGCTTTGCCCGCCTTCGTCGAGCACACGGGCAACCTCGGCAAGGCTCATCGTCCCGCCGGCCAGCGCGGAAGTGACCAGCGCGCGGGCCGACGAGGTTCCGACCACGCTGGCAATCAGGTCGCGGGCCTTCTTGGCAGAGCGGCGATCGATCGGCAGGCCCTTGCGGGCATGAGGCAGTTCTTCGGCTACCCGTTCCCGTCCGACGAAGCTGGCGGTCAGCTCGGCCAGTTCCGCGAGGTCGGCCACCTGCCGCTGCCCGCGCAGGAACCGCGGCAAACCGGGGGCCCCCATGCCGCGCGCGGCGACGAGGCCATAGACCGCGATGTTCGCCCCCAGGCTCCACAGCACGCCATGGACGATGGGGGAGGCATTGCCGATCCCGAACAGGCGCAAAGGATCGAAAAGCGTATCATCAAGGCCGCTCAACAGGGCCTCGGGCAGCACCGGAGGCAGGGCGAGAGTGTAGAACCACAGCACCAGCCCGGTCGCCAGGCTGGCCCGCGCCGCCAGCGGATCGCGGTTGCCGCGATAGGTCGCCATGATCAGGTGCGGGGTGAACTGGGCCATGGCGGCAAAGGCGATCAGGCCGATCGAGGCGAGCGAGCTGGACGGCGAAACCAGCAGCGCCCAGGCCAGCGCCAGCACCATGATCCCGAGGATCGAGGCGCGCCGCAATTGCAGCATCCGCCGCCCGATCGCCCCTTCCTGCGCGGCGGTGCGGCTGCGCAGGACGCTGGGAAAGGCCAGGTCGTTGGACACCATCGTGGCCAGCGCCGTCGTATCGACAATCGCCATCGATGCCGCCGCGCTGACCCCGCCGATCAGCGCCGCCGCCACCACCAGCCCGCTGCCCGCCTCGATCGGCACGTCGAGCACATAGAGGTCGGCCGAGATCCCGGGGCCGATCATGGCCATTCCGGTCAGGGCGATCGGCAGCACCAGCAGGGCCATGGCGGCCAGATAGGCGGCAAGGCCAAAGCGGGCCCGGACCAGATCGCGCGGCCCCTGTGCTTCGGCCAGGCCCATGTAGAACTGGCGCGGCAGGGCAATGATCGCCATGGCCGAGATCAGCGCGATCACGGCCACGTCGATCGTCAGCCGGCCGGGTTCAAACCGTTCCGCCATGCGCGCCGTGGCGCTGGCCAGGGCCGCCGGATCGACTGAGGTGAACAGCAGGCTGGCCGCCAGCGCGGCGACCATTGCCAGGGCCGCGACCTTGATCAGCGATTCAAGCCCGATCGCATAGACCAGCCCCTCGCTGCGCCCGGCCAGTTCATAGCGGCGCGCACCGAATGCGGCGGCAAACAGCGCCAGCAGCAGCGCGGATACCACCATCACCGCCGTTTCCACCGCCTGGCCCGAAACAAAGGCCATTGCGCTGCCGATCGAGCGCAGTTGCAGCGCCACATAGGGGATCGAACCCAGCAGCGCGATCACCGTCACCAGCCGGGCAACCACCACGTCGTTGCCGAACCGGGCGGCGATGAAGTCTGACACCGTGCCGGCCTGTTCCTGCGCCACCGCATCGGACAACCGTTCCAGAAAGCGCGGCGCGCCAAGCAGGAGGACAATCGGCGCAAGATAGATCGGCAGGTACGACCAGCCATCGCGCACCGCGCTGCCGACCGCGCCATAGAAGGTCCAGCTGCTGCAATAGACCCCCAGTGCCAGGGTATAGGTGAAATGGCGCAGGCGCGGCCGCTCTTGCAACCGGCTGCCCCGCCGCTCGACCAGGCTGGCCAGCACGAACAACGCCGCGATCAGCGCCAGGGCCAGGATTGCCGCAACCCGCAGGCTCACGCCAGAAATTCCCCCAAAGCTCCGCCCCCCTCCAGCTGGCGCGGTAACCGGGCGAGACTAACCGATAAGCGGCTCAGGCCAAGGGCGAAAATGTCATGGGCTATCGGGTCGGATAACCGCGCCACGGCTTGATCGTGCGGATCGCGAAGCTGGTCCGCATCGCGCTGACCCCGGGCAGGCGCGACAGGCAATCGCGGTGGATCCGGTCGAACTGCTCCAGATCGCGCGCGGCGATCCTGAGGACATAGTCGGCATTGCCCGACATCAGCTGGCATTCGAGGATATCGTCGAAATCACCGACCGCCTGCTCGAACCGGTCCATCGCCTCGCGGCTCTGGCTGGTCAGGGTGATTTCAACGATCGCCTGCAGGGTCAGGCCAAGGCGCTGCGGATCGAGCAGCGCGGAATAGCCGGCGATCAGCCCGGAAGCTTCCAGCGCCTTGATCCGGCGATGACAGGCCGAGGTCGATGTGCCGATCTCCTCGGCCAGCTCGGCTATCGACCGTGACGAGTCGGCCTGAAGCGCCCGCAGCAGCAGCCGGTCGATCTGGTCCATGCAATTTTCTCCCAGATAATCGCCTATTGTCGGGAAATCATGCCATCAATCGGCCAATTGGTCCATAAGTCCGGCAAGAACAATCGCCCGCACCCCGCTACACTTTGTGGCGAAGCCACAACCGGGGAGAGCGGTGATGCGTGTTGGCACTGTCAAGGAAATCAAGAACCACGAATACCGGGTCGGCCTGACTCCGGAAAGCGTGCGCGAACTGGTCCAGCATGGGCACGAGGTCTGGGTCGAAACCGGCGCCGGGCATGGCATCGGCGCGCAGGACGCCGACTATGTTGCGGCCGGCGCCATGATCCGGGCCACCCCGGCCGAGATCTTTGCCGAGTGCGAAATGATCGTGAAGGTCAAGGAACCGCAGGCGATCGAGCGCGCCCAGCTGCGCCGCGGTCAGATCCTTTACACCTACCTGCACCTGGCACCCGATCCGGAGCAGACCGCCGATCTCGTCAAATCCGGTGTCACCGCGATCGCCTATGAAACCGTGACCGGTCCGGGCAACACCCTGCCGCTGCTGAAACCGATGAGCCAGGTGGCCGGGCGCATGTCGATCCAGGCCGGGGCAACCGCCTTGCAGAAGGCCCACGGCGGGCGCGGCGTATTGCTGGGCGGGGTTCCCGGCGTGCTGCCCGGCAAGGTGCTGGTGATCGGCGGCGGTGTGGTCGGCTTCCACGCCGCGCAGATGGCGGTTGGCATGGGCGCCGACGTGACCATCCTCGACCGCGATCCCGAAGTGCTGGAGCGGCTCGACAACCATTTCGAAGGCCGCGCCAAGACCCGTTTTTCCAACCTCGCCGTGGTGCAGCAGATGGTCAAGGAAGCGGAACTGGTGATCGGCGCCGTGCTGGTGCCGGGCGCGGCCGCCCCCAAGCTGGTCACCCGCGAGATGCTCGCCACGATGAAACCGGGGGCCGTGCTGGTCGACGTCGCGATCGATCAGGGCGGCTGCTTTGAAACCAGCCGTGCCACCACCCATGCCGAACCGACCTATGTGGTGGACGGAATCGTTCACTATTGCGTGGCGAACATGCCCGGCGCCGTGGCGCGGACCAGCACTTACGCGCTCAACAACGTGACCCTGCCGCACGCGCTGCGGATCGCCGATCTGGGCTGGGTCGCTGCGCTCAAGGCCAATCCGCACCTGGCCGCCGGCCTCAACGTCCATGACGGCAAGATCACCTATGCCGCCGTCGCCAGCGACCTGGGCTATGCCCACGTCCCGGTGGAGACTGTGCTGAACGGCTGAGCCGATCGGCGGACCGGCACAGGCGAACTGGCTCAATCGCGCCGCGCGGCGGGCTATTCCAGGTCTTGTAAGTGGCGGAGAGGGTGGGATTCGAACCCACGTTACGGTTGCCCGTAAACCGCATTTCGAGTGCGGCGCATTCGACCTCTCTGCCACCTCTCCGCAGAAGTGATCGGGGCGACGAAATGGCCAGCCCCCGGTCGGGAAGCGCGCGGTTAGCCCAAAGGCGGGGGCTTGCCAAGCCCCCCTTGCGGCAATTTCGGGTGATGTCCCAACAGCCAGCGTTGTTTCGCAGCCGCACAACCCCTATATTGGCCGCATGGAAAGAGCTTCCTTCTTCTCTCCCCAAGCCGGACGCGAGATCGACATGCCCCGCCAATCCCGCGCGCGGTTTGGCATCGGCGATGTCGTGCGGCACAAGATCTTCGACTTTCGCGGGGTGATTTTCGATATCGACCCGGTCTTCGCCAACAGCGAGGAATGGTACGATTCGATCCCCAAGGAAGTCCGCCCGCACCGCGAGCAGCCGTTTTACCACCTCTTCGCCGAGAATGGCGATTCGAGCTACATCGCCTATGTCAGCCAGCAGAACCTGCTGGGCGATGCCGATGCCGGGCCGGTCGACCATCCCAACGTGGCCGAACTGTTCGAGGATTTCGACGGCGCGCGCTATCGCCTGCGCCGCTCGATGACCCACTGATCTACTTGCGGTAACGCAGCACCAGCGATTGCGAGGCGGTCGCCATCAGGGTCCCGTCCTCGGCAAACAGCCGCAGGTGGCCGTGGGCAAAGCCGCGATCGGCCGCGTTCATCTGGATATCGCACAGCACCCATTCGGTCGGCACCACGCCGCGCAGCCGCAGCGTGTTGTCGAGGCTGTTGCCCCCGCCATCGAGACCCAGTGCCACCCCGGCCCCGGTCGGCACGAAATCGCCATAGAGCGCCAGCAGCGTCGCATCGACCGGAACGCCTTCGCGCGTGCGCATCCACATCTGCATCCGCCCGTCCGGCACCGGGACCCCGTCGCGCGGCTGCAAGGCCGGACTATCGGGCGCAACCCGCACTTCCAGCCGCCGCATCAGCGTGCCGTGCTGGTGGCTCCAGGCAGCCCATTCGGTGCAGTCGTCAGGGCGCGGGACAGCCGGCATCGCAAACCACTGGTGCGCGGGATGGCCATCCCGCTCGCCCAGCGCCGCCGTGGCCGAGATGATCACTTCGTCCCCGCAGTGCAGGTTGATCACCGCCTGGGTGACATTGTGGCCCTGCACCGGCAGGCGCACGTCCACTTCCAGCACGGACCCTGGCCGGGCATAGGACAGGTACTGGGCGGTGGCCCAGATCAGCTCGCGCCCGGCCACGCGCTTGGCCGCCTCGACCGCGCAGGCCAGCCCGACCCCGCCGAACATGAAGGTGTGGTTTTCCGGCCCGACACACAGCTCACGCGTCACCGGCAGGCGGAAGCGGAGCGGATCGGCGGTATTCTCAAGGTGCAGGAAGGTATCGGGCATCAGCTCTTCAGCTTCCAGCCGCTGCGCAGCAGGGCATAAAGCGCGATGCCCAGCACCACGTTGAGCAGGCCAAGCCCGATCGCGCCGTTCAGCACGGCCTGGTTGGTGCTGCCGATATCGCTTTGCCCCAGGAAACCGAAGCGGAAGCCGGAGATGACGTAGAAGAACGGGTTCATCCGGCTGATCGTCTGGAACACCGGGGCCAGGTTATCGATCACGTAGAACGTGCCCGACAGCAGCGAGAGCGGGGCAATGACGAAGTTGGTGACGGCCGCGTTGTGATCGAACTTTTCCGCCCACAGCGAGGTCATCAGCCCGATCAGCGCCAGCATGATCGAGCCCATCAGCCCGAACCACGCCACCGCCCATGGATGCGCCAGCGACAGGTGGACGCCCGGCCACAGCAGCATCGCGGCATAGACCGCCAGGCCCACCAGCACCGCGCGGGTGACCGCAGCGGAAATCAGCGCCAGCATCAGTTCCCCTTCGGAAAGCGGCGGCATCAGGTAATCGATGATCGTCCCCTGGATCTTGCCGGCCAGGAAACTGAAGCTGGAATTGGCGAAGGCGTTCTGCATCATCCCCATCACGATCAGCCCGGGGGCGACGAACGTGGAGAAATTGACGCCGAGGATCCGCACATCGGCCCGGCCCATGGCGACGCTGAAAATCACCAGAAACAGCAGGGTGGTGATCGCCGGGGCCCAGATCGTCTGGGTCTGGACCTTGAAGAACCGGCGTACCTCCTTCATATAGAGGGTCCACAGTCCCAGCCGGTTCAATCCGGAGAAATGGGGCACTCCCTGCGCCGGAAAGCTGGCAGGCACCGCCCCCGTGGCGGCGGTGTCCGTGTCGGAACTTGCGGAACCGGGAAAAGGTTGATTGGCCATGCTGTCGCGACTATCCGCAGGCTGCGCCAATGGCAAGATTGCGGCAGCGCGCCGCTATGGAAAGTGACAAGCCGATGAGCTGGACCGAAGAACGGATCGAAAAGCTGACCAAGATGTGGGAAGGCGGGGCCACCGCCAGCCAGATCGCCGACGAACTGGGCGGGGTCAGCCGCAATGCCGTGATCGGCAAGGCCCACCGGCTGGGGCTGAAGGCCCGGCCCAGCCCGGTCAAGCCGAACGAGAAGGAAGCGGCCGCGCCCGCGCCCAAGGCTCCCAAGGCCGAGGCCGCACCGCGCCCCGCACCCGCGCCGCGCCCGGTCCCCGCACCGCCGCGCGCGCCGGTGGCCGCCGCGCCGACCAGCACCGCTCCGGCCCCGCCGTCGGCGCCGGCCGCCGATGCGCCGCGGATTGTCTCGGTTGGTCCCGGCGGGTTCCTGCGGCAGGGTCCCGGCGATCAGCAGGCCCCGATTCCGCCCGCGCCGCCGCGCCGCCTGGTCCCGGCCAAGCCCAGCCCCGAAGTGGCCGACAAGACCAGCCTGCTCGATCTGAATGACCGGATCTGCCGCTGGCCGATGGGCCATCCCGGCGAACCGGACTTCCACTTCTGCGGGGAAAAGGTGAACCCCGGTTTCCCCTATTGCGTGGAGCATTGCGGCCGGGCCTATCAGGCGCAGCTGCCGCGCGGGCATCGCCGCCCGCCGCCGCCGCTGCCGTTCGGCGGGCCGCGGGTGCGCTGAGGCGCTGCGACCGAGGACTTAAATTCGCCAGGCGGCTGCCGTTAACCATGGCATGACCGCCCATGATCCCGCACTTGGCCGCCCGTCGGGCATTCTTGGCTGGCTTGGCTTTGGCCAGCGTAACCCTGATGCCGCTCCGGCCCGGCCCGATCCTGAAACCCACCGGCCGGAACGGCGCAGTGCCCTGCAATGGCGCCAGCTGGACGAGGTCGGCCGGTTCCTGATCGCCCACAAGCTGGAAGTCAGTGCCCGGACACTGACCGCCGCGTGGAATTACCTGACCGGCGCCGACAGCCAGACCGTGCGGCTGATCGACAAGCAGATCCAGCAGCGCCTGCCGATCACGGCGGAATGGCTGGAAGCGAACCTCGGCAGCGAAGGACCGGCCGAAGACCTGGCCCTGCTGGCCCAGTTGATGGAACGGCTGCAAAGCTCGATCGAGGAATTCGGCAAGACCAGCCGCGAGGCGCAGAGCGCCACCAGCGAATACCACACCGCGCTGGAAGAGCACGTCAGCGAACTGGAGCGCAGCAGCAAGGCCGGTTCGGTCATCACCGATCTGGCGGCCATCGCCAAGGTCATGCTGCGCCGCACCCGCAACATGGAACGCCAGATGCTGCGCAGCGAGGCCCAGACCCGTGCGCTGCGCCGGCGGCTGGACGAAGCCCGCCGCAGCGCCGAGGAAGATCACCTGACCGGCCTGCCCAACCGCCGCTCGTTCGAAGCCACTTTCGCCGAGGAGTACCGGATTGCCCGCGCGGCTGCCGAGCCCTTGTGCGTGGCCTTTTGCGATATCGACCATTTCAAGGCGATCAACGATAGCCACGGCCACGACGCCGGAGACCGCGTGCTGAAACTGGTGGCGGAATGCTTCGCCCGGATTTCCAACGATCGCTGCCACGTTGCCCGCCACGGCGGCGAGGAGTTCGTCATGCTTTTCCGCGGCGAACCGCTGGAGATCGTGGCCGGACAGCTGGACCGCCTGCGCGAACAGCTGAGCGAGCGCCGCCTGGTCAACCGCGCAACCGATCAGCCGTTTGGCCAGGTGACCTTTTCCGCCGGGGTGGCCGATGTCTTTGCCAGCGGCGATCCGCGCACGGCGCTGCGCGCAGCCGATGCGGCGCTCTACCGGGCCAAGCAATCGGGCCGCAACCGCGTGGAACCGGCAACGCCAGAGGACAGCCTGCCGCCGCAGCTGCATATCGCGGCCTAGGGCCGGGGACCTATTGGTTGACCAGAAACACCACGTAACCGCGAAACAGCGGATCGGATTTCAGCGTCACCGGCTCGCGCCACTCCCCGCCCTGCACCAGCGCCACCTTGTGCGGCACCGGCACCCGGGCCAGCTTGGCCAGGTAGCGCTCATATCCCGGGATCGTCTCGCGCCCCTGATAGCTTTGTACCACGATCTCGTCGATCACGCCGACCAGCGCACCCAGCGCGGCCGGATCGGCATTGGCGCCCCAGTCCATCAGCCCGGTGATCGACAGCCTGTAAGGTTGCGGCAGGCGGCTGCGCAGCCCCTTCAGGAAGGCGGCATAGCCGTCGAGGCCATCGGTGGAGGCATCGAAATCGACCTGCAGCCCGACCACCCGGTTGCCGGCCGCGCGCCAGCGGTCGAGCTCGGCCAGCAGCTGGGCCTCGGCGGCCGGAGACCAATCGAGCGACTGGCTGCGCACGACCAGCCAGACTTCGGCCTGTTTGGTCCGGGGAATGGCGCGCAGCGGCAGATAGCGGCCATCGCGGCGCACTTCCCCGGCCAGTAGGTAGAGCGTCTCGGCCCGGTCCAGCACCGGCTGGGGCCGGACCCCGGCCCACAGGAAGAAAGCCCGGTAATCCTCTGCCGCGACCCGCCCGGACGCCGCCGGAGCGCAGGCCGCCAGCAGCAGCGCCAGGGCCAGTGCCGCGCGCCTCACCAGTAGTAGCGCAGCTTCTTGGCCCACTGGCTTTGCGGGTAATCGCGCTTCAGCCGCTCGAACCAGGCCTTGCGCTGGCTTTTGGGCGCATCGGCCCCGCCGCAGTCGTTCATCCCGCTGGGAGCATAGCACATCACCGCGCGGTAGAGCGCATAGGCCTTGTCATTTGGCCCCGCGCGCGGATCGGCGATGATCGAGCTGTAGAATTCGCTGCGGAAATTGCGCTTGCCGGAAAAGCCGGTGGCATGGCCGCCCAGCTCGTCCTTGTCCGGATCGGGGTAATATTCGCCGTGCAGGCTATCGAGGCCATGGAAACGGAAGAAATCGCCCAGGCACAGCCGGCCGGGAATGTCCTGCGGGTTCCGGGCCAGGGCCGCGACCGTCACCGCGATCGGCGCGCAGGGATAGCCATCGGAAACCTTGCCGCGTTTGAAGAACGCCGCCTGCCCGTCGGTCCTGGCAAAGGGCAGCTTCAGATCGGCGACGAAATCGCCATAGCGGCCGAAGACCAGCTGGTTGGACAGCAGCACCTTGTGCGCCAGATCGCGCTCGTCGGCAGAGCTGGCCTTGCTTTGCACGATCGTGCGGAGCAGCGCGGGGCCGGCCGAATAGTCGATCAGGCGGGCGCGGATCGTGGTATCGGTGATCGGCGATCCGGCGGCGAACACCGCATCGAGCCGTCCGGCCCGCTCCCAGTGCATGGCCAGGCCCAGTTCGGCCAGCGGGCGCTGCCACGGGCCTTTTGCCCCGCCCAGCAGTTCCTGCCAGAACCCGCTCTGGTTGCGGTCATTCAGCTCGGCCAGCGCCATGCCGCGCAGTATCTGGCGGCTGAACGACAGGTTGGTGTGGCTGGGCCGGCGGGCATCGTCGGGCACCAATTGCAGCACCCGGCGATAGTCCTTGGCGTAATAGAACGCGTGGGTTGCCTGAAGGTAGGAAAACAGGTCCGGCGCGGCAGCGAACTGCGGGGCCATGGTATCCAGCGCCTGGGCAGAGATGCCGGGCTTGGCTGGGCCTTCCTCGGTATAATCGGTGTCGCGCATGTCGACCAGCAGCCGGGTTGCCAGCAGCATCGGTCCGCGCAAGGTCGTGCCCTTTGCATCCTGGTTGAACAGCAGCTTGGTATCGACTTCCTCGACCAGCAGGGCTGCCGCCTCGTCATTCGGCGAAGTGCGTTCCAGCATCCCGGCGTAGGATCCGCCAAGCGCCTCATAATTGCCCGCCAGCCACAGCCCGCGCCGCAGCAGGGCCTTGGCCGAGGCGGCATAGCGGCCTTGCGGGTAGGCCTTGAGGTAGGCCGAAAGCGCCTCCAGCCCGCGCTTCACCGCCGCGCGGTCGGGCTTGGCCGGATCGTAATCGCCATACTCGCCGAAAGCGCCGGCCTGGGCGGCGGCGAATTCGACCCGGATCAGCATATAGGCTGCCGTCTCGCGCACGAAGGGATCGCTCGCCCCGGCAAGCCTCGCAAAGCCGCTGCGGGCATCGTCCCAGGCCTCGGCATAAAAGGCATCGGCGGCAGTGATGTAGTCCAGGAACTCGCGCCCCGGCTTGCTGGTCACCTGCGGCAGCGCGGTGAACTTGGGCAGCGGTTCCAGCTTGTCCTTGTCGGCATAGCGGCGCGAATAGGCGGTAGCGCTCTTGCACACCGCCTCCGCTTCGGCCCGGGCGGTGATCAGCGCGCTGCGTTCGCTTTCCGGCAGGGCGGTATTGGCCTTCATCGCCGCTTCCAGCGCGGCGCTGCCGCCGGCATAGGACTGGCAGCGCGATCCGGCATAGCTGCCCTCGCCCAGATTGCGCGGATCGGCCGCCGCCGGGAACATCGCGTGGCGCAATGTGGCCCAGTCCAGGAACACGCTGGGGTGGTTGAGCCACGAGTAGCTGTCCTCGGGCTTGCCCGGCTTGAGCCCTTCCATGGTCCGCCCGCCGCGATCGGCCAGCAGCAGCATCAGGTTGATCCGGCTGTCGTTGCCGGGGGCCAGCATGGCCCGGCCCTGGCATGACTGGAACCGGCCAAGCAGGTTGAAATCCCCTTCGCACCCCGGATCGGCACAGGCCCAGGCCACCGTCGAGGTAGCAAGCGCGGTCAGGGCGATCAGGCTCTTGGCGTGGCGGCGGATCATCGGGCGGGCTCCTTCGCGGGGCAGAATCTGCCTTTGCCGCCCGCCTTGCAACAAAAAAAGGGGGCCGCACCGGCGACCCCCTTTTCGTTCATTTCCGTTGAAGGAACTTGGACTTAATTGTCACCCTTCAGGAAGGCCGGAACGTGATCCGGGGCCGGACCGCGATCGTCGCCGTCACGGTCGGAACGCTCACGGCGCGGGCCGCGATCGCCACCATCGCGGCGCGGGCCGCGGTCACGGCCGCCACGATCACCGCCACCACGCGGACCGCGACGGTCGCCGCGATCACCGCGCGGTTCGCGCGGCGGGCGGGTGTCTTCCAGTTCGGCGCCGGTTTCCTGATCGACGACGCGCATCGACAGGCGGACCTTGCCGCGCGGATCGATCTCGAGGACCTTGACCTTCACGGCCTGGCCTTCGGAGACGACATCGGTCGGCTTCTCGACGCGCTCGTTCTTCATTTCGCTGACGTGGACGAGGCCGTCCTTGCCGCCCATGAAGTTCACGAACGCACCGAAGTCGACGATCGTGACGACCTTGCCGTCATAGATCTTGCCGACTTCCGGTTCCTCGACGATGCCGAGGATCCAGTTCTTGGCGGCTTCGATCTGGCTGAGGTCGGACGACGAGATCTTGATGATCCCTTCATCGTCGATGTCCACCTTCGCGCCGGTTTCAGCGACGATCTCGCGGATCACCTTGCCGCCGGTGCCGATGACGTCGCGGATCTTCGACTTGTCGATCTGGATCGTCTCGATGCGCGGAGCATGGGCCGACAGTTCGGTGCGGGCCGAACCCAGGGCCTTGGTCATCTCGCCCAGGATGTGGGCGCGGCCTTCCTTGGCCTGGTGCAGCGCGGCTTCGAAGATTTCCTTCGTGATCCCAGCCACCTTGATGTCCATCTGCATCGTGGTGATGCCTTCGCTGGTGCCGGCCACCTTGAAGTCCATGTCGCCCAGGTGATCTTCGTCACCCAGGATGTCGGACAGCACGGTGAATTCGTCGCCTTCGAGGATCAGGCCCATCGCGATGCCCGAAACCGGGCGCTTCAGCGGCACGCCGGCATCCATCATCGACAGCGCGCCGCCGCAGACGGTGGCCATCGACGACGACCCGTTGGACTCGGTGATGTCCGAGACGACGCGGATCGTGTAGGGGAATTCCTCGTGGCTGGGCAGCACGGCCTGCAGCGCGCGCCAGGCCAGCTTGCCGTGACCGGTGTCGCGGCGGCTGGGAGCGCCGAAGCGGCCCACTTCACCGACCGAGTAGGGCGGGAAGTTGTAGTGCAGCATGAAGCGCGAGTAGCTCAGCCCTTCGAGCCCGTCGATCATCTGCTCCGCGTCCTTGGTGCCAAGGGTGGTGGTGCAGATCGACTGGGTTTCACCGCGGGTGAACAGCGCCGAACCGTGGGTGCGCGGCAGGAAGCCGACCATCGATTCGATCGGGCGGACCTGGTTGACCTTGCGCCCGTCGATGCGGGTGCCGTCCTTCAGGATCGCGCCGCGCACAATGTCCGCCTCGACCTTCTTGACGGTCTTGATCGCGACCATCTGGGTCTGGGCGTCTTCGCCGGCGAAAGCTTCCTTGGCCTTTTCGCGCGCGGCGTTGAGCGCGTTCGAACGGGCCGACTTGTCGGTCAGCTTGTAGGCGGCGGCAATGTCGGCGCCGATCAGCTTCTTGAGCTTGTCCTTGATCGCCGAATTGTCGGAAACCGCGATGTCCCACGGATCCTTCGCGGCCTTTTCGGCCAGGTCGATGATCAGGCCCGCAACCTTCTTGCACTCTTCATGCGCGAACATGACGGCGCCGAGCATGACTTCTTCCGACAGCTCCTTGGCTTCGGATTCGACCATCATCACGGCATTGCCGGTGGCGGCGACGACGAGATCGAGCTCGCCTTCCTTGATCGCCAGGTCCTGCTTCGGGTTCAGCGTGTACTCGCCGTCCTTGTAACCGACGCGCACCGCGCCGATCGGGCCCATGAAGGGCACGCCCGAGATCGTCAGCGCAGCCGAAGCGGCGATCATCGCCAGGATGTCGGGCTCGCACTCGCCGTCATAGGACAGCACCTGCGCGATCACGTTGATCTCGTTGTAGAAGCCTTCCGGGAACAGCGGCCGGACCGGACGGTCGATCAGGCGGGAAACCAGCGTTTCCTTTTCCGTCGCGCCGCGTTCACGCTTGAAGAAGCCGCCCGGGATGCGCCCGGCGGCGAAATACTTTTCCTGGTAGTGGACGGTCAGCGGGAAGAAGTCCTGACCTTCCTTGACGCTCTTGGCGGCCGTGACGGCGCAGAGCACGACAGTTTCGCCATAGGTGGCGAGGACCGCGCCGTCAGCCTGACGGGCAATGCGGCCGGTTTCCAGGGTGAGGGTCTTTCCGCCCCACTCCATGCTTACGGTTTTGACGTCGAACATTTCATTTCCTTCAGCCCGCAGGCCCTATTGCGTGCGGGTTTTGCTGCCGGGGTATACCGTCCCGGTCCGGTGTGAGGCACTTGCGGCCCCGTGGCGATCCCGCACCGGATTGTGCGGAAGCCCCATAGCAAAAGCGGCCCGCTGGGGGCCGCTTCGCTGGTTACTTGCGAAGACCAAGCTTGGCGATGAGCGCGTTGTAGCGTTCGACATCCTTTTTCTTCAGGTAGTCGAGCAGCGAGCGGCGCTTGTTGACCATCATCAGCAGGCCCCGGCGCGAGTGGTTGTCCTTGTGGTGATCCTTGAAGTGGGCCTGCAGCGTGTTGATGCGGCTGGTCAGGATCGCGACCTGGACTTCCGGCGAACCGGTATCGCCCTTGGCACGGGCGTTGTCAGCGATGATTTCAGCTTTCTTTTCGGCGGTAACCGACATGTCATTCACTCCGCGACATCGGGAAGGTTGAACCCCCGCACCACCGTGGCGCTGCCACCGAAAAGTTCCACCAGCGCAACGGGAACATCTCCCGCCCTCGCCCAGTAAAGCCCGTCGGTGTGGGGCAGCCCGGCCAGAACCCGACCCTGACGGATCGCCCTTGCCTGTTCCGGGCCAAGGTTCAGAGCCGGGATGTCGACCAGCCCTGCCTCCAGCGGCAAGAGTACGTTCTCAAGTGGCGCGCCCTTACCGACTTCGTTCAGTTTGTCCAGCGAAATCGCCTGCTCGATCCCGAACGGCCCGGCCTTCAAGCGGCGCAGCATGGTGACGTGGCCGACCGAGCCGAGCGCCAGCGCGATATCGCGGGCGAGGCTGCGGATGTAGGTGCCCTTGGAAACGTGGGCGATCAGGGTGATTTCCTCCCCGGCACGGGGAGGGGAACCATCCGAAGGATGGTGGAGGGGCACGGGCGAGTTGTCCTGAAGGTGCCGGCCAGCGGCGTCGGGACAAACAGCGCGTGCCCCTCCATCAGCTACGCTGGTCCCCCTCCCCGTTTCGGGGAGGATTGCAAGTGAGTAGATCGTGACCGCCCGGCTTTTCAGCTCCACCGCTTCGCCCGCCCGGGCCAGGTCATAAGCCCGCTCACCATCGACCTTGATCGCGGAATAGACCGGCGGGACCTGCTCGATCGGGCCAGAAAAACGCGGCAGCACCGCCTCGACCTCGGCCAGCGTCGGCCGCACCGGGCTGGTCGCAATCACCGTGCCTTCCAGATCGAGCGTATCGGTCTGTTCGCCGAACCGCACCGTGAACGCATAGGCCTTGCTGGCATCGAGCATCCGCCCGCACAGCTTGGTCGCCTCGCCCAGCGCAATCGGCAGGACCCCGGTCGCCAGCGGATCGAGCGTGCCGCCATGGCCAACCTTGACCTTGCCCAGCCCGGCCTCACGGCAAACGCGCTTGACCGCGCCGACCGCCTGCGTGCTGCCCAGCCCCAGCGGCTTGTCGAGAATGATCCAGCCGTTGACGCTCACCACGCACCCATGACCTTGTGTTCGGCGACACGCCAACCGGTAGAGTCTTTGCGGAACACGTAGACTCCGATTGCACCTTTCGGACTGCTGTAATCGACGAAGGCAAAGGATCCCGAATAGGCCGGAACCGAAATGTCCATCGTGCATCCATCTTCATGCGGAGTGCCGCCCTGAGGCTGCTGTTCAATTTTTCGGGCGTAATCAGGATAAGATATCGCGATTGCAGCCGCAGCCGCCCTAACTTCGGGTTGCTCAAATGAGTCCTGCGTCAGCAATCCTGGCGGTTCGCTCGGTCCGCCGGTGTCCTTGAAGATCATCGGCGGGTCATCATTGACGGCTACGCAATCCCCAAGGGGATCGACCCGCATCAGCACAGCATCCTGCAATTCGTCGCCGGTTGATAATCGCGGATAACCGCAGCCACCAAGCGCCAAGAGCAAGATCAGTCCGCGCCTCATCATGCAGCGTCGGCTCAGCGCCCGGCTACCGCCTGGACAATCGCCATGTAATGCCCGTTCAGCCATTCGACCGGCGGCAAGACCAGCCAGCCGACGATGTTCAGGCTGGGGAACACCCAGGGCACCACCACCAGCAGCAGGATCATGATCAGCAGGGCATAATTGTGGAGGCCGGCATATTTGATCGCCATGTGGCGCGGCAGCAGGCCTTCGACGATGTGGCCGCCATCGAACGGCGGGATCGGCAGCAGGTTGAACAAGGCCAGGAACACGTTGAGCAGGATGAAATTGACCAGGTTCTTGACCAGGAACATGGTCGCCAGCCCCTGCTCTGCGCCATCGGCGGTGATGCCGCGCACCATCAGGCCCAGCAGCACCGCGCCGATCAGCGCCATGACGAGATTGCTGCCCGGCCCGGCGGCAGCGACGATCATCATGTCGCGGCGCGGATTGCGCAGCCGGCCCTTGATCACCGGCACCGGCTTGGCCCAGCCGAACACCGGCATCCCGGCCAGCTTGAGCATGCCGGGCAGGATGATCGTGCCGAACGGATCGACATGCTTGATCGGGTTCAGAGTCAGCCGGCCAAGATTGGCCGCGGTCGGATCGCCCAGCGCCCGCGCGGTCCAGCCGTGGGCAACTTCGTGAAACACGATCGCGATGATCAGCGGGATCACCAGCGCGGCGATGTCGAACAGGGTCTCGGTCATCCTTCCAGCGCCTCCACGAAGTGCTTGCGGCACAG
This sequence comes from Sphingomonadales bacterium, assembly GCA_017302615.1. GTDB lineage: Bacteria > Pseudomonadota > Alphaproteobacteria > Sphingomonadales > Sphingomonadaceae > Novosphingobium. The sequence goes on from JAFLDB010000015.1 coordinate 53,682, forward strand.
CGCCACATAGCGGTCATTGCCGCCGATTTCGGTCTGCGCGCCCTGCCTGACCGCCGCGCCGCTGGCATCGACCCGCAGGTTCATCGTCGACTTGCGCCCGCAATGACACACCGCTTTCAGCTCCACCAGCGAATCCGCAATGCCCAGCAGGACCTTCGATCCGGGGAACAGTTCCCCCTGGAAATCGGTACGGAGGCCATAACACAGCACCGGGATATTGGCCTGGTCGGCCAGTCTGGCAAGCTGCCAGACCTGCGGTTCGGTCAGGAACTGGGCCTCGTCGACCAGCACGCAGGCCAGCGGCTCGACCCGGTGGGCGGCAGTCACCCGGTCCCACAGGTCGGTATCGGGCGTATAGCGGTGGGCATCGGCACCAAGGCCGATCCGGCTTTCGATCGCGTGATGATCGCTGCGGTGATCGAGCGCGGCCGTCCACAGCATGGTCGCCATGCCGCGTTCGCGGTAGTTGAAATCCGCCTGCAGCAGGGTGGTGGACTTGCCCGCGTTCATGCTGGCGTAATAGAAATAGAGCTTTGCCATGGCGGACAATCGTCTACCGTCGATGGCAGACAAAGGTAAACTCGCAAGATAGCGGGAACTTGGGGAAAGAACGATCGATGGCCACTACGGCAAATGCGCAGCAAAAGGGATTCCTCGCCTGGGTGGAGCGGACCGGCAACCGCCTGCCCGATCCGGTGTTCCTGTTCCTCTGGCTGATCGCGGGGCTGATTGTCCTGTCGATGATCGCCGCGGCGGCCGGCTGGTCGGCAATCCACCCGACCGAGATCGACAAGGCAACCGGCGAGGCCAAGGTGATTGCCGCCGCCAGCCTGCTTTCGGCCGACAACATCCGCACCCTGTGGGTCGACATGCCCAAGACCTTCACCCACTTCCACCCGCTGGGCTATGTGCTGGTGGTGATGCTGGGCGCGGGCGTGGCGGAACGCGCCGGGCTGTTCGGCACGGCGATGCGCGCGGGCGTATCCGGCGCTCCGGCATGGCTGCTGACCCCGATCGTCGCCTTTGTCGGGATGATGGGCAATCTGGCCGCTGACGCTGCCTATGTCGTGCTGATCCCGCTGGCCGGGATCATCTTTCATGCTGCCGGCCGCCACCCCATTGCCGGGATCGCGGCGGCCTTTGCCGGGGTTTCCGGCGGCTTTTCCGCCAACCTGCTGCCGGGCCAGCTCGATGCGCTGCTGTTCGGCATCACCGAGGCTTCGGTCGAGACCGTGTTCGGCGATTTCACCGCCAACATCGCCGGAAACTGGTTCTTCATTTCCGCCATGCTGGTGATTTTCCTGCCGGTGATCTGGTACGTTACCGACCGGATCATTGAACCTCGTCTCGGCAAATGGGACCCGGCCCGCGCCGGCAGCGCCGCCAGCGGCGAGGATCAGGACCGCCCGCTGTCCGATGCCGAGCGCAAGGGCCTGCGCCATGCCGGCCTTGCCACCCTGCTGGTAGTGGGCCTGTGGCTGCTGTTCACGTTCGGCCCCGGCACGCCGCTGATCAATGAGGACGCTACCCCCGAAGCGCGGCTGACCCCGCTTTACCAGAGCCTGGTGGCCGGGTTCTTCCTGCTGTTCCTGCTGGCCGGATGGGCCTACGGCAAGGCGGTCGGCACGGTCACGGATCATCGCAGCCTGGTCAAGATGATGGCCGATTCGATGGGCGACATGGCCTATTATCTGGTCCTCGCCTTTGTGGCCGCGCACTTCGTGGCGATGTTCGCCTGGTCCAACCTCGGCCTGATCCTGGCGGTCGAAGGGGCCGACGCGCTGAAGGCATCGGGCCTGCCGGCCTGGGCGCTGCTGATCCTGATCGTCGGCTTCACCGCCTTGCTCAACCTGTTCGTCGGTTCGGCCAGCGCCAAGTGGGCGCTGCTCGCCCCGGTGCTGGTGCCGATGCTGATGCTGCTGGGGATCAGCCCGGAAATGACCACCGCCGCCTACCGCGTGGGTGACGGGGCAACCAACATCATCACCCCGCTGATGGTCTACTTCCCGCTGATCCTGGTGTTCTGCCAGCGCTGGCAGGCCGACTTCGGCCTGGGCAGTCTGGCCGCTACCATGCTGCCGTTCGCGATCGGCCTGCTCCTTTCGGGCATGGTGCTGGTCGGCGGCTGGGTGATGCTCGATCTGCCGCTGGGTCCGGGGGCCTCGGTGTTTATCGAGGCGCCCGCAGCCAAGTGATGTTGAGGTAAGCCTTAAGTGAGCATGGTCCGCCCGTGGTGGCACCCTTGTCTGGCGCTTGTCATACTGCTGGGTGCCACCGCGTCAGCCCCGCCGGCCTACCGCTACCGGCTCGACGCACCGGGCTCGCAGGTCAGCGCGCGGGTTGCCTACTTCGGGGTCGGCCACAAGACTGTCCGCTTCCCGGTGATGCGCGGCGCTCTGCGGCTGGTGCCTGAACGGACCGAGGCCATTGACCTGGACGTGGAACTGGATGCCCGGGCCCTCGACGCCGGCGGAAAGACCGACAGTGACTATCTGAAAGGAAAAGCCTTTTTCGATGTCGCCAACCATCCGGTCGTGCGCTTCAGCGGCAACCGGATGACCATGACCGGCGAGACAACGGCCCGCGTCGACGGCCGGATCACCGCCCGCGGGGTGACCCGTCCGGCGGTGCTGACGGTGACTTTCGCCCAGCCCCCGGCCCGCGCCAGCGGCCGCGATCCGATCGCCCTCACCGCGACCACCGCGATCAACCGCCGCGATTTCGGGATGACGTCCTATGGCCTGATCGTCGGGAAAACCGTGAAAATCACGATCCGGGCGCGGCTGGTCCCGGACTAGCGTCAGGACCTATAGGTACTGACGCTAGTCGTCGGACAGGTCGCGCTTGACCTTCGGATCGGCCAGCAGCGCGTCGATCCGGCTGGCCTCGTCAAAGCTTTCGTCCGGCAGGAACTTGATCCGCGCGGCGTATTTGAGGCGCAACTTGCCGGCCACTTCCTTCTGGAAGAAGGCGGTGTTGGTGCGCAGCGCCTTGAGCACCAGTTCCTCGTCCGCGCCCAGCAGCGGCTTCACGAAAACGGTGGCGTGGCGCAGATCCGGGCTCATCCGCACTTCGGTGACCGAGACGGAATGGGCGCTCAGCACCTCATCATGCACCATCTGCCGGGTGAGCAGTTCGCTGATCACGTGCCGGACCTGCTCCCCCACCTTGAGCAGGCGGACCGAGCGGGTTTCAGGAGTGGCGGCGGGGCGGGCCATCAGGTGTTGTCCATCTTGTCGATCATCCGCCGCAGCGAACGCAGATTACGGGCCGTGCCGGGAAAGCCCAGCCGCCGCTCGATGAAAGCGCCGGTCAGGCGGGAATTCCCCGCTCCGCCGGCATAGTCGATATAAAGCGCGCGGTCACCCGCCGCGATCCGTTCCGGCCCGCGCCCGGCATGGGCGGCCAGCAGCGCCTCGAACTGCGCCGGGCTTGGCTGCCCGCCCAGGAACAGCGTGTGGACGAGGTTTTCCGCGCCATCGGCGGCAAAGGGGTTGTCTTCCACCGCGCGGACCAGTTCGGCCCGGGTGCGCACGGCCACGAAGCTCTCGATATCGAACCGCTCGGCCATCATGTGCGCGAACAGGTCCTCCAGGCCGTCGGTCGGCCGTTCATCGAAATCAAACAGGACGTTGCCACTCGCCACCACGGTTTCGACGTTCTCGAACCCCTCGCGCTCGAAAGCCCAGCGCAGGTCGGCCATGGTCAGACGGTTGCCGCCGACATTGATGCTGCCGAACAGCGCGACATAGCGCGGCATCGCCGTTGTCAGCCTGTATGCCGGTAACGGCCGGCCGGCAGCGGGTTCACGCCGCGCCTCCGGTCGGAACGGGGGTGGGGATCGCGGTCGACGTGGCACGGGCATAGGTCACCGTGCCGCTTTCGTCGAACAGCTCGCCTTCCAGGAAAGTCACACGCCGGCCGCGCCGGACCACCCGGCCCTTGCCCAGCAGCGGCCCGGGCGGGATCAGCTTGAGCAGTGTCATGGAGATGTCGAGGTTGAGCGGGGCCTCGGCGCCGTTGGTGGCGCGAACATGAGCCCACCCCATCACTTCGTCCAGAAACCCCGCCACGAGCCCGCCCTGCACGCCGCCACGCCCGGTGATGAAGCTGGCGGGCGCGACAAAGCGCATGGTGATGGTTTCGCTGGCGGGGTCGAAGTCGACAAACTCCGCCCCCATCAGCTCGACATGTGGCCCCCTGGCTCCCGCGAAGACCATCACAGCGTCCGTTCGCGCTCCTCGACCTCGAACAGTTCGAGCATGTCACCGGCCCGCACATCGTTGGTATCGGCCAGCACAACACCGCATTCGAGACCGGCGCGGACTTCCGGAACGTCGTCCTTGAAGCGGCGGAGCGATGCGATGGTGGTCTTGGAGATGATGACATCCTGCCGGGTAAGACGGGCGTTGATGCCCTTCTTGATGAAGCCTTCCAGCACCAGCAGACCGGCGGCCTTGTCGCGCTTGCCGGCCGGGAACACTTCCTTGACCTCGGCGCGGCCGACCACGTTTTCGATTCGCTCCGGCCCCCAGATCCCGGCCATTTCCTTCGCGACGTCGTCAGTCAGGTGATAGATTACGTCGAAGTACTTCATCCGCACCTTGTTGCGCTCGATCATCTCGCGCGCCTTGGCGTTGGGACGGACATGGAAGCCAATGATCGGTGCGCCCGAAGCGGCTGCCAGGCTGACGTCGCTTTCGGTGATCGCCCCCACGCCGGACTGCAGGATCTTGACCTTGATCTCGTCGTTGGAAAGCTTGTTGAGCGCATTGACGATCGCTTCGGTCGAACCCTGCACGTCGCTCTTCACCACCACCGGATATTCGATCACGTCCGCCTTGGCCTTGAGCGCCGAGAACATCGTGTCGAGGCTGGCAGGGGCCTGAGTGGTACGCTTGGCCGTGGCGCGTTCCTGGCGGAATGCGGCGACCTCGCGGGCCCGGGCCTCGCTTTCGACCACGGTCAGGGTGTCTCCGGCCATCGGCACGCCGCCGATGCCCAGGACTTCGACCGGCAGCGCCGGGGGGGCCACCTTGATCTGGCGGCCCTTGTCATCCAGCATCGCGCGAACGCGGCCGGAATGGGTGCCGACCACCAGGACGTCGCCTACCTTCAGCGTGCCACGGTTGATCAGCACAGTCGCCAGCGGGCCCTTGCCCTTGTCGAGCTTGGCTTCGATCACGGTCGCCTCGGCAGCGCGGTCCGGGTTGGCCTTCAGTTCCATCAGTTCAGCCTGAAGCAGGATCTTCTCGATCAGGTTGTCGAGCCCCGCCCCGGTCTTGGCCGAAACTTCGACATCCTGCACATCACCGCTCATCGCCTCGACGATCACTTCGTGCTCCAGCAGGCGCTCGCGGATCTTCTGCGGGTTGAACTCGGGCTTGTCGCTCTTGGTGATCGCCACGATCATCGGCACGCCTGCCGCCTTGGTGTGGTTGATCGCCTCGATCGTCTGCGGCATCAGCCCGTCGTCGCCGGCCACCACCAGGATCACGATATCGGTCACATTGGCGCCGCGCTGGCGCATTTCAGTGAAGGCTTCGTGGCCCGGGGTATCCAGGAACGTGATCAGTTCGCCGCCCTTGGTCTTGATCTGATAGGCGCCGATGTGCTGCGTGATGCCGCCGGCTTCGCCCTTGACCACATCGGTGCCGCGCAGCGCGTCAAGCAGGCTGGTCTTGCCGTGATCGACGTGGCCCATGATGGTCACCACCGGCGGCCGCGGCTTCAGCGTTTCGGGTGCATCGACATCCTCGGTCGTGTCGATATCGACATCGCTTTCCGAAACGCGCTGCACGTTGTGGCCGAATTCCTCGACCAGCAGTTCGGCAGTGTCGGCATCGATGGTCTGGTTGACGGTGACCATCATGCCCAGCTTGAACAGCGCCTTGACCAGGTCCGCGCCCTTTTCGGCCATGCGGTTGGCCAGTTCCTGCACGGTGATCGCTTCCGGAACGATCACGTCGCGGACCTGCTTTTCACGCGGCTGGCTGTGGCCCGAGAACTGGGCCCGGCGTTCCTTCTCGCGCGCCCGCTTCAGCGCGGCGAGGCTGCGGGCGCGGGCGCCCTCGTCCTCGTTGAGCGCGCGGGTGACGGTCAGCTTGCCGGCGTGGCGACGCTCGCCCCCGCCCGACTTGTCGCGCGACTGGGCCGGCTTCTTGGCCGCCGGTTCGGGACGCTTGACCGGCGAAGCGACCGGAGTGAAGCGGCGCGGTGCCGGGGCGCTGGCCTCGGCCCCGCTTTCGGTCTCGGCCTCGGCTTCCGGTGCAGGGGCCGGCTCCTCGGTCACCGGGGCAGCAGGCTCGGCCGCCTTGGCGGCTGCTTCGGCCTCGGCCTTGCGGTTTTCCTCGGCGCGGCGCTTTTCCTCTTCCAGGGCGCGCAGACGCTCTTCCTGCTCGCGGCGGGTCTGTTCCTCAAGCAG
>JAFLDB010000016.1 GCA_017302615.1 Sphingomonadales bacterium
GGCGGCGGGGGCGGCGGAGGCGGCGGCGGAGCGGCTTCGGCCACACCGGGCTTGCCGATCAGCTTGCGGCGCTTCACCTCGACCACCACCTTGTTGGTGCGGCCGTGGCTGAAGGTCTGCTGGACCTGGCCCGCCTCCACCGACTTCTTCAGGCCCAGCGGCTTGCGGCCCAAGGTCGGTTTGTTTTCGCTATCGCTCATGCTCAATCGTGCCCTTCAAAACTCAATTCGTCGTCACGGACGATTGCCCGGCCGCATCGGCCAGACCATCGCCACGATCCTGTTCGTTCGCTTCACTCTGCCCCAGAAAGCGCAGCAGGCGCCGGAGCGGACCTTCGACCCGTTCGACTGACCGGGGATCGGTCAGCGCCAGGTGGACGACATTGTCGCGGCCCAATGCCACAGACAGCGCCGCCCGGTCCAGAGGCAAGGTCAATCCGGTTTCCCCGGACCCTTCCAGATCGCGCCCGACCCGCCATGCCTGATCGAGCTTGCGCGAGCCGTCTTCGCGGGCATCGCTGGCATGGGCCAGCCAGGCCACGTTGCCCATCCGCGCGTTCTCGGCAATCCGGTCGGACCCCAGCAGCAGCTTGCCGCTTTTCATTTCCAGCCCGAGCCGGTCGGTCAGGGCCCGGCGCAGCGCCGCTTCGGCCCGTTCTGGCAAGTCTTCCGGAATGGTCAGCGCCGCGCCTTTGAACGCCCGTGCCAGCGCACCCTTCAGCTTGCCCTTGGCAATCGCCTGTTCCAGCTCGGCCCGCGACACGCCGATCCAGGCCCCCCGCCCCGGCGCGCGGGCCAGGGCATCGGGCAGGACCAGGCCATCGGGCGAGATCGCCAGGCGCAGGAGATCATCGCGGGAACCGTGGTCCCCGGTCAGGATGCAGCGGCGCTCCGGATTGTTTCCGGCGGCCGCTTCAGGGGCTGCGGAACCTAGCGGCTCATTGTGAGGAATCCGCATCGGCGGCCTCCTCGTTAACTGGCTCGTCTTCGAACCAGTGGGCCCGGGCGGCCATGATGATCTCGTTGCCCTGTTCTTCGCTCAGGCCATATTCGCCCAGCACGCCGCCACGATCCTGCTCACGCTCACGCCGCGCCGGGGCGCTGCCGTCACGGCGGCGCTGCTCGGCGCGCTTCTTGGCGATCAGCTCATCGGTGGCCAGATCGGCCAGATCGTCGAGCGTCTTGATCCCGGCCTTGCCCAGCGTGACCAGCATTTGCTCGGTCAGGTGCGGGATTTCGGCCAGGGCATCCTCGACGCCCAGCGCCTGACGCTCTTCGCGATAGGCTGCCTCGCGGCGTTCCAGCGCTTCTGCGGCGCGGCTCTGCAGCTCTTCGGCGAGTTCCTCGTCGAAGCCCTCGATCGCGGCCAGTTCGTTCACGTCGATATAGGCCACTTCTTCCAGTTCGCTGAAACCTTCGGCGACCAGCAGCTGCGACAGGGTTTCATCGACGTCGAGTTCTTCCTCGAACATCTTGGACCGCTCGGCGAATTCCTTCTGACGCTTCTCGCTCGATTCCGCCTCGGTCATGATGTCGATCTGGCTGCCGGTCAGCTGGCTGGCCAGACGGACGTTCTGTCCGCGGCGACCGATTGCCAGGCTCAGCTGGTCGTCCGGCACCACCACTTCGATGCGGCTTTCTTCCTCGTCGATCACCACGCGGCTGACAGTGGCCGGCTGCAGCGCGTTGACCACGAACGTCGCGGTGTCCTCGCTCCAGGGGATGATGTCGATCTTCTCGCCCTGCATTTCCTGCACCACCGCCTGAACGCGGCTGCCCTTCATGCCGACGCAGGCGCCGACCGGGTCGATGCTGGAATCGCGGCTGATCACGCCGATCTTGGCACGGCTGCCCGGATCGCGGGCGGCTGCCTTGATAGTGATGATGCCGTCATAGATTTCCGGCACTTCCTGCGCGAACAGGGCCTTCATGAAGTCCGGGTGGGCGCGAGACAGGAAGATCTGCGGACCACGGTTCTGGCGCTCCACCTTCAGGATCAGGGCGCGGACACGCTCGCCCACGCGGGCCACTTCGCGCGGGATCTGCTGATCGCGGCGGATGACGCCTTCGGCGCGACCGAGGTTGACGATCACATGGCCGAATTCGACCGACTTGATCACGCCGGTCACCAGTTCGCCGGCGCGGTCCTTGAATTCCTCGAACTGACGCTCACGCTCGGCATCGCGGACCTTCTGGAAGATCACCTGCTTGGCCGACTGCGCGTCGATGCGGCCCAGATCCACCGGCGGCAGCGGATCGACGATGAAATCGCCCAGCTTGGCGTCCTTGTCGAGCTTCTGCGCGGCCTTCAGGTCAACCTGCTTGAAGTAGTCGTCCACTTCCTCGACCACTTCGACCACGCGCCACAGGCGCAGGTCGCCGGTGCGCGGATCAAGCTTGGCGCGGATGTCGTTTTCCGCACCATAGCGGGCACGCGCCGCCTTCTGGATCGCTTCTTCCATCGCCTCGATGACGATCGCCTTGTCGATCAGCTTCTCGTTCGCGACCGAGGTGGCGATTGCAAGCAGTTCAGCGCGGTTGGCGGAAATCGGACTGGCCATGTTCAGTCTTCCTGTTCTTCTTCGAGAATTTCGTCAGCCCCGCTGGCGTCCAGCGGGCGGGTGGCGGCAATCAGCTTGTCGGTCAGGACAAGCTTGGCGGAATGAATGTCGGACAGCGGGAACGAAACCGACCCGGACTTCTTGTCAGCGAGAGTAACGGTCTCACCCTCGATCCCGACCAGATCGCCCTGGAGCGACTTGCGGTTGCCCTCAACCGGGTTGATCAGTTGCACGCGCGCTTCGTGCCCGGCCCAGTTGGCAAAATCCTGCGGACGGGTCAGCGGACGGTCGATCCCGGGAGAACTGACTTCGAGGCGATAGGCATCCGCGATCAGCACTTCGCCCTTTTCCTCCAGCGCGTCGATCGCGTCGGAAATACGGTGCGACAGCGCGGCGCAATCCTCGATCACCAGCTGGCCGGTCTCGGGCCGCTCGGCCATGATCTGGAGAGTGAATTCTTCGGCGTCCGAAAGCGGGCCGATTTCTCCGCCCTTGAAATAGCGCACGCGCACGAGATCGAAACCGAGGGCCCTGGCCTCCGGTTCGACAACCTCGATGATCCGCGCGATATCCGCCATGAAAACTCCGTCTGCCCGGGCAATGTGACAATGGCGGTTTGCGCCGGCCCCTTGCGGCGCCAGCCCCTCCGTTGTGTCACAATGTCGGGATGGATGCGCAATTAGGCGCGGATGCCGCGAAAAGCAAGCTCTAGTTGGCAGCCATTGCTTTTCCGCACAGCCTACCCTATATCCCGTTTTGCTAACGTCGCCTGCGACGGAACTTTCTGGCCCAACGGCCCCCTCGTTCCCTTTCTCGCTACCTTTGCTCAACCGGCACGTTGCCGGTCGATCACCCGTGTTTCGTGAAAGGAACAGGACATGCCGGTAGGCACCGTGAAATTCTTCAATACCGACAAGGGCTATGGCTTTATCGCACCGGATACCGGTGGCGGTGACGCTTTCGTCCACATCAGCGCCGTCGAACGCGCCGGGATGGCCACGCTCGATAAGGACCAGCGCGTCAAGTACGAACTGGAAACCGACAAGCGCGGCAAGACCTCTGCCGTCCAGCTCGAGGCCGCCTGAGCGGATGGCCAAGGAGGATCTGCTGACCCTCGAAGGCCAGATCGATGAAATCCTTCCCGACGGGCGCTTCGGCGTCATGCTCGAGAACGAACACCGGATCATTGCCTAAACGGCCGGGAAGATGCGGAAATTCCGTATCCGCTCGGTCGTGGGCGACCGGGTTCGCGTGGAAATGACCCCCTACGACCTCAGCAAGGGCCGCATCGTGTTTCGCGAGCGCGGACCGGGCGGAGGTCCGACGGGGCCCCACGGAAAGCGGCGGCATTAGCGCCCAACAACCAAAGACAAGAAATGCGGCAGCCCTTGCGGCTGCCCGGAAGATACAATGACATTCAATACCATGATACCGGCGATCCGCCGCGGCCTTGGCCGCGCGCCCTTCGCCCGGAGCGCGGCCAACCCCGGTCAGCTCCACCACGGCCGCAGCCATTCTTCTCCGCTTTCGCGTGAGGAAACCCGGCTGGCCGTGATCGAAGTGCTGGGCTGACCAGCCAACTAGCGAGGTGACGCGATGATGGGCGAGCAGTTCTATATGACACAGGCCGAAAGCTGCGCCCGCGCGGCTGAAGCGGCCCCGCTTGCCAACCAACGCGACACCCTGCTGCGTTCGCGCGCCGTCTGGCTTGGCCTGGCCGCGCGCGAGCAAGGCAACAAGGCCGCACGGGCCGAACGCGAACGCATCCGCACCGAGGAGCAAGACCATGTCCGATGAAGCCCACCGCCCGTTCCTGATCCAGCGCCAGACCGATGGCACGTTCCGCCTGACCGTGCGCGATATCCGCTACAATTCGCAGGGCTATCCGCTGGTCAGCGGGGTGATGCAGGACGAAATCTTCGCGACCTCGGCCGCGGCCAAGAACTTCGCCCGGTCGAACTTTGACGCCAAGGCCGGGCAATACGCGACGAAATAGCAGACCTTCCGTTCAGATCGGATCCTTCATCACCTGTTTGAAAGTCACCTTCCCGCGCGCGACTTCCCACAGGTTGCCGTTGGACTGGGTGATCACGAACAGGGTGATCGGCACGTTGTAGCTGACGAAGACGTGAATTTCAGTCGGCTGGGGATCGAGCAGGTGTGAAACCCCGAACCCGGCCGCCTTTTTCGGCACATTGCGCGAATCCACGTTGACGCAGCTCTTGCTGAACGCCCGGCTGGACAGCAGCTTGCCATCCGCGCCGAAGACATAACGGTAATGCCCGCCGGCCGGGAACACCCCGTCCTCCACCCCGGAACTCATCACATAGGCCGGGATCGAGCCATCGGCGCGCGGCGGCAGGACCACTGTGTTGAGGTTGCCCCGGGTGCAGCGGAAAACCTTCTGCTCGATCGCCGCATCGACCGCCTTGCCACGCGTCTCGACCAATCGCAGGGCCAGCGGGGACAGCGCCGGATCGTCCCCGTCCTTCAGGAACCCGCCGCGCTCCACCTTGCTGCCGCGCACCCAGTAGCGGGCCATGGCAAAGGTCTTGCCGTCCCTGACCCCGTAATAGGTCGCCAGCAGCAGGCCATCAGCGGCCGGCTCGACGATATAGCCGGCCATCCCTTCTTGCTGGGCCTTGTCCAGCGTCCATTTGCGCTTCTTGAGATCGGCCTGCATCCGGTCGGTCGAATGCCAGGCGGCCTGATCGTAGGCATAGATTTCGGCGCCCCGTACCTCTGCTTCGCGCGCGGCGGCCAGTTCGGGTTCGGTTGGATCGGCCCAGGCCGGGCTGGCGATCAGCGCCGCCAGCAGAATCAGCAAACGGCGCATAGGCATTCCTCTCGCTCAAGCCATTGTCGCGCCGCAGGAAATCGCCTTGGGCCCAACAAGTCAAGCGCGCAGGCCCGCGGCCTTAGTCGCGCTTGGTGCTCTCGGCGTAGTAATCGTTGTCGGATGACGGGACAGTGGTGTTGAAACGACGTTCTTCCGCAGCCTTGCGCCGCTCTTCCTTGGCCTTGGCTTTGAGCGCATCTTCGCGCTGTTTCTCCGCGTAGTGTTCATCGGAATTCCACCACGCGGACAGCAGCACGCCCAGATTGGCCAGGAAGCCGGCGTCTTCGTCAACCTTGTGCTCAACCGCTTCGCCGGCCGCTTCCAACCGGGCCCTGGCCTCCGGATCGCGCTCGACATGGCTGGCATAACTGCTCAGTCCGGCAAAGCTGAACATCACCAGCAGGCCGAGGCAGCCGACCGCCTGAAACAGCCGCTTGATGATGGTGCCGATCCCCATGGCCGGTGACCATAGACCGCAGCGCTGAAAACAGGGTTAAAAATCAGCCCCGCTCGCTAAGCCCATGCTTCTTCATGGCATGGCGCAACTGGTCATAGCTGAGGCCCAGCGCCTTGGCGGTCTGGCGCTGGTTATAGCGGTGGCGGCCCAGCGCGGTCTCCAGGATCGCCTTTTCATGGGCATCGACCGCCGCTTTGAGGTCGGTCACCTGATCCAGGCTGGTGGCGGGCGCCGGGGCGGTCCGTTCCGCAGCGGGCGCGGCATCGCTGGCTGCGCGCGGCAGCGGCGCGGGCTTCCACGGGCTGTCGAACGGATCGAACACCACATGATCGACCGGCTCGTCCCCCGCCCCCCAGCGATAGACCGCGCGTTCCACCACGTTGCGCAGTTCGCGGACATTGCCGGGCCACTGGTAATCCTCGAGCGCGGCCATCGCCCGGTTGGAAAAGCCGGGCCAGGCATCCCAGTGCAATTCGGCCGCCATCCGCCGCCCGAAATAGTCGGACAGCACGCGGATATCCCCTTCGCGCACCCGCAGCGGCGGCAGGGTGATAACCTCGAAGCTCAGCCGGTCGAGCAGGTCGGCGCGGAACCGGCCTTCTTCGGCCAGGCGCGGCAGATCCTCGTTGGTGGCGGCGACAATCCGGACATCAACCTTGATCGGACGCGACGATCCGATCCGGGTGACTTCGCCATATTCCACGGCCCTCAACAGCCGTTCTTGGGCGCCCATCGACAGTGTGGCCAGTTCGTCGAGGAAAAGCGTGCCTTTGTCGGCTTCCTCGAACCGTCCGGCGCGGGCCTTGGTAGCACCGGTGAAGGCACCCTGCTCATGACCGAACAATTCCGCCTCGATCAAGGTTTCCGGCAAGGCCGCGCAGTTGAGCGTGACCAATGGTTCCTGCCAGCGGCGCGAGAGCTGGTGGAGGCGTTCCGCGATCAGTTCCTTGCCGGTCCCGCGCTCTCCGATCACCAGAACCGGCCGGCCCATCGGCGCCGCCCGGCTGGCGCGTTCGACCGAATCCAGAAAGGCGGTCGACTGGCCAACGAATTGGGTGTTGCGCTCCATACCCAATATCTAGCGAAAATTCCCAATATCGCGCAACACTTCCCACATGTCGTTCGTCGATTGCTGGCGAAAGGCACGGAATTCCGGCCTTTACCCCATTTGGCACGGCCTTTGCGAAGTGACGGTCAAACCCGTTTCAAAGGTACTGACCATGTTCAACACCCTGCTCAACAAGACCAGCAAGCTCGACCGGGCGGTGATCCTGTCGGTCACGGCGATGCTTTCGTTCAACATCGTGGTCCTGACCAGCCAGCTGCAGGCCGCGCCCCAGGTTGCCCAGGTTCAGGGCAACACGGCGCAGCAGGCTTGAGCCCGGCGGTGGTCCGCAAGATGGGACACGACCCCTTCAACCCGCTTGGGCCGGAATCCCAGGCAAGCCCCGATGGCGGCCCCCAGTCCCCCCGCCGCCCCGGGGTTCCGGCCCAGACCGACGACCCGTTCGACCTTGGCCCGATCGGCCAGGCTCCGCGCCAGCGCGCCTCGCGCTTCGAGGCCGAGGTCGAACGCCTGCGCCGCACGCCTACCCCTACCGCATCTTCCACCGGAGTACCCTGGATGGGCATTTTCAGCCGCACCCGTGACATCATTGCCGCCAATTTCAACGAGCTGCTCGACAAGGCCGACGATCCCGAAAAGATGATCCGCATGATCATCTTCGAGATGGAGGAAACCCTGGTCGAAGTGCGGGCCAGCGCGGCGCGGACGATCGCGGATCAGAAGGAAATGCACCGCCACACGGTCAAGCTGGACCGGCTGCAGGCCGACTGGGCGGACAAGGCCCAGCTGGCCCTGTCCAAGGACCGCGAGGATCTGGCCCGGGCCGCTCTGGTCGAAAAGAAGAAGGCCGCCGACATGGCCGACCAGCTGAAGGCCGAAATCGCCGTGCTGGACGATGCCCTGCGCGCCTATGAACTCGACATCGAAAAGCTGCAGAACCGGCTGCGCGAAGCCCGGGCCCGTCAGGGCGCGATCGCGGCACGGCTGGAAAGCGCGGAAAACCGCGTCAAGCTGCGCACGCTGCTGGCCAGCGAGCGGGTGGATGAGGCGATGGCCCGGTTCGACCAGCTGGAACGCCGGGTCGACTATGCCGAAGGCCGCGCCGATGCGCTGAGCCTGGCCGACCAGTCGAGCAAGCCGAGCCTGGCCGACGAGATCAATGCGCTCGCCGGGCAGGACAAGATCGACGAGGAACTGGAAGCAATGAAGCGCGCCCTGAAGGGCGACGACAAGGAGGGCTGAGGCCATGGATTTCGGCGAATTTATGGGTCTGGTCGTGGTCCTGATCGGTCTGCCCTGGCTGATCCTGCACTATGTCACCAAGTGGAAGACCGCCCCGACCCTGACCGTCAATGACGAAGCCCTGCTGGAAGACCTCTATCAGCTGGCCCGGCGGCTGGAAGACCGGATGGACACGGTGGAACGGCTCGTTTCCGCCGATCATCCCGACTACCGCCAGCAGCGCCAGCTGACCGACGGCACCGACACTCTGGCCGAACTGGACGAACTGAAGGCCATGAGCCGCCAGAAGGCCCGTCGCGGCTGAACCGAACCACAACCGACCAACGAACTGCAATCCGCCGCAAGGCCCGATCGGCCCGGCAACACAGAGGGGAAGAACGATGAATAGCCCGAGGACCAAGTTTTACCGCGACAAGGTCAACGGCAAGCTGATGGGCGTCTGCGCCGGGATCGCCGACTATACCGGGGTCAATTCCCTGTGGGTCCGCCTGGGTTTCATCGGCCTCAACTTCATGACCGGTTTTGCCGTGCTGCTGCCCTACTTCATCATCGGCCTGCTGGCCGACAAGAAGCCGGCCCAGCTTTACAGCGACCGGCAGGAGCAGCAGTTCTGGCAGGGAGTACGCCAGTCCCCCACCCGCACCGCGCGGGAAGTGCGGGGCCGCCTGCGCGAGATCGACCGCCGGCTGGCCGAAGTGGAAACCTTCTACGTCAGCAGCAACCCGCGCCTCTCGGCTGAAATCGAGCGACTGCGCTAAGTCCGAACCTGCGAGGGGAAATTACCATGGATAATCTAGGAATTCTGATCCCGCTGGCCCCGTTCCTGATGGTCTGCTTCATCGTCTGGACCAAGCACCAGTCGAAGATGGCCGAACTGCGGATCAAGGAAACCGCCGAGAAGGCTGCCCAGTACGTCAGCCACACCAGCGAACTGGAAGAACGCGTGCGCGTGCTGGAGCGGATCGTGACCGACAAGGGTTATGACGTCGCCAGCCAGATCGAGGCGCTGCGCGACGCCCGCAAGGTCGAAGCTCTTATCGATGCCAGCGAAAAGGAACTGCGCAAGTGAGTGCCGATCAGGTTCTGCAACTCATCGGGATCCTGGCCCCAACGGTCGTGGTGATCGTCGGGCTGATTACCGGCGGGGTGATCTATTCCAACCGGATGAAGATCAAGAACGGCTACCCGCTTAGCGGGGCCTGGGGCCAGTCGATCTATCCCAAGACCACCAGCGAGGATGGCGAGCGGATCAAGCTGCTGAGCCAGGAAAATGCCCAGCTGCGCGCCGAAATCGGCAGCCTCAAGGACCGGCTTGGCAATGTCGAGCGGATCGTGACCGACAGCGGATACCGCCTGACGCACGAGATCGAAGCCCTGCGCATCGAAAAGAAGGACGTGCAATGAACTGGGGATCGCCCGAATTCGTCATCCTGATCGTCGCGATCAGCACCGGCGGCTGGCTGGTGAACAACTGGATCCGCGCCCGCCACGGCTATCCGCTGGAGGATGAGTGGGGCGGCAAGACCGTCCAGCCTGACCAGAAGGCCAACGCCGCGCTTCAGGCCGAGAACGCCGAACTGCGCGAGCAGATCGCCCACTTTGCCGACCGGGTGAAAGTGCTGGAGCGGATCGTCACCGACAAGAGCGTCAACGTCGCCGCCCAGATCGAAGCGCTGCGCGACGAGAATGTCCGGGAGAAGAACTGATGGATCCCGCGAAGCTTCAGGTCTTGTCCGAACTGATGCCGATGATCGCCCTGGTGGCCGGGGCCGGTGTGGCCGGCTGGGTGGTGACCACCTGGCTGCGGATCAAGCACGGCTACCCGCTGGATGGCGCCTGGGGCCAGGCTGTCTATCCCAAGCAGAACGATGAGGCGCTGGAACGGGTCAAGCTGCTCAGCCAGGAAAACGCGCAGCTGCGCGCGGAGCTCGGCAACATGAAGGACCGGCTCGCCAATGTGGAGCGGATCGTGACCGACAGCGGCTATCGCCTGACGCACGAAATCGAAGCGCTCCGGCTGGAAAAGAAGGACGTGCAATGACCACTGCCGAAACCGGAATCAGGGGAAACTGACGATGGACATGGGAACCGCAATGGTGATCGTCGCCGGGATTGGTGCCTGGTATTCGCTCAAGGCCAAGGGCGTGCATCCGCTGCGCGGACGCCGCGCGGACGCTGGTTCGGGCCTTGGCGACGGCGCGCCGCACGGATCCGTGCGCGAGGCCCAGCTGCAACAGGAAGTGGAGCAGCTGCGCGAGCGGATCCACGTGCTGGAACGGATCGCCACGGACGGGCGCAACACCCACGCGCTGGCAACCGAGATCGAAAGCCTGCGCGACCGCTAGGTGCGCGGGGAAAATGAAGGGAGAAACGCCATGATCAGCGACTATCTCTTGCTTTCGGCCACCGGCCTGATGGCCGTGACCATTGTCGCCGTCGCCTCGCTGAAGGGATGGCAGGGCTGGCTTCAGCTCAAGACCCGCGAGCTGGAAATGCACCAGCCCGAAATCGAGCGCGCGGCCGGCAGCGGCGCGGCCCGGATCGAGATTGCGGACCTGAAGGAACGGATCCGCAAGCTGGAAGCCATCGCGGCGGGAGTGGACCTGTGAACGAACGCCGGAATGATGCTGCCAAGGCCGGGATCGGCCTCGGCACCGCGATTGCCGTGGCAATCAGCTGGAGCGTCAACAAGTCGATCTTCTGGGCGATCGTCCACGGGATCTTCTCGTGGTTCTATGTGATCTATTATGCCTTCACCCGCCCGGGCGGGCTGATGGGCTGACCGGCTGAACCTTGGGGCGGTGGACGCAAGCCCCCCTCCCCGCTAATGGCCCGCCCATGCGCACCCTTGCCGACATTGCCGACGAATACGAGTTCCTCGAAGGGGACGAGCGCTATCGCTTGCTGATCGAGCTGGGCCGCGAGCTGGAACCCATGCCCGACGCGCTCAAGACCGACGCGACGCTGGTGCGCGGCTGTTCGGCCTCGGTCTGGGTCTATCCCACCCAGCTGACCGATGGCCGCCTGCACTTTCTGGCCGACAGCAACGCCGCGATCACCAAGGGGATTGTCGCGCTGGTCCTGGCCGCGGTGCAGGACCGCCCCGCCGCAGAAGTGGCAGCGACCGACATTGCCGAGCGGCTCGCCCCGTTCGACCTGAAGAACCAGCTGTCTTCCAACCGCACCCAGGGCGTGCCCAACATGATCGCGCTGGTCCGGGAAACCGCGGCGCGGATTGCCGCCGGCTGAACCGATGACCCGGCACCTCTATCTGGGCCTGGGGATTGCCAGCTTCGTGTTGGCGATGATCGGCATTGTCCTGCCCATCATGCCGACCGTGCCGTTCCTGCTGGTATCGGCCTTCTGCTTTGCCCGGTCCAACCCGGCGTGGGAACAGGCGCTGCTGGACCACCCCCGCTATGGCCCGCCGCTGCGTCAGTGGCGGGAACGGCGGGCGATCTCGCGCAAGGCAAAGATCAGCGCGGTGCTGGCGATGAGCGCCGGGGTTGGCTTTACCTGGCTGACGGTCGGCTGGCCGTGGGTGCTGATTTCGGTCGCGGTGCTGGTGATCGCCGGCGGCTGGATCTGGACCCGCGCGGAGTAGGATCAGGCCGGCTTCGGCCCGAAGAAGCAGGCGGCGATGTCCTCGCCAATCCGGGCCGGGCGCAGCGTGGCAGTATCGATGAAGCACCAGCTGGACCTGACCTCGGCCAGCACCTCTTCCCCGCGCTTGACCAGCGTCTGGTAGAACGCGCGCGCACCCTGCACGCTTTCGAGGAGGACGTGGGCCATCACCTCGTCGTCAAGGAAAGCCGGTTTGCGATAGGTGATCTCGTGCTTCAGGGCGACCCAGGCGCGGGTCGCCACCGCTTCGGCCGGGGCCAGCTTGTGCCAGTGCGACAGTACCGCGTCCTGCACCCAGCTGAGATAGCGGGCATTGTTGACGTGACCCATGAAGTCGATGTCATCGGGCAGGACCCGGATCGGATAGTGGTGCGGGAGAGCAATCATCTGGCTCCGCTTATCGCTACTGACATGCATGAAAGCAAGCGCAATGCGACCAGTCGCTTGCCAAGCGCGCCGCGCTGTGGCTAGGGCCGGGCCATGGCCAGCAAACCCCGCACCCTCTACGAGAAGATCTGGGACGCTCACGTGGTCGAGCGCCGCGACGATGGCACCTGCCTGATCTATATCGACCGCCACCTGGTCCACGAAGTGACCAGCCCGCAG
Organism: Sphingomonadales bacterium; assembly: GCA_017302615.1. Taxonomy (GTDB): domain Bacteria; phylum Pseudomonadota; class Alphaproteobacteria; order Sphingomonadales; family Sphingomonadaceae; genus Novosphingobium. Next base: position 12,395 of record JAFLDB010000016.1, read on the forward strand.
GCATTCGAGGCGCTGCGCGTTTCGGGACGCAAGGTCCGCCGCCCGGACCTGACCCTGGCCGTGCCGGACCACAACCTGCCCACGACCGCGCGGCGCGATGCGGCCGGGCAGCGTATCCCGATCAGCGATCCGGAAAGCGCCCAGCAGCTTGCCGCGCTGGAGCGCAACGCGCCCGAATTCGGCATCAGGCTGATCGGCGATGCCGATGCGGAGCAGGGCATCGTCCATGTGGTCGGCCCGGAACAGGGCTTTTCGCTGCCCGGCGCAACGATCGTCTGCGGTGACAGCCACACCGCCTGTCACGGCGGGCTGGGCGCGCTGGCCTTCGGGATCGGCACCAGCGAGGTCGAGCATGTGCTCGCCACGCAGACCCTACTGCTCAAGCAGTCGAAGACCATGGAAGTGCGGGTCGAAGGCCAGCTTGGCCCGGGCGTGACGGCCAAGGACGTGGTCCTCCACATCTGCGGCGTGCTCGGCGCGGCCGGCGGCACCGGCTATGTCATCGAATATACCGGCTCGGTCATCCGCGATCTGTCGATCGAAGGGCGCCTGACCGTGTCCAACATGGCGATCGAGCATGGCGCCCGCGCCGGCCTGATCGCCCCGGATGAAAAGACCTTCGCCTATGTGCAGGGCCGTCCCTATGCCCCCAAGGATGCGGACTGGGACAAGGCCGTGGCCTGGTGGACCAGCCTGGCGACCGATCCGGGTGCCGTTTACGACAAGGTGGTAACGATCGATGCGGCCGATATCGCCCCGACCGTGACCTGGGGCACCAGCCCGGAAGACACCGTGGCGATCACCGGCACCGTGCCCGATCCCGCCAGCTTTGCCGATCCGTCCAAGCAAGAAGCCGCCCGCAAGTCGCTGGATTACATGGGCCTCACTCCCGGCCAGCGGATGCAGGACGTCGAGGTGCAGAACGTGTTCATCGGCAGCTGCACCAACAGCCGGATCGAGGACCTGCGCGCCGCCGCCGCCGTGCTGAAGGGCCGGACCAAGGCCCCCAACGTCAAATGGGCGATCGTCGTGCCCGGCTCGGGCCTGGTCAAGCGCCAGGCCGAGGCCGAAGGACTGGACAAGGTGTTCACCCAAGCCGGGTTCGAATGGCGCGAGCCGGGCTGCTCGGCCTGTCTTGGCATGAACCCGGACAAGGTTCCCGCCGGTGAGCGCTGCGCCTCCACTTCCAATCGCAACTTTGTCGGCCGGCAGGGTCCGGGTGCACGCACCCATCTGGTCAGCCCGGCCATGGCAGCCGCCGCCGCAGTAACCGGAAAGCTGGCCGATGTGCGCGAACTTGCCTGACAGGCCCCTTGCTTTCCCCCGGCCAGCGATCACATAGGTAGGACCATGACCGAAAAATCCGACAAGTCCGACAGGCCCGAAAAGGACGAAAAGTCCGGCTGGACCGGCAAGGCCGCACTGGCCGGGGCCGCAATCGGCTCGGCCGCACTGGCCGCCGCCCTGCTCTATGCCTCGCGCCGCAAGGAAAGCGCGGAGAAGGCCAAGCAGGCCCCCAAGCCCGAGCAGGCACCGGAAACCGATTGATGGAAGCGGTCCGTCAAGTCGATGGCCGGGCGATTCCGTTTGGTGCCAAGAACGTCGATACCGACGTGATCATTCCGGCCCACTGGCTCAAGACCATCACCCGCGAAGGGCTGGGGCGCGGCGCCTTCGAAACGCTGCGCAAGGATCCGGACAACCTGTTCGACAGCGCCGAATATGCCGGATCCCCGATCCTGATCGCGGGCGACAATTTCGGCTGCGGTTCCAGCCGCGAACACGCCGCCTGGGCCCTGCTTGACCTGGGCATCAAGGCGGTGATCGCGCCGAGCTTTTCGGACATCTTTTCCGGCAATGCCTTCAAGAACGGCATCCTCACCGTCGTGCTGCCGCAGGATCAGGTCGATCGCCTGCTGGAAGTGGCAAAGACCGACCCGGTGCATATCGATCTTGAAAACCAGGTGGTTACCACGCCTTTTCAAGACCGGTTCGAGTTCGAGATCGATCCCTTCCGCAAGCATTGCCTGCTGAACGGGCTGGACGAGGTCGGCCTGACCCTGGCCCGCGACACTGCCATTTCCACCTATGAACAAGAAGCCCGGGCCACGCTGCCCTGGCTCGCCAAGGGAGTAGAAACCGCATGAAAGCCCTCCGCAGCCACGCCGTCGGCGGCCCCGAAACGCTGACCCTCGATGAAGTCGAAAGCCCGGTTCCCGGCCCCGGCCAGGTCCGGGTGCGGGTCAAGGCCTGCTCGATCAACTTCCCCGACGTGCTGATCATCCAGGACCTGTACCAGTTCAAGCCGGCCCGCCCCTTCGCTCCGGGCGGCGAGGCTTCGGGCGTGGTCGATGCGGTGGGTGAAGGCGTCACCCAGTGGAAGGTGGGCGACCGGGTGATTGCCAGCACCGGCAACGGCGCTCTGGCGGAAGAAATCGTGGTCGATGCTGCGCGGCTGTGGGCCCTGCCCGACTATGCCAGCTTCGAAACCGGCGCATCGCTGCTGATGACCTATGGCACCAATATGCACGGCCTGCTCGATCGCGGCCGGCTGAAGGCGGGCGATACCCTGCTGGTGCTGGGCGCGGCCGGCGGCATCGGCCTGTCGGCGGTGGAACTGGGCAAGGCCTATGGCGCGCGCGTGGTTGCCGCCGTTTCCAGCAAGGAGAAGGCCGAAGCCGCTCGCGAGGCCGGGGCCGACGAAGTGGTGATCTATCCCCGTGCGCCGTTCGACAAGGACCAGTCGAAGGCTCTTGCCGAGGCTTTCAAGGCGGCTTGCGGACCCAATGGGGCTGACGTGATCTATGACGTGGTCGGCGGAGACTATTCCGAACCGGCGCTGCGCTCGATCGCCTGGGAAGGCCGGTTCTGCGTGGTCGGCTTCCCGGCCGGGATCGCCAAGCTGCCACTCAACCTGACCCTGCTGAAGAGCTGCGACGTGTGCGGCGTGTTCTGGGGGGCCTGGGTGGCGCGTGAGCCGGCCGCCAATGCCGCCCATATCGCCAAGCTGTTCGAACTGCTCCAGGACGGCAAGATCAAGCCCAAGATCTCTGCCACTTTCCCGCTGGCGCGCGGCGGCGAAGCCATTACCATGCTGGCCGAGCGCAAGGCGATCGGCAAGGTCGTGGTGACCATGGACTGAAAGGGCCTGCGCCTGACGGGAGAACGACCATGATCGCAGCACGGATTGTCATCGCAGGCGCCCTGATGGTGACCGGTTGGGCCGCGATGGCCAAGCCGGCCGCCGCCCCCACCCAGCCCAGCCCGCAGGACCTGGTCCTGGCGCGGCAGGCCGGAATGACCATGGCGGCATCGACGCTCAACCTGCTGCGCGGGGCCAGCACCAATGGCACCCCGCTGAAGAACCTGGCCTTCCCGGCCAGTGGCCTGGCCAAATGGGCCGATGCCGCGCCCGCGCTGTTCGCGGAATCGACCCGCGGCGTACCCAGCCGGGCACTGCCGGCAGTCTGGACCAACAAGGCCGACTTCGCGATCAAGGCCAAGGCCTTCAGCGATAGCACCAAGGCGCTGGTTGCCGCGGCGCGCGCCGACGACAAGGCAGCGTTCGACGCCGCGCTTGCCAGCACGGCGGCATCGTGCAAGGGCTGCCACGATTCGTATCAGGCCCCGCCCGCCCCGCCCGCCAAGGCCGGATAGGGTGACAGGCCCAGCACCGGAGCATCAGGAGCAGACATGACCGACTTCAACGATCGCGAACGCGCCGAGGAAACCAAGTTCGCCCGCGACGAAGAGATGCAGTTCCGCATCCAGGCCCGCCGCAATCGCCTGCTCGGCACCTGGGCAGCCGAGAAGATGAACCTCTCGGCCGTCGAAGCCGAAGGCTATGCCAAGGCAGTGGTTCAGGCCGATTTTGAAGAGGCCGGTGACGAGGACGTGATCCGCAAGCTGCTGGGCGATCTGGTTTCGGCCGGGATCGAGATCAGCGAAGCCGATGTCCGCGCCGCTCTGGAAGCCAAGACCGTCGAAGCGCGCCGCGCGCTGATGGGCGAGGCCTGAGGAGCAAATTCCATGCCGATGGCCGGTGACGAGATCGTGCGGCGGATCAAGGCTGGTCTGCCCGATGCCCAGGTGACCCTGACCGATCTGGCCGGGGACGACAATCACTGGGCAGCCCACGTCGTTTCCGCCGCATTTGTCGGCAAGCCGCGGGTGGCGCAGCACAAGCTGGTCTATGCCGCGATCGGCGAGGACATGGGCGGCGCGCTCCATGCCTTGCAACTGACCACCGCCGTTCCCAATTAGGGCGGCGAGGAGTTTACCCGATGTCCGATACCAACGCCCGCATTGCCGATATCGTCAACAGCAACGATGTTGTCCTGTTCATGAAGGGGACCCCGCTGTTCCCGCAATGCGGCTTTTCCAGCCGTGCGGTGGCGATCCTCGATCACTTGGGCGTGCCGTTCGAAGGCGTCGATGTCCTGCAGGACATGGAAGTGCGCCAGGGCATCAAGGCCTATTCCGACTGGCCGACCATTCCCCAGCTCTACATCAAGGGCGAATTCGTTGGCGGCAGCGACATCATGATGGAAATGTACGAAGCCGGCGAACTCCAGCAACTGGTCGCCGAGGCCGGGATTACCCCGCGCGCCTGAACCGGCGCGGCGGGGCATTCCCGCCCTCGCCCGCCAGTTCCGCGACCTGTTCCAGCGTCATCGGCCGGCCGACCAGGTAGCCCTGGAACTCGGTGCAGCCGCATTTGACCAGCTGATCGCGCTGCGCTTCGGATTCGACTCCCTCGGCAATCACCCGCAGTTCCAGCGCACGGGCCAGGCGGATCATCGCGTCGACCAGCGCCTCGGCCTCGCGGTCAGCTTCCAGCCCGCTGACGAACGAGCGGTCGATCTTGATCTTGTCGACCGAGAAGCGCTGCAGCACGCTGAGACTGGAATAGCCGGTGCCGAAATCGTCAAGCGCGAAGGAAAAGCCCAGCCGCTTCAACGCCTCGATATTGCCGACGGTGACCGGCTCGTCGCCCAGCAGGGCGGTTTCGGTCAGCTCGATTTCATAGCGGGTCGGGCTGATCCCGGCCTCGGCCGCCAGCCGCGCAACCAGCGCCGCAAAGCCCGGCGCGCGCATCTGCTCGGCCGAAACGTTGATCGCCACTCGCGCCCTGCGCCAGGCGCCGGTCTCGGCGAAGACGCGCCGCAGCACGTATTCTCCCAGCGGCAGGATCAGGCCGGATTCCTCAGCCAGCGGGATGAACAGTCCCGGCGGAACCTCGCCCCGTTCTACGTGGGTCCAGCGCAGCAGCGCCTCGACCGAATTGACCCGGCCCTGCAGATCGACCTGCGGTTGATAGACGATCGACAGCCCGCCATCGGTCAGCGCGCGGCGCAGGTCTGCTTCCATCGCCCGGCGATCCTGCAGCGCGGCATCCATTTCCGGACGGAACAGGGTGACGCGGCCCTTGCCTTCCTGCTTTGAGCGATAGAGTGCCAGATCCGCCCAGCGCAGCGCCTCGGTCGGTTCAACCCCGGCGTGATCGACCACGACCACCCCGATCGAGCAGTCGATATCGAGCAGGCCATATTCGCACTGCAACGGCGCTGCGAGATGCGAGCGGATGCGCAGGCCGATATCCGGCGCGCTGGCGCAGTCCGAGCGGGTACACAGCACCACGAATTCATCCCCGCCCAGCCGTGCGATCAGTTCCGCATCCGGGCAGGCGCTGCGCAGTCGCACGGCCATGGTTTCGATGACCAGGTCGCCGGCATGGTGGCCCAGCGTATCGTTGATCTCCTTGAACCGGTCGAGATCGACGCAAATCACCGTCACCGTCCCGCCGCGCGTCCCCAGCCGGCCCAGCAGGGTATGGAGCCGCTCGAACAGCATCGCGCGGTTGGGCAGGCGGGTCAGCGGATCGTGGAACGCCAGGTGCTTGGCCCGCGCCTCGCTTGCGATCAGGTCGCTGACCACGGCCCCGCTGCGGCGCATGATGGTAAGCGCAACCGCGCAGACCAGCCCCAGCGCGACCAGCAGGGGCAGCAGCAGTTCATCGAACAGCACCGCGCTGGGCTTGCGCGGGGTCCACTTGAGCGCGGCGACAGAGGCTCCGGTGCGGTCCTTCAGCAGCAGCGTGCCCGGACCGGGCACGGCCTGGCTGCCGGTGACCAGCTTCACCCCGTCCAGCAGGTATCGCTGGCTGAACTGGCCGAGCAGGCGGTTGCCGATCGGGATTGCGGTAATCGCAATCGGCGCCCGTGCCCCCCTGGGCAGGACGTGGCCGAAGTCTGGCTGAACCAGCGTGGCGCCGATGATATAGACCTGTCCGTCGATCACCCCGACGGTATCGGCCTGGATCGGCGGGACGACGATATTGCCCTTGCCGGGCCGGTGGCGCAGCGGCGGGCGGCGCTGTTCGGCGGCGCGGATGGCAGGGATCAGCTGCGCGGCAACCGGGGCGAACGGGGCATAGGCGTCCAGACCGGCCCGATCGCCATTGTGCGAGGCATAGAACACCTGTTCCTGCCCATCGAGCACGAAGGCGTGGGTGAAGCCATTGAAGGTGTAAAGGTAGTTGCCGATGTTGAAATCGGCCCAATCGGCATCGCGCTTGTGATCGAGGCTGAGGATTGCATCGTCCCAGCTGACCTGGGTGGCGACCACCTTGTCCAGTTCCTCGACCTGCCGGGCGAAGCCATGGTCGACCATGTGCGCCTCGCGCAGCTTGGCCGTGACATCGAACCGCTGGACCAGCAGGGCGGAGGTCAGCACCAGCAAAGTCAGCACGCCAAGCGTCAAGGCGATGATCGGCCCGAACAGCCGCGCCTTGCGCCAATCACGTCCTGTCAGCCAGTCGATTGTCATCGCGGCCCCAACCCCCCGGCCGGAATGGCGCGGGTCCCGCGCGCTGGCATAGCGGGCAAGCGTCAAGGAATGCTTAGCGCTGCGGCACGCGGCCTTGCGGGAGAGATGGTGCCGATTGGGGGAGTTCTCGGGGAGGCGGGGCCGCGGAGACCAGGAGGCGGCCCCGCCTCAAACGAGACTGCTTGGGGGTGCCAAAGAGTATGCATGGCCCGTGCCAAATCAACGAACCTGTATTTTTTCATAGGTTTGAGGAAATCGGGCGGCTTGAGGACAGCTCGATCTGTAAGCTAATCCGACACTAATCGACCGATTAAAAGCGCTTGGCAAACGGCGCGGCAGGCGGCACCGTGTGGACCATGGACATCAAGGACATTTTCGATCCGGCGGGTGAAGTGCCCCCCGCCATTCCCGCCGCGACGCTGGTGATCTTCCGCAATTGCCCGGAAGGTGGGCCGCCGCAATTGCTGATGGTGCAGCGGTCCAAGGAGATGCGCTTTGCCGGCGGTGCGGCGGTGTTTCCGGGCGGCCGGGTCGACGATGCCGACCGCGAACTGGCCACTGTTCACGGTGCGACCGACGACGAGCACCTGGAGGAACTGGCGGCACGGATCGCCGCCGTCCGCGAAACGCTGGAGGAAACCGGCCTTGCCGTCGGGCTGCATCAGCGGCCCAGCCTGGAAGATGCGCTGCGCGCCCGGGCGCTGCTGCTGGACAGCGGCGTGCTGGCCCCGGTGCTGGACGAAATGGGCTGGAGCCTGGACCTGGAAGGGCTGGTTCCCTTCGCCCGCTGGCGGCCCAAGCATCGCGAAGTGCGGGTGTTCGACACCCGTTTCTACCTGGCCAATCTGGGCACCGGCGCGGTCGACCTGCTGGTCGACGCGACCGAGAACACCCGCCTGTTCTGGGCCAGCGCGAGCGAGGCGCTGCGGCTGGCCGACGAGGGCGAGATCAAGGTGATCTTCCCGACCCGTCGCAATCTGGAGCGGCTGGCCCTGTTCAGCCATTTTGACGAGGCGCTGGCCCATGTCGAACAATTCCCCTCGCGGATGATCTCCCCCTATATGGAAGTGCGCGACGGGGTGCCGTGGCTGCTGATCCCGGACGATGCCGGCTATCCGGTCCAGGGTGAGATCCTGGAAAGCGCGGCGCGCGGTTGAAAAGACCCCCGCGCGCGTCAGCGCACGGGGGCAAGGGGCCCGCATTGGTCGCCCCATGCGGGTCGGGTCAGGACCGGCCTAGCCGGACCTTCCCTGCCCCGCCGTGATCCGCGTCACGCGCTGTCAGCGCACCGCCGCCGGGCAGGCCCCGCCGGCCTTGGCACCATCCACCCGGACATTGCGCAGGGTGAAGACATAGCCGCTGCCGGCATCGATCCGCACCGGCTGGCCAACCTTGTCGAGATTACCGCCGGCTCCGGCAAAGCACTTCAGGGCAATCCGGGTTTCGATCACCGTACCGGGCTTCGCCGCCTTGACCGTCGGGCCCAGATCGAGCGTCCCGCCGCCCAGCGTCAGCCGCACCGGTCCGGTCCCCAGCCGGTCAACCCGCCATTCGATCAGCAGCGAACCTTCGCTGGCCGCCTTGGCCGAGAGGTTCACTTCCGGGCCTTCGATGGCGAAGCGGCCGGCACCGTTCCAGGTGAACTGGCGGGCATCTTCCTGCGCCGAAACATCGACCCCACGCGCCGCCACGGCGCCATCGCTGACCAGATGCCACGGCGCCGGCGCCTTGCCACGCTGGAAGAAGATCGACGAGGTATCGTAGGCCGACAGGTCCAGCCGCGGATCCTCGTTCACCCGGCCCAGCACCCTGGGATTGCGATAGCTCAGGCCATAACCCAGCGGGAACAGCGGTGTTGCCATCGGCGCGCGGGCATCGGCCGGCCACGGGAAAGAGAGCTTGCCGGTGAAATCGCGCAGCGGCTGGCCATTGGCCCGCGCCACCAGCACGTCGGCCACGCCGTTGCCCTGGGTCCCCGGCAGCCAGGCCGCGACGAAAGCATCGGCCTGGTTGATCAGCTTGCCGGTGAACAGCGGCCGGCCGGACAGGAACACCACCACCACCGGAATGCCCTTGGCCTTCAGGCTGGCAATCAGCTGCCCCTCGCCGCGCTGCTCCTGGAAGGCCAGGTGCGGCAGGTCGCCGTGGAATTCGGCATAGGGATTTTCGCCCATGACCACGATCGCGACATCGGGCTTTTGCGCAAAGCTGCCGTCGGGCGAGAGCTGGGTCGTGCCGCCCGCTTCGCTCACCGCGTCGCCAATCGCCTTGCCGATGGTCTGGCCGTTCGGAAAATCGGCGGCCGTGGTATCGGTGCCCTGCCAGCTGATCGTCCAGCCGCCGGCCTGCATGGCCATGTTGTCCGCACCGGGCCCCGCCACCAGCACCCGCGAACCGGCCTTGATCGGCAGCACGCCGCCATCGTTCTTGAGCAGGACCAGCGATTTGGCCACGGCCTCGCGCGCCAGGGCGAGATGATCGGGCGCGCCCAGCAGGGCCGGATCGCCCCGTTCCACCAGTTGATCGCCCATCAGCCCAAGCTTGAACTTGACCCGCAGGATCCGGCGCACGGCATCGTCCAGCCGGGCCATCGGTATCTTGCCTTCCCGCGCGGCACGGATTGTGTTTTCGTATAGGCCCTTCCAGCTGTCGGGCGCCATGTAGAGATCCAGCCCGGCGTTGAGCGCGGCGGGGCAATCGGTGTTGGAACAGCCCGGCACCTGCCCATGACCGTTCCAGTCCCCCACGACCAGCCCGGTAAAGCCCATCCGGCCCTTCAGCACATCGTTGAGCAGGCTGGCGTTGCCGTGATGCTTGACCCCGTTCCAGCTGGAGAAACTGGCCATCACGGTCAGCGCCCCGGCATCGATCGCGGCGGGATAGCCCGGTGCGTGGATCTTGATCAGTTCGGCTTCGGAAATGCGCGCATCGCCCTGATCGCGCCCGTCCGCGGTGCCGCCATCGGCCAGGTAATGCTTGGCCGTGGCCGCCACGCGATTGGCCGGCAGCGGCCGACCGGCCACCAGATCGCCCTGCAGGCCCAGGGTCATGGCCCGGCCATAGCTGGCGACCAGCGCCGGATCGGACGAATAGCCTTCATAGGCCCGGCCCCAGCGCACGTCCTGCGGCACGGCCAGTGTCGGGGCGAACGTCCATTCGATCCCGCTGGCGGCGATTTCCACGGCGGTGACCGCACCGATGCGCCGGATCAGATCGGGATCATGCGCCGCGCCAAGGCCGACATTGTGCGGAAAGATCGTCGCGCTGGGCACGTTCGAATGGCCATGAACCGCATCGACCCCGAACAGGATCGGAATGCCAGCGCCAGAGCGGCGCGAAACCACGCGGAACTTGTCGACCAGCTCATCCCACTTCGCGGCGCTTGCGCGTTCATCGCCATAGGGGCCGGAATTGCCCCCGGCGAGGATCGAGCCCAGCGGATAGCGCTCCAGGTCTTCGGGCGAGATCGCGCTGATATCGGCCTGGATCGTCTGGCCGACCTTCTGCTCCAGCGTCATCCTGGCCAGGATCGCGTCGATCTTTGCCTCGGTCGCGGGGTCGGTCAGCGCCGCCGGGCTTTGCGCCTGCGGCCACAGCGCCGGATTGGCCGTACCGGCCTCCGCCACCTTGCCGTTCAGCTCTGCCCCGGTCGCCGCCGCGGCACACCCGCCAAGCACCAGTGCCAGCGCCGTCATCGCCTTGTGGAAAGCCATTGATCTCCCGCCCATACCATCTTTGTGAACGTTCTCATTCGCACGGGACGGGATGGAAATCAAGTCGGCGGTTCAAGCTTTGCGAGACACGCCGGCCAGCAGCAATGCGGCGACTAGCGCCAATCCGGCCAGGATCAGGAACAGCGCCTGATATCCGAACAGCGGAACCAGCGCGATCGCCAGCCACGGCATGATCAGCGACGGTACGGTGTTGGTCAGGTTGAACAGGCCCAGATCGCGCCCGCGCCGCTCCGGCCGGGGCAGAACCCGCAGGGTCTGGGCGGAATGGAGCGCCAGAAAAACCGCGCTGGCCAGGCCAAACAGGGCATAGGCCAGCATCGCCGCGGTCAGCGATCCGGCCAGAGCCATGGCCAGCAGCCCCGTCGCGGACAGGCCCGCCGCGACGGCCAGCGGCAGCAGCGGACGGCCCGCCCGGTCCGACCAGCGCCCGGCGGCCAGCGCCAGCGGGGCCGAGACCAGCAGGATCACGCTGAACAGCCGGGCCGTCTGATTCTCGCCGACCGTGCCATCCAGGCTGCGCAGCCAGAACAGCAGATAGGCAAACAGGGTGGCTTCCGCCACCTGCACCGCAAGCCGGGCCGCCCACATCCGGACGACCACGTGCCGCGCCGGGGCAGCGCCATTCCCGTCAGCCGGCTTGTCCTCGCCGGGCGGAATGACGCCATCGTGGCGCGGCGCCAACAGCAGGATCGGCAATACGCAGGCTGCGACAATCACCGCCACCAGCCCCAGCCGCTCACCCTGTTCGGCCAGCCCCGGCTGGGTGACAATTGCCCCGGACAGCGCCCCTACCCCCGGGGCGAAGGCCATCAGTCCGCCGAGCAGGCCCTTGCTGCCGTCGGGTACCCAGTCTCCCGCCCAGGCGGCCAGCGGGGCCAGCATCATGTTGAGCGCCAGTTGCCAGACCACGATCAGCGCGATCAGGTGATCCAGCCGGTTCGCCGTGCCGATCAGCGGCAGCAGCAGGCAGGACAACACGAGTCCGGCGGCAATCCACAGTCGGCGGTTGCCGGTGATGTCGCTGAGGTAACCGAACAGGATGTTGCCGCCCGATGCGGCCAGGGCTCCGGCCAGGGCGATCTGGGCCAGCCAGCCGACCCCCTGCTGGGTTCCGACCAGGCCGGCGACCTGGACCGGCAGCAGGATCGTCAGCAGCGGCGTATAGGCCGCCGCCGCACCGGCCCAGGCCAGGGCATAGAGCAGGATGAAGCGCAGCGGGCGCGCGGGCGCGTCCGGTTGTGGATGCGGATCAACCAATGTCCGCGCCGGACGGAGGGGCGACCGAGCCGCGTTCGACGATCGCAGCGCTGATCACGGTCAGACCATCGGGCAGTTCATCGCCTTTTTGCGCAGCGATGATCAGTTCGACCGCCTTGGATGCGGTGGCGGCAATGGGTTGATCGACCGCGGTCAGCGGCGGCTGGGTGAAATGGACCAGCGGGGTATTGTCGAAACTGATGATCGAGAGGTCTTCCGGCACCCGCAATCCGCGCAGGCGGGCAACCTCGAGCGTTGCCAGCGCCATCTGGTCGTTGCTGGCAATGATCGCGCTGGGCGGATTGTCCGCGCCAAGCAGGGCTGTCGCCGCCGCCTCGCCCGAGGCATAGCTGAAATCGCCCTGGGCCAGCAGGCCTTCGCAATCCAGCCCGGCCCCGGCCATCGCCGTGCGCCAGCCATCGATGCGCCAGGCGCTGAGGTTGTACTCAGCCGACCCGGCGATGAAGCCGATCCGGCGGTGCCCGCGCTCGATCAGGTAATCGGTGGCGGTGCGGGCCGATCCCTCATCGTCCATCGACACCGGAATGCCCGCGCCGTTCTGATGCGAACCGATCCGCACGAAAGGAATGCGCTGGGTGGCCAGCAGATCGACGATCTGGGCGTTGTCGGAATGGGGCGGGGTCAGAATGATCCCGTCGGGCTGCAAGGCGGCAATCGCGGCCAGCAGTTCGCGCTCGACATGGTCGCTATGGGTATCGACCAGTTCCAGGATCAGGCGATAGCCGTGCTCGCTGCATTTCAGCATGCCGCCCAGCAGCATCTGGTCGACCCAGTCGGTGCCCTGCCGGGCCTGCCAATCGGCAATGGTGCGCTCGCGGTCGTTCACCGCGATGATCAGGTAGGAACGGGACCCGCTCATCCGCTGGGCGGCGATCGAGGGGACATAGCCTAGCCGATCGATCGAGGCCTGGACCCGGGCCTTCATTTCTTCGCGGACCGTCGGCTCGTTGTTGATGACGCGGCTGACCGTCTGCAGCGACACGCCGGCATCGGCTGCCACATGCTTGATCGTCACCGCCTGCCGGCGTCGTGCCATGGCCTGCTTGTCCCCGAAACCCTATTTACCCGGTGCCGCACTAGCCGCTGGCGGAGCCTTTTGCCAGACGCGAACCCAATCGATTTCCATTCGCTTGGGGTAACCGTCGAGCCGTACGCCGCCGACGCCGCGCCCTTCGGGCAGCTTGCCACCGATCGCCAGATTGAGGATCAGGTGAAACGGCTGGTCGAACGGTGCCCCGGGGGTCTTGGTAGCGGTGGTGTGCCACTTGTCTGCCGTTTGTGTGGCATATGTCCGCCCGTTGACCAGCCACACGATGCGGTCCGGATACCATTCCACCGCATAGGTGTTGAAGCCGCCGAGCACCTCGGGAAACGGCACTTCGGTGCTGGCCAGCTTGTTGTTTGGCCACTTGCCCCCGAAGTGCAGCGTCCCCAGGATGGTATTCTCCAATCCTCCCGGACACTTGGCGCACGGCACCCCCAGATTGACCGCCTCGAGAATGTCGATCTCCCCCGACGCCGCCCAGGGACCATAGCTGTCCTTTTCCGGCAACATCCAGATCGCCGGCCAGGTCCCCTGCCCCTGCGGCAGCTTGGCCCGCACCTCGATCCGGCCATAACGCCAGGCCGCCTTGCCCTTGGTGGTCAGCCGCGCGGACGAGAAGTCGCGGGTCGCCTCGGCATCGCGATTGGCGGCATGGCGGCGCTGGGCCAGCGGCAGGGCGGGGCCGATTGTTCGCTCATAACGTGCTGTTATTACGAGCTTTCCATCCTCAATATGAGCATTGCGCTTGCTTTTGGTATAGCACTGGTGCTCGTCGTTGCCGCCGCCATAGCAATCGACTTCAAAGCCCCACCTGCGCTTGTCGATTTCGGCCCCGTCGAACTCGTCGGACCACACCAACGTCCATCCAGCGTTGTCGTCGGCCCGGGCCGGACCGGTCAAGGCCAGCGCCGCAAGCACTGCAAAAGCCAGCCGCATCACGCCGCCACCATTTCGTCAGCGGCTGCGCAATAGCCGGAAATATACTCCTGATGGCTGGGCAGTCCCGCCACGGTCCGCGCCACCATGTCCCGCAGCGAACCGAGGAAGTGGTCCAGCTCTTCCTGGCGCAGCTTGGCTGCCACCGGATGATAGCTTTGCGGCATGATCCCCTGCCCCATCATGACCTGGATCCAGCTGCTTTCGGCGAACAGTTCTTCGTTCTTGCGGAACACCCGCCCGGTTTCGCGGAACAGTTCGATTTTCTGCTCCAGGGTGTCCGGGATCGCCATGGCCGCGCATTGACGCCAGAACGGGCTGTCGCGTCGTTCAGTCACCTTGTAGTGCAGCACCAGGAAATCGCGGATGGTGACCATGTCGGCCAGCTGCTGCTCGTTGAACTCGGCCACGTCACGCTCGCTGACCCGGCCAGCCGGCAGCATCCGCACCAGCCGCAGCACCGCGCGCTGGATCAGGTGGATCGAGGTCGACTCAAGTGGTTCGAGAAATCCGCCCGAAAGCCCTACTGCCACGCAGTTGCGGTGCCACTGCTTGCGCCGCGCTCCGGTGACATAGCGGATGAAGTTGGGCTCGGTCAGGACCTGCCCTTCAACGCTGCCCAGCAAGCGCTCCAACGCGGCGTCCCGATCGAGATAGCGACTGCAATAGACAATCCCGTTGCCCTGCCGGTGCTGCAACGGAATGCGCCACTGCCAGCCCGCGTCATGGGCGATCGCGCGGGTATAGGGGACCGGCGGCCGAACACTGGCGGTCTGGACCGCGATCGCGCTGTCGCATGGCAGGTAGTGGGTCCAGTCGTCATAACCAGCGTGCAGAGCCCCCTCGATCAGCAGCGCGCGAAAACCGGTGCAATCGACGAACAGGTCGCCCTCGATCCGCCGGCCGCCATCCAGTTCCAGCGCGGCGATATTGCCACTTTCGCTGTCCAGTTCGACCCGAGTGATCCGGCCTTCGACCCGCTTCGCTCCATCGGCTTCGGCCCGCTGGCGCAGGAACGCGGCGTACCGACCTGAATCGATGTGGTAGGAATAGTTCATCCGCTCATCGGGAAGGTGAGCAAACTTTCCTTCCAGCGCCGCCTTCAGTTCCAGACAATAGTCATCGAGACTGTGGCGGTGACCGTTCTGCAAGCCATGAAGCCAGAAATGCTGGAACCCCGCTGACCAGTGATCCTTGCCGACTGTCCCGAACGAGTGGAAATAGGTTTCGCCCACATCCTTCCAGTTCTCGAACTTGATGCCCAGCTTGAAGGTCGCCCTGGTTGCCCGCATGAATTCGGCCTCACCGATCCCCAGCAGGCGGTTGAACAGCAGCAGCGGCGGGATAGTGCTTTCACCCACACCAATCGTACCGATCGCTTCGGATTCGACGAGTGTCAGGTCGATCACCGAACCAAGCGTATTGGCCATGGCCGTCGCCGTCATCCACCCGGCGGTGCCGCCACCAGCAATCACCACTTTGAGCTTTGGCTTGGCGTTCATCGTGACAATCCTCTCAGCAACTTGGCGCGGATCTGCCCGGCTGTCTCGCTGGTCAGCGGAGCAAGGATGCCGCGGGCATGTTCGGGCAGATGGGCCTGGGCCTCCTCGGCCTTGGAAAAGACATAATGGTCGAACTGCGCCTGCCACTGCGCCTTGTCGGCATCGGGCAGGTCGCGAATGGCAAGAATCGCGTGAAACAGGGCGTCTTCGGGCTGGCCCAGGAAGTGCGGCACATCGCGCCACCAGTAGTTAACCAGCACGTTGAACGGCTCCAGCCCTTCGACATGGTGCCACCAAAGCGATGGCACGAAGACCGCATCGCCGGGCTCGAGTTCAACCACCTGTGCGGCGGCAAGCGCTTCGGCAAACCGGGGGAAACGGTCCAGATCGGGCTGGTGCAGATCGACCATCGAAACCGGCCGGCCGCCGGGATTGTTCTCCAGCGGGCCGGGATAGAGATTGGCGAACTGGTCCGGCGGAAACAGGGTGAAACGCCGCCGTCCGGCTGCGCAAACCGCCAGATTGTCCGGCACGTCACTGTGCGCGGCAATCCGGGTCGGTGTGCCGATCCAGATACTCGCAATCGCCCGGCGCGTACCGAGCGGCAGGTTGTTAGCCTCGGCCAAACCGGTGAAAAAATCGCCCATGTCGATCGACGAAAGATAGACGGTCGGAGCTGCGGGATCGCTTTCAGCGGCTGCAATCGCAGCCATCCATGCCGCGAAAGGAGCCTGGGCCATGCGGAAATTGACCCGCATGGCATCATTGTAGAACAGCCGCCGGTCACCACCGGGCTCGCCGATGCTGGCGGGAAAGGCGCGTTCGCGGGCTAGCCCCGTCAGATAGTCGCGCGCCGCGGCATGGCTCTGCTGGCCAGCCGCAACCAATGGCCACGCCTTGGCCAACCCCCGCACCACGAACGGCTCTCGAGCGCCGCGCAGGCGGGCATCAAGGTCGGTCGCGGCCAGAACCTCTTCCGCCACCTGCGGCAAGGCTGAGAGGTGGGCCGGGAGTTCAGCCATCGCTCCGCCGGTTCTTGCGGGCAATCAGCTTGCCGAGGTTCCCGAGCGAGGCAATCGCCATGTAGAGCGGGAGCAGATGGCCTTCGGCTGACAGTTCGGCCAGCACGGCTGGCTCCAGCGCCTGCAACCTTTCCTCATTGACCAGATGATAGCCAACCATCCGGTGCATTGCCCCGTTGTTGAGCGTCACATCCATCGAAAACGGTTCGAGCAGGTCGTACCGCTTGCAGGCGGCAAAGAAGTCCCCGCTGGCGCGATAGCCATCGTCGAGAGCACCGAGCATCTCGATCGCCTGCTGCAGGAAGGCCGTTGGCTGTCCGGCCTCATCAAACACCGGAGTGCCCGTGCCATCAGTCGCGATCCGCGGGTGTGCCATGTCGATATGAACCTGGGATGGTCCATCGCCATCCTGCGATCGGCCGATCAGGAACGGCTGCACCGCGAGGGCGAGCGGACGACACACCGCATCCCACCGGTCGCCGTCGAGATAAAGGTTTTCGCCCTCTTCGAACCCCATCAGGGCAAGCGCGGAGAAACTGCCCTGCTCGGCATCGAAGCGGAACAGGATCGGGAACTCGCAAGCCAGCCGGCGAAACTCAGCCGGAACAGCAAGGCATGCGGTCACCGCGTCGCCGAAACTTGCGCCTGGCTCGGTCCGGATCCGCAATTGTCCGTGGTCGGCTGGGTTCAGGATCTGGTGGTTGGTCATGTCTGGTCCTGCCCCGTGGTTACGTTTCTGACTTTGCGCGCCCGAAAGCGAACTGAGAGCCGCTTCCGTGGTGGAAGCGACTCTCAGTCCATTAGCCTCTCAGATCAAGCCTGCCTCGTCAGAAGTTGACGCGCAGCCCCGCCGCATAGCGGGCGTAGCCCGGCGCCGCGAAGAACACGGTCTGTTCGTTGCGCATATGGCCGCTGCGGTCGGCATTGGTCACGTTGATGCCTTCGAAGAACACGGTGAAGTTCTTGCGGAATTCCCAGCTGGCGCTGACATCCCACTGGCCATAGGCGTTGATGTAATAGGGATCGAAGCCATAGCCCGACAGGAACTTGTCGCGCCAGTTGTAGGCCACGCGGAACTGAATGCCGTTCTTGTCGTAATAGACCACCGCGTTGGCACTGTCGCTCACCCCGGTCACCGCAAACTGGGTGGCGGTGTAACGCAGCGTGTTGTCGTAATCGGTGTCGCTGCGAACGATGGTGTAGTTCAGGATCGCACCGAAACCGGTATCCCAGAAGGTGTGCTGGATCGCAAACTCCCAGCCATGCAGCTTGGCCACGCGACTGCTGTTGCCCGGACGGGTGGTGGTAAACAGCACGGAGGGATCCCCCGGCTGCCCCAGAACGCCACGCGGCACGCCGTTGTCGAATTCAACCACACTCGGGTTGTTGACCGCCAGCCAGGCGAGGATCTGGGCGAAGCCCGGGTTGCCGCCCAGCGCCGCGCGAGCCGCCTGAACCGCTGCGCCCTGGGCCGGATTGGTTAGGTTGAACAGCGGCTGCTGGACAGTGGTATTGGCGATGAAGTTGCTGACATCCTTGTGGAAGAAGCCCACCGAGATGTAGCTGTCGCGGCCATAGTACCATTCCGCCGAAGCATCGATATTCTTCGACTTGTAGGGGATCAGCCCCGGGTTACCGCTGCCTGCCGTGCTCCCGCCGTTCGGACGCAGTGGCTGGTTGACGGTGATCCCGCCCTGCATGCTGGCATAGTCGGGCCGGGTGATCGTGTGGCTGTAGGACCCGCGCAGGCGCACGTTGCGGATCGGCGAAATATCGAAGTCGATCGCCGGCAGCCAGTTTTCGTAACGGCCCTTCAGGGTCGAGAAATCGGACTGCCCACCGAAGATCAGGCCGATTTCGTTGTCGGCCACCCAGCTGGTCCCGGTCGGGATCGGCACGAGCGCGGACGAATTGACCTGGGTGTCTTCATAGCGCAGGCCCAGCCGCAGCCGTGTTTCGCCGGCCCCGATGTCAAACGAGTGGGTGGTCTGAATGTACGGCGCGATCGTTTCTTCCTTGATCCGGCGATCGGCCTGGAAGTTTGCAAGGCAGGTACCCGGTGCGGCCGAACCGGTCCACGGTGAGCTGCAGATGCCGATCTGGCTTTCCAGCAGGTTGATCAGGCCTTCGGTGTTGATCTGGAAGTAGCTGGGAATGATCCCGGTACCGTTGGAACCCGGCATCCCGGCCAGACGCCCGGGCAGGCCGGTCAGGGTATAGAGATTGTCCGGGGTCTGCGTGGCCGAGAGCGTGCCGCCCCAGCTGTCGCTCTGGATGAAGCCGTAGGCCGAACGCACCTTGTTATCGGTGTAGGTAACGCCGAAGTCGAGGCTGTCGATGATCCCGGCATCGAAATCATAGCCGCCACGCAGCGAGTATTCGTTGATCCGGTCATGCATGTAGGCGTTGCGGAAAGCGTTGCCCGACGGGCGGATATTGGCCGCGCTGATGCCAGAGCCCGGGTACATGTTGACCGAGATCACCGGCATCGGCGTGGTGAAATCGACCTTCTGGTCCTGCACGCCATAGATCGCGCTGCCCACGGCGATGTTGCTGCCGAACGGCGACGTCGGCTTGCTTTCCGCAGTCGAGTGGTGAGTGTCGAACTCGAAACGCAGGCCACTATCGCCCTGCCAGCGAAGATTGAAACCGATCGACTTGTTGATCGAACGGTTCTTGGCCACGGCACCGGTGATCGCCAGGTCCTTGCCTTCGCCCGGGCCGAACGCTTCCGAATAGAAGTTGGGCCCGGCTGCAGGGCCGTTGGTCCAGCTGCTGGAAGTGTTCACGTGGTTGAACCACACGCCGATGCTGTTGGTACGGGCATCGATGGTGTTCTGCGAATAGGTGTAATCGATGGTGGCCGAAAGCGTATCGGTCGGCTTGAACTGTAGCACCACTTGACCGTTAATGCGCTCGCGCTCGATATCGGTGAAATCATAGGCGGCGTTCTGCGTCACCTGATAGACATCGCCGGGCTTCGGGCGGTTGGTGATCTGGTTGAGCAGGTTCGGGTTGACGTACAGCACGCGCCAGTCGTTCTCGGGCGGATCACCGGCAGCGGGAGTCTGGGTGCCCGGCAGCGAGCCCCAGTTGTTCTCGTTGCCCAAATAGCCCTCGCGCCAACCGGCACCAAACTGGGCCAGGCTGGCCTTGCGCTTCTGGTACGAGCCGCTGATCAGGATCCCGATCTTGTCGTCATGGAAGGTCTGGCTGATGATGCCCGAGACTTCCGGAGTGATTTCGGTGCCTTCAAAGGTGTGATCGAGCACACCCTTGACACCGATGCTGCCCTGGAAGCCGGGGCGATCGAGCGGACGCGGGGTCTTGATGTTGATGACCGAGCCGATGCCGCCGGTCGGCAGACTGGCGCGGCCCGACTTGTAGACTTCGACCCCGGCAATGCCTTCGGCGGCGAGGTTGGCGAAATCGTAGCTGCGCGAGGCCGGTGCTTCGCAGCAGCTGCCCAGGCCCGAGGCCGGCATCTGGCGACCGTTCAGCAGCACCAGGTTGAAGTCCGGACCGAAGCCGCGCACGGTAACCTTGGAGCCCTCACCGCTGTTGCGGTCGATCGACACGCCGGTGATGCGCTGCAGCGATTCGGCAAGGTTGGTATCGGGGAACTTGCCGATGTCTTCGGCCGAGATCGCATCGACCACGCCGATCGAATCGCGCTTTGTATCGAGCGACTGGCGCAGCGAGGCGCGGATGCCGGTTACGACGATCTCATCAGCCGCTTCTTCGGCCGGAGAAGCGTCCTGAGCCAGAGCCGGCTGCGCCGCAAACCCCATGGCGACCAGCGATGCACCGAACATGGTCCGTGCGAACGCGGCCTTGCGCATACCCTTCATCATCGATTCCTCCCCAGAAATGCTTGCCTCGACGTACAGGCCAAGCGCCATTGTGAACGTTCACCTAAATGATAACGTTCACTTCGTCAAGCCCGGCAGCGGGCCGTTTCGGCGCACGGCGGAGCGGCACAGTCTCTCGCCAAGATAGGACCTGGCGCGCCCGGGTGGAGTCGAACCACCGGCCTCAAGATTAGAAGTCTCGTGCTCTATCCAGCTGAGCTACGGGCGCGCGGCGGGTGCCCTCATAGGCAGGCTTTGCGGCCCGCGCAAACTTGGCTAGCCTGCTTTTCCATGACGGGGACACTTCAGCAGATCGACGGCACCGCGGGTGCCCGCCGCCACTTCCGCTATTTCGACTATGTGACGGCGGCCTTTGTCGCGATCCTGCTGCTGTCGAACCTGATCGGAGCGGCCAAACTGGCGACCGTCTGGGGGTTCACGTTCGGCGCAGGCATCCTGTTCTTCCCGCTATCCTATGTGATCGGCGACGTGCTGACCGAGGTTTACGGCTATGCCAACGCCCGCCGCTGCGTGTGGATGGGCTTTGCTGCGCTGTTGTTCATGGCCTTTATGAGCTACGTCGTCGTTGCCATGCCAGCGGCGGAAGGCTGGGATGGCCAGGCAGCTTATGAAAGTGTTTTCGGCAGCACCTGGCGGATTGTCGCCGCATCCATCCTGGCGTTCTGGGCCGGGGAGTTCGTCAACAGCTTCGTTCTGGCCAAGATGAAGATCTGGACCAAGGGCAAGCACCTGTGGAGCCGGACGATCGGATCGACCGTGTTCGGCCAGGGTGTCGATAGCCTGATCTTTTATCCGGTTGCCTTCCTTGGCATCTGGTCCACCGATCAGGTGCTGACGGTGATGGTCACCAACTGGATGCTGAAAGTTGCCTGGGAAGCGACCTTGACGCCGGTGACCTATGCCGTGGTCGGCTGGTTCAAGGCCCGCGAGGGCGTGGACGTCTATGATACCGGGACCGACTTCTCGCCCTTTGCCAAGGCTGAAGCGGTTTAGGCCCCGCCCGCAAGCGGGGCCTCACCGGCGATGGACCTCAATCGACGATGAGGCCGATCGCGAGGTAGACGAGGATCAGCGAACCGGCCCCGAAGATGGTGCCGAGCACAAAAGCGATGCGGACCAGGTTGGCATCCCAGCCGAAGTAGTTGGCGATGCCGCTGCACACGCCCATGAACTTGCCGTTGACCTTGTCGAGACGGAACGTACGCGAGGGGGTCATGTCATTCTCCACTGGCTTGATCGGGGTCACGCGATCTCTCCAACGTAGACGGTGCTGGCCTGGGCCGACTGCGGCATCGAAACGGTGCCGCTGATCAGCACCAGCGAAAGGATGAGAGCCGAAGCCGCAGCGGCAAGCTTGTTGGCGAAAGTGGACTGGTGGGTCATGGTCTTTTTCCTCTGTTTCAATCTGGCCTGCGGTTGTTTCCGCAGATGCCAGAGTGATTGCAGACACCGTGCCAATTTCGAAAAACCCCAGAAATTCAAGCTTTCCCTCGGCTGAACAAACTGTCTGCCATGATGCAGAAAACAACTGTTGGTGAATTTCACCAACATTCGGTATCAACCTTTGAGGTGACAGCGCCCCCTTGCTCCCTCTATCGCCCAGCCATGGCCTTTGACCGGGTAACGCTCAGCCAGTTTCGCAACCATCATGCCACCCGGCTTGATGGCACCGCCCAGTTCAACCTGCTGGTGGGCGAAAACGGCGCTGGCAAGACCAACGTACTGGAGGCCTTGTCACTGCTCTCCCCTGGCCGGGGTTTGCGCCGCGCAGCCCTGCCGGAGATTCCGGCCAAGGGCGGCGACGGCGGCTTTGCAGTCAGCGCGGTGTTGAGCCAGACGGTGATGATCGGCACGGGCGTACGGCCCGAGCGCGCAACGAGGCGGGTGGTGCAAGTGAACGGAGCCGACGTTCCCGCCGTGCGGCTGGGTGAATGGCTCTCGGTCGGCTGGTTAACTCCGGCAATGGACCGGCTGTTTGCCGAAGGCGCAGGCGCACGGCGGCGGTTCCTAGACCGGTTGGTGCTGGCATTGGAACCAGCCCACGCCCGCAACGCCGCCAAGCTGGAAGGCGCACTGCGAGAACGCAACCGATTACTGGCTGATGAGCGTGACCCTGATCCGGTCTGGCTGGACGCGATCGAAGCCGGATTGGCCGAGGCCGGAGCCCAGGTTGCATCTGCACGGATGCGCCTTGTCGAACGCCTGGCCAATGCCTTGGACGAATTGCCCGATGCGCCGTTCGCCCGCCCGGCCCTTGCCTACCAGCCGGGCGGACCGCTGGATGCGGGCGAACTGGCAGCGGCCCTTTCGGCGAGCCGCCGCCGCGACCGCGCCGCCCAGCGCACTTTGACCGGCCCGCACCGCGACGAATTGGTCGTGACAATGGCCGGTAAGGATCAGCCCGCCGCCGATTGCTCGACCGGTGAACAGAAGGCGATGCTGATCGCCATCACCCTGGCCCACGCAGGCCTGCTTGATCCCGACCGGCCGGGCATTCTGCTGCTTGACGAAGTCGCCGCGCACCTCGATCCACTGCGCCGCGAGGCCTTGTTCGATCGCTTGCGGCGGGGCGCAGCGCAGGTCTGGCTGACCGGCACCGAACTGCCGCCATTCGAAGCGATACGGGCCGAAGCGGCGGTCTGGCGGATCAGCGAGGGGCTGGCGGAGCGGTTGGCTTAGGCAGTGCGCCGGCCACCGTATCGAGCGTAGCCGCAACCATCTCTTCCAGTCCCCGGGCGGTTGGATGGATCCGGTCGGGCTGGATCAGTTCCGGCTTGCCGATCACGGGTTGCAGGAAGAACGGAACCAGCGTGGCCCCGTATTTCTTTGCGAGCTTAGGGTAAATCGCATTGAACGCCTTGGCATGCTCCTCGCCCCAATTGGGTGCCGACAGCATGCCCAGGAGGACAACCGGAATTTTGCGTTCGGCCAGCTTGGCGAGAATCTTGTCCAGGTTGGCCAGCGTTTCGGCCGGCGGCAGGCCGCGCAGCATGTCATTGCCGCCAAGGCTGATCACCACCAGCGCCGGTGGCGCCTTCAGCCCGTCCAGCACGAAATCGACCCGTTGAAGCCCGCCCGAGGTGGTGTCACCCGAAACCCCCGCATTGACGATCCGGGCGTTTATGCCGCGGCCGCGTAGTGCCGCCTCCAGCCGGGCCGGATAGCTCTGTCCGGGCTCTACCCCGTAGCCCGCGAACAGGCTGTCCCCCAGGGCCACGATCGTGACCTCCTCGCCCACCACGGGTAGGTCGGGCATGGCGGGGGCAGTTGATTCGGTCGGTACAGGGACCGGCTCTGTGCCGCATGCCCCGAGAGACAGGGTTGCAACAACGGCTGCCAGTTTCCATTTCATCGACGAACGCTCCTTGCCTTTCCCTCTAGCTATGGCATCTCCCGCCCGTGACAAGCCCCCTCCCGGCGATCGACGCCAGAAACCTTACCCTTTCCCTTGGCCAGGGCGACAGCGCAGTGGAAGTGCTGCGCGGGATCGACCTGACTGTGCCGCAAGGTCAGACGCTGGCCCTGTTAGGGCCGTCAGGCTCGGGGAAGAGCAGCCTGATGGCGGTCCTCTCCGGGCTGGAGCGCGCCGGCGGCGGCACTTTGGTGGTGGCTGGCGAAGACTTTGCCGCTCTTGATGAGGACGCCTTGGCCGCCGCCCGGCGCGGCCGGATCGGCGTGGTGCTGCAAGCGTTTCATCTGTTGCCAACGATGACCGCCATCGAGAACGTCATGACCCCGCTGGAATTGGCCGGCCTGGCTGATGCGCGCCAACGGGCGGAGGCGGAACTGGCCGCAGTCGGACTTGCCCATCGCCTCAATCACTACCCTGCCCAGCTTTCGGGTGGCGAGCAGCAGCGCGTGGCGATTGCGCGGGCCTTGGCCGCGCGCCCGGCGCTGGTTTTCGCGGACGAGCCCACCGGCAACCTCGATGCCGCAACCGGTGTCACGATCATGGACCTGTTGTTCGCCCGCCGCGCGGAGACCGGGGCGACGCTGATTATCATCACCCATGATCCCGCATTGGCCGAACGCTGCGAACGGGTTGTGACCCTGGCTGACGGTCGCATCGCCAGCGACAGCGCTGTCCGATGATTACCTGGCGCGCCGCCTGGACCATCGCCCGGCGCGATCTGTCAGCCCGGTTCCGGGGCCTTCGACTCTTGCTGGTTTGCCTGTTTCTGGGGGTCGGCGCACTTTCCGCGATCGGCACCCTGACTGGCGCTATCGGCAAGGAGCTCTCCAGTCGTGGGCGCGCGATTCTGGGCGGCGATATTGAAGTATCGGTCTGGCAGCGTTCTGCCAGCCCTCAGGAGCAGGCTGCATTTGCCAAGGCGGGCAAGTTGTCTGGCGGATACCGGATGCAGGCCATGGCCCGCGTCGGAGACATGGCCTCCCCAGTCGAACTCAAGGCCATTGACCAGGCATGGCCACTGGTCGGGCACTTGATCCTGAAAGATGGCCGCAAGACCGGTGCACCGCCGGAAGGAGAGGCGTGGATCGCTCAGGGCGCTGCCGACCGGCTGGGCATCGGCGTCGGCCAGAACCTGACAATCGGATCGGTCACCCTCAAGGTCGGGGGAATCATCGCTGACGAGCCGGACCGCCTGAGCGAGGGTTTTGCACTCGGCCCCGTCGTGCTGGTGGGTAGCGATGTCCCGGCCCGTGCCGGATTGACGGCACCGGGAGCGATGTATCGCGCCAAGTATCGGATCGCCCTGCCCCGAGGCAGCGATCCTGACGCAATTGCCAAGAGTTTGAAGGAGCAGTTTCCCTCATCCGGCTTTGAAACCCGCACCCGTGAGCGCGCCGCGCCGGGAGCTGAACGGTTCGTGGCCCGGATGGGCGATTTTCTGATCCTGGTCGGCCTGGCCGCGCTGGTCATTGCCGGGATCGGCATCGGCGGCGGAGTATCCTCATACCTTGAAGCGCGGCGCGGCAGCATCGCAACTCTGAAAGTGCTGGGCGCGACAAGCGGGGACATCGCGCGGATATATCTGTTGCAGATCGCCGCGGCGGCTGTGGTTGGTTCGGCACTCGGGCTCGCAGCTGGTGTGCTCGTCACCCCGTTGCTGGCCAAGGCACTGGGCAATCTTCTGCCAGTCGCAGCCGGGTTCACGCTCGATGGCTGGGCGCTGGCCCGAGCCGCTGCCTTTGGCTTGCTGGTTGCGCTGGTCTTTGCCGCGCCACCCTTGCTCGCCGCCCGGCGTTTTCCGGCAATGGCGCTGTTCCGGGCGCGGGTTGCACCGCTCGCCAGCAACTGGCGCGACGCCGCGCTGCCAGTTGGCCTTGGCATTACCGGAATCGTCGCGTTGTCGCTGATCGGCACCCGCCAGCCAGAGATGGTGGCCGGGTTCCTGGCCGGGGCTGCGGCGATCCTGGGGTTGCTGGGCGCACTCGGCTGGGCAATCAGGACCCTTTCCGCCCGCCTGCCCCGTCCGCAGCGCCCACTGCTGCGTATAGCCCTTTCCAACCTGCACCGCCCGGGCGCGCAGACTGGTGCGCTGGTGACCGCGCTGGGCTTTGGGCTGGCCGCCTTCGTCCTGCTCGCCGCGATCCAGACCAGCCTCGATGCCAACATCCAGGCCCGGGTTCCGCAGCGCGCGCCAGACTATTTCGTGCTGGATGTGCCGCGCGACCGGGTCGGCGATTTCGTCAGGACAGTCGAAGCACAAGCCCCTGGCGCACAGGCCCGCACCGTTCCGGCCATGCGCGGCGCGATCCTGGCCTATGGCCCGGAAGACCGCATGATCCGCGTCTCGACACTCAAGAGCATTCCCGAGAACGCCTGGCCGCTGCGCGGCGAACGCGGCCTGACCTATTCGGAGGACATTCCCGAAGGCAATGTTGTGACCGAAGGCGAATGGTGGCCCACGGGCTATGCCGGAGAGCCGCTGGTATCGATTGACGAACGGCTGGCCGAAGCCCTCGATCTCAAGCTCGGTGATCAGTTGACAATTGGCCTGCTGGGCGTGGAACGCACGGCCCGGATTTCATCATTCCGGCGGATCGATTGGGACTCGCTCGGCTTCAACTACGTTCTGGTTTTCAGCCCCAACGCAATCCGTGATGCCCCGCACAATTTCGCCGCGACCATCGATCTGCCCCAGGACAGCCAGCGCGGACCGATGCTGCGCACACTGGTGCGGGACTATCCGACCAGTTCGGTAATCGAGGTCGGCGGCGTGCTGACCCAGGCCCGGGACCTGCTCAGACAGGTCAGCGCTGCGGTGCTGTCGGCGGCCTCGGTAGCGGTGCTGGCTGGGATTGCCGTGCTGCTCGGCGCGATTGCTGCGGCCCGCGCGGCCCGCCTTTACGACAATGTCATCCTGCGCGTTCTGGGTGCCAGCCGCCGGCAACTGCTACTACTGCAGGTAGCTGAGTATGCCCTGCTTTCTCTGGTTCTGGCGGGCGTTGCCCTGGCGCTCGGCACCGGAACCGCCTGGCTGGTGGTGGTCAAGCTGTTCGAATTCGATTGGCTCCCCAACTGGCCGGTGGTCCTCGCCACGCTGGGCCTCGGGCTCGCCCTGGTCATCGCCTTTGCCATGGCGGCTTCGCTCCCTCTGTTGAGAGCGAAGCCGGCCCAGGCATTGCGCGAACTTTAGGAAAATACGTCTGCGGAAGCATCACCCTTGGGATCGTCACCGAACCGGTTGGCCCCGCGGGTGCCTTCCAGGCACATTATAACCAGGAATGCGATGCCCGCGATCAACCCGACCAGAGGGATGATGCTGGCCAGAATCATGCCAAGATACCACCAACCGCTCATGTCGCGATCGTGCAGACGGCGCACAGTGACCGCAATGCCCGGAATGAACACAAACAAGGCCCAAAGCGCCCCAAGAGCTGCAAGGCCAACTGCGATCGGGTGATCGGCCCACTGCATCGCCCCGGCAGCAGACGCTTCATAGCTGCCAGGCTCGACCATGCCGCCAGTTGCCATCATGCTGCTGATCATCGCGTAATAGAGCGGTCCGAGCAGCACCACAGACACGGCGAAATTCAACAACTGAAAGAACCAGAACTCCTTCCGGCGCGAACGGCCTTTGAAATCGGCATAGCGCCGGATCGGCATCAGCATCCATTCAAGCATTTGAACCCCCTACCTTTCCCGCGCGGCGGCGCGATGGGTGGGAGAGGAACACACACACCTGACAACTGCAAGTGAAAGTCGTTCAGCTTGCCCTTTGCCCGCGCTTACGCTAGGGGCGCGCGCAATGTTGCGGTGCAACACGCACCCATTCCTCCCTGACTTCGAGAGAAACCCATGTCCGCCCCGCTGCCGCTGCGCAATATCGCAATCATCGCCCACGTCGACCATGGCAAGACCACGCTGGTCGACCAGTTGTTCCGCCAGTCCGGCACCTTCCGCGAAAACCAGCGGATCGAGGAGCGGGCGATGGATTCGAACGACCTCGAAAAGGAACGCGGGATCACCATTCTGGCCAAGTGCACCTCGGTCGAATGGAACGGCACCCGCATCAATATCGTCGACACCCCTGGCCACGCTGACTTCGGCGGAGAGGTCGAGCGTATTCTCTCGATGGTCGACGGCGTGATCCTGCTGGTCGACAGCTCCGAAGGGGCCATGCCGCAGACCAAGTTCGTCACCGGAAAGGCGCTTGCCCTGGGCCTGCGTCCGATCGTGGTGGTCAACAAGATCGACCGCCCCGATGGCCGGGCACAGGAAGTGCTCGACGAAGTATTCGACCTGTTCGTCAACCTGGATGCCAGCGACGAACAGTGCGATTTCCCGGTGCTCTATGCCTCGGGCCGCAACGGCTATGCCAGCACTGACGAGAATGCCCGCGAAGGCAGCCTGGAGCCGCTGTTCCAGAAGATCGTCGATCACGTCCCAGCGCCGAATCTCGATGTCGACGGGCCGTTCACCTTCCTCGCGACCCTGCTGGACCGCGACAACTTCATGGGCCGCGTGCTGACCGGCCGGGTCCAGTCGGGCCGGATCAAGGTCAACGATCCGATCCGCGCGCTCGATGCCGATGGCAACGTGATCGAAGTGGGCCGTGCCTCCAAGCTGATGAGCTTCAACGGGCTGGACCGCGTGCCGGTGGAAGAGGCCAAGGCCGGTGACATCATCGCCCTGGCCGGTCTGGAGAAGGCGACTGTCGCCAATACCATCGCCGCGCCGGAAGTGACCGTGCCGATCAAGGCCCAGCCGATCGATCCGCCAACCCTGGCAATGCGCTTTGCCGTGAATGACAGCCCCTTTGCCGGCCGCGAGGGCGACAAGGTGACGAGCCGCATGATCCGCGACCGCCTGATGCGCGAAGCCGAAACCAATGTCGCGATCCGGGTTACCGAGAGCGAGGACAAGGACAGCTTCGAAGTGGCCGGCCGCGGCGAACTGCAGCTGGGCGTCCTGATCGAGACTATGCGCCGCGAAGGCTTTGAACTGGGTATCAGCCGTCCATGCGTGCTGTTCCGTGAAGAGAACGGCCAACGCACCGAACCCTATGAAACGGTCGTGATCGACGTTGACGACGAGTACTCGTCGACGGTGGTCGACAAGATGCAGCGCCGCAAGGCCGAGCTGACAGAGATGCGCCCGTCGGGCAGCGGCAAGACCCGCCTGACTTTCAGCGCACCCAGCCGGGGCCTGATCGGCTACCACGGGGAATTCCTGTCCGACACGCGCGGCACGGGCATCATGAACCGCCTGTTCGAGAAGTACGGCCCGCACAAGGGCCAGATCGAGGGCCGGATCAACGGCGTGCTGATCTCCAACTGCACCGGTGAAGCGGTGGCCTATGCCCTCAACAGCCTTGAGGACCGGGGCATCCTGTTCGTGCGCCCGCAGGACAAGATCTATGAAGGCATGATCATCGGCGAGAACGCCAAGCCGGAAGACCTTGAAGTCAACCCGATGAAGTCCAAGCAGCTGACGAACTTCCGTTCGACCGGCAAGGACGACGCGATCCGTCTGACCCCGCCGAAGATCATGACGCTGGAACAGGCCATCGCCTATATCGACGAGGACGAGATGGTCGAAGTGACCCCCAAGTCGATCCGGGTCCGCAAGACCGAGCTTGATCCGCACGAGCGCAAGAAGGCCAGCCGGAAGAAGGAACTGGCGTAAGCGGCCCGGCCTGCGCCGTCGCAGGCCGACCGTGCTCCCCAAAGGGGTAGTGTTCAGTCTGGTGCCCGATGGCAACACCGGGCCTGGATACTATCACTTGTAAGGGGACCGGCCATGCATCCGCGAAAGATCCTTGCCACCTTGGTTGCCGGCCTGGCAGCGCTGGGAAGCGCGACCTTTGCCTGGGCCGAAGGCGACAATGCGGGCCTTCCGCTCAAGACGCAGCCGTTGAGCGCGCAGCAGGCTGCAGACCTGTTCGGTCCGCGCGGAGCCAACCTCCGGCCGGGCACCTACATGCTGCGTTCGGTCGATGCGCCGCAATCATGCATGAACTGGGTTTCGGGTGGCCTCGGTCCGCGCTTTGTGGCGATGAAGCCGTGCCACATGGTTCCCCGGTCCGGCCCGGCTTTGCTCGACGGGCCGCAGCTTTTCACCATCATGCCCCATCCGCAGGGCGGGATGACCCTGCGCGCGGCAAACGTCGCCAGCGAACCGGAATGGCGCAACACCTATTGCGCAACGGCAGCGCGGGCCGTGCTGATCGGCGCACCGCGACTCGACCTCGAAATGTGCGACAACGTCAACAGCGACTGGCCGGGCGCCGGCGCACCGGACCAGCGCTTCGGCCTGCTCCGGCAGGACAATGGACCGGTCTATCGGATCGTCCCCTGGCAAGCGTCGCTGTTTGAGGCTGATTGTTTTGCGGTGCGCGATCCTGGTGCAGCAGGGGATTACACACGCTCGCTCAATCAGAACGTCGATCTGGTCAAGGTGGGTTGCACCAACCCGGGAACCGCGTTCGAACTGATCCATGTCGGCGCTTACCCGGTGAGCGATCCGAAGCTGCGCACGTTCGACCGACTGCTCAACCCGCTGGACTGGTACCGCGCCGACGACGGCTGGGTCAGGCTGCGACCGGTGGCCGGTGTCGACCTGCCGGGTAGCACGCTCCAGTCGATCCCGTCGGCGGCCGGCGGAGAACGCAATTGCGCCTCGCTGTGCCTTGCCAACACCCGCTGCCGGGCCTTCACCTGGTATGCGCCGACGGCGGGCAAGGCTGCGCAATGCGTGCTGAAGGATGACTTCCGCCAGGCCGTGGCCGGTCCTGCCGGGCGCTTTGCCAGCGGGATCGTCCGGCCGAAGTGAAGGGCCTCGCGCTTTGCCGGGCAATCGGCTAAGGCGCGCGGCATGGAAACGTCCGACCTTCGGATCGCCCTCTTCTCGGGCAACTACAACTACGTCCGCGACGGGGCGAACCAGGCGCTGAACCGCCTGGTCGGCTATCTGCTGCGCCAGGGTGCGCAGGTGCGGGTCTATGCCCCGACGGTGGACGAGCCGGCCTTCGAACCAACCGGCGATCTGGTCAGCCTGCCTTCCCTGCCGATCCCGACCCGCAGCGAGTACCGCATGTCGAGCGGGGTCAACGCCCGGATCAAACGCGATCTGGCCACGTTCCAGCCCAACATCGTCCATGTCTCGGCTCCCGACGTCAGCGGCCACCGCGCGGTGACCTGGGCCAGGAAGCAGGGTCTGCCGGTGCTGGCATCGGTCCACACCCGGTTCGAGACCTACTTCCGCTATTACAACATGGCCTGGTTCGAGCCGGTGATCGAGGCCATCCTGCGCCGGTTCTATCGTCGCTGCGACGCGCTCGTCGCCCCGTCCGAGAGCTTTGCGCAGGTCTTGCGTGACCAGCGCATGAACTATGACATCGACATCTGGTCGCGCGGGGTGGACCGCGAGATCTTCCACCCCGGCCTGCGCAGCATGGACTGGCGGCGCGAGCTGGGCATCGGCGACGACGAGGTTGTCGTCGGATTCCACAGCCGCCTCGTGATGGAGAAGGGCCTGGACGTCTTCTCCGACACGATCGACGAACTGCGCCGCCGCGGGGTCAGGCACCGCACGCTGATCGTCGGCGATGGCCCGGCCCGCGGCTGGCTTGCAGCGCGCCTGCCCGATGCGGTCTTCGCCGGGTTCATGTCCGGCACCGACCTGGGCAAGGCGGTCGCCTCGATGGACGTCCTGTTCTTCCCCTCCACCACCGAGACTTTCGGCAATGTCAGCCTTGAAGCGATGGCCTGCGGCCTGCCGGTGGTCGCCGCCGCCGCAACCGGAAGCCAGAACCTGGTCGACAACGGCAAGTCCGGCCGCCTGATCCGTCCCGGCGCGGTCCACCAGTTCGCCGAGGCTCTGCGCGGCTACGTGGAGGATGCCGATCTGCGCAGCGCCCACGGGACCGCGGGCGAACTGCGGGCCCGCGAGTTTTCGTGGGACCAGATCAACCAGGTCGTCGCCGATACCTATATCCGGCTGATCCGCCAGAAAGCGGCGGCGAAGGCCTGATCCTAGCCGAGCAGGCCCTGCGCGGCACTGCGGCGCGAATAGTGCCACAGGAACGCAATCACCAGCACGATGAAGATCGACAGCGCCGGTTCAAACACTCCGGCCATGGCTTGCGCCGCGTAGCTTACGATCGCGCCGACCAGCGAAACCAGGAACGCCGGCACGGCATACCGCGAGCGCACCAGCATCAACACCGATCCGGCCACCGAACCCCAAATGCCCAGCGACCAGCCCAGATGGGCCCATACCGGCATGTTGGCGACATAGTCCTGCATCGCCGGACTGGCCTGGGTCAGCGCCGCGGCAGGATCGAGCTTGCTCCATGTATAGAGATAACCGCCAATGGCATTCCAGATCATGCCCACCCCGGCAATGACCCAGAAGCTGGTGGGCACACTGCCCCCTGCAACCTTGTTCATGACCCGCTCTCCTGCGTTATTATTATGCCTGCAACCTACGCCTGTTCGCGAATCGATGCAATTGCCGCCGACCCGGTCTAACAGGGGGGTATGAGCGGCCTGTTTCCAGACGATCTTTCCCCGGCCGCGCCGGATAATCCGGCCGATGACGCGCCGCTGGCCGACCGGCTGCGCCCGGCCAGTCTGGCGGACGTGATCGGGCAGGAACATCTGACCGGCCCGGAAGGGGCGATCGGGCGGATGGTCGCTGCGGGCAAGCTGTCCAGCATGATCCTGTGGGGCCCGCCCGGCACCGGCAAGACCAGCACGGCGCGGCTGCTGGCCGATGCGGTGGGCATGCGGTTCCTGTCGGTCAGCGCGGTCTTTTCCGGCGTGGCCGACCTGAAGAAGGCCTTTGCCGAAGCCGAAGCCGCCGCCAGGGCCGGACAGCGCACCCTGCTGTTCGTGGACGAGATCCACCGCTTCAACCGCGCCCAGCAGGACGGTTTCCTGCCGTTCGTGGAACGCGGAACGGTGACGCTGGTCGGCGCGACGACCGAGAACCCCAGCTTCGCGCTCAATGCCGCGCTGCTTTCCCGCGCGCAGGTGCTGATCCTGCACCGGCTCGATGCGGCCGCGCTCGATACCCTGCTGGCCCGGGCAGAGGCACTGGCCGGTCCGCTCCCCCTCACTCCCGAAGCGCGCGAAGCCTTGGTAGCCAGTGCCGACGGCGATGGGCGGTTCCTGCTCAACCAGGCCGAAACGCTGTACAACGCACGGATCATCGAACCCCTCGATCCGGCCGGGCTCGGCAAGTTCCTCCAGCGGCGGGTGGCGGTCTATGACAAGGACCGTGACGGGCACTACAATCTGATCTCGGCGCTGCACAAGGCGCTGCGCGGGTCCGATCCGCAGGCCGCGCTCTACTACCTCGCCCGGATGCTGACCGCCGGGGAAGAACCGCTTTACGTGCTGCGTCGGCTGGTCCGCTTTGCCAGCGAGGACATCGGCCTGGCCGATCCGCAGGCGCTGACCCAGTGCCTTGCCGCCAAGGATGCCTACCAGTTCCTCGGCAGTCCGGAGGGCGAGCTGGCGATCGTCCAGGCCTGCCTGTACCTGGCCACCGCACCCAAATCGAACGCGGCCTATGCGGCGCAGAAGGCGGCTTGGAAGAGCGCCAAGGAAACCGGGAGCCTCTCTCCGCCCGCCAACATCCTGAACGCGCCGACCAAGCTGATGAAGGACATCGGCTACGGCAAGGACTACGCTTACGACCATGAAGCGGAAGACGGCTTTTCCGGAGCCAATTACTGGCCGGACGGCATGGCTCCGCAAGCCTATTACCAGCCGGCTCCTCGCGGGTTTGAACGCGAAGTGCTGAAGCGGCTGGAATGGTGGGACAGGAAGCGCAAGGAGCGTCAGGGCTGACCCGAAGGCGTCCCGGCGCAGGCGCGGAACCTGACAAAGTTCACAGGGTTCTGGAAATAAAAAAATGGCTGATTCCTTGCGATAATCCGCAAGTGTGACAGCACACCGCAGTGTAGGAAAGCGATCAGCAGTGACCAGTGCGCCCCATCGGCCGGACCGCTTCCGCCACTTCGCCGCGATCGACTGGTCGGGCGCGGCGGGGGAGCGGCACCGCGGGATTGCCGTGGCCCTGCTGCGCGAGGGTGAGGCCGCGCCCGTGCTGGTCCGCCCCGGTCATCGCTGGTCCCGTCCGGAAGTGCTGGACTGGCTGCTGGGCGAATTGCCCGCCGGCACGCTGGTCGGCTTCGACATGGGCATTTCGCTGGCCCATGCCGACATGGGGGCGTTCTTTCCCGGTTGGCACGACAGCCCGGCTGGTGCCCATGCGCTGTGGGCGCGGATCGACACGATCTGCGCGGACGATCCGCACCTGTCCGTTTCCAGCTTTGTCGATCACCCCGAAGTGTCCCGTCATCTCCGCCGCCACGGCGGGCGCGAGGGGGACCGGTTCGGGGGCGGGCGCGGGCGCCTGCGCGTAACCGAGCGTGCGCAGGAAGCGATGGGCTGCAAACCCTATTCCAATTTCAACCTGGTCGGCGCGGCGCAGGTCGGCAAGTCCAGCCTGTCGGGCATGCGGCTGCTGCACCGGCTGGCTGGCCGCCTGCCGGTCTGGCCGGTCGATCCCCTGCCCGAAAGCGGCTCTGCCGTGGTGGAAATCTATACCACCATTGCCGCCATGGCCGCCGGGCGCAGCGCGGCCAAAAGCAAGATCCGCGACCATGGCCAACTCGACGACGCCCTGATCGCGCTGGGCTGCGCGCCGCTGGGCGGGAGCGGCCCGATTGCCGATCACGCCAGCGACGCGCTGATCACTGCCGCCTGGCTGCGCGGCGCGGCCCGGAACCCCGCGCTGTGGCAGCCCGCCGGGCTGACTGCGGAAATTGCCCGCACAGAGGGGTGGACCTTCGGCGCCCGATAGGACTAAGGACGCCTGCACATAAGGCCACGTTGCCGGCTTAGCTCAGTTGGTAGAGCACCTGATTTGTAATCAGGGGGTCGCGGGTTCGATCCCTGCAGCCGGCACCATTATCGCAAGGGAGCGAGCAGCACACATGCTTGCAGAGATGATCCAGCGCCTGTTCGAGCGGTCGCTCGACGATGCGGCGCAAGCGCAGGCGCGCGGCGGCCAATGGCTGGACGCGCTGTGGGCCGAAGTTGAGGAAATGGGCCTGCCGCTGGCGCTGCTGGGCGAGGACCAGGGCGGCTTCGGCCTGTCCGCCGCCGAACAGGGCGAAGCACTGATGCTGCTGGGCAAGCTGGCCGTGCCGCTGCCGGTGGCCGAAACCATGGGCGCCAACCGCCTGCTGGCCAAGGCCGGGCTGCCGCTGGCCGATGGCGCTGCCGGGCTGGCCCGCGCCGATCATCTGACGGTCGAGAACGGCATCCTGAAAGGTCGGGTCGAGCGGGTCGCCTGGGGCGAGCACCTGTCGTGCCTGGCGCTGGCGGTGGGCGACACCCTGTACCGCGTCCCGCGTTCCGGCTGGTCGCTGGCCGAGGCCGGCTCCGCCGTCAATTTCCACCCGCGCCCGGCGCTGGAGATCGCCTGGGAGATCGACGCCGAGGCCCCGCTGCCGCATTGCCCGCTGGCCGAAGGCGCGACGCTGCGCGCGCACCAGATCGCCGGAGCGCTGGAAGCCGCGCTGGACATGACGCTGAGCCACACCGCCACCCGCGTGCAGTTCGGCAAGCCGCTGCAAAAGAACCAGGTGGTGCAGCATGAACTGGCCAAGCTGGCCGGCGAGCTGGCCTGCGCCACCGCTGCCGCCGGTCTCGCCGCCGAAGCGCTGGAGCGCGGCGACGTGCTGGGCGTGGCGGCCGGATCGCTGCGCGCCCGTGAGGCTGCCGGCAGTGGTGCCGGGATTGCCACCCAGATGCACGGCGCGATCGGCTTCACCCGCGAGCACGCCCTGCATCTCTACACGACTTCGCTGTGGACCTGGCGCGACGAATTCGGCGGCCAGGTGTTCTGGGCCAGGCTGCTGGGCAAGGCCGCAGTGGCGGCCGGCGGCGATGGATACTGGCCGATGGTGACACAGCTATGAGCGCGATTCCCTTCCCCGCCCCGCCGCTGGACAGCGACGAAGTCCTGGCTCTGCGCACGGAGTTCCGGGCGTTCCTGGACAAGCACCTGGGCCACCGCACCCCGCGCCAGCGCAGCGACAACTGGTACGGCTTCGACCGCCAGTTCAGCCTGGAAATGGGCAAGGCCGGCTATCTCGGCATGACCTGGTCCAAGCAGTACGGCGGGCATGAGCGCAGCGCCTATGAGCGCTATGTCGTGGTGGAGGAATCGCTGGCCTGGGGCGCCCCGGTCGGCGCGCACTGGATTGCCGACCGGCAGTCCGGCCCTTCGATCATCAAGTTCGGCACCGACGAGCAGAAGGAAACCCTGCTGCCCCGCATCGCCGCGGGCGAACTGGCTTTCGGCATCGGCATGAGCGAGCCCGATTCCGGATCGGACCTCGCCGCCACCCGGACCAAGGCGGTGAAGGACGGCGATGTCTACCGCGTCACCGGCACCAAGGTCTGGACCAGCTTTGCGCACGAGGCGGACTATGTGATCCTGTTCTGCCGGACCAGCGGTACCCCGGCCGACCGGCACAACGGCACCAGCCAGCTGCTGGTCGATCTCAAGAACACGCCGGGCCTGACGATCCGCCCGATCATCGACCTCGCTGGCCAGCATCACTTCAACGAGATGCACTTCGAGGACGCCATCGTTCCCGCCAAGAACCTGCTGGGCCGCGAAGGCGATGGTTGGAACCAGGTGATGAGCGAGCTGGCCTTCGAACGGTCCGGCCCGGAACGGTTC
Organism: Sphingomonadales bacterium; assembly: GCA_017302615.1. Taxonomy (GTDB): domain Bacteria; phylum Pseudomonadota; class Alphaproteobacteria; order Sphingomonadales; family Sphingomonadaceae; genus Novosphingobium. Next base: position 48,789 of record JAFLDB010000016.1, read on the forward strand.
CTCTCCTCGATCGAGCTGATGTACCAGCTGATCGAAGTGCTGAAGGGCCGCGAGGACGATGCGGCGATGGCGACCATCGGCCGCCTGACCGCCCAGCTGGCCGTGCTGCGCCGCTTGTCGCGCTCGGTCGCGGCGATGTTGCAGAACCATCAGGACGCGGGCCTTCAGGCCTCGATCGTCAAGGACGTCGGCGCGGTGTGGGAGCAGACCCTGCCCGATTTCGCCCGCCAGCTGGTCGATGCCGAACCCGATCCGCGCACCGCGGCGGCCTATGCCGGGGTGCTGGCCAACATCGTCCACAATGCGCCGAGCTGGTCCCTGCGCGGCGGCACGCGCGAGATCCTGCGCGGGATCATCGCGCGGGGTCTGGGGACTCGCTAAGCGGTTGCAATCGTAACCGGTTGGGTCGATGGTCCGGTCCATGACCGAGACCATGACCTATGCCCGCTACCTTGATCTGGATGCGCTGCTGGCCTGCCAGCATCCGCAGACCGAATGCGATGACGAGATGCTGTTCATCGTCATCCACCAGACCAAGGAACTGTGGCTGAAGCAGATGATCCGCGAGCTGCGGCTGGCGCTGGACCAGATCGCCGCCGATGCGCTGGTTCCGGCCTACAAGGCGCTGGCCCGGGTCAGCCGGATCCAGGCGGTGATGACGCTGAGCTGGGACGTGCTCGCCACCATGACCCCCAGCGATTACACCCGTTTTCGCGACAGCCTCGGCCCCTCAAGCGGGTTCCAGTCCGACCAGTTCCGCACGGTCGAATACATGCTCGGGCTGAAGGATGCGCGGTTCCTGGCCTATCAGGATGACCGGCCCGAAGCGCGTGCGGCGATGGAAGCGGCGCTGGCCGCGCCCAGCCTGTGGGATGCCGCCATCGCCGCTGCCGCCCGTGCCGGCCTGGCCATTCCCGCCGAAGTGCTGGAGCGCGACGTGACGCAGGCCTATGCCCCGCACCCGGCGGTCGAGGCCGCCTTTCTGGAAGTCTACCGCGATACCGCGCGCTATTGGGAGCTTTACCAGTTGGCCGAAAAGCTGGTCGATATCGACGATGCCATGGCGACCTGGCGGCACAAGCACGTGGTCACGGTGGAGCGGGTGATCGGCGGGAAACGCGGCACCGGCGGAACGGCGGGCGCGGCCTATCTCCATTCCACGCTGGGCAAGCGCGCCTTTCCCGAACTGTGGTCGCTGAGGACATCTCTATGAGGCTTGTCCGGTGAGTTTCAAGCGCCTGTTCAGCCGTTCCCTATCCGCCGCGCCCGGACGGCTGCACTTTGCCGCGCACAGCCACCACCTGTGGCCCGATGCCAGCTTCGACGGGCACATGGCAGCATGGCAGGACGCCGCCGATCTGGCCGACCACAAGTGGGGCAAGGTCTTCGGCGAGGTAATCCCCGAGGCCCAGCGCCATATCGCTGCCGAGCTGGCCCTGCCCGATCCGGCCAGCATCGCCTTCTCGCCCAACACCCACGATTTCCTGCTGCGGATCCTATCGGCCCTGCCGATGGAACGCCCGCGCGTGCTGGCAAGCGACGGGGAATTCCATTCGTTCCGCCGCCAGTCGCTCCGCTGGGCCGAGGCCGGCCGGATCGACCTCATCACCGTGCCGCTGGACCAGCTTGTCGAAACAGCAGCCGAAGGCCGGTTCGACCTGATCTTTGCCAGCCAGGTCCAATTCAACACCGGCCGTGTGCTGGACGGGATCGAACAGCTGGCCGCCCTCGCCCGGCCCGAAGGCCCGTGGGTGGTGATCGACGGCTATCACAGCTTCATGGCCACGCCGACCGACCTGTCCGCGCTGGCCGACCGGGTTTTCTACCTGTCCGGCGGCTACAAGTACGCCATGGCCGGCGAAGGGGTCTGCTTCCTTCATGCCCCGCCCGGCTTTGCCCCGCGCCCCGAAGTGACCGGCTGGTACGCCGCCTTCGACGATCTGGCCGCGCGGCAAGGCGGGGTCGGCTATGCTCCCGATGGCCGCCGGTTCCTGGGCAGCACCTTCGATCCCAGCGGCATCTACCGCATCAACGCGGTGCGGCGGATGCTGGATGCCGAAGGGCTGGATACGGCGGCGATCTCGGCCCATTGCGATGCGCTGAAGGCCCGGTTCCTGGCCGCCGATCCCCTGCCCGGGCTGACGGTTACCTCAGACGGGAAGGCCCGGTTCCTCGCCCTCAAGGGGCCGGATGCCCCCGCCCTTTATGCCGCGCTGACCGCGCAAGGCGTCGTTACCGACCTGCGCGACGATGTGCTGCGGGTCGGCTTCGGGCTCTATCAGGACGCAGCCGATGTCGATGCCCTGCTGGCGATCCTGAAGTCCTGACGCGAAAAGCCCCGCCGGATCGCTCCGACGGGGCCTTTTGCATCAAGCGATGATCGCCGGGATCAGAACTTGATCCCGACTTCCACGCCGATGATGCGCGGTTCGTTGACCATCGCGGTCAGGTTGTTGAAATCGATACCCGACACGGCCGACACATCGTTGGTGATGTTGCGGGCAAAGGCCGCGATATCGAACTTGCCGGTGCGGTAGCCGATCCGCAGACCGCCTTCGAGCAGGTTGTCGTCGCTGAATTCAACCGACTCATACAGGAAGAACTGCACCTTCGAACGGTAGGCCCAGTCGGTGAAGACATAGACCTCGCCATCGCCGACCGGCGCGGCATAGCCGGCCGTCCAGTTGGCGATCCAGCGCGGGCTCTGCGGCAGCTGGTTGCCGTTGATCGAGAAGATCCCCGGGCTGCCGACGCGGACCGGATCGGTCACGGTGCACGGCGCACCGCAGCCCGCGACATAGAGGTTCGGATCCTTGATCTCGTTGTGGTTGTACGAGACGCCGGCAGTCAGGGTCAGGCCCTTGACCGGACGGGCTTCGAACTCGGCCTCGAAACCATAGCCGTCCACGCGGTCGGCGTTGATCAGGGTGGTGAAGTTCGACGCGCCGCCAACCGCGGTCAGCTGCATGTCGTCGGTGCGGAAGTAGAACCCGGTCAGGTTGAAGCGGGCCTTGCCGTCGGCAAAGGTCGACTTGATCCCGGCCTCATAGCTCATGGTCGATTCGCTGTCGGCGATCGACAGTGTCCGGCCGAAAGCGAGACGGCCCTGGATCGACGGCGCGCGGTAACCCTTGGCGACGCGGGCGAAGATGTTGACATCTTCAGCCATCGGATAGCTGGCCGAGAGATCCCAGGTCAGCACGTCATCACCGACATTGGCAGTCTGCGGCGCGACCGGTCCGCCAAAGCCGAGGAAGCCCGGACGGACATCGAACGGCCGCGAGGCAACCAGCGTGCGCTTGTCATGGTTGTAGCGCGCGCCGGCCTGCAGCTTCAGGCCGCCTTCGAACTCGTAGTTGACCGAGCCGAACACGCCCAGCGCCTCGCTGTCCTGACGCTGCGCGGCGATCGCGGCCGGGCTCCAGTCGGTCGGGCTGCCATAGTCATAGCTGGTGATGTCCAGCTTTTCGCTAAAGTAGAATACGCCCAGCTGATAGCCCAGCCCGCCGGTGTTGTTGGAGGCAATCCGCAGTTCCTGGGTGAACTGGTCAAGGCTGGGCACATCGTCGCGCGACTGGGCCGAGAACGGGATGAAGCCCGGGCCCATGGTCGGGGCAAAGGCATTGCCGAAACCGCCGTCGATATCGCCGCGGCTTTCCAGATTGCCGTACCAGTAGCTGGTGACCGAAGTGATGGTGACCGGACCGGCATCGTATTCCGCGGTGAACGCGCTGTTGATGTTGGTCAGCTTCTGGAAGTTGAGGCCATCGGCGCGGGTCACCTTGCGGTCAAACGCGGTGGCCGGGCCGCCCAGACCGATCAGCTTGTTGCTGCCCTTGGCAAAGGCATTGGCACGGAACACGCGGGCCGAACCTTCGAACAGACGGGCCTGGAAGGTCGCGCGCAGGGTCAGCCGGTCGTTGGGCTTGCCCTGCACCTGGATGCGCGCGGCAAAATCGTCGAACCCTTCAAGGTTCTTGGTGCCCGGCTGGTCGAGATTGTCGACCCAGTTGTCGCGGTGCTGGTAGAGCATCGAGACGCGGGCCGACAGGGCCGAATCCGCATCGCCCGTGCCAACCCCGGCCTCGGCATTGATCGTGCCGTAGCTGCCGGCGCCGAGCCGCACGTAGTTCTTGCCCACCGCATCGGGACGGACGGTATCGAACTTGACGATCCCGGCCGGGGTGTTGCGGCCGAACAGGGTGCCCTGCGGACCGCGCAGAACTTCGACGCGATCAAGGTCGAACACCGGGAAGCCCTTCAGCACCGGGTTTTCCAGCACGACATCGTCATAGACCAGGCTGACCGGCTGCGAGGCGTTGAGATCGAAATCGGTGTTGCCCAGCCCGCGAATGTAGAAGCGCGGGAAAGTGCGGCCGAACGAGCTTTCGATGTTGAGGCTGGGGACCCGGCCCGACAGCGCGCGGATATCCGCGCCCGAGCCGCTGATTGCGGCCAGGGTATCGCCCTGCAGGGTCGCGACCGAGACCGGCACGTCCTGCTGGTTTTCAGCGCGGCGCTGGGCCGTGACGATGATTTCGCCCAGCCCTTCGCCGTCAGTGGCGTCCTGGGCAAAGGCGGGAGCGGCACCGGCGAGGGCGGCGGCGCAGGCGAAGGAAGCGGTGGTGGTGCGGAAAGCGGCAGAGAGGCGCATCGCGAACGGTCCTTGCATCAAGGGGTTGGGGATGCGCCGCCCGCTATCTTATTGCACTGCAGCATGAAACGGCGAATGCCGTTTGGCAGGAAAATTACTCGGCCACTGTGGCCTTTCAGCCGCGCCCGCGATAGCCGGACACGCCCTGGTCAGGAACCCACAGCCCGGCCGGGACCGGGCCGCTTTGCCAGAAGACATCGATCGGGATGCCGCCGCGCGGATACCAGTAGCCGCCGATCCGCAGCCATTGCGGCTGCATTTCCGCAAACAGCCGCTGGCCGATGCCGACGGTCACATCCTCGTGAAAGCCCTGATGGTTGCGGAACGAGCCGAGGAACAGCTTGAGGCTTTTGGATTCGACGATCGTTTCGCCCGGGGCATAGTCGATCACCAGATGGGCAAAGTCGGGCTGGCCGGTCACCGGGCACAGCGAAGTGAATTCCGGCGCGGCAAAGCGGACCATGAACAGCGATCCGGCGCGCGGATTGGGAACATAGTCCAGCACGGCGGCTTCGGGCGAGGCGGGAAGCGCGCTCTGCTGGCCAAGGTGAAGCGGAGAGGGTGTGTCTGCCATGCCACGCGCCATGCCCCGATCGCGGGCAATGCACAAGTCAGCGGTTGGATTGCACGGGTTCACTTCCTATTCAGTGCCGGGGGCGCTAGGCGCGCCCTTTCGCGCAAGTCAGGATCAGGGACAATGAGCACAACCGGGCGGAGCATGACGGCAACCGGCGCACTGGCGCTGGCGCTGCTGCTTGGCCCGGCGGCGGCGGCCCAGTCGGTCGACGGGTACCGCCTGCCCGGTGCAACCGTGCGCCCTGTGCAAGGCGCCCAGGGTCCGGTCGATCGCGACAATCCGGTGGTGACCACTGCCGCAACCCCGCGCCCGACGCCGACGCCAAGCCCGACGCCCGCGCCAACGCAGGCAGCCCCATCCCCACAGCCGGCGCCGCAACCAACCGGCGGTGCCAGCGCTGCGGCGCGCCCGGCCCCCG